>JAFGMV010000074.1 GCA_016927315.1 Anaerolineales bacterium | reverse complement strand
CTTCTCCAGGCGCGCCAGCACCTGCCCGGCCTCTACGGGGTCCCCTTCTGCTGCATATACCTGCCCCACTACTCCCCCGACATTGAAAGCCAGTTCGGCGTACTGCACCGGCTCCAGTCGACCTTCGGCAACAATACTTCTGACAGCAGGTATTACCGGTACTGGCTCATTGGTTTCGACTTCAAGCTCGTCAGAAGCAGCGCTGCACCCAAATAAAAATAGTACTGGTAAGCTAAAGCATAGAAACCATTTATTAAATCTCATAATTAAATACTCCTGGTTGAGGGCGTTTTCTACTGTTGTTCTCAGTATATACAACTTTCGTTTTCCTGCCTATTGGGCTTTTGGGCAGGGAAGATATTGTACCTTCGTACAATATTTTCCAAGATCATCCCTATGTCGAAGATTAGTTTATTACCGACACAGAAATTTATGGAACAGGGTTTTCTCCTGTCACGCAAATAAATTTCCAGTTGAGTTATTCACTGAGCACCTCAGCCAACGCCTTACACAGGATGGGTAAATTCTTTTCAGTCATACCAGCCACATTGATACGACCACCGGTTTTTACTATGTAAATCGAATATCTGTCCCGCAGGTTTTGGACCTGTTCTTCCGAAAGGCCGGTAAAAGAAAACATTCCAGTCTGGCGCTGGATGAAAGAGAAATCCTTTTTAACACCCAGGGCAGCCATCTGCTTAACGAATTGTTCACGCATTTTTTGAATACGAGACCGCATTTCAGCCACTTCTCCTTCCCATTCGATCTTCAGTTCGGGAGATTGCAGGATAGTGGTCACGACCTTGGCGCCATGAGCAGGTGGATTGGAGTAATTTCGACGCACAATAGACTTTACCTGGCTGAGAGCAGCTTCTGCCGATTGCAAAGAACCGGCTACCAGGGTCAAGCCGCCAACACGTTCATTATACAGCCCAAAATTTTTAGAGAATGAATTGACAACCAGCGCCTCTGAACTGTTTTCCAATAAAATCCTGACTCCCTGCGCATCTTCTTCAAGGCCTTTGGCCAATCCCTGGTATGCAAAATCCAGGAAGGGCAGCAGGTTTCGTTCTGCAAGCACTTGACCGATCTGGGCCCACTGCTTGGGCGCAGGATCAACACCCGTGGGATTATGGCAGCAGCCGTGCAGCAAAACAACATTGTGGGGTGGTATTTGCTGAAAGGCAGACAACATGGCATCGAAATCCAGGGCGCATGTTACGGCATCAAAATACGGGTAACTCTCCATTTCCAATCCAACTGCACGGAAAACATTCGCATGGTTCGGCCAGGTTGGTTGGCTGACCCAGATTTTCGCCTCCGGGCGGATATACTTAATCAACTCGGCTCCTACACGCAATCCACCCGTCCCACCTGGGGTATGTACAGTTACAGCTCGCCGTTGCGCATTAAATTCATGATCTTTCCCCAGGATAAGTTCCTGAACAACCCTGGCATATTCCGGAGAACCTTCGATCGGGAAATAATTCTTGGTTATCTCTTCACTCAGAATGAATTGTTCAGCCTTTTTTACCGACTGGAAAACAGGTGTGTTGCCGTTTTTATCCTGGTAAACACCAACGCTCAGGTTTACCTTATCCGGATTGGTATCCTTCTTGAATGCTTCTATCAATCCAAGAATTGCATCCGGTGGAGCCATTTCTAATTGATCAAACATCTCATTCTCTCCTTTTGGCGCGATTAGGTCATGGCTTATAAATAAGCCCCGCTTTCCAGCGGGGCTTCGGTACTCTCTTGACCAGTCGATTACTTCACATCAACACCAAAGTCCCGCTACAAAAGTCGGGTATTGTTGGTATTGGTATCAGTAGAAAAGCGAATGATCGACTGCATATTGCTCGCAACTATATCAGCAGACCTGACCGACGTCAAGACAGAGAAACACCTTTTTACGAATTATCTATAATTTTCCTGAGAGCGTCTTCATCGATCACCGGAATTCCCAATTCCTGTGCCCTCTTTACTTTAGAACCGGGGTTTTCTCCCAGGACCAGGTAGCTGGTCTTTTTGCTGATACTGTCAACCACCTGACCGCCATGCGACTCGATAAATTCTTTAATACCGCTGCGGGTAAAGGCAGGCAGAGTTCCGGTGACAACAAATTTCAGACCGGCCAGGGATCCTGATGCTGCTGGCGCAGTCTCACTATCTGCCTGCGGCCAGACACCCGCAGCCTGAAGCTTCGCCAACACCTGTTGGTTGGCTGGCCTGGCGAACCAGTTAACGATTGCTTCTGCAATATTAGGCCCTACCCCATCGATCTCCTGTAAATCTTCGGCAGTCGCCCGGGAGAGCGCCTCAAGATCTGGGTAATTCCGGGCAAGATCTCCAGCCATACCCTCTCCCACGCCCCGTATTCCCAACGCGGACAGCAATCGGCGCAGTGACTGCTGCTTCGAGGCCTCAATGGCTTCCAATAAATTGTCGGCTATCTTTCCGGGCGGCTCTTTGTTGCTTTTGCGGTCTTTCTTGGTAACTGAATCCAGGATATCTGCACGCGTCAGAGAATATAGATCAGCAACATCGCTGACCTTTCCTGCCTCGATCAATTGCTCAACAATCTTTATACCCAGGCCGACAATATCCATCGCACCGCGTGAAACAAAATGCTCCACATTACGGACCAATTGTTCGGGACAGGCAGCATTGACACAATACCAGGCTACTTCCCCTTCCAAATGTTCAACCGGCTGACCGCAGGCCGGGCAGCTTTCGGGTGGCGAGTAAACTTTTTCCGAACCGGTTCGTAAATCTGTAATCGGGCCAATAACATAGGGGATCACTTCCCCGGCTCGCTTGACCAGTACCCGGTCACCAATACGAATATCTTTATCAGCGATAAAATCGAAGTTGTGTAGTGTTGCCCGCTCAACAATCACCCCGCCAATTTCAACTGCATCCAAAACAGCATAGGGGGTCAGCACACCTGTACGTCCAACGTTGACGCCGATATCGATCAACTTCGTAGTAACTTCTTGTGCCGGAAATTTATAGGCGACCGCACCGCGCGGATCCTTCCCGACAAAACCCAAATCTGCAGACAAAGTCAGGTCATCCAGTTTGATCACCATGCCATCAGCTTCATAGGGAAGGGAATCCCTTCCTACCTTCCATGACTCGGTATAAGCTATCATTTCGTCTACGTTATCGAATTGACGGGAAATATCCGCAACCGGAAAGCCCAGAGACTTCAGGTATTCCAGCGCCTCCCATTGACTGGTGGGTACCTGCCCATCTTCACTAAAAACAATTTGATATACCAGCAGCGCCAACGGACGTGAAGCGGTCAGGTTGGGATCCAGCTGCCGTAAGGAACCAGCAGCTGTATTGCGCGGATTGAGGTATGTTTTCTTTCCGGCTTCTTCCAGTTCCTGGTTAAGTTTTTCAAAATCGGCATGCGTAATGAAGACTTCACCCCGCACAACCAGGTAACCCGGGATATCTAAACCAAACTTATCCGGCTGGACCGCATCTTGCTTGCCAAGTCCCTGTCCAACCGGGATTTTCAGCGGAATTGCCTTGACTGTCCGCAAATTAGCAGTAATATCTTCGCCTACTTCTCCATCACCCCGCGTAGCTCCCTGTACAAACACACCGTCGCGATAATGCAGGATGACGCTCAAACCATCAATCTTTGGCTCCACAACAAAGCGGGCAGAATCCACTCGCGGGTCAAGTTTGCGAATGCGTTCGAACCAGGAACGGGTTTCCTGCGAGCCAAACGCATTTGCCAGGCTGAGGATTGGCGCCGGATGGGTGATCTTTTCAAATCTTTCCAGTGGGGCTGCGCCTGTACGCTGGGTAGGCGAATCCGGCGTAATCCAATCGGGATGCCCGGTTTCAATCTGCCTGATCTCACCAAGCAACCGGTCATATTCATAATCACTGATAACCGGTGAATCCAATACGTGGTAGCGGTAATTATGAAAATTGACCTGCCTGCGCAAATCTTCCAGGTGCTGATATTGGCTTCGGTCTTCCATATGACAAATTATAGCGTATCCCAAACAGTATTTGAACCCACAAAACGGGGGAAGCGTTCATCCACCTTTCTCTGCCAGAGATTCAATACGTTCCAGGGATCAGGGTATTGGAAACCGGTCTGCAGAAATTTCAAAGAGCCTTTGTTGAGACAACAAAGGCTCTTTGCCAATTCAGTTTTTAATTACTTGTTATTCCCCCGACCAGAAACCATTAGGGGCAAAGAAGTATCTTTAATGTTTCAGTCGGTTCAAACCCGATCGGCTGGCGGCAGGTATTATCCAGTTCGGTGAGTTCTTTGATAGGATAGAAATCGGTATATTCCGGATTCAATGCACCGGCTTGTGCATGAGTGTAGTGATCACTAAGATCGAACATTGCCGGATCCAGATCATCTGTGCCTGCCCAGACGCCAATCATGAACTTGGGATCAGCAAGCATTGACTTTTTAAAGACGATTTCAACGCTGTTCGGATAATCTGGGGAAACTCGTGCCCAGGCTGTATCAGGATCATCACCCACGCCATTATCGAAGATCAGGGTTTCATAACCATCCCCGTTCATGCCAGCATTGTCGGTATACAATGGCTCAGCCCCACCAACATCGCTGTTGGAATCATACCAGACCTGGACGCCATCGGTTGACCATTCGGCCGAAGCAGGGCTGTCAGCGATAATAAACCAGTTGCCGAACCCTAACAACTCCGTATCCAACTCCAGTGCATATTTGCCCGGGAACACGCCATTTTCATCCGGCCCGATAAAGGTAATTACAGCAAAGAACCACATTGGATCTCCATTGAAGTACCTGACCTCGGAAATGTCGAGGGCCGGGAAGTGAAGGTTGTCATTGTTGTATGGCCGTTCAAACTTATTATGTGAGAAGCGATCACCTTCGATAGAACCCCGGGCGGTATTAATGTGGTGATCATACATAAATTTGCCGGGTTCATCCGGAAGTCCACCAGGGACATCGGTATGCTGAATGGCAGCCGGGGCTTCCGTCGCCGGGGCTTCCGCCGCCGGGGCCTCGGTAGCAGGCGCTTCCGTCGCCGGGGCTTCCGTCGCCGGGGCTTCAGCAGCAGGCGCTTCGGTAGCCGGCGCCGCAGTAGCAGGTTGATCTGCAGGCTTCGCACATGCCATCAATACCATGGATGATATTGCAAATAAGGTAAACAGGACCGTTAGTCTTTTCATGTTTTCTCCTTCTTTTAATCTTCCTCTTTCAAAACATAATTCGGAATAATATTCCGATAAAAGTTTACCTGATTATAGTTGAAACGCAATCCCCAAGGTGGGGGATTTCAATTATTATGGCATATTATTTGAATTCCAGCTATATTTTATGAATTCTAAAGTGTACCCACTATAATCCGGACAATTTCTCCGCCAGAAACCGGATAAGTCCAGTAACCATGTGTTCAGGATACCTGATCGAAAAGATACCACTGCTAGCAAGGGTCAGCATCTCTTCCGTGTGCGGGATGATAATAAAAGGCTCTAAACCATATACCTGTGATACCTGACGATTAACGTCTTCTGGTGAGTATAAAGACGAAATGTCGTTCACAATGAAAATTAACTCTGCGTTGGCCATATCACGGATCAGATCGATGGTAATCGCAGTCCCCAGGTAATCTTGGTGATCCAACCGCAAAACAACTACCACTGCATCAGATACAGCCAGTGCCAGAAGCGTCTCCTCACTGAGACCGGAAGCTGTATCAACCACCAGGTAATCCAGGTCATAAGCTTTGGAGAACTCTGAAAAACATTTTGTCAATTTGGAAATATCGTATCCTTCGCGTAGGATACGCATAACTTTGGCAACTTCAGGGCTGGCCGGGCACAAAAGTATTTTCCCGGATATTTCTTCACCAGCCTTCTCTGTGACATCACAAATGACATTCTCAACAGGAATATCTCCCCACAGATAATCATTGAGTGTACCCTTCGCCCAACCATTTTCCAACCCAAAAAACACATAAGCAGATGGCGACTGTAAATCAGTGTCTAAAATCCCAACACGCAGCCCGCGCTTGGCCAATAACGCTGCAGTACTTGTCAGAATATTTGAAGTGCCGGTTCCACTGTGGAAAGAATGGAATGCGATCACCTTGGTCATAAGGTTCTCCGCTACATATATGTAAAAAAGTTCTTCCTTTTTTATATTAGTCGGTTAAAGAAATTGTTAAAGGTCGTAACATCTTCCCTTGCTCCCTTAGTGGGAGCAGTTTTTATTCCTTGTACAGACCTGGATAGAATTCTTTACCTGTGATCAGGGTAGACGCCAAAAGCGTTTATCCTATCCAGCAATTCTTCTTTGAGCGCCAAGACTTCATCTTCAGTAGGGGCAATAAAAATACAACCAAATTCTTCATTTGGCAGTGTAGATGTAACAGTAACTACCAGCCCACGCGAACTATTCCCCACCACCAAACGAAGATCACCGATGATTTCTAGTAAAGTTCCAGTGTCTGTTACTCCCGGGCATTCGATGGCATTGTTACATAGTAAAACTACATGGTTGATATAGTCAGCGCCAAAGGTTTGAAGGGCGAATTCGTGAACATAAGTCCCACCAGTTCTGCGGGCATTAATCTCCAGTAAATATAGGCGTCCATCGTCATCAACTATTGTATCCAGGTCGAAAAACCCGATATACCCCATCTCTTGCATCTGGGCAGCAATTCGCATACCATATTCAGCAAGACGCGGATACCACGACTCTTTCAAAATGGATTTACTGACCAGAACACCTGCAAAGCGGCCAAATTTTTCAAAAAGCTGATTTGAGAGATACGTGATTTCAGGCAAGCCCTCTCCCAGAGGCGGCACAAACAACTCCAGAGAAGGAGAAATCATCTTCGAACTCTGAATATGTTCTTCCACGATCAGCACATCCCCCTGGAGAAACGGATCTGTTACCAATTCCTTCAACACATCCTGACGAGAAACCTGCTTTCGATTGAAAACCAAGTGTCCGATACCACTCTCTCCACTATCTGCTTTGACTACACAGGAACGCCCCTGCTCAAGAAACCACAGTACAGCATCTGCTGCTTCATCCAAACAATGGCTGACCAGTCCAAATGGAAACAGGTTGTTGTCACAAACCCACTGCGAGACCAGCGTACGAAATCCTGTCTTTTTGTCAATATAATCACGCAGCCAGAGATCCTCCTTACAAGGACTCTCCGGCAAGTAAACAGTCAATCCATATTCTGAACGGAGTTTTTCTGTTAGCTCCAAAAACTCACTGGTGGTTGCATAAGGAACTAACTGAACAGCCTGCTCTTCTCCGGAATAATCAAGGATACGCTGAACCAAAGCCGGTTCTCGTAGAATATCCAAACTCAGCTGATGGGTTGCCTGTTGAGGAGCAATGATCTCAGTACCTTCATAGCCCCATAATTTCCACAGTTCAATGCCCGGAGGGACGGGGGTGGTTGCGAAGAGAAGTTTATCCTTTCCCAACCAGAACAGTCCTCGATCTCCACGATATTTACGTTTTTCAAAAAGCGTTCCATCCTCTCCCTTACATAAGAAAGGATAGAACGCTTCAAGATTATTATAAACAGCTACCACAGGCGCCTTTGCCCTGCTCGCTTCATGGCAACGAAAGATGGTTGTTTCGGCGCTCAAATTTGCTATTACTCTTTTTCGTTTCGATCTCGCATGTTTCGGGCTTTTGATTGCAGATCCTTGAAGAAATCTGTATCTGCAATTTCATCAACCTGCTTTTTGCGTTTTGTCTGGTCGATCTCGATCTGAAGTTCTTTAACCTGTTTACGCAAATTCTGTTCACGTCGGTATACTTTGCTGGTCATGATTGCAAAAACTCTGGCCAGGGTATCAATCTCATCATTCAGGAAACCGGAACTGCCCAGTTTTGAAAGATCCTGTTCATAATCCCCTTCGCCCAATCGCTCTGCAGCTTCAGTCAATTCGGAAATTGGGTTTGTAAGGGTACGTGAGATGAAGAAAACCAAAATGAACAAAGCCAGATAGGTAATGATAAAAGCCATCGCCACCCGATCCTGAATGGCTTCCTGAACTTCACGAACATAATCCGCTTCAAAGTCAATTCCCATCGCACCGACACTTTCACCATTCTCATCCAGGATCGGCATATAGGCTGATACCCATTGCCCCCACTCATCCTTATAAGGGGTAAAGCGATCATTATCATCCAGACGAATAATCCGCTTATTCAAACCTTTGTAAGAACTGTTACTGATTCTGGTAAACCCAAAAGGCACGGCTTTTGAAGGTTCATAACGAGCCCACAGATCAGCTATGTAGGTAATCCGGCGCTCGCCTTCTGCCTTGACATAGACATATGGCCAGGCCCGCGGTTCGATTTCATGAATAGCGGCCAATTCATCCATCAAGGTCTGGTAACGAGGATCTGCAGAGAAGCCTTCTTGCAATGCCACATTATTTTTTTCAAGTGCAGCCGTTTTAAGGGCTTCTGCATCCGGGGTCTCATTCTCATCAGCGTTTGATACTTCCAACCAGATCTGCCCCAGTTCGTTTGGTTCTCCGGTTTCAGCCAGTGGGATGAGAATATCTACACTGACCGACTTCGTACCTCCACTCAATGTGTCCAGCAGATCTGCCTGAATGCGATTCAAGGCTTGTTGAGTAGCGAATTGATAAAACCACAAAAAAGCCGCAGCAAAGACAACGCTGAAAACCAATGTAAACCCGATCAGCAGCTTCCATCGCAAGCTAAAAAAAATAATGCGTCTTGTCGGTTCACCCTGCAAACCCTTTGCAGGCTTGATTGATTCATTCATGAAGTCACCTCTATCTCTTATAGAAATTCACGTTTCCTTAGAATTCTAATTCATCAAGGATACTTGTTTTTGCTCGCTGTCGCCGCTTGAGACGCCAATTCAACAGGCTGCTTTCATACGAGTTCCGCAGCCTGAATACCGCCCAAAAGGCTACGATGCCCCCCAACAAAGCTATACTCATATAAACCAGTGATAAATCCCTGCCGATTAAGGCGCCAGCCAGAACAATAGCACCTGTAATCAGACAGGCCAGGATCGTACCAAGGGAAGGTAAATAACTGTCCATAAACATACTGACACGGCCGCGACGTTCCTCCGGTACCAGGGATTGGAATGATTTCCGGGCTGTTTCATCCACCGTCTCACGGGTCAATTTTACTCCCAGCATCGTTCCGACAGTCATTGCCAGGGCAGTTGTTAGCATCATCCCTCCTGAACCCAACAATATGATAATCGGGAAAACAAAGAAAACATTTTTCAACTGTGCGTTTTCAATAAAGCGAGTGGTTACAAAGGTCTGCACGCCAAAAGCCAGCAAAGTAGCCAGCAGCCGATATAAACTATAGAAGTTCTGATAAGCCATCTGGCCAACAAATATAGCATCAGTCACAACCAGGAAACGGAACTCGATTATTGTGTCTGCCAATGCCAGCGCCAGGATTGCAACCATCAAGTAACGGAATGATGGTACTTCTCGTACAAACTTCCACCCTTCTGAGAGGGTTTCCTGGGTCGATTCAGATTGTTGAACTGTTGTCCGCGTGGGCACATCATGCAGTTTTCCAAGAATAACAAGGAAGGCAATCACATAGATCAGGGAATTAAATAGCAGGATCTCCTCCGACCTGATACCCAGGCTGGCAAAAACAATTGGTGAGATCCCAGCAATCCCAACGCCAACCAGTTTACCGATAAAGCTCCAACTGGCAATCAGCGGAAACAATCTCTGCGATTGGGAAAAATTGTAAACATCATTGGCCAAAACCCAAAAGATAATCGGAAACAGAACAAACTGCTGTTCAGCAATCAAATACATGACCGAATAATTCAACCATTCCGGGGCACCAAAAGCAAACATCAACCGCAGGAAAACAAACACAACTGCGAAAGCCAGACTGATAGCCGCGATCAGTTGGACACGGTT
The DNA here is from genome assembly GCA_016927315.1 of Anaerolineales bacterium. Classification (GTDB taxonomy): domain Bacteria; phylum Chloroflexota; class Anaerolineae; order Anaerolineales; family Villigracilaceae; genus JAFGMV01. Next base: position 3,128 of record JAFGMV010000074.1, on the reverse strand, counting down.
AAACCGATCCACGATCAGGCTTTGCAACATGGCGACAAGCAGTACAATCGTGTAATCAATCAGTAGAACCAACAACATCTGGTTGACTCCACCACTATTCAAAAAACCGCTCAATGAAACAATATTTGAAACCTGTCGGGCAAGAGAATTCCCGAATAGCAAAAATCCGAGAGCAAATACCAACCCGCCTTCTCCCGGCTGCAAGTGTAACATTCGATAAAATAATTTTTGCATAGTTTATATTTCTGGAATAAGCCAAAAACGAAAGTATTAACCGGGGTTATCAACCCCGGCTCTTTGTTTTCCTGGTATCGATCAGGCGCTCAGTTGAGCAACAATATCTCTGTAACCCTTTGTGATGGCATGATCGGGGAATTGCAGGGAGAAAATACCCGAACTGGCCAGGGCCATCATTTCATCCGAATGCGGCAGGATGGCCGCTACTTTGCAGTTGTAAGATTGTTCAACACGGGCACGAATATCTTCAGCATCGAATGCAGCCGGAGCTTTATTGACCACCAGCATCAGGTTGGGAACATCCAGTTTACGAGCCACATCCACTGTGACTGCCGTACCCTGGTAATCCTGCTGGTCTGGACGCATGATAATCACCAACGCATCCGAAATCGCTATCGACAGCAGCGTTTCTTCATTCAAGCCCGGGTGCGTATCAATCATCAGGTAATCCAGCTTCATTTCACTGACGATATCCCGAAAACCATCATTAAGCAGGCCAACATCATAACCTTCCCGCAGAACCCTGGCAATTTCTCCGGCTTTGATACTGGAAGGGATCAAAAATATCTGTCCCTTAACATCAGCCGCCAGACGACCAGTCACATCATGGGCGGCATCTTTGATCCCACACTTCCCCCACAAATAATCATTCAAGGAGTGACTTATCTCTGATTCATCCAGATTAAACAAAATATGTATCCCGGGAGATTGAATATCTGTATCCACAACACCAACCCGCGCTCCATTTACGGCTAACAAAGAGGCCAGGTTAGCGGTTGAGTTTGATTTTCCCGTGCCTCCACGGAATGAATGAATTGCAACAATTTTTGACATATTTTCTCTCCAACTTGATTTGGTGTTTTGTCGGTTTATCCGTATGGAACATCCGAATCTAAATAAAAGGGGATTACACGACCTTCCTTAAAGCAACTTCTTAAAATTGAATCCAAGATACTTTTTGGATCATATTCGAATGTGGCAACTCGCATTACCACTATAGTCGATCAGAATAATTTGAATGCGCCTGAGACAATAGTACTATTCACTTTGTCAACTGCTTGCAATTATTGTAGATACTGATTATATGATATAGTATTTTTTAGTTATAATGATTGCAAAATGAATTCAAAGCTTACAATTCTGAAAAGCCCGACCCATTTCTAATCCTTTTGACAACATACTAATCAGAACTCTCAATCAACATGACAAAAACACAACCCAGCGACGACGCAACCTTAGTTAAGAGAGCCAAGCAAGGTGACCAAAACGCTATTGCCAACCTGTATGAACGTCATTTGCCAGCTGTCTATAACCGTGTTAGATACGTCATCCCTGAACAGGACGTTGAAGACATTACACAAGAAGTGTTTATCGCTGTATTGAAATCTGTACACAGCTTTCGAGGAGATGCTCTCTTCACCACCTGGTTGCGAACTTTAACAAACCGAAGAATCGCTGAGTATTACCGAAAAAGATCTCGCAAGCAGGAAAAATTACAAGTCTCATTGGAAAGTGCTGAAAATCTCATATCGAACAGTAATCGATCATCAGCATCAATTGAAGAAAAGATTGCACTACGCCATGGTCTCAGTCAACTGCAAGATCGGTACCGGGAAGTCATCCTTTTAAGGTTTGCCGAAGGCCTCAAGTTTGAACAGATCGCAGAAGCAATGGAACTCAATCCCGAAGCAGCCAAGTCCTTATTTCGCCGGGCAATCACTGCACTACGAAAAAACCTGGACTAGATGATGAATAAAAAAGAAATGAAGAAAAATAACAGCCTGGACGAACAACTGGCCGTATTTACGGATCAAGTTCTGGCTGATAACGCGCCAGAAACGCAAAGTAATAACCCAGAACTGCAAGAACTGCAGAATACCGTAATTCGCATGAAAAGTGCATTCCATGAAAACACGCTGTCGGATACAACCGCCAAAAGGATGCAGATAGATTTCATGGTTAAAGTAAAAAGTCAACAAACAATTCCACAAACAAGTGCTCTGAATAGACTCCGGACCTTTTGGGGGCGACAAGAGAAATGGCAATCTCAACGCCGGCGCCAGCGCCTGGGAATAGCCATTTCTATGGCCGCACTGGTTTTGCTGCTGCTGGTGGTCGTCCCTCTACTCGATACCACCGGCTCCAACCAAACTGCTGCAAGCGGACAGACTTTGAAACCAATTGTCCTGATCGTTTTTGGTGGTTTGGTTCTGCTGATCTTATGGACGTTCCGTCCCAAGTCTTGAGGTATATACCCATCATTCACAAGAAGTTCATCCTGAAAATTAACCCTATTCCCAGATGATTTAAACTATCTAATTCTCAGAAAGGAGAATACGATGAAAGGAAGAAGCGAGAAACACACTGATTGGCAACGAGTTTTTCTGATTGTTATAGCCTTAACCATAATCCTGTCACTTGCTTTGGCAGCCTGCGCTCCTGCACTGGACCAACCCGGTGGGGCTGGTAAAGGTAAAGGCGGCGGCAATTCTGGTGATGGCAACTCCGGCGGAGATAAAGATAAAGATAAGGGCGGCGGCAACTCCGGCGGAGATAAAGATAAAGATAAGGGCGGCGGCAACTCCGGCGGCGGCGACTCCGGCGGAAATAATAATGATAAAGACAAGGGTGACGGTAATTCCGGCGGCAACACAGGCAATAGCCAAAAACAAGATGATGTATATGACGACGTGCGCCATGTAAAGGACAGCACCGAAGAGGATCCCTGCCTGCAAGAAGGACAGCTTCCCTGCGGCCAGGGCGACCATGGACGCGGCAACCCAATCAATGGCAGCCTGCACGCCAACTGCCGTGCTGCCCAAGGTGAGGTTGATCCAATCTGTACCGAGGAACCTACAGATACACCACCCACAGATACGCCTCCCACGGAT
>JAFGMV010000073.1 GCA_016927315.1 Anaerolineales bacterium | reverse complement strand
TGCTTAACGCAGGTTCGAAACCCCTGGCAAGCAAAGCAGCACAAAATAAATCCGCCCTCCCCTAACCTAAGTAAATAGGGATTTCCGAATACTAACCTCAGTCCTTGAGACCAAGAGGCCGGAGGTTCAAATCCTCTCGCCCCGACTTTTTCCGGATTTGTACCCGTATCCTAAAAAGGACACCAGGATAAATCCAGTAATCCCGATTACTGACAAACTCGATCCAAATTCCTTGACACCTTCTGGAACAATTCCAGAAGGTGTTGTGATTCAAACAACTATATCTAATTCGGAAACGAAAGATCCTCTGGTTAGCAGAAAGCGCAACCCTAAGCATCGAGTTTATTCGCTGGTTGCCGTATACATGTCGCGCCACCAAGAAGACCAGACCAGCTTAATATTAGAACCGCCTGCTGAATATGGCAGGCGGTTATTTGGTTAATCTGTCTTTATTACCAGGCATACGCCTTAGGGGCTTCCCCGCCGGGGCCGGGAAAAATCTCATCCAACTTTTGCAGCACATCGGCTTCCAGTTTAATCTCTGTTGCCCGAATAGCGCTATCAAGCTGCTCCACGGTGCGCGGGCCAATGATTGGAGCGGTGACTGCCGGGTTGTGCAAGAGCCAAGCCAGCGCCACTTCGCCCGGGGGATAACCCAATTTGCGGCAGAGCGCTTCGTATTTCTCCAACTTGTCTCGGTTTTGGGCCACATCTTTTTCAAAATTCTCGCCCATGCGCCGCCCAGTTTGCATTTTTTCCAGCGCGCCGCCCAGCAAGCCGCCACCCAGTGGACTCCACGGAATCAGACCCAGACCATAATGACGGCAGGCGGGAATCACTTCCAGCTCGATCATGCGGTTGTTGAGATGGTATATGCTTTGTTCGCTGACCAACCCCATCATCCCGCGTTTGGAAGCTTCCTGGCAGGCAGTGGCAATATCCCACCCGGCGAAATTGCTGGAGCCCACATAGACCACCTTCCCTTGATCAACCAGGCTGTCGAAAGCCTGCCAGGTTTCATCCCAGGGGCAGTCGCGGTCAATGTGATGCATCTGGTACAGATCAATCCAGTCAGTTTGCAGGCGCTTCAGGCTGCCTTCGCAGTGTTTGCGGATCTTGTAGGCTGAAAGACTGGTCCCATCGCTGTTCACTTCTTTCAGGTTGGCTTTGCGTGAAACCGGGTTATAAACTTTTGTACCCAACACGGTGGCATCGCGCCTCCCGCCCCCTTGGGCAAACCAGCGCCCGATGATTTCTTCGGTATGACCGTGTTCCACGCTCCAGCCGTACACATCGGCGGTGTCAAAGAAGTTAATACCCAGTTCGAGCGCACGATCCATGATCTTGAAGCTATCTTCTTCGCTGGTTTGCCAGCCAAAGTTCATTGTTCCCAGACACAGGTTGCTGACCAGCACACCATGTTTACCTAATCGTTTGTATATTATGGACATTGTTTGGCTCCTTTTAGAAGTGTTGTTTTGGGTAGTATGGGTAAAAGCTTTGTCAATTATACCGGTGTCCCACGATGCGGTGGGGAAACAAAATGCTGCGAGCTAAGCGCAAAATCGAAGTCGTTGAAATTCTCATTGATTCTTTACTTATGCACGGATTTTGGGATCAAAACGACAGCACGTTGAATAAACCGGCGTTATAGGCCTTGCAACCAACGCTCGGCGCTTCAAGTACGCGTTACTGATTATCAGGAGTCTTTATTGATTGGAAGCCCTTCAAGCACTCTCTGAATGTATGTGTCCCAGAAATCCCAATCATGCGCTCCCGGGCTTTCTTCATATTTCACGTCGACTCCGTTTGCCTTCAGAAAGTCATCAAATATCCGGTTTGCCTTCAAAAGATAATCCTCTGTTCCGCAGCGATGTACACCTCGGGAAACATGGGTTCCCTCATGGCTCTCTTTCGTTCAAACATCGCTACCGCTGCCACGCGAGGGTTTTTATCCCTCAGGGCTGCAGCTCGGATATCTCCAAAGCAGGCATCCTCACCAATCACATTGCGCCCCGGTTCATCAGTGGAGCAGGCAGAGGGTTCTAAATAGCCCCGACCTACTGGTCACAGGGTCTGAGGGGAGTATCACCTGCATCGGAACCTTTCGGTGCATGGTCGCCGAGTTAAAGTTTACCTGAAGCAGTGCCATGAGCCGTTTCTCCTTCGATACAATTCAATGAATTGTCATTCACGCAAGGCGATGTTCACGCCTCATGGAAGCGCAGTGCCTTAATTGCATGCTGTTCATCCATTGCCTGGTAACCCTCTGCCACCTGCTCCAGGGGCAAGGTCAGGTCGAAAACCTTGCCAGAATTGATCTTCCGATGCCAGATCAGATCAATCAGCTCAGGCAGGTAGCAGCGCACAGGGGCGGGACCGCCATGCAGATGCACGTGCGGATGCCGCCATTATCTGTGGGTAACAACTCGAAAACATATCGTTCCAGCCGCCTGTGCCGGAGTCCGCTTCCGGTACTTTCCGGGAATCTGTTTTCCCTTGCGCGGGACTGGTATGGAAAGCTCCACGGCCAGGCTCTCATGGGGCTAGGCGAAATGATAATAGCTTCGCCACCACTCCAGAAGCTCCATCAATTCCGACGCGTTCCTTGCTGGTCCCCAGGTGCGGCGGGACAGTTTTGAAACACACTGCCGGATGGTGAGATTGAGCCGCTCGACAAAGGCCGTGTTGATCCGTCCGCTCAATCCCACTCCGCCCAGTATTTCGCGGTAGTAGTTTTCTTGGGATGCACAGAAATTGGCGTGCTGGTTCAGGCTGGGGATTGTCTCGTACCTCTATTTGACGCGCCCAGGATACATGCAGTGGCAGCC
>JAFGMV010000009.1 GCA_016927315.1 Anaerolineales bacterium | reverse complement strand
TAGCAGCCAGCAAATATCCTGCCAGCGAAAACCCTGCATCCAGCTGCTCTTCCGGTTTTTTCATAATTCCTTTAACGCGTCCAGGACTTCCTGGCCATGTTCTGCAGGCTTAACGTTCTCAAAAACCCTGGCGATGCGCCCTTTCGGATCAACAACAAAAGTTGTACGCAGCACTCCTTCGTATTCTTTCCCCATGAAATTCTTGGGGCCCCAGACGCCATATGCATCGCAGATTTTATGTCCAGCATCAGCCAGGAGTGGAAAATTCAAGGAAAATTTTTCCTTGAACCGGGCGTGCGATTTGGGCGTATCCGGACTGACGCCGAGAACGACCGCGTCAATGTCGTGGAAATCCGGCAGCGCATCCCTAAAACTACAGGCCTCTTTGGTACAGCCCGGTGTATCATCCTTGGGGTAAAAATACAGTATTACGGTTTTACCATGGTAGCCCGAAAGTCGATGTTCCGTTCCGGTTTCATCGAACAACATAAAATCTGGCGCCAGGGTTCCAGCAGAGACAGGCATGCTCTTCTCCTTAAAAAATCAAAAGGCCCAAACTCGGATAATTATAACAGCCGACGTTCAAGACACAAAAATCCGGACGGGCTCAAACGCCCATCCGGATTCATTACCCCAAGTTGTTGTTAGCAAATACCTAATTTTTGAAGTACAACTTCAAGTGCATCCAATGTTGCCGGTTTTATCAACATATCCGAAGCACCCAAACTCATCACTCTCTGCCGGGTTTCCGGTTGATCATCCGAAGTGATAACCACAACCGGCACCTTCATAAGGCGCGGCTCACGTTTCAAATAAGCCAATACCTCAAACCCATCTACACCGGGCATATTGATGTCCAGGGTGATCAACCCGGGTGTTTCATTCCCTAAAATAGCGATTGCCGCGCTGGACCCATAGGCAATTTTATTCTCGACGTCCAACAGGTCCAACATCTGTTTCATAGCATCCGCCGTGTTGCGATTGTCATCAATGATCAAAGCATACGTCATCAGATTAGTCCTCCACAGTCATCATCGTTCCCATCTCGCTAATTTCATAACCCGGCAAAGCCGATACTGCCTCTTGAAAAGAGGATGACGCAATTACATCAAATAATGGCGCCAACAGGATTTCATCTGCAAATCTTACCGGAATGATCAAATCATAACGTTCCCGGAATAAGGGTATAAAATCCAGGTCAAGTACAAAAGCAGCCGCTGCAATCCCTAATCCACAATCACTGCGACCAGAAGCAACTGCGGCGGCTACATTCAGGTGTGTATACTCCTCCTGATTGTACCCTTGAATTTGCCTGGGTAAAACCCCATTTTGATTTAATTGATAATCCAATAGCACTCGTGTCCCGGCGCCGCGCTGGCGGTTTACAAAGCGCACATCCGGTCGAACCAGATCAGACAGGTCCCTAATAGCTTTCGGGTTGCCCTTTTTCACCATCAACCCCTGCTGACGACCGACAAAGTACATCACCTTAACTGCTGTATCAGGCAAATATTTGCGTATATCCGGCAGGTTATAATCTCCTGTCTCCGGATCCAGCAAATGTGATCCGGCCAGGTGGGCTTCCCCGCGTTTCAACGCGACCAGCCCCGCCTGGCTGCCAACATTGGATGAAACAAAACGACGGTCCCGAACAGCCAAAAACCGGGACAGCATATCGAGAGTCAGGTCATGCGAACCGATACAAAAGATTGTCTTTTCAATTTCCGATTTTGAGCGATACAGATGCACATCGACTTCTTCGCCCGCTTCCACCCCCTGGACGCCCACTGGAAGGATCACCAACCCGTCTGCACGCACCAGAGAACTGATCATCCCGGCGCCGCGCAGCAGCGGCGCGGCCAGTAACGTGTCTCCAACCCGTCCAACAACCACACGGATATGATCTTCGTCGCCAGCAGGAGAAGTCAGTTTTCGAGTCAGCCTGGCCTTTTCAACCGGCAGTACTTTTGGCAACCTGCCCAACCATCGTGCGATCAAAGGCTCAACAAAAATATCGATTGTCAACGCTGCAGACACCGGATAACCCGGAACACCGACGACCGGTATAGCCTTCGAAATCACACCTGGTTGCTTAGAACACTGGTCTCCCGGAAGGATCCCCAAAATTACCGGATGCCCCGGCCGGACAGCTACACCATGCACCAGCAATTTTCCCAATTGATCCACGACCTGCGCCGAGTAGTCTTCAGCACCCGCAGATGAACCCGCGATCAACAAAACCAGGTCATGATTTTGAGCAGCCGTCAGCACCTGCTCGCAAATCACATCCATATCATCCGGAATTATAGGAAACCGCGTCGTTTCTGCGCCCATGTCAATCAGCTGCGCCGCCAGAACCAGCGAATTGAATTCCAGAATATCACCCGCCCGGAGAACGCTCCCAAGCGGCACCAACTCCGTTCCTGTTGGGATAATTCCAACCCGCGGTTTCCTGGCAACCTGCACTTCGCCATAACCGGCAGCTGCAGCGGCGCCCAAGTCAACTGCCCGCAGGCGATGCCCATCAGGCAAAACCAGTTGGGTAGCAACAATATCTTCACCCAACGACCTTACATGCGACCAGGGTGTGACAGCTGCACGGATGCGGATCGCCGCCGGTTTGTGCTGAATAGAGGCCAACTCGCCATTATCGTCAAGAGATTCGACATTCTCAATCGGGATAACCGCATCAAAACCTTCCGGAATCGGCTCGCCTGTATCGAGATAACAGATATGCTGCGAACCCGAGAGCGTTACTGGTTTGGATGGCTGCGCACCTGCTGTGTCTTCCGCCCTTACTGCAAACCCATCCATCGCAGATGCGTGATAATGCGGAGAAGAACTTCGTGCCCAAAGTGGTTCTGCCAAAACACGTCCCAGCGCATGCTCATCCAGCGGGATCGTCTCCCTGCCCAGCACCTGCCACAACTTGACTTCGGCTAATGCTTGCTCGAGACGTGAGCGAGCCTCTGGTAATGGGATATCGTGCAGGTAAACCGACATATGTAAATTATACCGCTGCTCGAACACAGCGATAAAATAAATATTATGCGCAAGACAGCCTTGGTACCATTGACCCTGTGCCTGCTTTTTTCTGTCAGCCGGTCAAGGAACAATTCGAATACGATCACCGTTTTTGCAGCCGCATCACTCACCGATGCTTTTTCTGAAATTGCAGCCGTATTCGAAATTGAATATCCTGGATCCAGCTTAATGCTCAACTTCGCCGGGTCGAACAACCTTCGTTCTCAGATTGAACAGGGTTAATGGTTAATGTCTTTGCCTCTGCAAACTTGAAGGAAATGGACACCCTGGTTGACACTGGTTTCGTCTTTTTGTATTCGAGTGCGGGTTTTGGCGGCGCTACCAGTTACCTGATAATTCTGAGCCAGTTCGGGATCGAACCCAACCTGATGGCCAGCAGTGCACTGCTCCTTAATGTGATGGTCTCTGGCATCGCCTTTATAAATTACATCCGGGCCGGGCATATCGACAGGCGATTATTATTTTTATTTCCCGCAGCCTCCGCCCCGATGTCCTTCTTGGGAGGGCTGATCAAAATCAGCCGGGAAGTTTATTTCAGCTTGTTTGTTTATGCCACATGGCAGATGCTGTTTCCATCCCAAGAACGCCCTTACGAGAGAAAAGGAGTCAGCCCACCTCCGCCCTGGCTGGCGCTGGCTAGTGGAGCTGCAATTGGCCTGGTTTCGGGAATGGTGGGCATCGGTGAAGGCATTCTCCTTACCCCGCTGGTGATCATGGCAGGCTGGGGCACACCCAAACAAGCAACCTCAACCTCTGCCGGCTTTATCCTGGCAAATTCGATCAGCGGATTATTGGGGCGCTGGCAAGGTCGTACCTTGGAGCAAGATACTTTTCAGGGTGTTGGACCCGGAGCATTCTGGGCATGATCCTGCTGGTCGCCCTGGTCAGGCTCGCGTGGGAATACTTACAGAGTGCTGCGTAAATATTTTAACCTGATTGTCGCGATTTACCCATGTTTTGATTTCTCATAGTTCACCTATTTATGCAAGAAGCAGTAATATCGAGAGCCTCACTTGGGTCAACATAACACATACCGACAGGTTTAAAACGAGCGGCGGGCGGATTAAATCGACTCGCCAGCGGATTTAATCCACCCGCCAGCGGATTTCCTGAGCGCTTTTCCTAAACACTCGGGGACGAAGTGCGAGCCACTCGTGGCAGATAAGCAAAGGTTGATACATGAGATTACTCCCTCACGAGCGAAGCGGCGCTGGAGACACCGCCCTGCTCGTAAAGTAATTTTTAATTATTATTTTTAGGTTGGATGCCAAAGATATTGTTCTATATTGGACGATTTATCTGATCAAGATCACCCGGACCACATCCCCGGCTTCCAGGCCGCTGGCTTCTGCCGGAATATAAAGAAGTCCATCCGCGGCAGCAAGTGTGAAGATCAGGTTGGATTTTCCAAAAATGGGGTCCGCCTGTAAGGTCTCTGGCCACTCCCCCGGCCCACCCTGATGCGCCCTTCCGGTACCCTGTTCAGGAGAGGGGGACAATCTGACTGGTACCCAATCCTCCCGCCCAGCCTTGGATGGAATGTTGACTGTCAACCTGGCCTGTACCATGGGATGATTGGTTAAGGACTGCCCCAGTAAATACTCAATGATCGGCGCCACCAGCAAATAACCATTGACCAGGGCGCTCACCGGATTTCCCGGCAAACCAACCACCGTTTTGCCTTCACAGACGCCCAAAATCGTGGGCTTTCCGGGGCGCGTGTTAATCCCATGAACGAGGACTCCCGGCTCTCCCAACTCATTGATCACGGAAGCGGTATGATCGCGGACGCTGGCCGATGAGCCGGCTGTTATCAGCAGCAAATCGCTGTCCGCAAGAGCCCTGGCGGCGACATTCCGCAATTTTACAGGGTCATCCGGCACGATTCCATACAATTCCGGTTCACCACCCGCCCTCTCCACCAGGGCTGCCAGAGTATAAGAGTTGATGTCACGCACCTGACCCGGAGCCGTTTCACATGCCGGCGGTATGATCTCATCACCACTGGAAATAATCCCGACCCGAACCATTCTGGCTACGCGCAGTTCCGTGACCCCCAAGGCAAGCAAGCCTCCGATTTCAGCCGGCCGTATCACTTTTCCCCGCGAAAGCACACAATCCCCGGCAGCGACATCTTCCCCTGAGCCGATGATATTCTCTCCAACCGCCACCGCCCGCCGAACCTCAACTTCCGTGATCGCCCTGCTAGACCCGGCCTGGATGGTTTGCGTATCTTCCACCATCACCACTGCATCCGCAGAAGCGGGCAGCATTCCACCAGTATGGATCAGGACACACGCTCCGGGACCAAGCTTTAAATCAGCTGCCGCCCCCATCGGCACTTCTCCAACCAGCCTCAGGTATGCCGGTAGAGAGTCGCTGGCGCCAAAAGTATCCGCAGCCCGGACGGCGAAGCCATCCATTGCGCTGCGATTGAATTCTGGTGATGACGTTGGGGCAAAGACATCCTCTGCGGCCACTCGACCAAGCGACTCGGTAACCTTAAGGGTGACTGCGCCAGGATGCGGAGCTGGCAGGTTTGAGAACAACCTCTGACGCGCCTCTTCCGGCGTCAGTAACTTCAAAAATTCAGACATTGTTATTCAACCAATCGTTTTTCAATGCAGTAAAAATGTCATGATCAGCAGATAGATTGTTAATCCAAAGAGTGCAATCGCATTCGTCACCAGGAGCTTCCAGACAGGAGGCGCACCCCTGGCAATGTTTTGCAGCCACCATCCCTGCAGCACTGCAAAAGGAAGGCCCATGAAGACCGGCCAAAGAATCCGCAGGGGAATTCCCAGAAAAGCGACGGCCAGGAACAAGAAGTACACCCCTACCATCAAGCTGTGGTGCAAGAAAATTGCCCGCTCCCAACCGAGCCTCATCAACAGCGTCGTGCGGCCATATTTCAAATCCCCCGCATACGTCGGAAAACTAAGCACGATAAAGAAGAGAAATCCAAGGATCATCAGCGGGAATCCGATCAATGTCAATATCCGGTGATATTCTTTTGCCTGGAGCAGAAAACCAATCGAAGGAATAATAAACGCCAGGAGAACCGCCAGGGTCAACTCGCCAAAACCGGTTGCCGCCAGGCGCACCGGCGGCACAGCATAGGCCAGTACCAGCAGGATTCCGGCGCCGACCAAAACCAGTCCAACAGTTGTGAGCAATTTCGCTCCCTGGAAGTAAATGGTTATGAAACTGGCAGCTACCAGTGCAATAAGCGCAGCCATTAGCAGGCGATTGCGAGTAAACAATCTCTCAGATTGTGTCTCCCCGGGGATCAAGGGTTCATCAAAAGAGCGAAACACTTCTACCAACAGGCTCATCCCAATGCAAACAAACGCCGCCCATCCCAATCCCAACCAAAAAGCGGCTGCATTCCAGGAAAAACCAAGGTAGACTGCCACCACAGAGCCATAGAGATACGTCATCACAGCCAGGAACAGGAAGAGCGGGCCTCCCAGCTTCAGCAACGCAGGCAGCCGGTTCATCAAGAATTTCCTCCTAACACGCTTCGTAAATCACGATAGTGAATCTGGTTGTGCCGGTAAAGCAGTTTAATCATCTCTGCAAGGGTAGTGACTCCAAGGAATGGATGGCGCCCGGTTGTCCTCAGATCCTCTTCAGACAGGCTGAAAACCCATTCAATCGTTGCTGTGCGAACCCCGGAAAAAGCATCCAAAAGTTCAGCCCGGTCGACATTTTCCAGTTTCGCTATTTGACTTTGGTTATACCGATCGATCGAAAAATCATCATCCACTCCGGGACTCCCCTCTAGGATCTCTTTGAACAATCCAACCAACGATTCTTCAGATGAAACAAAGTGCGCCAAGACATCCCTGACATTCCAGTCTGCGCCTTCGGTATAGATCACCACCTGCAGCTGGTGATCAGAGAGAGTCTGAAAAAAAGAAAGTATATTACCGCCTTCTTTTCGTAAACGCTCCGAAAGGTATTGGATTGACTCGGTCATTTCTCATCCTATTGGTCAGACCAGCGAATATCCGCCATCAACTGTAATGGTCTGGCCTGTTATATACTCATTCTCCAATATAAATTCCAGTGCAGAACTGAGTTCATCTGGAGCAGCCGCCCGCGGCAGCGGCAGCTTAGCAACCAGTTGGTTCCAATCTTTCGGAGAAAACTTCTCAGTTGGCAGTACCAGACCTGGGGCAATGGCGTTAACGCGTATATGAGGCGCTAATGTGCGCGCTAATACACGTGTCATGGCTTCAAGCCCGGCTTTACTGATAGTATAAGCAGGGAATCCGCTCCAGGCTTTCATCGCTCCAACATCAGTGAGGTTAACAATCAATCCTCCGTTTCCCATACGATGGGCCGCCTGTTGGGCACAAAAAAATGGGGCCCTTAAATTCAACTGCAGGGTGGCATCCCATTCATCTGCAGTCATTCTGCGCACATCTCCCGACTTCATCACAGCTGCAGAATTGATCAAAATACGTAATTCCGCTTTGGTATCATCTACCAGCTCAAATACCTGATCGATTTGTGCGCTATCAGTAAGGTCAGCTTTGACAAGCCAGACGGGAACGCCCAGGGAACGAATCTCTGTCTCCGTCGCCAAGGCCTCCTCTTCTGAATTGAAATAATGCAAAATTATCCCATAGCCTCTCCTGGCGAGAGAGACGGCAAATATTTTCCCCAGACGGTGGGCTGCCCCGGTCACAATCGCCATTTGGGCTTTCTTTTGATAAGGCATAATTCACACCTTAATTCCTGAAGAGATTTGAAACGAAAAACCATAGATTCGCAGGGCGTTCTGCCAACCGCCTCATAAAATATGGATACCAATGTACGCCAAAGGGAACATATACACGCACAGGAAAGCCCTCCAAAGATAACTGCTCCTGAAGATTCCGTCGAATTCCATACAACATTTGAAACTCAAGCGCATTTTTTGACAATTTCATTCGCTGGGCATATTGCCTGGCAAAATCAATTCGTTTTTCATCGTGTGTGGCGATGGCAGGGACCGGCGGAATGCGGCCGTTGTCACTTATCGCTGGCGCCCCGGCCGCAAGCGCTGCATCAATCAGATGCTTGGTTAATAAATCGAAGTTCGCATCGACATCAAGTTTTTTAGGAAAAGCCTTGCTTACCGGCTCCTGGTAAGCACCTTTGACCAATCGAATGCGGGCGCCGAGTTGAAGGAGTCTGTGCACATCTTCTTCACTCCGGTATAAATAGGATTGAATAACCATACCGACCGAGATATTCTTGAACCCCTTTTCCAGCATCCGCTCATAAAGCGAGATGGTCTTATCGGTAAATGGTGTGTCCTCCATATCAATGCGTACAAAATTACCCGAACTTTTTGCCTGGGTCAGGATGCGCTCCAGGTTTCGTTCACATAAACTTTCATCAAGTCCCAAACCGATTTGGGTTAATTTAATAGATACGTTTGAACTGGCACTGGATGATTCCAGGGCGTCCAGCGTGGCAATGATTTCCTCGGCAGCCAGATTGGCTTCTTCCGGTGTAGAAGTGTGCTCCCCAAGATGATCCAGCGTAGCAACGATCCCCTTTTCATTCAACGCCTCGATGACTCGTAAGGCATCTTCTATGCCCTCTCCGGCAACAAAGCGGGAAGCCATCTTTCTGGCCGCCCCCCAATCGGAAACAATCCGCTGAGCCCAAAGAGCTCTGGAAAAGTAAATCAAAATTGAGCGGAGCATACGTAACCTTTCTCTTAGCCATCCTTGGCTGGACAAAGATCAACCAGCTTGATTGAAAAACACTTGTAAGAAATCTCCCCCCTGGAGAACACAAGCCTGATAATTCTAGCACAATTGGGACTATTGAGTGTGATATACTCCGGTCTACGTGTAACAATTTTTTGATCAAGTAAAAGTCGTCCATGAAACTGACAAAATTTTCGAAATTTGCCTGGGGCGTATTGGGCTGGAACCTGTTGGTTATCGTATGGGGAGCCTATGTACGCGCAACCGGTTCCGGGGCCGGCTGCGGTCGACACTGGCCGAAATGCAATGGGGAGATCATCCCACGTAATCCGGCACTGGATACCCAAATAGAGTATATGCACCGACTGCTCAGCGCCGGAGCACTAATGTTGGTTGGGATTTTGGTTTTCTGGGGCTGGCGCATGTACCAAAAGGGAGCAATTGTCCGAAAAGGATTGGCTGTTTCCGGAATATTAATCATCGCCGAAGCCCTGCTTGGCGCAGGCCTGGTTTTGTTACAACTGGTCGGGCATAATGATACTGCCGATCGCGCCGTGGCCATGGCGCTTCATCTCGCAAATACATTCCTGCTATTAGGCGCCTTGAGTTTGACAGCATACTGGGCCTCAGGCGGTAAAAATATTTCCATAAAGAACAACCGGCAACAAGCAGTTTTGCTGGGGATTGGGCTGCTGGGTATCATGCTGATCGGCATGAGTGGTGCAGTCACCGCCCTCGGGGATACGCTCTTCCCGGTTAAAACCCTGGCTGAAGGCCTTCACCAAGACTCACAGCCAAACGCTCACTTCCTCATTCGACTGCGGGTTTATCACCCGGTCATTGCTGTAAGTGCATCTGTTTATACGTTGTACCTGATCAGATATTACTTCAAAAATGCGCAAGCCACAATAAAAAGATCTTTACTTGCGTTAGGTACCCTGACAATCATCCAACTGGCTGCAGGGATGATCAATTTACTGCTTTTGGCGCCCATCCCTATGCAAATCATTCACCTGTTTCTTGCGGATTTGGTATGGATTACCTATGTAATCTCTTCCGCCGCCATACTGACGACCCCAACGGCTACGGCCTGAAACTCTTTTTGGAGGAATTGTGAGAAGACGCAATACCAGTTTTCTTTTGCAGGGAGTCTCCCTGTTCTTTGCTTCCGCGGCCCTCGTTCTTGTTATTGTCCAACTCGTAAGCTACAGTCGACAACGCAACAACTATCCGGCTGGCATGACCATTGCGGGTGTTCCGGTCGGCGGGCTGAACCCACAAATTTCATCAGAACGTGTCTTCGAAGTATATTCGACCCCAGTAGAGATTCGTTACGCCGGCGCAGTCATTCATGTCGAACCTTCGCTGGTTGGATTTGAGTTGGACATGGAGAGCATGCTAGCGGCGGCAGACCAGTCACGAACGGGCGGTCCTTTCTGGGGCGGTTTCTGGGATTATTTGTGGAATCGGGACCCACCAGCCAGTGATATCCCGCTGCGGGCAACCATTTCCGAAGAACGCCTGCTAGTTTACCTGCAAAATGACATTGCATCCCGCTATGACAAGCCCCCCACACCAGCCCAACCTGTTCCGGGAGGAACTACCTTTGAAGTCGGGGAACCAGGACAAACATTAGACATCGAAAGAGCTGTTATTTTGATCGAGGATGCATTGCGCTCCCCCACAAACCGTGTGGTCAACCTTAGCTACCAAAGAACAGCAACCGCGCGCCCATCATTTGAAAACCTCGAGATCCTGCTTAAACAGATCATCACCGTTGACGAATTTGACGGCGTAATTGGGGTGTTCGTACGCGACCTGCAAACAGGGCAGTCGATCCACTTTGCGATGGACCAGGGTGAATTTATTTCAATCAATCCTGATGTTGTATTCACAGCCTCAAGCACAATAAAAATCCCAATCATGGTCGCTTATTTTATCAATCTTGGTAAAGGAGACCTGGATGAACAAGCCTCCCGGCAAATTTTGAATATGATCCAGATTTCCGAAAATCCGCCGGCAGATATTCTCATGGAAAAGATTGACCCTGGTCGCGGCCCATTGATTGTTACCGAATACATGCAAACATTGGGTTTGGAAAATACATTCATGGCCGGCTTCTTCTGTGATCCTTTTAATCCCTGCGCGCCGTTAGCCCGCTTTGATACCCCGGCCAACCAGCGCACTGACGTCTTTACTGATCCCGATCCATTCAGCCAGACAACTGTTTCTGATATTGGTACCCTGTTGGAAGATATTTACCAGTGTGCAGAGAACGGTGGTGGGGCCTTGATCGCGGCATTCCCGGAACAAATCGACCAGAATTCCTGCAATCAGATGATCAGTTTTCTGTCTCAAGACAAAATCGGTGTACTAATCGAGGCCGGCGTTCCTGAAGGCACATCGATCGCTCACAAACATGGCTGGATTACAGAAGCATCAACAGGGGTCATTCAAAATATCAGTGACGCCGCGATTGTTTACTCTCCCGGTGGTAATTACATATTGACAATCTACACCTATCATCCCGTGCAAACAGTCTGGGACCCGGTATCGAATATGTTTGCCAGGCTCTCTCAAGCCGTTTATAATTATTTTAACTTGCAGTAAACAATAAAAAAACCATTTCCCCCAACAATGGGGTTTTTTATTTTGACAGTTCGTATATAATCAATACATGGGAGCCTCACTTAGTCTTTACCGCCTTCAACAGGTTGACAGCCAGATCGACAAGATCAAGGCCCGCATAAATGAGATTCAGAAAATTCTGGAAAATGACAGGGAACTCCAGCGGGCTCAAGCATTGGTCTCGAGCATGAAAAAGGAGAACGAATCCGCAAAAATGGCGCTCAGACAATGTGAAGCCAATGTTCAGGAACAGGTCTCAAAAATTGAACAAAGCGAATACAATCTCTACGCAGGCAAAATCCAGAATCCAAAAGAATTGCAAGATTTGCAAAGTGAAGCTGCATCACTAAAGAAATATCTTTCGACACTCGAAGACCGCCAGTTGGAAGCCATGGTATTCGCAGAAGAAAAAGAAACGACGTACGAAGAATCAGAAACCAGGCTGAAAAACATCCAGGAAAAGATATTGCTGCAAAACAAGAACCTGACAATTGAAAAGGAAAGCCTGGACAAAGACCTGGAACGACTCTACTCTGAACGGCAGGCAGCGGCCAGTATTCTTCCCGAAAAATTAATGGAGCATTACACACAAGTGCGCGAGCAAAAGAATGGCCTGGCAGTCGCCCAGGTCGAAGATGGCTGCTGTTCAGCTTGCGGCGGCACCGTCAATAGCGCCCAACAACAGGCAGCCAGATCCGCAAACCAGACGACCACCTGCTCCACCTGCAAGCGCTTTCTTTACTCAGGATAAGAACCAATGCGTCTACCCACTGTGCATATCGATACAATCTCGTTTATTATCGGCTTCGCAGCAGGATCGGTATTCTGGTGGCTTTTGGGAAGGATGCGACCCCTTGCCAGACAAATCCGCCGAGACATGGCGGAATCAAATGAATCCGCCCAGGCTAGACGAACCAGTAATGTAGAAGAAAATCACCGCCGGAACACATTACGTGCAGCACAGGGGATGCATCTGGCAGCACCATTATTTGCACTGGACGAAATCCTGCTGGCGCCGCGCCTGATCGCCCCCCTGCCGATCATTGAACCAGGCGATCCCCCGATCATCGATGATATTGTTACTCAAACACTTCCCTACCTGCCTTCATGGCCCGAACTGGCTGCTGTTTATAGTCCGGCTTCCATTAAGATCGAAGAAGCCCTTTTGGGTGGTCGCAACCTGGTCATAACTGGCCAACCAGGCCTGGGAAAAACAGTAGCCCTGGCACACCTGGCTTCAAAGTGCGCCAAACGGGATGAAGATTTGGGAAAGCTGGTTGAAAAGGTTCCTTTCCTGCTGCATGTTGCCGACCTTAAAATACCAGTCAAGGAAAAAAAATATATCCTGGATCCTATCATCGATGTTCTGGCAGAAAACGCAACCCTGTTCGACGCACCCCGGCTCTCTGAGTTCATTGTCTACAACTTCCAGAGTGGCCGTGCGTTATTCCTTCTGGATGGTTACGATGAACTCGCTCCTGAAGGGCAACGAATCATTGTCGAGTTTCTATCCACCCTCCTGGAAGTTTATCCAAAAATCCAAATCGTTACCACGGGATGCCCGGAAAAACTGGGGGGTCTAGTGGGTTTGCAATTTGCACAGCTTGCACTCATGGCCTGGGGACCACCCCAACACAATCTGTTTCTGGAAAAGTGGGCAGACCTATGGACAAAATTTGTTGAAGTCGAAGCCTGGTCCCATGATGGCGCTCAACCGGTTGATCCCCTGCTGCTGAATTCATGGCTGGATATTGATGACCAGGCCATGACCCCCTTCGAATTGACTCTTTTAGTCTGGGGAGCTTATGCGGGAGACTGTCTTGGCCCAGGCATACTGGATGCAATCAATACTCACCTGCGCAGGCTAGCGCCCAAGAACGTCCCAATAGCAGCCCTCGAAATGCTGGGGATGCAGGTTGTTCTTACGCTCGAACCAATCTTCGATACCCGCAAGGCGCGGGAATGGGTCAGGTCTTTTGAGCCCCCAGAAGAAAGAACGGAAGAATTAGAGGCTGAGATCGAGGAAGCAGGAGGAGAAAAACAAGAAGGGGATACCAGGAAAGACAAAAAAAGGAAAAAGGGGAAATCCAAAAAAGCTGCCCCCGCACCAGGGCTGCTCCCCAAAATGGCCAGCAGCGGTTTACTGGTTTCGCATCTCAATAACCGGATGCGCTTCTCGCACCCGGTCATTGGAGCATACCTGGCCGGACAGGCATTAGCGGGGTACAACGCGGATGATAACCTGACCTCCCAACCAGACTGGAGCGGCAAACTCCTGGCAATAAAATATCTGGCTACTACCAGAGATATATCAGACCTTGTCAATGGATATTTATCCAGAAGTGCCTTACCCCTGCACACCCATCTGCTGGTTTCTTCTCGCTGGCTGCGCTTTGCACCGAAGAATGCAGCCTGGCGCGGAAAGATCATGACCCAACTGGCAAAAATAATGCAGGCAGAAGGGCTACCTCTCGGGCTCCGCGGGCAGGCCATGGCTGCTTTTGCCCTCAGCAACGATCCTGCCGTGGGCACATTATTCCGCCAGTTAATGCAAACCAATCTATACGAACTGGTTCAACTGGCAGCATTGGGCAGCGGTGTAATCAAAGACAGCAAAGCCATCCCGGAATTGGCCAGCATCATCAGAACCCATAATCTTGCCTCCAGGCGGGCTGCCTGCCTGGCGCTGGTGAGCATTGGTACACCAGACGCGCTGGAAGAAGTCGCCAGGAGCTTGCTCCAGGGTGACGAGGATACCCGGCGGGCTGCAGCCGAGGCATTGGCCAGTCACCCCGCGGAGGGTCACCCCATGCTCACCGAAGGGGTCGGCATGGAAGATGTACTGGTCAGGAGGGCGGCAGTTTATGGTTTAGGCAGGATCAATGAGCCCTGGGCATCCGAGCTCATCGAAAAAAGCCAGGTCGAAGATGATGAATGGATTGTACGCACAGCAGCTACTGATGTGTTAGAGGCGCGCGCCCAGGCAGATTTACGTGCGCCCAAGAGGCTGCCGCCTCCATCTGAACAGCCCTGGTTGATTGAATTTGCCAGCACCCAGGGAATGGGAATATCCCCTGGATCACCTGCCACAGACGTCCTGCTGCTGGCGCTCAAAAGCGAACATGAAGAAACGCGCCTTGCCGCACTTTCATACCTGCGGTTAACACCCTCCGAGGGGGTTCTTGACAGTATCTACCAGGCTATGTATAGCGATGATCTCGAGCTTCGTGAAGCCTGCTTCCAGGTGATTGCAGAACTTGGTTCAGGAGGCATGAAACTGCCCGATCCACAAAAGATTGGCCTGGGATAAAAGTCCCTGCCTTTTAGATCGATAAGAGGTACCCGATGTTGATTACTAACGCAACGTTGATCACCTGGGAACCGGAGAATCAAATCCTCACGGACCAGGCTGTTTATATTGACAACGACCGGATTGTAGAAATCGGCCCAATAAAAGAACTCTCCTCCAGATATCAAGATGCTGAACAGATCGATGCTGGTCATAAACTCGTCATGCCCGGGAATATCTGCGCCCATACCCATTTTTATGGCGCCTTCTCCCGGGGAATGACAATCCCAGGCGATGCCCCCAAAGATTTCCCGGAGATTCTGGAAAAACTTTGGTGGCCGCTAGACAAATCCTTGACAGAAGATGATATTCGCTATTCAGCGCTGCTCTGTCTGGCAGATGCAATCAGACACGGCACTACTACCCTGATTGACCATCATGCCTCCCCCAATGCCATAGATGGCTCCCTTGACATTATTGCCGAGACGGTTGAACAAGCCGGACTGCGGGCAGTTCTATGCTATGAAGTAACCGATCGAGATGGACCGCAGAAAATGCAGGCCGGGATCAATGAAAACTTACGTTTTCTCAGGCGCCTGGAAAAGGAACCTGTTCATCTCCTAGCCGGCACGTTTGGTTTACATGCCAGCCTGACGCTTTCCAACACAACCCTCCAAAAATGCCGCAACGCTGTCCCGGAAGGGACCGGATTCCACGTGCATGCCGCAGAATCACCGGCCGATGAGTGGGACAGTCTCAACAAATATGGCCTGCGAGTCATCGACCGCCTGAAAAAGTTTGACCTGCTGGGACCAAAGACGATAACCGCCCATTGTGTACATGTTGACACCCGTGAGATCAATTTGCTTGCAGATAGTGGCGCCTGGGTTACACACCAACCACGTTCAAATATGAACAACGCGGTTGGCGTTGCCCAGATTGAATCCATGATGCGGGCAGGCGTCAAAGTATGCCTGGGTAACGATGGTTTTTCCAATGCCATGTGGGAAGAATGGAAAACAGCCTACCTGATTCACAAGGTTTGGAATCGTGATCCCCGCCGCATGTCCGGCTATGATGTTGTGAATATGGCTGTCTACAACAATGCTGCACTGGCAAATATGTTCTTCCCGGCAGCCCCCATTGGCCGGATTACCCCGGGCGCCTTTGCCGATCTGGTGTTTGTCGAGTATCATGCACCGACTCCGCTTTCTCCAGGGAATTTACCCTGGCATATTCTGTTCGGTTTTCGCGATACGATGATTACAACCACAATTGTCGGAGGTAAAATATTAATGAAAGACCGTCAGCTTACGACCCTGGACACAGCAGAAATCTCTGCCCGGGCACATGAATTAGCTACCGGTACCTGGCAGCGATATCAAAGCCAGTTTTGATTTTCCAGGCCCCAAAAAAAGGAAAAGATTATGTCTCAAACGACCCCTTTATTACTGACAATCGCCATTCTGGGAGGTACAGGCAAAGAAGGCCGGGGCTTGGCGTATCGCTGGGCGAAAGCCGGTTACCGTATCATGATTGGCTCCCGCACTCCGGATAAAGCGCTGGGCGCTGCCAATGAACTGAACAATATGCTGGATGGGGATGCCTCCATACTGGGTGTATCCAACTCAGATGCCGCCAACCTTGCAAACATTGTCGTACTCACGGTTCCATATAGCGCCCATAGGGCTACACTGGAAAGCGTAAAAGCCCAACTGCAGGGAAAACTCCTGATTGATGTCACAGTACCCCTGGCGCCGCCCAACGTGACCAAGGTGCAAATGCCGGAAGCAGGTAGTGCAGCCCAGGAAGCCCGTGAAATACTGGGAGAAGATTCTGAAGTCACAACCGCCTTCCAGAATATCTCACACGAACACCTGCTCAACGATGAGCTCGTAAACTGTGATGTCCTGGTCTGCGGGACCAGCAAGGACGCCCGCAAAGAAACCCTTAAACTGGTTGAAGCAGCCGGACTGACCGGTTGGGATGCAGGCCCAATCGAAAACGCTGTCGTCGTGGAGGGGATGACCAGCATACTGATCGGGATAAATAAGAAGTATAAAACAACACACGCCGGGATCAAAATAACCGGAACCAACGGCCAGCAGTGACATTAACTATAACGCCACTCGCCGGAATACCTTTGATCCGCCCGGGCGATCCCCTGGCGGATATTCTTCTTGATGCAATCCATTCTGCAAAGATCGAAGTAAGAGATGGAGATGTTCTTTCCCTGGCTCAAAAGATAGTCTCCAAAGCAGAGGGCCGGTATAAAGAATTGGCGGAGGTAACCCCTTCGGCTGAAGCCATTGCACTCGCACAAGAATCGGGAAAGGACCCCCGTTTCTGTGAACTCATCCTTCAGGAAAGCAGCCAGGTATTACGGGTCAGACAGGATGTAATCATCGTTGAACACAAACTGGGTTTTATTTGCGCCAACGCAGGCATTGATCACTCCAACATCCAGTTCAACCCGGAGGACCGGCTCGGGCAGGTGCTGCTTCTCCCGGAAAATCCGGACCAGTCAGCCGCCCTGATCCGCCAACGCCTTGAAAACGAACTCAATGCCCGGTTGGGAATCCAAATTATTGATTCGCATGGCCGCGCCTGGCGCAAGGGAACTGTCGGCATCACGATTGGCTTGGCCGGCCTGCCTGGCCTGGTCGACCTGCGCGGTTCCCCGGACCTGTTTGAAAGAAAGTTGGAAATAACACAGGTCGGAGCGGCAGACGAACTGGCAGCCGCGGCTTCCCTGGTGATGGGACAGGCCGCAGAAGGGATACCCGCCGTGCACATCCATGGCTTTCCATATCTTCTGCGCACAGGCAGTTTAAAAGAACTGCTGCGTCCTGAAAAACTTGATCTTTTCCGGTAATCGTGAAACCTGATGAACGTTTATGTGATTCAAATAATATTTTGCTAAAGTTAATCTATCAATACATACCACCAAGGAACACAAGAATGTTTCCAGAAGAATACTTGGACCTGCTTTCTGACGACACTCCGGCATTTCTTTTTCTTGCGACAAGCATGGCAGATGGATCCCCCCAGGTCACACCGGTCTGGTTCAACACAGATGGTAAACACATACTGGTCAATACGGCCAGGGGGCGCACGAAAGACCGCAATATGCGCGCCCGGCCGCAGGTAGCCCTGTGTATTCAGGACCCCAAATCACCCTACCGTTACCTTCAGGTCAGGGGCCGTGTCACCGGGGACACGGAAGAAGGCGCCATTCGTCATATTGAGGACCTGGCAATTAAATACACTGGAAAACCCTGGCGAGGATCCGAGCCGGGAGAAACCCGCGTCATCTACAAAATAAAACCGGAACACATCGATAAGCATTAACATTATGGATTATCAACACTTTCTACGCTCCCGGCGCTCCATTCGACGCTTCAAACCAGAACCCGTACCCGCTTCTCTGCTGGAAACCCTGCTGACAACCGCAATTCATGCCCCATCAGCCCATAACCTTCAACCCTGGCGATTTGTTGTTATGCAAAGCCCACAAAGCAGAGAACAGCTGGCCAACGGTATTGCTGAACGCTATCAATATGACATGCAGAAAGAAGGAGCACCCGAAGAAGACATACAAGGTCGCGTCGACCGCACCCATCGGCGTATCCAGGATGCACCGGTAGTGATCCTGCTCTGTCGCGATATCATCGATGTAAAACAATCCCCCAGCCTGCGAGGCCAACAAGCAGAAACCACGCTGGCCACCCAATCGGTGGCGCTGGCCGGTTTACAGCTATTGCAGGCTGCACACGCAGCCGGCCTTTCAGGCGCCTGGGTTTGCTGGCCGTTGTTTACCGGTCATAAAATTCAAACTGTCTTGAAACTGCCCCGCAGTTGGGAACCCCAGGCCATGTTCTTCATCGGGTATGCAGATGAAGAGCCGCAACCAAAAGACCTGAAATCCATCGACCAGGTTGTTAAATACCTATAGCAGCGCAATGAAAATCGTCGCATTGGCTGGCGGCGTTGGCGGCGCCAAACTAGCGCACGGCTTCGCCCAATCCCTCCCATCCAAAGATCTGACCATCATCGTCAACACAGGTGACGATTTCGAACACTTCGGTTTATACATTTCACCAGACCTGGATACCGTCTGCTACACGCTAGCTGGTCTTGCCAATCCAACCACCGGCTGGGGGCGCAGGGATGAATCCTGGAAAACAATGGAAAACATCCAGCTACTAGGGGGACCGGATTGGTTTCGCCTGGGAGACCTGGACCTGGGCGTCCACCTGGAGCGCACCCGCCGACTGAAAGCCGGGCAGACACTCAGCCAGATCACCCTTCACTTCTGCCGGAAATGGGGAGTACTGCAGACAGTGTTTCCAATGAGCGATCAGCCCGTGCGGACAATGGTGAATACGGTGGAAGCAGGAGAATTGGGATTTCAGGAATATTTTGTCCGCGAGCGCTGCCAGCCTCAAGTTAAAGGTTTTCGCTTCGAGGGCCTCGACCAAGCCGCCCCTGCACCCGGTTTATTGGAAGCCATCCACCAGGCCGATTTTGTGATAATATGCCCTTCCAACCCCTGGGTCAGTATCGATCCCATCCTGAAGCTTCCGGGCATTTTGGATGCGGTTGGCAAGAAAAAAGTGATCGCCGTATCTCCCATTATCGCAGGGGAAGCGATCAAGGGTCCTGCGGCCAAGATGTATGCCGAACTTGGCATCCAGCCATCTGCACTAGCCGTCGCGCGGCACTACCAGCGACTGCGTCCAGCCTTAGTCATCGATCAAAAGGATGCCGGCCTGTCTGATGATGTAAACAAACTGGGCCTGGAAACATTCATTACCAATACCATCATGTCCGATCATACAGAGAGAAAACGTTTGGCAGAGGATATGTTACACTTCATAGGGAGCAACCTCTTATGACCATCTGGGCTATTGTCCCCGTAAAACCTCTCAGGCGGGGGAAATCCCGCCTGGCAAAAATATTATCAGAAGAAGAGCGCTCGATCCTTAACCGTTCTCTATTGATCCATACCCTGGAAACACTGACCAATATAAATGAAATTGAACAGGTTCTGGTTGTCAGTCGTGATTCCGAAGCGCTGGCGCTTGCCAGGGAATTTGGCGCCCGCACCGTTCAGGAAGATGGTACGCCTCAACTAAATACCGCCCTAGAGCGGGCAACTGTAATCGCACAGGTCTATGCCACCCGGGGTGTCATTATCGTCCCGGCTGATCTGCCGCTCCTGACGGAAGAAGATATCCGCACCATCATCGATCGGGCTGAAGACCCGCCTGTCGTAGTGATCGCCCCCGACCGGCATGAGGATGGCACCAATGCGCTGCTCATCTCCCCGCCGGGTTTGATCGAATATGAATTTGGACCTAATTCATTTGAAATGCACTGCGAACGCGCCCAAAAAGCGGGCGCACGCCTGGAAGTGATAACCCTGACCTCACTCGGACTTGACCTGGATCTCCCCGAAGATCTTGAAATCGTTAGAAAGATCGAAAACCCGAAAGTATCGCAGTTCCCAATACCCTGACCATTTTATCCCCAAAAGGAGGAGAAATGACGCGCGTTGCTTTGTACCTTCAAGATTCTCATGATTTGCGTGATGGCCTGGATTACGTCCGTTACGCCGAAAAGAAAGGCTTCGAAGCCGTCTGGCAGGCGGAGTCTCGCCTGGTTCGGGATGCGATCGTTCCCATGGCCGCATATGCAGCCGTGACCAAGCGCATCAAGGTCGGCTCTGGTGTGATCAACAACTGGACACGCAACATCGGCCTGCTGGCAGCGACTTTCCTGACTCTGGATGACCTGGCCCCGGGCCGGGCAATCTGTGGTATCGGCGCCTGGTGGGACCCGCTGGCTCAAAATGTCGGGATCGAACGCCGCAAACCATTGACCGCCATGCGTGAGACGGTGGAAGTCATGCGTCGGCTGCTCAATATGGAGCGCGTCACTTTCCACGGAGAATTCCATCATGTAAACGAGATCGAACTGGATGTCGTTCATGGCCGCCGGGAACCACGACATGTGCCCATCATGATCGGCGCCACAGGCTCTAAAATGATGGAACTGGCCGGTGAAATTGCTGATGGGGTTGTCCTGAATTATTGTGTCCCCCCCGAATACAACGACCAGGCCCTGGAATCCCTCGAAAAGGGCGCCAAAAGCGCCGGGCGCAGCCTGGACGATATCGACCGCCCGCAGCTGGTTGTCTGTTCGGTTGATCAGGACCACGATAAAGCCATCGAAACCACCAAGATGCTGCTCTGCCAGTACCTGGCGCAGCAGCCCCATATCGCCAAGGCTTCCGGTGTTTCGAATGATGTCGTAACCGAAATCCAGTCCATTTTGGGCTGGCCGGCTACCAAGGAACAGATCTACAAAGCCAAACACCTGGTCCCCGACGATTTGGTCCACCACATCACCGCTTCCGGCACACCGGAGGAAGCCCGATCCAAGGTAAACGAATACATCAAGCGCGGCGCCACCTGCCCGATTCTGTACCCGGTCGGCGGTGATTTCAAGCTGCTCATTGAGACATTCGCGACTGTTTAATCAACTTTTTTCAGGGCGCCGTAACTGGCGCCCTGCTCATGTCCATGTATTTCGACCTTCCTCTCGAACAACTTAAAACTTACCGGCCAGAACGACAGGAGCCGGCTGACTTTGATGACTTCTGGGCCAAGACCCTGTCGGAAGCCCGCAGCTATCCACTCCAACCTGAATTCAAACCAATTGAGTCAAACCTAAGCCTGGTGGAGGCCTTTGACGTGACTTTCCCGGGTTTCGGCGGCCAGCCGATCAAAGCCTGGCTCCTGCTCCCGGGCCAACGTGATGGACGCCTGCCTTGTGTAGTGGAGTATATCGGTTATGGGGGCGGACGAGGTCTGCCAATTGACTGGCTGACCTGGCCCGCGGCAGGATATGCTGTCCTGGTAATGGACACCCGCGGCCAGGGTTCCGCCTGGAGAACCGGTGATACTCCTGATATCGAACCCAAGGGGAGCAACCCGCAGTATCCGGGATTCATGACTCGCGGTGTTCTTAACCCCCAAACTTACTACTACCGCCGCGTCTTCACGGATGCCGTACGCGCCGTCGAATCCGCGCGCCGGCACCCTGAGATCGACCCGCAAAAAGTCGCCGTCACCGGCGGCAGCCAGGGCGGCGGGATCACCCTGGCTGCCGCCGGGCTGGTCCCCGACCTGGCGGCTGTGATGCCGGATGTGCCCTTCTTATGCCATTACCGGCGCGCCACACAGATCGTAGACAGCTACCCCTATAACGAGATCAGCCAATACTGCCGCCGACACCGCGACAAGATCGAAACGGTTTTCGAAACGCTCTCCTACTTCGACGGTCTTAACTTTGCAGCACGCGCCAAAGCGCCAACCCTGTTCTCGGTCGCCCTGATGGACGAAACCTGCCCACCCTCGACAGTCTTTGCCGCCTTTAATCACTATGCCGGCAAAAAAGAAATCCGTCTCTGGGAGTACAACAATCACGAAGGCGGTGAAAGTTTTCAAACACTGGAGAAGCTAAAGTTTTTGAAAGCGCTTTTTTAGCAGCAGTATATTCGCCCAGAATTCACAAGCGCCCTTCAGGCAGCTCCGGCAAACTGGCATGATGCGGTCCAGACGAAATACAACAAAATATCCCCCCTGTTCCCATCCCTGCCCGAAATCAGCGGTTGGCAGCACTAATCCAAATAGAGAAAAGAACCCGGTAAGTTTGCACTAAAACTGCACCCATACCGCTGATTGTTTCGAAGAATTGCGTTATCATTTGGATGTCGCAGGCAGGTTGTTTTCCTATTTGGTAAAAGTGTATCTATTGCTGCCTCTACGTCCAAAAATAACGCAAACTTAGCAACTAGAAACAATGTCGAAATCTTCTGAATATTTGTTGGAACTTCAAGGCATCTCAAAAACTTTCCCGGGTGCTCACGCACTCAGGAACATAAATTTCAATGTACAGCATGGCGAAACGCATGTCCTGTTGGGGGAAAATGGAGCCGGGAAATCCACTTTGGTAAAAATATTAACAGGCGTTTACCAACCAGACAGGGGTACAATACTTTTCGAGGGAAAACCGGTCACATTTAAAGATCCTCGAGATTCTCAAAATTTTGGGGTCAGCGCCATATATCAAGAACGCAATCTCGTTCATCATTTATCCATTGCCGAAAATATATATCTTGGGAAGGAACCCCATAAATTCCCGGGATTACCGATCATTGATCGTAAGCGCATGATCGATGGCGCTCAGGCGTTATTAGATCGGCTGAACCTTCCCCTGGATCCCACCATGGCCGTAGGAGAGCTTAATGCTGTGGAACAGCAGCTTGTAGAAGTTGCTCGTGCGCTTCGCATGGAAACGAATTTAATTATCATGGATGAACCAACCGCATCCATGTCTACGCGGGAAGTTTCTGATCTTTTCAGTGTTATTCGCGCCTTACATGCGCAAGGGGTAGCGGTTATTTACATCAGCCATCGTTTGGAAGAAGTACCTCAAATCGGTCAGCGGGCGACAATTCTCAGAAACGGGTCAAGGATTGCTACCGTAACCCTGGCAGATACATCACTTGATCAACTCATCAGGCTTATTGTTGGACGGATCCTGCCAGAAAAATTCCCCGAGAAACCCTATAACCCAGGGGCTGAGCTTTTACGGGTGGAGGGACTATGCCGCGATAATGAAATCGAAGATATTTCATTCTCACTGCACGAAGGTGAAATTATGGGCATCTCTGGTCTGGTTGGTGCAGGTGGAACAGCGTTAACCAGAGCAATCTTTGGGGCCGACCCTGCAAATATTGGAACTATTTTCCTGGATGGGAAACCTATTCATATTGCAACGCCTCAAGATGCTATATCACACGGCATAGGCTTGCTAACCGACGACCGCCTGGAACAAGGTCTGGTTCTGGAAATGCTGGCACAGGATAACGTTACCCTGGCAGCATTAGAAAGCGCCTGGCCAGGTCCATTAATTGATCACCGCCTCGAGAATAACCTGGCGACTCACTATGCCGAAAGGTTAGGAATAAAAGCAGAACACCTGCGCCAACAAACATCTTCATTGTCTGGCGGAACGCAACAGAAAATTGTTTTATCCAAATGGCTGGCAACACAAGCTCGAGTGCTTGTATTTGATGAGCCTACCCGTGGTATTGACATTGGCGCCCGGGTTGAGATTTACAACCTGATTAATGATCTCGCTCAAAACGGCAACGGCATTATCATCACCAGCGTTGATTTGAATGAAATTCTGGGAATGTGTGACCGTATTCTGGTCATGCGAAACGGACGTATTGTCGCGGATATACCCCGTATCAAAGCATCTAAACAAATATTGTTGGCTTATGCCAGTGGAGGCACACCGGTATGAGCCAGACAAAATTAACACGGAACAATTCACGCCTGAAAGGGTTCTTCAGACTGCTTGATCTATCGACCTTAAAATTAGATCAATTGGGGGCATTGTTAGGCTTACTGGTCTTATTATTGACTTTCTCTTCGCTTTCGCCAAGTTTTCGCCAGGTGGGCAACCTGCTGATCATTGCAACCATGGCTTCAACGATCGGGATTGTAGCTGTGGGACAAACACTGGTGCTATTAACCGGTGGTATTGATCTGTCCGTCAGTTCCATCGTTGCACTTACCGGTCTGATAACCGCCAGCCTGATGAAATACGGTTTTGGGCCTATCCCGCCCTTAAACGGACCTTTATCTTACCTGGCTATTGGCATCGGTTTATCTATTGGAATGGTTATTGGAGCCTTACAAGGATGGCTGATAACGTACCGGCGTATGCCGGCCTTTATTGTTACCCTGGCAACCATGGTCGGACTGCGCGGTATTTCACAATCGTTTTCTTATGGTGCTCCAACGCATTCCCTTCCGGACAATTTCAAGTGGATGTCAGACGGTCATATCTGGATCATCCCCGCCCCGGCAATCATTATGCTGACAATCTTTTTCCTAGCCTGGTACATTTTACATTACACCAAGTTCGGTCGCTATTGTTATGCCATAGGAGGAAATGAAACTGCCGCCCGCTTATCAGGCATTAAAGTAGATCGATACAAAACCAATATCTTTGCGATCAGCGGTTTGCTGGCAAGCTTATCCGGAGTAATCCTGATGGCGTACATTGATGGCGCTGCACCAACCAATGGAGACAGTTATGAATTATATTCAATCGCCGCCGCAATTATTGGCGGCGTCAGTCTCGGAGGTGGCGTTGGAGGTGTATGGGGAACCTTGATTGGGGTTTTGATCATTACTGTCATTCCGAACGGATTGATCATGATGAATGCCCTCCCCTGGTGGCGGGATGCAATAACCGGAGCCATAATTCTGATTGCGGTTTTGATAGATGTTGGACGCCGTCAGGCCAGAAAAGCCGCCGCCGCCCGGGTCGAAGAGAGCATACCGATCCTGACCGGACAATACATGCACGAAGTGTTGTCCCGCTTATCGCAAAAGGTGCATGATCGCTTAGGCTGTTCTTATTGCCGTATTTATCTGGCAGACAGAGAAACAGGGGATTTGGTACCACAAACCCTACCAAATATGAGCGACCTGAATCGTATCGCTGAAGACCAGGTCGTTCCAGGACCGGGCAGCATCGTTTTCGAAGCCAAAGAAACCAGGACACCGGTAGATGTTCCAGACATATCCCATCGAGCCGGTGTAGTGCCCATCGATCCTGAAGCTCAATCTGCCCTGGCATTACCACTGATCGTCCAAAACAGAGTAATCGGTGTCATCGAAGTTCAGAGCCCCATACAGGATGTCTTCAGAGAAGAAGTGATCAAACTGCTGATCAGTATTGCCAACTCTTTAGCCCAAATGCTTGAAGATGCATGGCTGCTGGAGAGCGGCTGGCTGGTCCATCAAACCAGAGACTGCTTGCGTCATTTATGGGATGATATTTACCTGGGCCGGAGTACATTCACCGAATGGGCGCTCACTCCAGATACCATTCTCAAGGATTACACCCCCGCCAAGCGAGGCAGGACCCTCCGGCAAGTGCTGCTTAACTCCATTGAAAGTTTACAGTCGCCCCTGGAAGAAGACCCCGATTCTTATTCACGCGGAGATGAGCGCGGATATCAAATTCTCAAACTCACCTATGTAGACGAGCTAATCGTCGATGAAATTACAAGGGAATTGCATATCAGCCGCCGCCAATATTTTTATGATCTGAAAGGTGCTTTGGAATCCCTTGCCGATGCACTGGTACGCAGCCATCAAGCCAATCTACAGGCGGAATTTACAACCAGAGAGTAGTCTTCGACTTTATCATCAGGGTGGATCAACCAATCAATTCAATAATTACCTGGAAATAGTTGATACAAGTGCAGAAAAAGTGCAATGCAAATTGGTTGCTCTTTTTGCATTTTCAATGCAGTCTGATTGCATTTTCTTTGCATTCCATGTATTGAAAGCAAATCCCCCATTTTGCTACCATTCGTACAACAAAAAAAACAAGAAACTAGGTCTGCCCGTTTGAGCAGCAGAACTTAAGGAAGGAATTAACATGAGAAAGGTAATTCAATGAGCAAGAAAGAAGATCAACAGACCGGGACAGACCTCCCCCCACTACAAGGAAGCCTGGTTAAAGAAGTAGATATCGCAGCAAAACGATATGCCCTGCAGATGGTCAACATTGAGAAATATTTCGGGGCGGTACGCGCATTGAAGAATATCAATTTTAATGTTGGGCGCAACGAAATCGTCGGCCTGATCGGAGACAACGGCGCCGGTAAATCTACCATGGTCCGAATCCTAACAGGTGTATTTCCTCCTACCAGCGGCGAGATGTACATTGCCGGTAGAAAAGTAGATTTCAGAAAATACAACGTCCGGCGCGCTCATGAACACGGTATTGAGACCGTATACCAGGACAAATCCCTCGGTGAGAAACAGGTCTTGTGGCGCAACTTCTTTATTGGTCGGGAAATATCCCTGCCCTTTGGCTTTATCAATGTCAAAAAAGAAAAAGAGATTGCCAACGAGATCATGGTCAAGACTATCGGATTTCGTGGAAAAGGCATCACTGTCGATTCAAAAGTGAGCCTGCTGTCGGGGGGAGAACGTCAGGGAGTTGCGATCGGACGCGCGATGTACTTCGAAGCAGATTTGATCATTCTGGATGAACCTACAGTTGCACTTTCTCTCAAAGAAGTTGCTAAAGTGATCAGCTTTGTGC
Organism: Anaerolineales bacterium; assembly: GCA_016927315.1. Lineage (GTDB taxonomy): Bacteria > Chloroflexota > Anaerolineae > Anaerolineales > Villigracilaceae > JAFGMV01. The sequence goes on along the minus strand of JAFGMV010000009.1, from coordinate 71,781 downwards.
ACAAGATAAAAGAAAGCGGCAGGGCTTGTGTTTACATTTCACATTCACTGGGCGATGTTTATGAAGTTGCTGATCGTTTTGTTGTAATCGATCGCGGGGAGATCGTCGCCAGCATCGAGAAAATGGATATCAGCCTGAAAGAATTGGACAGCTTCCTGCTTGAATACTCTCATGGATTAAAGGACAGATCATGAAGCAGCAAAACAAATTCTTCAATGTAATCGGGAAAATCGAAGGACTGCCGGTATTCATGGTACTGGTCCTCATGTTCGGCGTATTTCTGGTAACCGCCCCGAGGGTCTTCTCCCATCCTTTGATCTATCTGTCCTTCCTGCAGACCGTCCCACCCGTGCTGGTGCTCAGTCTGGGATTGACCCTGGTAGTTACAGCTGGAGAAATTGATCTGAGTTTTCCCGCTATTGTCGCCCTGGCAGGTTTCGTTTTCTCCTGGTTTATCAAAAATTATCCGGAAGCAGTCTGGGCCCCGTGGGTTGGCTTTTTCCTTGCCCTGATAGCCGGGATGCTGGTCGGTTACTTAAACGGTCTCTTGGTAGCAAAGATAGGCGTTCCTTCCATTATTGCTACACTGGCATCCCAATTCTTCTGGTATGGAATTACGATTTTGCTTGCCAATGGTCTTCAACTGAATATCAGAGAGGTAGAAACCACAAGCATTCATAACATCTTTACCGCCCGTCTATTTGGGAATATTCCCGCGCAGGCGGTTTGGGCGCTGGCATTGGCCATATTCTTGTGGTTTATACTCAACCGTCATAAGTTTGGGGAAGCAATTATGTTCATTGGCGATAATCCCAATGTTGCACAGGTTATGGGGATCAATGTTGAAGCAACCAGGATCAAATTATTCACTGCAATGGGCTTGATTGCAGCCTTCTCCGGGTTATTGCTCACGATTGAAATTAATGTCTTCTTCCCCACCCAGGGCCAGGGTTTCCTTCTGCCTGTTATGGCGGCTGTATTCATTGGAGGCACTTTGATTTCCGGCGGATATGGAAGCATGGTCGGAACTTTTGTAGGTTCCTACCTGATCGGTTCGCTTCAGGCAGGTGTAGTGGCTACTGGTATTACCAGCTATTGGGTTCAAACTGTGATGGGCCTGATCATGGCAATTGCTGTTGCGCTGAATGTTTCCATCAGTGAAGGACGTTTTACCAATCTCAATTCCCAAATCCGTCGATGGTTCACTCTAAGTCGATAAAACAACCCTGCCTGCGTAAAGATTTGTGATGGATCGTCCCACAGTTGAAAGGAGGCGCCTACTGAATTTTAGTGATGTAACTGTAGTGTATTAATCGAAATGAATATTCACGAAAGTTGGAGAAAAAAAATGAAACAGCTTGTTAAGTTATTCGTCCTTCTACTAGCGGCATCACTACTCATGGCCGCTTGTGCCCCAACAACCCCAGCTGAACCCAATGAGGTCGAAGTTGAAGTAACAAAGATCGTTAAAGAAACGGTGGTCGTGCCAGCTCAGGATGACGCCAGCGAACCGGCTGGTGAAAAATTGGTCGTCTATATGCAGATGGGCGGCCAGCAGGGTGATCCTTCAACCCTGGCCCGCACCAACGGCGCCAAGGCTGCCGCCGAAGCATTGGGAATCGAACTGATCGAACAGTACTCCGGTTGGGATTCCCAGGTCATGATCGATCAATTCAAAGAAGCCATTGCCGCCAACCCGGATGGAATCGTCATTATGGGTCACCCAGGCGAGGACGCTATGGGCTCTTTGGTCGACCAAGCCCGGGAAATGGGCATCATTGTCACCAGCAATAACAATCCATTACCAAATATCGAAGCCAAATACCAAAAAGATGGATTTGGTTATGCTGGCGCAGATCTATATGCTGGCGGGTACCTGACCGGAACAACCATGGTAGCCGCCGGACTGCAGCCCGGCGATGAAGCCTTGGTTTATGATATCTGGCATCAGGAAGGCCGCAGCCAGAGCTCCCAAGGTGTTTACGATGCCCTGGAAGACGCTGGTCTCGTGGTTGAAAAGCTTGACGTGACAGATGACGTCGACAAAGACGCCTCACTGGCAATCCCCATCCTGACCGCTTACATCGCCGCCCATCCCAATCTGAAAGCCATCGGTACCCAGCACGGCAATATTACTTCAACACTGCCAAAGGTTCTCGAAGCAGCCAACATGGCCCCGGGAGACATCATCATCGGCGGTATCGATTTGTCACCTGCCACCAAGGACGGAATCGAAACCGGGTATATCAGCGCCAGCTTCGACCAGGTGCTCTATCTGCAGGGTTACTTCCCGGTTCAGCAGATCTGGTTGACCAAAAATTACCTGATTCCTGGTTTGCATATCAATACCGGTGTTGGTACATTTACGCCCGAAAACCTGGGTGACGTAGCTCCCCTGATTGAAAAAGGTATTCGCTGAGCAAGAAGTAACTTGCGCGAGCAGGGCTGCCCGGGATCAAACCGAAGCAGCCCTGCTCAATTACCTTGCAGGTAAATCATTTATAATGAGTTCATCTTTCAAAGATCATTTATACCTTCTCATGTGTCGAATATAATGAGAACAGAATAATGAAAACGAGGACAGATTTAGTCTCGCTTGTGATCGAAATCCTAATCATGGTTATGCTCACGAACTGCTCTGGAAGGTTTTCCAAGACTATCCAAACAGCCAGTCCGGCCAGGGAGAATGTTCGAGTGGCAATCGTACCGCCCGGTTTCAGCAGTCCATTTCATATCGCCATCCGTGATGGCGCCATCAGTGAAGCCCAACGATTGGGCTGGCGAATAGACGTCGTGGCCGCAGAAGAAGAGGGAGATTTCGTTGGCCAGGTTACCGTTGTTGAACAGGAACTACAAAAAGGGGTTGACGCAATTGCGATCAATCCAATCGATGTCAAAGCAATCGTAACAGCCGTGAACAAGGCCAACAATAACGGCACTCCGGTTTTCATGCAAAATACCATTACGCCTGTAGATCAGGGGGAAGTTCTGGAATATATTGGCTATGATCAATGGCACGGCGCCGCAAAGCTGGCCAGGTACACTTGCGAATTGTTTGAAACCAATGGTATCGAAAACGGAAAAGTGTACATCCTGATGGGTATCCGCGGGTTTCACGCAAATCGCCGCACCCAGGGATATGAATGGGGACTGCAGCAATACTGCCCGGAAGTCATGGTGGTCGGCAAGCAAACTGCGGAGTGGAATCGCACCAAGGCCATCGATGTGACCACCGCAGCGCTTCAACAAAACCCAGACATAAACCTTTTCTACGGTAACTCAGATGAAATGGGGATCGGAGCCTGCATCGCAGCCCAAAAGATCGGCCGAATCGTTAATCAGGATGTCTGGTGCATCAGCATCGATGGCAACCCTGTCACCCTGGATCTGATCGAAAAAGGGGAAACGACTGCAACTTTAGGAGTTTATCCCACCTTGATGGGGGTGACCGTTATTCAGCAAATGGAGAAAGCCCTGCGCGGGGATCCTATCCCCTATATTCTGGAAACCCCATCCATTGTCGTCGATCAAACCAACTTGAGGGACTATCGTTTTGGCAGTACCTGGACCGAGCCCGTGGAAGGGAAGCCAGAACTAGACAATGGCAGACCCACCGGTGTAGACTGAGACCAAACCGTACCCAAATTCAAATTCCCAACTATTCGTCGCTCTTTCCTTGACGCTTTCCCCAGCCCATGATATCCTTCCACACCGAGTAGACCGACCAGTCGGTTTATATGGAGCAGCTATGTCCGATACAGTCCAGGAAACCCGCGGCCGCATCCTGGAAGCCGCAGCACAGGTATTCGCCGCCAAGGGCTATCACGATACTAAGGTAGACGATATCGTCAGCAAATCAAAAACCTCCAAAGGGGCTTTTTACTTTTACTTCCCAAGCAAGCAGGATATTTTCATGGCCCTGGTCGACGCCTTTGCAGACTTGCTGGAAAACCAACTCAAAACACGCCTGGATGCACAAGCCAGCGGTATTGCCCGTATGGACGCGGCCCTGCGCGTCTGCCTGGACACCTTCGGCCAATACCGGGCCCTGGCCAAGATCGCCCTGGTCCAGGCGACCGGCCTGGGAGAAGCTTTCGAAGAGAAACGCCGCGCCATCAACGAACGCTTCAGCCGGGTAATCCGGGATAACCTAGACCGGGCAGTCGCCGACGGCAGCATTCCCGCCCTCAACACGGAAGTCGCCGCCCGCGCCTGGATCGGAGCCCTGAACGAGATCGTGTTGAGCTGGGTTTACACCGCCACACCAGATCCGGCAGAATCCCTGCCCGCCCTGCGGAGGTTATTGCTGCAAAGCGTGGGGGTCTCAGAAATACGTATCCGTGAATTCGAAACCCAATAATCCTGCACCCGGAGTAAATTATGCATAAAACAAAATACCTGAGTATTCTCTTCCTGATCGCGCTGCTCTCCACTGCCTGCCAGCCCGCTGCCCCGGCGGAGAAGGCTGTCCTCAAGATAGCGGTCCTGCCGATCATCGACACCCTGCCGTTGTATGTAGCCCAGCAGGAAGCCCTGTTTGAAAAAAATAACCTCGAAGTGGTACTCGTCCCTGTCGCCTCGGCGCCTGAACGGGTCCAGCTGGTCGCTTCCGCACAGGTGGACGGCGCCATCAACGAGATCCTGTCGGTGATGCTGTTCAACAAAGACGAGATCCAGATGCAGGCCGTGCGCTATGCCCTGCGCCCCAGCCCGGGATACGGCCATTTCTTCATCATCGCCTCTGGTCAGAGCGGGATCACCACCCCGACTGACCTGGCCAATGTCGAGATCGGCGTCTCGCAGGGGACGGTCATCGAGTATGTCACCGAACGGCTGCTGCAGGCGCAGGGACTGGAACAGGACCAGATTGCTACCATTGCAGTCCCCAAAATCCCCGACCGTATGGCGCTGTTGGGCTCTGGCGAACTTCAAGCCGGCACACTGCCCGATCCGTTGGGCGCCCTGGCAGTACAGTCTGGCGGGAAGATCATCCTGGACGATTCGCAACACCCTCAATATGGATTCAGCGTTTACTCCTTCCGGGCGGATGTGATCGAAAGCCAGCCGGAGGCTGTCCGCAGCTTCTTGAGCTCGATCGAAGAGGCCGTAGACCTGATCAATGCCGACCCATCCAAATACTCAGACATCCTGAGCGATAACAAGATCGTGCCCCCCCCCCTGATGGAGACTTACCAGGCGCCCCCCTTCCCGGCCGCCGGGATTCCCACCGAAGCCGAATGGCAGGACGCCATGTCCTGGGCGATCGAAAAAGGGATGCTGCCGGCTGAAGTCGCCTACAAAGACTCGGTTACCCCTGATTTCCTGCCATAATGCAGGCCAGGGAAATAACTGATCATCAGCTATAATTACCGGCGGACGCCGCCTCGGGTCCGCCGGAAGTTTTATGATCGAAACCCACTCACTCACTTTTGGTTATCCAAATAGCCCGCTGCTCTTCGATAACTTTACCTGGCAGGTCAGGCAGGGAGAGACCTGGGCCGTGATCGGCCCGTCTGGGGAAGGGAAAAGTACGCTCCTGGCCCTGCTGGCCGGGCTGCAAAAACCCCTTTCGGGCGAGATACGGATCGAAGGGCGGCCCCTCACCCGCCCGCGGCCCCAAACCGGCCTGATTCTGCAGGACTATGGGCTGCTGCCCTGGGCCACCGTGCGGGAAAATGCCGGGCTTGGGCTGAGGGTGCGCAACTTCTACGGCCCCGACGGCGCTCACGCACCGCGAAATTATCACATCCAGACGGATGTCACCGCCTGGCTGGTTCGCCTGGGCATCCAAAGCCTGGCCGACCAGTACCCGGCCCAGATCTCCGGCGGGCAGCGCCAACGCACCGCCATCGCCCGCACCCTGGCGCTGAACCCCGACCTGCTGCTGATGGATGAACCTTTCTCCTCCCTGGATGCCGTCATCCGGGACAGCCTGCAGACCCTGACCCTGGAACTGTGCGCCGAACAGAACCTGACCCTGGTCCTGGTAACCCACACCATCGAAGAAGCCGCAGCCATGGGGAGCAAGATCCTGCTGCTCGGCCAACCGCCCTACTCGAAACCCAATATCATCGCCAATCCCCGGCACGGTTCAGCGGATTTCCGCTCCAGTCCCGCCTTCCACGCCCTGTGCCAGGAACTGCGCAAGGAGTTGAGCAGCATTGAAACGGCGTGACCTCCTGCTGGCCTCACTGGGCATCTTGCTCCTGTGGCAGTCGCTGGTCCTGGTGATCGACCGGCCCATCCTGCCCTCCCCGCTGCTGGTCGTGCAGGTCTTCCTGCAGGAGCTTTTCAGGGGCGAACTGGCCGCCCACTTCCTTTCGAGCCTGTGGCGGGTCACTGCCGGGATGCTGGTCTCGGTAGCGCTGGCCGTCCCGGCCGGGCTGGCGATCGGGCAGTCGGAACACCTGAACCGCATCCTGTCTCCCGTAATCTACCTGCTCTACCCGATCCCCAAAGTCGTCTTTGTACCGGTGGTGCTGCTCTTCCTGGGGATCGGCGACCTGGCCAAGATCACGATCATCTTCCTGATCCTGTTCTTCCAGATCCTGGTGCTGGTACGCGACCAGGCCGCCGGCCTGCCGCCGCAGCTGCTGCAAAGCCTGCGTTCGCTGGGCGCCGGGAGGCGCGCCTTGTTCCGCTTCGTCTACCTGCCGGCCAGCCTGCCGGCCATCCTGACTGCCCTGCGGCAGTCGGTGGGTACCGCCGTGGCCGTTCTGTACATTGCTGAGCTGTTCGCCACTCAAAAAGGTCTGGGGTATTACATCTACTACAGCGGCAGTACCCTGCTGGACTACCCGGCTATGTACGCCGGCGTCTTGGCCATGTCGCTGCTCGGCCTGGGGTTGTATTTCGCCGTTGATTGGCTGGAGCGCCTGCTGTGCCGCTGGAAATTTGTCGAATAAGGATATTTATGCCATAATTGCAGCATTGGCATACAGCGTATCGAGGAAACAATTCAAGGAACCGAATGGGAAACCACAAGAATCCGTCCCACCCGTGGCAGCAGCACATCTCACAGCTCGCCTACCAGGCGACTCTGCGGGAAGCCAAAAAACGCTGGGACCTGGATAAACCGGCTGTCAATTACCGCTGGGAGCACGTCCAGACGGTTGTAAAGCTGGGGCTGGAATTAGCAGGAATAACGGGCGCCGATCCCGAGATCGTCGAGGCAGCCGCCTGGCTGCACGACTACCACAAACGGGGGAAGGACGACGACCACGCCCAGAAAGGCGCCAGGACCGCCAGGGAGCTGCTCTCCCAAACGGATTTCCCACTAAAAAAGATCTCAGGGGTATGCAACGCGATCGCCAGTCACGTCGGACTTTACAAGGACGCCCTGATCGAACCCCTGGAGGCGGCCGTACTGTGGGACGCAGACAAACTCTCGAAGCTGGGGATCACCAGCCTGTTCCACTTTGTCGGCTTTTGGGCCGCAGCCGATCGGGGCTCACTGAAAGAATGCCTGTCTGAATTACAGGCCGCACTCGAGTGGCAGGAAAAAACCGTACTCAGCTTCAACACCGAACCTGCCCGGAGAGCCGGGCACAAGCGTCTGAAAGACCAGAAGGAGTTTTTAAACCTGCTGCAAGGGGAACTGGAAGGCAAGGACCTGGAGGCCCGCAGCTGAGGGACAGCTCATGATCGTGCTCACAATCATCTCGGTAACCATTACCCTGCCGTTCCTGGCCGTTCCTGGCCGGCGCCGCCCGGGCTTTTTATTCCTGGTCGCAGAAATTACCGAAAGCAGCTGAGGGCAGCACCACCTTGTCACACTGGCTGGTCCCCGGCCTCCTGCTCTTCATGGGAGCAGTCAGCGGCTGCTCGACGGCTATATTCCTGCTGTACTTCGCCCTGCGGCCGGCCTTTGCAAGCTGAATGGAAGTCATCTGGCAGCCAAAGATGTTTTTGCAAACCGCCGAGGCTCTTTCAGCCGCGTGATAAATACCTTTCCCCGTTTTTACAGTCTTACCAGCCCGATATAACCGGAATTTATCGCCGATAGTCCCCCCGTAAGTGGGCGATGCAGACTCCAAAGTTCGCCCACCTGTGGTGAATATGTCGCCCATCTATGACGCCCGGGTGGGCGATATATTCCGCACAGTTAGGCGACAAATAGCGCTTTTTCTGCCTTCCTTTTTTCGAATTATCTGCCCTGGTTTCTCAGACGCCAGCCTCCCCCGAGACAGGTTCAACCGGATACCCCCGCAGGCAGCCACCCAGATAGGAGCATCCCTGCTGCAAACAGCAGGCTGTAGGCCAGCGCCAACTGGCCGCTCATCGCCAGGGCCGCATTGAGCGGCCGGCCCGAGGCAGTGAAGACCATCCTGGTGACCCGCTGTCCGAACGGGAGCGACACCCAGGCCAGCAGCGCCCACCAGGGCAATATCCCGGCCACGGCCAGCAGCGGCAGTATGCTATACGAAACTACCAGAAAGACCAGGTATTCAATGCGGGTCAGGCGCACTCCCAAGAGGACCGCCATGGTGCGCTTGTTCACCGCCCGGTCGTTCTCGATATCCCGCAGGTTGTTGACGATCAGGATATTGGTGATCAGCAGCCCGACCGGCAGCGACATCCACCAGGCAGCCGGCGAGACGCCCAGCGCCTGGACATAGTAAGTCCCTGCAACCGCCGCCGCCCCGAAGAAGAGAAAGACAAACAAATCACCCAGGCCATAGTACCCGATCGGGAAAGGCCCCCCGGTGTACACGAGCGCGGCTAGTATCGCCGCGGCGCCGATCACCAGCACCGGCCAGCCAGCCACGAAAAACATACCCGCACCCAGTACGGCAGCCAACCCGAAGACCACCAGCATGCCGCGTTTCACCTGCCCGGGCGTCAGCAGCCCAGCCTGGGTCACCCGCAGGGGACCATACTGGCGGACCCGGTCGGCCCCGCGTTCATAATCGAAGACATCATTGGCCAGGTTGCTCCCGATCTGCAGCAGCAGCGCGACGCCCAGCGCAACCAGCGCCGGTAACCAGTGGAATTGGCCGTCTTTCCAGGCCAGCGCCGTACCGGTGACCACCCCGGCCGCCGCGGCCGGCAGGGTTTTGGGGCGGACAGCCAGCAGCCAGGCCTGCCGTTGTGTTGGTGAGATCGAATCCTGATCGGACATAGTTCTCCATTGAATTGAGATCGGGCAGAGTATAACACGAGCGAACAAGTCCGTTTATAATAAACCAATGACCACCAACCTGACAGGCAGCCAGCGCGGCAGAGCCGTGCAGCAGATGTTTGCCCGCATCGCCCCCAACTATGACCTGATGAACCGCCTGATGACCGGCGGGCAAGATATCCGCTGGCGGCGGGAGGTTGTCGAGCTGGCCGGGCTGGAGCCGGGCCAGTCCCTGCTAGACCTGGGCTGCGGCACCGGCGACCTGGCCCGCGAAGCCCTGCGCCGCCAACCTCTGGCCAGGGTGCTGGCTGCGGATTTCACACTCGAAATGATGCTCGCCAGACAGAAGCGCAGCGGGCCGGCCTGGTCTGCCGCCGATGCACTGGCGCTGCCCTTTGAAAACGAAAGTTTTGACGCGGTCGTCTCGGGCTTCCTGATGCGGAATGTCGCCGACCTGCAGACGGCCATCCGGGAACAGTACCGTGTTTTAAAGTCCGGGGGGCGAATCGTCATCCTCGACACCACTCAACCCAAACCAAACCTGCTGTCCCCGCTGATCAGGGTACATATGCACCTGGTCATCCCGACCCTGGGCCGCCTGATCTCTGGCAACCCGGACGCCTACCGCTACCTGCCCGATTCGACCGAACAATTTGTGACCGCCGAGGAACTGGCAGCCCGCCTGGCGGCGGCCGGTTTCAAACACATCTCCTTCCATCGGCGGGCTTTTGGAACCATTGCCATCCACCGGGCGCACAAAACACAGGGACACAGCGCCGCTGCGCCCCTGTGATGTTCTTGTTCCCTTACAGTGATATTCTCAATCCCTGTCCTCAAGCCGGTGGACCGTCCCGACCCCACTGACGTGCTGGGTGACATCGGGCGTACCATAGTAGCGCACCGAACCGACCCCGCTCACATTGGCTTTCAGCTCATCCTTGATCCACAGCACCGCATCCCCCACGCCGCTGAGCTGCACATCAGCGGTGTCAGCCGAAAATCCCTGTCCATCAAAACTGCCCACACCGCTGATCTGCAGTTCCAGGTGGTCCGCTGAACCGCTGGCTTCCAGCTCGCCGGCGCCGCTCAACCGGCAGTCGAGCTCCGCGACCTCCAGGTCGACCAGCGCCAGGCTGCCAACGCCGCTGATATCCACCTCCAAAGATTCTGCCTCAAGCCCTTCGACCAGGATACTTCCGGCGCTGGTGAAATCCAGGTTCTCCAGGTCTTTCACGGTGATCTCGATCGTTACCGGCTGCACCGGTACCATATACCAGCTCCAGAAATTGCGCCTGGCTTCGATATACAGCACACCATGCCGGACATTGGTCCGCAGGTTCGACAACACCCGGTCATCCCCTTCCAGGGAAAGGGAAACCCCCTCTCCCTGTTCGATGATCACTTCGGCTGGGAAGCTGACCGAAACAGACTCGAACGCTTCAACCTGGCGCTCTTCGGTCGACACCATCCCGGAACCCGCTCCCATAAAACCCGGGCGCGGGAAGGTCCGGTCGAAATACGGAGCATAAACAATTGCCAGCACGGCAAAACCGACCACAGCCATCGACATCATCATCCTGGCATACGGCCAGAAAGCCCCCAGGATCAACCCTACACCCCAACCGATCAGCACCACAGGCCAGACGTACATCAAGACCCACAGGTTGCTGGCCGGGATGGCGCCGATGTTGATCAAAATCCACAACACACCGGCTGCGATCAGGGTGAAGGCCCAAAAATAAGAACGATTCTCTTTCATCTTTTCTCTCCATCATTACGGCTGCCGTCCCGGAACAGGGCCAGGGCAGCAACCGTCTTTTTCCGATTATGACTCCTGCACAGGTTCTTCTCCCTGTGGCAGGGAAGCTTTCTTCCCGACCGGCAGCAGTCCGGAGCGAACCAGGATCATGTACATACCGACCGCGATCAACAGCAGCGGGAAGAAGTACTGGCGCAGCCCAAAGGGGCTGAAAGTTGAAAAGATCAACTCAAAGAAGGCGCCGAAGATCACGAACAGGATCAACCCCAGCTTGATTACTTTCAAGCCAGACTGCCGGGCTTCTCCTTTGTCCTGGTAGACTCCCATGATCAGGATACCGGCGCCGACCGACATCAGGATCACGGTCCAGCCATACGCCCAGCTTTCCCAATGCCCGCTCAGGTTCTGGTAGAACAGCATCCCACCGATGGTGGTGATAATGCTGCCCGGGATAGCCAGGGCCCCGGTGCTCTTACCGCCGGCAAGCATGCCGACGAAGAACAACAACCCGAATCCGATAATTGTAAAAGGCCAGGTATAACGCCAGAAGTGGAAGCCGCTGAATACCTGCCCGGTGAAGGACAGCAGGCCGAATCCGACCAGCATTGCACCGACCAGAAGGGTCGCCAGGCTGCGGTTGTCTTTGTTTTCCATTCGATTACTCCTTTTCAAATCAATACAGTTGTATGAAAACCACACCCAGAAGTATACGCATTCGGTCAAAAACAACCTATCCATGAGCTAACAGCCCGCTACTGTTTGGGAATGAGTCTGTCAATCTTATAACCTCCCTGAAAAGAAAAGCACCCTCTCCCATTGGGTAGAGGGACCAGAGATGAGGGTTCCAGAAGCCGCAGCCCTTGTTGACTCTTCCACTGCACAGGCGCCCAAAGGACCGCGGCGGTGTTACCGTCCGGATCGAAAGGCCTTGTCTACGATCTCCCGCGCCTCTGCGAGCACCTGTTCCAGGTGCGTTTCACCGAGGAAACTTTCCGCATAGATCTTGTAGATATCTTCTGTGCCGGAAGGACGCGCCGCGAACCAGCCGTTCTCAGTCACCACTTTCAGCCCGCCGATAGGGATGCCATTGAAAGGCGCCCGGGTCAATTTGGTCAGGATCGCTTCCCCGGCCAGGGTTTCAACCGCTACAGCCTCCGGCGATAGTTCTTTCAGTAATGCTTTCTGCTCCTTACTGGCCGGCTGGTCAATGCGCCTGTAAACCGGGTCGCCGAAGCGCTCCGTCAATTCAACATAATGCACACCCGGATCACGCCCGGTGAGTGCAGTGATCTCAGCCGCCAGCAGGTTCAGGAGGATGCCGTCCTTGTCTGTCGTCCAGACCGTGCCGTCCTTGCGCAGGAAGGATGCCCCGGCGCTTTCCTCACCACCAAAACCAAAAGAACCATCCGCCAGGCCGTCTACAAACCACTTGAACCCGACCGCCACTTCAGCCAGCTCCCGGTGGAGGGCGACAGCCACCCGGTCGATCAGCGAACTGGATACCAGCGTCTTCCCGACCCTGGCCTCTTCCTTCCAGCCGGACCGGTGCTGGAACAGATACCAGACCGCCACAGACAGGTAATGGTTCGGGTTCATCAGCCCGGCGGAGGGGGTCACAATCCCATGCCGGTCGACATCGGGGTCATTACCAAAGGCAATATCATACGCATCTTTCAGCCCGACCAGGCCCGCCATGGCATAGGGAGAAGAGCAGTCCATCCTGATCTTGCCATCGTGGTCAACACTCATGAAGGCAAAAGCCGGATCGACTGCCCGGTTGACGACGGAAATATCCAGACCATACCCATCCGCAATAACATCCCAATAATCAACTGCTGCCCCCCCCATCGGGTCCACACCGATCCGCAGCCCGCTGGAAGCGATCATCTCCAGGTCGATCACACTGGACAGGTCCCTGATGTAAGGTGTGGCAAAGTCGAAATCCTGCTTCCCGCCGGCCTGCAGGGCTTTTCCATACGGCATCCGCCTGACAGCCTTCAGTTTGCCCGAAAGGATCTCATTAGCCCGCTCTTCGATCAGGCTGGTGATCTCGGGGCCAGCCGGCCCGCCACTGGGCGGGTTGTACTTGAACCCCCCATCCTGGGGAGGGTTATGGGAGGGTGTGATCACCACCCCATCTGCCAGGCCGGTTTTCCTGCCGCGGTTATAAGACAGGATGGCATGTGAGACCACTGGTGTGGGCGTGACGCCCGGAGCGACGCGGAACTCCAGGTCATTGGCCGCAAACACCTCCACCGCAGTCTTTTCAGCAGGCTCCGACAAGGCATGCGTATCCCGGCCGATAAACAATGGCCCGTCGATGCCCCGAGACTGGCGGTACTCGCACAAAGCCTGGCAGGCGGCCAGGATGTGGTCTTCGTTGAAGCTCCCCACCAGGGAGGAACCGCGATGACCCGACGTCCCGAATGAAATCCGCTGTTCGGGAACTTCCGGGTCGGGGTGCACGTCATAATACTCAGCGATCAGCTTTGGAATATCTGCCAGCAAACCTTGCGGCGCTTTCTGCCCGGCCAGTTCATGTACCATCTATCGCTCCGGAATGTAATCGAAAAGAACCTGGTATGTCATCTTCTATCATAACCCAATCAAGTGCGTGGAACAACTTCCAATTCCCCCTGACCGACAATTGCGCCAGGTTCACGACCTGGCCGCCGGCAGGGACTTCTCAAAGTCATGTCAGTAAAGTTGATGAAGTCACAAAAAGGGATTTTGACGGCAAAAGTATACCGCAGAAATCCGAACGCTATGCTCCTTTGTGTCCTTTGTGGTGCATAGTCTGCCTTCTCGGTGTATCATCACGGTCATTGAGAAAGCCGCGTGGCAGCCGGCGGTCCGTCTGGCAGTCCGTTCTGGCAGTCCGTCTCGTCAAATCTCCCGGGGTATGATAAGATGGTTTATACGGAACCACTAAAAAGGGAGTAACCATAGTGAACCAAGCGCAGAAAACTCTCTACATAAAGGTATCGTTAATTGTCCTTGCACTATTGGTACTGGCAGTATCGACAGCGCCAGGCCAACCTGCACTTGCCCAGGGCACTGGCGGTATTCTATATCAAAAGCAGATCGGTTTTGATGGGTACTGTAAGCAGCACCAGCTTGTCCCTTTACAAATCATCCTGGAGAACACCGGAAAGAACCTTGATCTCCGGGTCCAGGTCTCCTCAACCAGTCTTGGTTCCGGCAAGCATACGATCGAACGGGAAATACCCCTTGCATCCTCCTCGCGCAAGAAAATTACGCTCTACATCCCATTCCGTGAATACAACCGGGAGCTTACCATTCGTATCCTGGAAGGTTCCAAGGAACTGGTAAAAGACAAAGCCAGGCTGCAGTGCCTGGATTCAAACAATACCTTAATCGGCGTTCTCTCGAACTCCCCGGCGTACGATGTCATGCGGGAGATGGAGATTGTCTACGGAGAAGCCAGCCTCGCCTATCTCGATATCGAAGACCTGCCCGACCAGGTCCAGGGCTGGCTCAACCTGGACGGACTGGTCATTGCCGGGCAGGATACCGGCGACCTGAACAGCTCACAGCAGGAGGCCCTCGAACTCTGGCTGGCGAAGGGCGGCCGCCTGCTTGTCATCGGGGGTCCCGAATGGCAGCCATCCATCGCGGGCCTGCCAGAAGACATACTCCCCCTGGCTGTTTCCAAAACAGTGGTTCTGGATCCGTTGGCGGCACTGTCCGCCGGCACAGATACCACCCAATTACCGGTCTCCACAACCGTGATCGCAACCGGGAATTTAACCCCGGGGGCCTCTGTCCTGGCAGAACAGGATGGGAACATCCTCCTGGCAAAGAAAGCAATCGGATTCGGGTCTGTGTACTACCTGGCTGCTGACCCGAACCTGGAACCCCTGCATCGTTGGGATGAAATAACACTGCTATACACCCGGATCTTTACCACCGCAGCTGCCCCCCCTGCCTGGTCGAACAACATCTGGAATGATGAACAGGCCAACCGGGCCCTGGCAACCCTGGAAGAATTGAAAGTACCTTCCCTGCCGGCAATCATCCTCTGGCTGCTTGTGTACATTGTTGTCATTGGACCGCTCAACTTCCTGGGGGTACACCTGGCCAAACGGCGGGAGCTTGCCTGGCTGACGACCCCGACCCTGGTATTCGTTTTCCTGATGATTGCATTTTCCACTGGCGCTGTTTTCCGAGGCACGACCCCGATCGTCAACCGCCTGGTCGTCGTTCAAGCCTGGGATAGCGTCGATTCCGCCTACGCCAATGGCCTGGTTGGAATCTACTCGCCGGTCCGGAAGAAATACACCCTGGAAGCCAAAGGACCCTTCTTGTTCATGCCGATCGACGATCGTGAAACCCTGCAAACCGGAGACAACTGGCTTTCCAACCAGCGAGGCAATGCAAATACCCTCCCGGATGTCCAGGTAGAGATTGGGGGCATGAAAACCACCTCAGCCGCAGGAATGGTCCCCTCCCTGGCGATAAGCCATGACTTGAAATTGACCCTGAGTGGAGTTTCACCTGGCCTGGAAGGGACAATCGTGAATAACAGCAGCCAACCTCTGAAGGATGCATTCCTGGTGGCGCCCGGAAGAATCATCGACATTGGCCATCTGGGACCCGGTCAATCGTACAACCTTCGAACCAATTTTCCCCATTATGGATCCGGCGAGCATCTCTCTGACCGGTATTTGGGCTATTATGGGCACGATGAACTTGTAGAACACAGGAATTTACTCCTAGAAGCTTCTATGGATCATATCCCTTATCAGGGCATTTATCTCATGGGTTGGATAGAGATAAACTCCTTACCGGTCACCCTGGAAGATGCGGACTATGAAGTGCTGGATATCGTACTGTATGCGCATCAACTCAAACCAGAGATCGAAACTTCAGACCGGGAATTTGTCATCCCGGCCTCGATGTTCACCTGGGAAACCCTTGATGAGAGTATCTCACCCGGCTATATGTACCTCTCACAGACAGGCTCGAATGAATTCCGGTTCCGCCCATATGTCGAGCTGGATTTCCAGAAAATGGAGCAGGTGACACTTTCCGCTCATTTTACGGCCACGATACCAAACACATTAATAATGGTTCAATTCTGGAATACCGAGAAGCAGGAATGGGTTGAAGTCCCCATTGACGCTTCATACCAGGTCTTTATACCGGAAGGGAAGCCATTGATCGATCCCACCGGAGAAGTCAGGATCAGGATTTCAGCCAACTCAGCAACAAGCTCTTGGGGAGAAATCGAAGACTTTGAGCTAACCATGAAGGTGCAGCCATGAGCCCGATCGTCGAAATCACGGGACTATCCAAAACCTTTTCAAAGCGCAAAGCTGTCGATAATGTCAGCCTGACGATCGAACAGGGTGAAATTTTCGGGCTGATCGGCCCCAACGGGGCCGGGAAGACCACCACCATGAACATGCTGGTGACCCTGCTCACTCCTGATCAGGGCACTATTCGGGTCGGCGGGTATCTACTGAGCCAGTCCCCGCGTGAAATCCGCCGCCTGATCGGCTTTATGCCCGACTCGTTCGGGGTGTATGGAAACATGACCGTCAGCGAGTACCTGGACTTCTTTGGCGCCTGTTACAAGATCCCCCCTGCACAGCGCAAGCGGTTGATCACCGACCTGCTGGAACTGGTCGATCTCACCCACCGGCAGGATGATATGGTCGATAAGCTTTCACGCGGGCTCAAACAGCGCCTGGCGCTTGCCAGGGTCCTGATCCACGATCCGGAACTGCTGGTCCTGGACGAACCGGCCTCCGGGCTCGACCCGCGTGCCCGGGTGGAGATCCGCGCCCTCCTGCAGGAGATCGCCAGCCTGGGGAAAACGATCCTGTTCTCCAGCCATATTCTCAGTGATGTCTCCGAACTGTGCAGCCGGCTTGCCATCATGGAAGACGGCCGGATCATTACCGTCGGCGCCCTGGACCAGCTTGACCAGGCTGCGGCAAACCGGCGCCAGTTGAATATCAAACTGCTCGGGCAGGCCGGCCTGCAGCCCCTGAAAGAGTATCTCGAAAACCGCCCCGGCGTTTCCAATTTGCGCGATCAAAACGGGCTGGCGCACAGCAGCCGCACCTCGGTAGAGTTTGAATTCCAGGGCGACGACCAGGAAATCCTCCACCTGCTGCAAGAATTGATCGAACAGGAACTGCCGGTCATCCATTTCAGCGTGCAGGACCGCAACCTGGAGGATGTCTTCATGAGCACAACCCAGGGCATCGTCTCCTGAGGGAAAAGGAATAGGATGGAACAACCACTCACCACCAACACTCCCCAGAAAACCGGCCAACTACGTGCATTCCTAAGCCTCTTGGGGGATAATCCGGTCATCATAAAAGAATTAAAGAGCCGCATGCGGGGGAAACAGGCCTTCATCATCATGACTGCTTACCTCACCCTGCTGGCGCTGATCCTCAGCGTCGTCTATGGGATTACCGTCACCGAGTTGGCGTATTATTCCATCAACCCTGAAACCCGCCAGACTGTTGGCAAAGCCATTTTCGGCACCGTTGTGATCCTGGAACTGCTGATGATCATCTTCATTGGTCCAGGCCTGACCTCGGGCGCCATCAGCTCGGAACGGGAACGCCAGACCTTCGACCTGCTGCGCACCACCCTGCTGCCCGCCCGCTCGCTGGTTTTCGGCAAGCTCTGGTCTGCCATGACCTACCTGCTCCTGCTGATCCTGACCGCGCTGCCGATCGAGGGGATCGCTTTCATCCTGGGCGGGGTCGGGCTTGGGGAATTGCTGATCTCCAGCTGGATGATGGTCGTGACGGCATTGTTCTTCTGCACGCTGGGAATGTTTTATTCCAGCTTTATGAAACGCACCCTGGGATCAACGGTCAGTTCTTACGTCACCATCCTGGTGTCCACCATCCTGCTGGCAGTCAGTTTCTTCCTGCTGGAATTTATTGGGAATTATGGATCCCGGAGCCTGGATACCTTTCAGGAAAATGTTTTGGATGTCATTTACTGGACCATGCTCTCGAGCAACCCGGTCATTGCCGCCATCCTGAGCGAAGTGATTTTGATCGACGACCAGAGTTATTTCATAGGGACAGGCTACGGTATGTATTCCAGTATGGCGCTGCCCTCCCCCTGGATCGTATTCAGTGTTCTCTACCTGGGAATCAGCACCGTCCTGCTGGCGCTGACCATCCACTTTGTAAAAAAACCGCGTAAGTAAGCGCAGCATGACAGAATTATCAAACCTGACCCACATCCTAAACACCTGGATCCGCTGGCGCCGGACCCGGCAGGGAGCCGCCTGGTCTGTGCGCGGCCTGCTGCTCGGGCTGGTCCTGGCGCTGCTCCTGGGCATCCCGTCCGTACTGCAGGCCCGGCTGCTGAGAACGGAATTCGCGCTGCTGGTTGTCCTGCTGCCTGCCGGGGTCACCCTGTTTGCCGGTCTGGCAGCAGTGATCTGGCCGGTGGACTCCCGGCAGGCAGCCCGGCGCTTCGACATTGTCTTCCACCTGGACGAGCGGGTGAGCACTGCCCTGGAGATCGGGCAGCCAGGCAGCAATGACCCAGACTCGATCCTCCACAAACAACTCCGGGATGCCCTTTCCGCAGCGGAAAGGGTCGATCCTTACCGCCAGTACCGCCTGCCGTTCCTGAAACTGGAAAGCCTGCTGTGCCTGGTATTGGTTCTCGTAAGCCTCCTTTTCTTCTTCCAGGGAGAAGCCTGGTTCCAGGCCGCCCAACTGGCGCGCGCCCTGCAAGCAGAAACAGCCGAACAGGCCGAAGCCATCGAAGAAATCCTGACAGAGACCGAAGAAAACCCCAACCTGACCGAGTCACAGATACGGCAGCTGTCCCAGCCGCTCCAGGAAGCTCTGCAGGGGCTGGAAGAAAGCCAGACCATGGCCGGGTCGATCGCCGCCCTGAACAGCTCCAGACAAAAGCTGGAAGCCCTCTCCGATCCGCAGTCGCAGCAGCTCTCTCAGGCCCTGAGAACAACCGGGCAGCAACTGGCAGGCCAGGAAGGAAGTCCGCTGCAACCCATTGGACAGAACCTGGCCGAGGGCGATTTCATCGCCGCCGCCGCCGAACTGGCCAACCTGGACCCGGATTCGCTCAACAGCGCCGAGAATCAGGCCCTGGCAGGCCAGCTGCAACAGATGGC
This sequence comes from Anaerolineales bacterium, assembly GCA_016927315.1. Lineage (GTDB taxonomy): Bacteria > Chloroflexota > Anaerolineae > Anaerolineales > Villigracilaceae > JAFGMV01. The sequence continues at coordinate 52,752 of JAFGMV010000009.1, read as the reverse complement.
AGAGAGCCTGGCATCCAGCAACCCCGAACTGGCTTCCCGGTTGAACCAGGCCGCCCAAGCCCTGCAGAACGGAGACCCGGACGCCGCCCGGCAGGCTTTGGCCCAGGCCGGAAACAGCCTGGCAGACAGCGGCCAGCAGGTGCTGTTCTCCCAGGCAGCCAGCCAGGCAGCCAGCCAGTTGGGACACAGCGCCGGGCAGATCCTGGCCGCAGGGGGTGGGCAATCCTCTTCACTGCAGGCCAGCCAGCCGGGACAGGCAGGCAATCAAAACGGCTCTTCCGGAAGCAGTGGAAGCGGGTCTGGGTCTTCCGATGGAACCGGGACCAACGCGGGTGGAACAGGAAACGACGCCATCGACAACAACGCCGTTGGAGACGGCGGCGAGACCACCTACGAACAAATCCACGTTCCCAGCCTGCTGGGAGGCGAAGATGGACCGCTGGTCGGCCTGCCCGAGAACGGCGATGAAGGCGGGGACCCCATCAGAGAAACTCTGAGTCTGCCTTCCGATTCGGGGGAAAGCGTTGTACCTTATACGGAAATCCTCCCGGAATACGATGAGATCAACCGCCAGGCAATTGAATCCGGCGAGATCCCGCTGCAGTTCCTGGAACTCATCCGCACGTATTTTGATTCGCTCGAACCTTGACGATTGGAGACACCCATGACTGAAAAACTGACCCCAGAGCAGTTCAGGGAAACCGCCAGCCGCATCGAAGCTGAAGTCGGCAAAGTGATCGTCGGACAGGCCCGGGTAGTGCGCCGCGTCCTGACCAGTATCCTGGCTGGCGGCCATGTCCTGCTGGAAGGGGTGCCGGGACTGGGCAAGACCATGCTGATTCGCACCCTTGGCCAGGCGCTGGACCTGAAGTTCTCCCGCATCCAGTTCACTCCCGACCTGATGCCGGCTGATATCGTCGGCACTGAGATCCTGGGAGAAGAAGATGGGAAGCGCCAGTTCAGGTTCCGCTCCGGACCGGTCTTTGCCAACCTGGTGCTGGCAGACGAAATCAACCGGGCCACCCCCAAGACCCAGTCGGCCCTGCTGGAAGCGATGCAGGAAGGCTCGGTAACCGTCGCCCAGAAGACCTACACCCTGGAAGAGCCTTTCTTCGTCCTGGCCACCCAGAACCCGCTCGAAATGGAAGGCACCTACCCACTGCCAGAAGCCCAGCTGGACCGCTTCTTCTTCAAGGTCAATGTGGAGCTGCCCGATCTGCAGGAGCTATCCGAAATCTTGAACCGCACCACAGGCGAAGAGACCCCAACAGCCGGGAAAGCTGCCAGCGGGGCAGATATCCTCAGGATGCGTGAACTGGCTCGCAGCGTTCCGGCCGCTTCACACGTCAATGAATACATCTCCAGGCTGGTGCTGGCCACACACCCAGTGAGTGAACTGGCCTCCCCCCTGGTCCGGCAATATGTGCGTTACGGCGCCTCCCCGCGCGGCGGGCAGGCGCTCATGCTGGGCGCCAGGGTGACGGCCCTGCTGGCCGGTCGTTACAACGTGGCCTTCGAAGATATCCACACCGTCGCCCGGGCTGCCCTGCGCCACCGCATCCTGTTGAACTTCGATGGCCTGGCCGAGGGCATCCGCACCGACGAGGTTATCCTGGAACTGGTCGAAAGCCTCCCCAAAGAATCCTGATCGAACCGCGGCAATGATCTTCAGCGAAACCACACTGCAAAAACTCAGGCAGCTGCACCTGGTGGCAGCCCGTGTGCGCTCCGGCGCCTTCAAGGGCGAACGCCGTTCATCCCGGCGCGGCAGCAGCGTGGAATTCGCCGATTACCGCGACTACACCCCCGGGGATGACCTGCGCCGCCTGGACTGGAACATCTACGCCCGGCTCGAAAAGCCGTTCATCAAGCTGCTGGAAGATGAAGAGGACCTGGCGGTTGTGCTTCTGATCGACGGTTCGCAATCTATGGACTGGGGCCAAGGGGTGGAGCATAAGTTCACTTATGCCCTGCACCTGGCCGCCGGGCTGGGTTCGATCGCTCTGGCAGGCGGGGAGGCCCTGTCGGCATACCTGCTCCAGGATGGGACGATCTCCTCCAGCTTCAGGCCAGCCCGCGGGGAGACCGCACTTTCACGCCTGTTCCGGTACCTGGAAACGCTGCAGCCCGGCGGGGAAACCGCCCTGAACAGTGCGCTGGAACAATACAACCTGGGGGCGCACCGCCCCGGGCTGGTCTTCCTGCTCTCTGACCTGCTGGACCCCAAAGGCTGCCAGGCCGGACTGCGAACCCTGCTGGGCCGCGGCAATGAAGTCGTCTTGCTGCACATCCTGGCCCCGGACGAACTCGACCCGCCCCTGGCCGGGGACCTGCAGCTGGTCGATATCGAGAACGAACAAACCCAGGATGTCTCACTGGACGGCGGCCTGCGCAGCCTGTACCGGCAGCGCGTGGATGGGTGGATGCGGGAGATCCAGTCCGACTGCCGCCGGCGCGGTATCCGCTGGCTCGCGCTGCCCACCAGCCAGCCCTGGGACCAGGTGATCCTGCGGGAAATGCGGCGCAATGGGGTAGTGAAATGAAATTTCTCCTGCCCGCCGGCCTGGGACTGCTGGCGCTGGCCATCCCGATCCTGCTGCTGTACATGCTCAAGCTGCGCCGCCGGCAGGTGCAGGTCTCGTCCACCATGCTGTGGAGCCAGCTGCTGCGCGACCGGCAGGCCAATACTCCCTGGCAGAAGCTGAAGCGCAACCTGCTGATGATCCTGCAGCTGCTGGTCCTGGCCGCCCTGGTGTTTTCCTTTGCCCGCCCGGCAGTACAGACCCGTACGGTCGCCTCCGGATCGGTGATCGTCCTGCTGGATGCTTCGGCCTCCATGAACGCCAGGGACGGGAACCCGACCCGTTTCGACAGCGCCCGGCAGGCGGTGCACAGCCTGATCGATGACCTGTCTCCCGGTTCCGCCATGACCCTGATCCTGGTCACTGGGAGGCCGCACACACTGGTCGCTGCACAGGGTGACAAGCCACGGCTGCACAGCGCCCTGAACAAAGCTTATCCATCCCAGGGACCAGCCGACTGGCAGGCCGCGCTGGCGCTGGCGGCCGGCGCCAACCAGAACATCGAAGAGACCACCACCGTGATCGTCTCTGACGGTGGTGTTTCCGGCAGTATCCTGCCGGCGCTGCCCGGGGAGGTGCGTTACCTGCCGGTCGGCAGCAGCCGCCGCAACCTGGCGATCAGCGCCTTTGCCCTGCGGCTTTCAATGGACGGACCACAGCTGTTTGTCGAGGCCAGTAACTACAGCGACCAGGCAGCCGCGGTACTGCTGTCCATCTACCTGGAAAATATCCTGCTGACGGCCAGCCAGGTGGAGATCCCTCCCGGCGAAAGACACGGCCTGACCCTGGATGACCTGCCCGACCAGCCCGGCATCTATCGCGCAGAGATCTCCAGCCCCAACCCGACCACCCCCCTCGACGATCTCCTGCTGGACAACACCGCCCACGCCATTTACCAGGCTGCCAGCGAACGACGGGTGCTGCTGGTGAGTGAAGGAAACCTGTTCCTGGAACAACTGCTGGCCTCCCTGCCCAACCTGCGTCCATACCGGGCGCTGCCAGATGAGAACGGCGCCCTGCAGATCCCGACCGATCCTTTCGATCTTTACATCCTGGATGGGGTCCTCCCCGACCCGCTGCCGGACGGACATCTCCTGTTCATCAACCCCGGCAGCAATGCCTTTTTCAATGTAGGCGCACCCTTCCGGGAACTTACGGACATCCAGGTCAATACTCACTCCCTGACCCGCTACCTCGATTGGAGCAGCGTCCATATACTGCAGGCGCGCACCTGCCAGCCGCCCGAATGGGCCGAAATCCTGATCGAGGCAGACACCTGGCCCCTGGTGTTCGCCGGCCAGGCCCAAGACCGGCGGGTGGCAGCCCTTACCTTCGACCTGCACGACAGCGACCTGCCCCTGCAGGTGGCTTTCCCGATCCTGTTCTCGAACCTGATCGATTACCTCAGCCCTCCCGGAGCCTTCGACGCCTCCCGCTCCATCAACCCGGGGGAAAGCCTGACCATCTCCCTGCCTGCCGATGCAGAACGGGTCGTGATCGCATCCCCCTCCGGCCAGGTATACGACCACCGCCCGCAGTCCGCCAGCCTGACATTCACCCAGACCGGCGAGAGCGGCTATTACGCTGTCAACTTCATCCGCGGGGACAGCCACCATTCCCAATACTTTGCCGTCAACCTGTTCGACGCGGGCGAATCGGATATCCGCCCGCGGCAGAACCTGCAGCTCGGGACCCAGTCTGTCAGCGCGCCCCCCTCCGGGCAGATCGGGCAGCGGGAACTGTGGCGCTGGCTGGCTGCACTGGCGCTGGCGCTGCTGGTGATCGAGTGGCAGGTCTACCACCGCCGCAGCCTGCCCGGCATCCGTACCCTCTTCCCCACTGGCGCCCGGCCGTCGTCCAACCGGCCTAGACAGGAGCAGCGCCGGTGATCTTCACGCATCCCTATTGGCTCCTGTTGGGCCTGCTGCTGCCCCTGTCTGCCTGGATCGGGTGGCCGGTTTCTAAAACAAGCCGCCGCCGCGACCTGGTCTCGCTGTCCATCCGGCTGGTCCTGTTAAGCGCGCTGGTCCTGTCCCTGGCCGGGTTGGAAATCGTCCGCCGCGGGGATGACCTGGCCGTGGTATTCCTGGTAGACGTCTCCGATTCAATGCCCCCGCAGGCCATCCAGCAGGAGATCGACTTTGTCGAATCGGCCCTGGGGAATATTGGCCCGAACGACCGGGCGGCTGTCATCCTCTTCGGTGCAGATGCGCTGATCGAGCGCCCGATGCTCAGCGGAGACCGGCTGGATGCGATCAGTTCAATCCCTGTCACCAGCCAGACCGACCTGGCCGAAGCGATCACCCTGGGTATGGCACTCTTCCCGTCCGACTCTGCCGGCCGCATGGTCATTCTGTCGGACGGCCGTCAGACCAGCGGCGATGCCCTGGAAGCCGCCCGTCTTGCCCAATCGGCGGGGGTGCAGATCGTTGTTTCACCGTTTGTGATCCAGACCGACAACGAAACCCTGGTTACCGCCGTGGAAGCGCCCGACCACCTTATCCCGGGTGAGCAATTTGACCTCAATGTCAGCCTCCAGGCCGGCCAGCCCACCCGGGCAGCCTTGCGCATCCTGTCCGACAACCGAATCCTGTACCAGCAGATCCATGACCTGAACCGCGGGACGCAAACCTTCAGTCTGCCGCTTACTGCCGAAGCCCCCGGGTTTGTCAGCTACCAGGTGCAGATCGTCCCCGAGAAGGATGTATACTACCAGAACAACCGGCTGGACGCTTTCTCGCAGGTTGACGGCCCGCCGCGGGTGCTGGTGGTTGCCCCGCTCCCCGGGGAAACACTGCCCGGCGGCGACCTGCGCCCGGACGAACACACAGCCCTGGTGCAGGTACTGGGAGACGCTGGGTACACCGTTGAGTGGGTCACCCCTGCCCGCCTGACCTCCGACCTGCCCACCCTGGCCCAATACAACGCCATCCTCCTGGTGAACGTGCCCGCCCGGACACTTGACAGCCGGCAAATGTCGAATCTGCAGAGTTACGTCCATGACCTGGGCGGCGGCTTGCTGGCTGTCGGCGGACCGAACAGCTTCGGAGTGGGCGGGTACTACGACACCCCGCTCGAAGAGATGCTGCCAGTCCAGATGCAGGTCAAGGACCAGCAGCGTCACCCGACCCTGGCATTGGTCTTCATCATCGACCGCTCGGGGAGTATGTCCACCTCCAGCAGCGGGGATACCAAACTGGAATTGGCCAAGGAAGCAGCCGCCCGTTCGATTGAACTGCTCTTCCCCACCGACCGGGTCGGGGTGATCACCTTCGACGACGCGGCCAGTTGGGTGGTCCCCATGACAGACCTGTCCAACCCGCAGGAGATCACCGGCGCGATCGGCGGCATCGGCACAGGCGGCGGTACCGATATTCTGGCCGGCCTGCAGGCCATGGCCAGGGTCCTGCCGGATGAACCCGCCAGGGTGAAGCATGTCATTCTGCTGACGGACGGCGGCGCCGACCCCAGCGGTATCCCGGAACTTGTCGAACGGCTGCACACCAGGCACGGGATCACCCTGTCCACCGTCGGGATCGGCCGGGACGCCGCACCCTTCCTGGAAGACCTGGCTGCGATCGGAGGCGGCCGCTACCATTTCACCACTGACGCCGGCAGTATCCCCAGCATCTTCACCGAAGAGACCACCCTGGCTGCGCGGGCATATCTCGTTGAAAAACCATTCTTCCCCACCTTGGCCAACCCCTCCCCGATCCTGGATGGTATCGAAAGCCTGCCCCGGCTGCATGGCTATGTGGCTTCCTCACCCAAGGACCTGGCCCGGGTCATTCTCCAATCGGAGGAAGGAGACCCGATCCTGGCCGCCTGGCAGTATGGCCTGGGACGTTCGGTGGCCTTCACCTCGGATGCCAGCGGGCGCTGGGGGAAAGACTGGGTGCGCTCGGAAGTGTATGCCCGCTTCTGGGTGCAGGCGGTCCGCTACACACTCAACCCCGCCCCAGACATTGCCCTGGAAACAGACATCCGCCTGGAAGGTGAAAAAGCCCGCCTCACGCTGGATACGCGCAGTCTTTCGGGAGAATTCCTGAACGACTACCAGGTCGATGTCAAGATCGTCGGGCCGCAGGCAACGGCACAAACGGTCTCCCTGCACCAGATAGCCCCCGGCCGTTATGAAGGCTTCTTCAATCCCCGGGAAGAGGGGATTTACCTGCTGCACATCAGCGGCAGTTCACAGCCAGGCGCATCCTTCTCCAGGACGACGGGCTGGGCGCTTTCCTATTCACCGGAATACCTGTACATCGAATCGGACCCGGACTTCCTTCTCAGGCTGGCGGCGCTCACAAACGGCAGCGCAGCCCCCGAAAACCCTGCCGGGGTATTCACGCATGACCTGGAATCCGTGCGCGCCCGGCGGCCGGCCTGGCCCTGGCTGGTGCTGCTGGCCATCCTGCTGCTGCCCATCGACGCAGCCGTGCGCCGCCTGATGATCACCCGCCAGGACCTGCGAAGCGCTGTCCGCCGGCTTCTCTCCCTGTTCGATACTTCGCTCGCAGCGCCGGCCGCTGCCGCGGACGAACGCCTGAAATCACTGCGGGAAGCCCGCGACCGCGCCCGCAGCCGGGAACCGGCCGGTACCTGCCCGCCAGAAGCAATCCCCCGGGATGCCTCTCCGGAGGCCGGGGAAAAACCCGAAGCCCCGCCCGCATCCACGGGAATAGGGGTAAAATCACCCCCGGAGAAGGATACGCCGCGCTCCACGACCGCCTCCCTGTTGGAACGCAAAAAGGCGCTCAGGGACAGAAAAAAGGAATGATTGAAAGGGATTTTTGAACCATGGCCGTTCACAATGAGAACAAGATCAAACAACCCAATTCGCGCATGTGCTTCGTCTGCGGGCTGGAAAACCCGGCCGGCCTGAAGTTGGAGATCTACCAGACCGCGCCCGGTGTGATCGAAACAACCTACACCGCCCCAGACCATTTCCAGGGCTATCCCGGCGTCCTGCACGGGGGCATCGCCGCCACCATACTGGATGAGATCAGCGGGCGGGCCCACATGGGGGACCCCTCTGCGCCGCGTTTCATGTTTACCGGTAAGCTGGAAGTCAAGTTCCGCAAGAACATCCCGACCGGGAAGCCCCTGAAGATCATCGGCAAAGCGGGGGAAAGCAAGCGCCAGATGGCCAGGGGTTGGGCCGGCATCTACGATGAGGCAGGAACACTGCTGGCGGAGGCCAACACCCTGTTGATTGACGTCCCCCAGGAACTGCTGGATACCGACGCGGCCAAACTGGAGGCCCTGGGCTGGAAGGTCTATCCGGATTAAGAAATCAGAATAACATTCACCCAACCCATCTTGAGTCCGGAGAGGGAGAACCGCAGTGAAGCGAAGGCCGGGTGTAGAAATTCCTCTGGTTCTCACGCTCCAGCCCCGGAACATAAGCTGACTATTATGCGCCCGCTCCTGAGCGGGGACGCAAGAGAAATATCAGCCTTATACATTTGAAATATACCGCCGGTATATTCACCCTAAGTAACCGATCCATGCTCCATTTGTCGCCCATCCAGGGTGAATGAGTCGCCCATAGATGGTGCGTAGATGGGCGATCTATTTTAAATATCAGCCCGCTAAATTCCGAATTTGTCGGGCTGATATTCTGCCTGGGAGACCCTCACCGGGATACTCACAGTAAAACTGAAAACAGGCCTGGGGAGTCTCACCGCCCTGCGGACACCGGTAAGTACAATAAACCAGGCTGACGATCAAAAACGATCATTCCCTATCAAACTTTCGGAACCGGGATATCGAGAACGGGTACCGGGTCAAGAGTCCCTCAACAGCCCCAACCTGCAGGATGACGCTGGTGGTATGTCGCAAGATATGTCTAACAATTGTGGCAAACCGTCCGGCTTCCTGTATAATGGGAGTAGGGTCAAGGCGCGCCCTGACCCTGTCTACATCTGATTTTCTGTCCCCTATTTAACCTTCCCACGGAGCAACCATGATCCGCGAGTACCATAGACCAAAAACAATCGAAGAAGCGCTCACCCTGATCGCTGAACCGGGCGTCGTCCCCTTGGGCGGCGGCATCCAGCTTTCACAGCCGGGCGCCCGGCCGGCCGCGGTTGTCGACCTGCAGGCGTTAGGGCTCAACAAGATCCACAAGGTTGGGAACAACCTGGAGATCGGCGCAGCAGTGACCCTGCAGGCGCTGCTCGAATCAGAACACTGCCCCACAGACCTGAAACAGGCGCTGAAGCTGGAAGCCCCCCTGAACATCCGCAACGCCGCTACTGTCGCTGGCGCGCTGGCGGCCTGTGACGGGCGTTCCCCCTTTGCGGCAGCCATGCTGGCCCTGGATGCACAGGTCAGTCTGCAGCCCGGCGAAGAAACGGCCGGCCTGGGGAACATCCTGCCCCTGCGGCAGGAGGCCCTGGCCGGGAAATTGATCACTACGGTTACCATTCCCCTGAACGCCGCCTTTGCGTACCGGCAAGTGGCCCGGACGCCGATGGACAAACCCATCCTGTGCGCCGCCATGACCCTGTGGTCTTCGAAACGGACCCGGTTGGTACTGGGCGGCTGGGGCGCCTCGCCATCGCTGGCCATGGATGGCAGGGAGCCCGGCGGGTACGCACAGGCGGCCAGGAACGCCGCCCAGGAATCCGGCGACCAGTGGGCTAGTGCGGAATACCGCCGCGAGACTGCCGAGATCCTGTCCAGGCGTTGTTTCACCCGGATCAGTAAGGAGCTCCCGTGAACCTCAACCTTACCATCAACGGAATTCTCCATGAAACCAGTGCGCAGCCGGGAGAAACCCTGATGAGTGTGCTGCGTAGGTACGGCTTTCACAGCGTCAAATTCGGCGACGAACAGGGTCTGTCCGGCTCGGATACCGTCCTGCTGGACGGCAGGCTGGTCAATGCCGGGGTGATGCTGGCTGCCCAGGCGGAAGGACACCAGATCGCCACCCTCGAGGCCCTGGGCGAGCACCCCGAGCAAGGCTGGAAGAAAACCGGCGGGCTGCACCCGCTGCAGCAGGCTTTCGTCGAGAGCGGGGCCATCCAGTGCGGGTACTGCACCCCGGCCCAGATCCTGGCCGCTAAAGCACTGCTGGACAAGAATCCGGATCCAACGGAAAGCGAAGTACGCGAAGCCATCGCCGGCGTGCTGTGCCGCTGCACCGGGTACATCAAACCGGTCAAGGCGATCTTACAGGCCGCGGCCGTGATGCGCGGCGAGATCCCGGGCGGTGAAGGCCCGGCCGGCGGCTGGCTGGAACTCCCGGAAGAAGAAACACCCACACCGCTCACGACACAGGGCGGAGAACCCATCGTCCAGACCCGGGTGATGCCCAACGTGGTGGTCACCCCCGAAAACAAGCAGTGGAATTTGGTCGGCAAACCGGAGAAGAAGCTGGATGCGGTCAAACTCGTCCAGGGGAAACCGGCCTTCACGGCCGATATCGAACTCCGCGGCTTGCTGCACGCAAAAGTCTTAAAAAGCCCGCACGCCCACGCCCGCATCAGGAAGATTGACGCCAGCAAGGCGCGCGCCCTGCCCGGCGTAGCTGCCGTCCTGACCTGGGAAGACCTGCCGCGCGTGGTGTACTCCACTGCCGGGCAGTCCGACCCCATCCCCGGCCCGCTGGATATGTTCTCGCTGGACAACAAAGTGCGTTATGCCGGCGACCGGGTAGCCTTCGTGGCCGCCGAGACGCCCGAGATCGCCGAGCAGGCGCTGGGGCTGATCGAAGTCGAATACGAGCTCCTGGAAGCCATCCTGGACTCAAGCCAGGCAATGAAGGACGGTGCGGTCCGCATCCATGATGAGCCCGAATACGTCGATTTTGCCGATTCGGACCCCACCCGGAACCTGGCGGCTGAGATCCGCATTGACATTGGTAACGTGGAGAAAGGTTTTGCCGAGGCTGACCGGGTCTTCGAAGCTGAGTACGAAGTCCCCAAGGTACAGCAGGCCCACATCGAACCGCACGTCTGTGTAACCTACTGGGATGAAGACGACCGCCTGGTGGTGCGCACCAGCACCCAGGTGCCGTTCCACGCCCGGCGGATGCTGGCGCCCGTCCTGGGACTGCCGGTAAAACGCATCCGGGTGATCAAACCGCGCATCGGCGGCGGCTTCGGCGGCAAACAGGAGGTCCAGATCGAGGACGTAGCCGCCCACCTGACCATCGCCACCAAACGCCCGGTGCTGTATGAGTGCTCGCGTGAGGAGGAATTCATTGCTTCCCGCTCGCGGCATCCGATGAAGATCCGCATGAAGACCGGGGTCAAGAAGGACGGCGCCATTACCGCCAACGAGATGTACGCGCTCAGCGATACCGGCGCATACGGCTGCCATGCCCTGACCGTTACCGGGAACACGGGACACAAGTCGATGGCGTTGTATGTCGGGGCCGGGGAATACCGCCAGGCGCCGAATATCCGCTTCTACGCCGATATCGTCTATACCAACACACCGCCCGCCGGTGCGTACCGCGGGTATGGGGTGCCGCAGGGATATTGGCCGGTAGAGCGGCATATGGAAAAGATCGCCCGCGAAATGGGCTTCGACCCGCTGGAATTCAGACTCAAGAACGCCCTGCGGCCCGGGGAGTACCACCCGTTCAGCACGGCCTGGAATGAAGGCCGGGAACCGCGGCCCGAGATCATCCACACGGTCGGTCTGGAAGACTGCGTCCTGCAGGGCAAAGCTGCGATCGGCTGGGACCACAAGTATGGCTGCGAAGAATGGCGCCGTTCAGGCGGCGGTCAGGAAGGCAATACCCGCAAAGGGATCGGGGCGGCGCTGGTGATGCAGGGTACGGCCATTCCCTACCTGGATATGGGCGGGGCCTCGATCAAAATGAACGACGACGGTTCCTTTAACATGCTGGTCGGGGCGACCGACCTGGGGACCGGATCCGATACCGTCCTGGGACAGATGGCGGCTGAAGTGTTGGGCGTGCCGCTCGAAGATATCATCGCCTATTCATCAGACACGGATTTCACCCCTTTCGATAAAGGCGCATACGCTTCCTCTACTACTTATATCTCCGGGGGTGCGGTGGTCAGGGCGGCCGAAATCGTAAAAGAACAGATCCAGCAGCGGGCTGCCCTGATGTTGAACCAGGAAGGAGAACACCGAGAGATCAAAGCGGAGGAGATCCGCCTGGCCGACCGCCAGGCCAGCGCCCCAGACGGGCGTTCGGTCCCGCTGTCTGAGATCGCCCTGGACTCCCTCCACCGCCAGGAACAGGAACAGATCATGGGAGTGGCGTCTTATGTGTCGCCTTGCTCCCCACCGCCCTTTGCAGCCCAGTTCGCAGAAGTGACCGTCGATATGGAGACCGGTCAGGTCACCGTCGACAAGCTGGTCATGGCGGTCGATTCGGGAGTAATCGTCAACCCCCTGACGGCTTCCGGTCAGATCGAAGGCGGCATGACCCAGGCCCTCGGATATGCCGTCTGTGAAGAAATGGTTTACGATGAAAAAGGACAGGCCCGGGAGCGGGATTTCGGGGATTACCATATCTTCCGCTCGGACGAAATGCCCGAACTGACCACTATCTTTGTCGAGACCTTCGAACCCAGTCACCCGTTTGGCGTTAAGGCTGTTGCAGAAATTCCCATGGATGGGGTTGCACCCGCGGTCGGGAATGCCGTCCTGGACGCGGCCGGAGTCCAGATCGACGACAACCCGGTTACGCCGGAAAAAGTCTGGAGAGCGTTGAAACAAAAGGCATAGGTTTTCTTGCCTGGCAGATACCACCAGGCACATTTTGCCGCCTGACGAGCACAACGATGCCGAACGACCGTGATCACCTGCTCCACACCGTACAGTTGGCCCATGCAGCCAGGGCAGCCGGGAACCTGCCGATCGGGGCCCTGATCGTCCTGGACGAGAAAATGATCGCCGAAGGCCAGAACCGGCTCTGGTTTCCGGTCACAAGCCCTGGCCTTCATGCAGAGATCGATGCCCTGGCCAGGGTGGATACCTCCCTGTGGCCGCGGGCGCGTGAGATGACCCTGTACACCAGCCTGGAACCCTGCCTGATGTGCCTGAGTACGATCTTACTGCACCGCATCGGCCGGGTGGTTTACGGCGCCAGGGACCCGCGCGGGGGCGGCCTGTGCACGGTCGGGAAGATGCCGCCTTCCTTTGAGATGTTTTATGCCGAGACAGAAGTGGCGGGGCCGGCCTTGCCGGAACAATGCGACGAACTCTTCCGGCAGTCCGTGGAAATCATCGAGCAGCACAGGAACCGGTAAAAACAGCCAGACCCTGCCAGGCAGCGCAGGGAGGGCATTACTGCTGATACAACCTCATGATCGGGACGCCGTCGAACCGGTATTCGTAGACGACTTCCTTGCCTTTCAAGATCCAGATGATCATATTGTCATCCCCTTCATATCCTAAGGACGAACGCCTGTTTTGGAAAATGAACCAGTCCGCCTGGTCCATCGGGATGTTGCGCGGTCGGGGAGCTTCTGCCCCCAAGATACTTTCCACATCAGCCGGCGCCAGGATGACCAGGTCGTCGCGCAGGCGTCCGTGCATCTGGTAGTAGATCAAGACGTTATGGCTCCAGGGATCCGACCAGACCCGGTCCCCTGGTTGTGCCCGTTCGTTGAGATAGGGAAGCGCCAGGCTGAAAGATTCACACCAATAGGTTACTTCCAAACCCATCTTGTCGGCCCCTTTAAGCCCGCCCACACTTTCGCCGTAATAAGACAAGTAATGCGGGTACAGGCGTACCATGGTCGCTGCCTGCGGCAGGAATGCCAGTGCGGCCAAGATTACGATCCCGCTCACGCTGACAGAAGACTGCTTCCAGCGCCCGGCGAAGGTCTTCCAACACGCGACGATCCAATCAAACCCCACCCCGGCCAGGGCAGCCAGGAAGGGGAAGGCGCCCATCATCAGGCGTTCATTGTCATAGACCATACTGCCCCCAAAAGTAATCGCCAGAACGGGGGTCAGGGCGCTGAAAAACAACAACCAGCCCAACCCGTTGTCCCGCTGGCCGGTCCCGGAACGAATGATCCCGGTAAAGTACAAAACAGTCAGGCTGAGCGGCAGCACGGCCCATATCATTACAAATCCGAAGTGCCAGGGCGACGGCAGGTGAAATTCACCCAGGTAATACTGACCGATCTCCCAATGCTCGGTGGTGATAAACAGGATATACTCCGCCAGGCGTTCGGAGGTGTGGTAATACAACCAGGGCCAGGCATATTGAAAGACCGGTGCGGCCGTGAAGCCCATCAAAAACAAACGGATGGCATTCTTCAGGTCTCGCCTGAAGATCAACCACCACAACAGCAGCGGCGCCGGCACAAAGGCGGCATTGACTTTTACCGCCAGCGCCAGCCCCCAGATCAGGCCAAGCAGCAGTCCCCACATCCAGTCTTTATGGTCACGAAGCTGCCAGAAGGCAAACGTGACCATAAAAACCGACACAGCCGCCGGCACATCCAGGGCCGCCAGATGGCTGTGAAAGAAGAAACGCGGCATGGTTAGCAGGGCGGCCGCAGAGGCGTACCCGGCAAGCCTCCCATAGGTTTCAGACATCCATAGAAATAACAACCCGGCCATGACCGCCGTCAGCAGCATGTTCCCAACCCTATGGGCGGTGAGGTCATCGGTAACAGTGCGGGTCAACTCCCAGAAAAGCCCGGACCATATTTTATCCAGTGGGGGATGCTCACTGTTAACAGACCAGTATGCGGTAATCGCTTCTTCACCAACGGCCTCCCCAGGATGTGTAAACAGAAGTGAGAACCATTTCATATACGATTCTGAAGCGGCAATATAATCCGGTTCATCCCATGTCAGGCCAATTTTCGGTGCAGTAACAAACAGCAGTACAAACACGAAGAACGCCAGTAAAGCGGCAGTTTGCCTGTGATTCAGATCGAGCTTCGCGGACATCGTCCTGCCTCCATCAATGAGTATGATCGCTCCCGAAACCCGGGAAAAACCATCCGGGGCTGCCATCCTGAAGAAAAAAGACCCGAGAGCCGGTCTCCCCCCAGAAGTCCCGGACTATTTTATCACGCCGGAAACCGCGATAAAATCCATATAATGAAATTCATCCGCCGGATCGACAGCCGCTTCGGTGAACAATGCCCGGATCTCTATGAAAAGGAACCAGGCCTCCAGCCTGCCTGGATTACCCCCGGGGAAGAGATCCTGGCCGATCAGGGTCTCATCAACAACCACCAGCCCCACTTCCCCCGGGTCGCCGGGGAAACCTTTGTGCTGGAACAGATCATCAATTCGAAACATGCTGTCTGATCACCCTGCCGGTTCCCTATCCTTTCGCAAACGGCCGCGCTTCCGCCTGCCCTGCAGCCTGCTGGCGCTGGCCGGGATCATCCTCCTTTTCTTTCTCATCCCCGCTACGGGAATCGACCTCGAAAATTATCCCCTGCTCTCAGAAGCAGGTACATCCCTCCCCAGGCCGGTTACCTTTACCCCGCCGCCAACCCCTACCCATGTGCATGGCGGCCGGATCGTGTACACCTGCACCCGGGATGAATTTAACCAGCTGTGCCTGATCAACGCCGATGGAACCCAGCCGGTACGCCTCAGCCAGTACAACCGCCATGATTACTACCCTGTTTTCGTACCGAACTCAGACCATATCCTGTTTGCATCCAACCGCATGGGAAGGTTCGACCTGTACCTGATGCTGCCAGAGGAAGCACGCCTGTTCCAACTTACAGATAACATTGGGAATGCCTTTTCGCCAGACCTGTCGCCGGACGGAGAACAGGTCGTCTTTGTCAACCGCCCTGCGGAAGGCCCGGCCTCCATCTGGATGATGGACCGCACCGGTGAAAACCCCGCTCTTTTCTACTCCGGTCCGAACACAATCGTGGCGGTAAACTGGTCCCCGGATGGCCGGCGATTGGCCTTTGCAATGGCCGTTGACCAGCCAAACGCATACGAAATCTTCCTGCTGGACCTGAATGCAGAAACCCTGTCCCCGCAGCGGTTGAGCTACGGACTGGATGGCATTGGGGGCAGCCTGGACTGGTCGCCCGATGCGGAGAAACTGCTGATCTATGCCGGACCGGTCGGGAATAAGAGCATCTACCAAATCGAGACAGCCAGCGGAGCAATCACGCAACTCACAGACGATGGCGGTAACAATGCTGCGGCCAGTTATTCTCCGGATGGGAGGCAAATCGCATTCAACTCCACCCGCAACAACGACCAGGCAGATATATACATCATGGATGCAGACGGCTCAAACCTGCGCCGCCTGACCTATCACCCGGAACCCGACTGGCAGCCGCGCTGGGAACCATGAGTCGGCAGAAGTGCGAGCGATACGAGCCCGGCCGCAGGCAATCACCCGGTGCGCATGCTTCAGCCTTTGCCGGTTGGGTAACGGACGAAGCGAGTCTATCGAAACCAGGAAGCGCCAAAAACGGGTGTAGAATTGGTTTATCATGAACAATGTAAATACAACGATCTTTCAAGCCCTGTCGGAACTGGGGGAAAACAAGAAATCTGCAGCGCTGTGTACGGTAGTGAAGACCAGCGGATCGACGCCGCGCGGCAGCACCAGCAAGATGCTGGTCTATTCCAATGGGGACGCCCTGGGCACCGTAGGCGGAGGAGAACTTGAAAACCGCGTCCGCAGTGAGGCGCTGTCAGCCCTGAAAGACGGAAAAGCGCGCCTGCTTGCATACAGCATGAACGACACAGACCACGGCGGCGCAGGGGTTTGCGGCGGCCAGGTCGAGGTCTTTGTGGAACCGATCCTCACACCTCAAACCCTGGTGGTGATCGGCGGCGGGCATGTCGGAAAGGCTGTTGCCCACCTGGCAAAATGGCTGGGCTTCCACGTTGCTGTTTCGGATGACCGGCCGGAATTCTGTACCCCCGCGGCCAACCCCGACGCCGACAGCTTTTATCCGGTCCCGATGAATGAACTGCCGGAACACCTTGAGATCACCGGGCAGACTTACCTGGTGCTGACAACCCGCGGAGTGGCCGTCGATGCCCCCGGGTTACCTGTCCTGCTGGATACCCCGGCGGCTTACATCGGTGTGATCGGTTCTCGCAGGCGCTGGGCATCAACGGTAAAAGAACTGAAAAAGCAGGGCCTGCGCGACGAACAAATTTCACGGGTGCACTCCCCAATCGGCCTTGAACTGCAGGCCGAAACACCGGAAGAGATCGCCGTCAGCATCCTGGCAGAGATCCTGATGCTGCGAGATGGTGGTTCGGGAAAACCATTGAAAGATTCGTAATCACTGCAACTCAAAAGGGCAAAACAGCGTATATAGTAATAGAATGCAATCAATCGTGGTGGGTGCACTAACAACCTGTCGAACCACCAGACCCGCACGTCCCGAAGGGTTTCTATCATCCCCCCTTACCGAGCAGATCAACCTTCGGGAGGCTGCCCCGAGAATGCCATCGCTGCAAAAAGAACTATAACATTTTCGTGCACCCCTAATGGGTTTATTCCGACAGAAATACCTGAAAGTACTATATAATCAATTGACCCAGTAACTTGTACCCATTTCACGCTTCGGCTATAATGAAAACGTGGTTCCATAAATATATAAATCGGGAATAATCCGATATTTTCAAAAGAAGGAGAATGGCATGGCCAGGATTTTTGATGTAGTTGAATATCCCAACGAGATGCAAGATGAGATCGTCCATCGTTTCCCGGAACAGGGCATTGGCGATTACCGAATCGGTACACAGGTTATCGTTCGCGAAGCACAATCGGCTGTGTTCTTCCGTGATGGCCATGCATTGGACGTGTTTGGCGCTGGCCGTCACACCATCGCCACAGCGAACATCCCCCTGCTGATCGACCTGATCGGCAAGGCTTTCAATGATCGTACACCGTTCCCGGCGGAAGTCTATTTCGTTTCGATGAAAGAATTCGCCGACCGGAAATGGGGTACTCCCCAGCCGATCATTGTTCGAAATCCAGGTATGGGGCTGGGCGTGGCGCTGCTTCAGGGTTTTGGATCCTATTCCTACCAGGTTGATGATCCCCAACAATTTGTCACACAGATCGTCGGCACCCAGGGCACATACCGCACGGATGCGATCGAAGACCGCCTGCGCACTGTCCTGCTCTCGAAGATTGCCGATATCCTGGGTGAAACCACCGAAGCAAAATCTGTCGTTGACCTGATCGGCCTGACAGAAGAAATTGGCGCCGGTGTGCGTGCGAAAGCCCGGGATGATTTCGCGGCCGTTGGGCTGGCGCTTAAATCATTCTACATTGGCAACCTGAAACCGTCCGACAAGTCGGCCCAGGAACTGCGCGATATGGGTATGCTCGATATGGCGACCTACACCCAGCTCCAGGCTGCCGATGCCATGCGGGACGCCGCAAGCAATCCCAGCGGCGGCGCAGGCCTGACAGCCGGTATTGGCGCCGGGATGGGGATCGGCAACCTGATGCAGCAGGCTACTTCCGGGGCCATTGCCAACCAGCAGCAGTCCGGCGGTGCAGCCCCTGCGGCAGGTGCAGTCCCCGATGTCATGACCCCCACAGAAGCAGCCTCGATCCTGAAAGTTTCCGAAGAAGACATCATTGCGGCTATCGAAGAAGGCGGCCTGAAGGCAAAGAAACTTGGCAAGGCTTACCGCATCAGCAAGGAATCCCTTGAAGAATTCCTGAAAGGGTAATAAAGCAAACACAAAGACCACCCTGGCACTTTCCCAGGGTGGTCTTTTGATTTAAAAACTCCAAGCCTTATCCTTTCAGCTCAGGTCTGCGAGCACCTCAACCACCGCATCCAGGACATCGCCGGCCAGCACACAGGCTTCGGTCCCCAGGGCTTCGGCTGCATACAGACCGGCCTGGGCATGGATCCAGGCCCCGGTCACAGCAGAAGCATAAGCATCCAACCCCTGCGCTATCAGACCAACAACCAGCCCGGCCAGCACATCCCCCGTCCCGGCGCGGGCCAGGGCTGAAGAAGCTACCGGGATGGTGGTGGTCCGCCCATCCGGGGCTGCGACGACCGTGAAAGCGCCCTTTAACACCACGACATGCCCCCATTCCTGCGCAAACCTGGCAGCCGTGGACAGCCGGTCGGCTTGTATTGCACTGACCGGCAGGCCGGTTAACACAGACATTTCGCCGGGGTGAGGCGTCAGCACTGCCGGGGCGGGCGCCAGACCGGCCCAGCCTTCAATTTTCGACAGCAGCTTCAATCCGTCTGCGTCGAAAACCATGGGGGGCAGCTGCTGCCTTTCCGTTCCTTCCTGGTTGTCGCCAGCCCGGATAAAACCAATCCGGCCTGCATTTTTTCGGGAAGCAGGTTTCCCCTCAAGCAGCTTGCGAATGAAATCCCGAGTGGTATCTTCCAAACCAAATCCAGGACCGACCAAAATGGCTGTCGGGCGATCCAGGTCTTTCATCAGCACATCCGCAGCGCCGACCGCAATAACACCCATCTCATGGGGAAGCAAGAGCCAGGTAGCTTCTGGAATTGCCCCTGCCAGGGCGGCATGTAGTGGTCCCGGGACCGCCAATGTAACCAGACCGGCGCCGATTCGATACGCCGCTCTGCCTGCCAGGAGGGCCGCACCGGTGTAATTCAAGGAACCAGCCACCACCAGGGCTGTCCCAAAGTCGCCTTTATGGGCATCCAGAGGACGCGCAGGCAGCCGCGTAGACACACTCTCAAAGTCAGCCACTTCATGTGGGATATCGACCCAGGTATGGATCTCATCCGTCAGCCCAATATCAACCACCTGAAGTTCCCCCAGCAGGCCATAAGCCGGCAGGCGCAGCAATCCCTGCTTAACTGCGGCCATGGTAACGGTCAAGTCGGCCGGCAGGCATTCCTCCGCCGCTTCGCCGCTGTCGCAATCCACGCCGGACGGGCAATCAACGGCAACCACATAAGGTTTTCGATCCATACCTGCCAGGGTCGTCTTGGCAGCTTTTAACACTCCGGAGATGCTTTCGCGCAGCGGCAGCCGTATTCCTGTACCCAACAGACCGTCGATCACTACCGTTGCCCTCTCCAGACCTGCAGACAGTTCCCTGAAATCGTGATCCTGTTCAGCCAGGGTGACTTCGCCGCCAGCCCGCTGAAGCCTCTCTACCAGGGTATCGCCGGTTGGCAGACGCTTCACCAGGTAGGCGCGGATCGACCAGCCTTGTAAAGCCAGGTATGCCAGGGCGACAAGTGCATCACCGCCATTATTTCCGGACCCAACCAGCGCTAACGCCTCTTGTTCCGGCTTCCCGAAAGGGATCCCCAGGATAGCTTCTGCCAGTCCACGTCCGGCGTTTTCCATCATCCGGGAATAAGACAGCCCATTTTGATCTGCTTCTTTTTCAATCGCAAGCATCTCAGCAACAGTAACCAGTTTCATATACTATTCTCCTCAACACCCCACAAGTCATCGGCGATCTCTTCCAAGCCAAGTTCGATCAACTTTTTGCGGGTCGGGCGGCCAGTGACCGGGTCCCAGGCGCGCGCTTCGTAGTAAACCGACAGCATCTCCTGGAAAGGCGGTACATAGCCAGCGGCGTTTCCATCCTGGAAGGGTTTTAGAAACGCCTTGGGCAGCCTGTCATTCTCACGTGATAATCCAAGCCGGTTGTTAATAGCCCTTTTCAAATTCCAGGCTCGCTCACCGACCCGTAGATAGTCTTCGAGCGAATTCTGCAGCCCCATGGCGGCGTTGATCATATTCACCAGCACATCGAAAGAGACATTCGAAAATAAACACAGCACCAATGCATCACACAAGGACCTGAAATTTTGATGCCGGACGATATTCCCAACTTTCTCTATACCCGCGTGCTTGTCGTAGAACTCCATCCCCAGGTCTGCATCGGCCTGACCCCAATCGACCAGGAAATAATCGGACTTATTATGGCAGGCCCCGCGCGGGCTGGTTGCATAAGAGAGCGCCATACCGGAGGTGCCGCGCGGATCGTGATAGGCGGTTTCCAGTCCATTGACCTGCACTGCTTCTTCTCCTACGCCAAAGTGCTGCGCAAACCGCAGTGAGCCTTCGGCCATCAAATCACCCAGCCCCTCGCGTGCAGCCATCATTTCCAATAATCTTCTGGCGGGCTGCGGCTGTCCCCAGCTAAGCTTGACCCCGTCCGTATCCTTCTCTGTTAGAATGCCATCTTCGAACAGCTTATATGCCAGACCAATGATATTGCTGGAGCTGATGGCATCCAGGCCATAGCGGTCGCACATCTCGCCCAGCAGGGTGACCTCAGCCAGATCATCGATCAACAAATTGGGTCCAAAACCAACGATCGTTTCGTACTCGGGGCCTTTCCGCGGTTGGCCATCCTCCAGTTCGACGACTCGCCCACAGGCGATCACACACCCATGGCAGGCTTTCACGCCGGTCAGGATCGTTTCTGACATGGCAGCCCCAGACACATTGCTGACGCCTTCAAAACTCCCCTGGGAATAATACTTCTTTGGCATCCCTCCCATGTAATCAGCATACTCCGCAACCCCGGCGGTGCCCAGGGCGCGGGCTACGCCTGCTACGGTATCCGACAACAGTTCGCGATTAGCCGTTCTACGCAACGCTGCGAATGTTTCCCGGTCAGACAGGGGAATTTTGTTCGTGCCGCGCACGGCAACAGCTTTGAGGTTTTTGGATCCCATCACCGCCCCCAACCCGGTACGCCCGGCAGTACGCCCATGGTCGCAAAAGATACCTGCAAACGAAACCCGCTTCTCCCCAGCCGGGCCAATTACCGCTACCCGCGCCCGGGGAGCGTCAACTTCCTGCCTGACAGCCTCCTGGGTACGATAAGTATCCATGCCCTGCAGGCGGCCTGCCCTCCGGAAATCGACCTGCCTGTCATTGATCCAGAGATATACGGACTTCTGCGAAGCTCCTGTAATCCACAGACCATCATAGCCTGCAAAGCGTAGTTCCGGCCCCCAAAAGCCTCCACAATTCGATTCGGCCCACAACCCTGTGGCCGGCGATTTCCCACAAACAACAAACCGGCCAACGGCAGGCCCGGCAGTACCGGACAGCGGACCGTTAAGGAAAAGCAGCGGCGCCTCCGGGGAGAATGGGTCGAGATCCGGGGTAATTGATTCGTATAACAACCTCGCTGCCAGGGAGGCGCCCCCCAGAAAACTGCGCTCCCATCCATCCGGGACGATATACTGTCCAGTTTCTGAGGTTGTCAGATCTACTGTCAAGATTGGCTGCATAAACGGGTGTATCCCTGAAAGGCGGCTAATATGTCTCGGTGGTCGCTTCACGCGCACAACGTACAAAATCCAACACAACCGGTACATTACGCATCATATAGGCCATACTCCCCTCAACCTGCAATTTGCGCGTCATCATGGCCTGCATTGGGTCCAATTCCCCCAGTAAGATTTTCCTGAAATTACCATAAGGAGCTTTCAGAATAAAGGCCGGCTTCTCCTCTGATAATTTGGATTGCACTTCAACCTTGCGACAAGTCCCATGCCAAAGATCCAGATAATAATACAGGGTTTCTGTTAACCTATCATCCGGCTGGATAAAAAAGAGTAAATCCCCTTCCCACTTTTTTGCAATCTGGGCGTACTTTTTATCGCTATTCAATTTATCGCTCAGGGCATTCAACCATTCAGGACTTGGAAAGACAGCACTCATATAACCTCCAGGCGTCACACGACCCGGCCCCCGCCATGCCCGGGATCAGATCAATCTGCAATTGACTTGGTCGTTTTGGTACGACGTTCAACAATTGAAACAACTCGAGAGAAGAACAAGGTCATGATCAAATACAACAGGGCAACCAGCATCCAGGTCTCAATCGGGTTGAAATGAGTAGCCATAAATTCACGGCCGCGACGCGTCAGGTCCACCACCGCAACAGCACTGACCAAGGAAGAATCTTTCAATAAGGCAATAAATTCGTTGCCCATCGGGGGCAAAATGACCTTAATTGTTTGTGGAACAATAATATACCTCAAGGCCTGGAAGCGCGTCATACCGACGCTTAACGCCGCCTCCATCTGCCCAACAGGGATACTTTGTATCCCAGCGCGGTAGATCTCGCTCATATAGGCCCCATAACAAAACACCAGTCCAACAATGGCCATAAAAATCGGATTGGCCTGGTAGTTAGACAGGAAACCAATATCCAGCGAGCGTCCAAGTTTCTGAATGACAACAGGAAAAGCGAAGTACCACCAGATCAGCTGGACAAGCAAAGGAATACCGCGAACGATCTCTACATAAAGTGATGATAAAAAGTAAACCGGTTTGGATTTCGACAACCGGCCTAAACCGCCAAAAAGTCCGGCGATCAGGGTTACAATGTATGCTGCAATCGTCACACTGAGAGTGACGGCGACGCCATCCAATGCAAAGAAAAAGATATCCCGATATGGGTCTGGTGACAGGATGATCATGCTTCCAGTGAGAACGATCACTGCAGCCAGCAGCCACCACCAGGCATCCGGGCGCTGTTCTGACGGCACGGTCACTTCAATTTGCCCTTTTCCTTCAGTCATTTGGCTCTCCACAAAAATAAAAAGTGGTGAGGCTGGCTATCAACCTCACCACTTCATTCAACGACTTACTTCCCGGCCAGATTCCACTTATCCTTCAGAGAATCAATTGTTCCATTGGCTTCGACTTTGTCGAGACCATCATTCAATTTCTTGAGCAGTTCAGTGTCCTCTTTGCAAACCGCGATCCCATAGGCCTCATCGGTGAATGCTTCACCCACAATTTTGAGGCTGTCTTCGTTTACACCAACATATTCAATCGCTAGTGGATTATCTGCAATCACTGCATCGATCTGACCGTTCAGGAGATCCTGGAAAGCAAGACTGATGTCATCATAATTCTTAACGACTGCACCTTCGATCTTCTGGGCTTCAATATCCCCGGTGGTTCCCAACTGGACGCCCACGGTCTTTCCGCCCAGATCATCCTTGCTCATGATATCGGTGTTGTCAGATTTCACAGTGACTACCTGCCCGGCTGCAAAATATCCATCGGTGAAGGCGAAGTTCTCCCTGCGTTCTTCCGTGATGGTCATCGCGGAGATAGCGGCGTCATACTGGCACTGCGCCATCCCTGCCAGCAGGGAATCCCAGGCGACGTTGACGTACTCGACCTCAATACCGGCTTCTTCTGCAATGGCGTTCATCAGGTCGATATCAAAACCAACAATTTCCTTGGTTGTTTCGTCGACCGATTCGAAGGGCGGCCAGGTAGCATCGGTTGCAACCTGAACGGCTTTAGAACCAGAACCACTGCAGGCGCTGAGCGCAAAACTCAACACGATCAGGGTTACAAGAACAAAAAACAATGAGCGTTTCATACTTTCTCCTCCATATGAGAAATTTTGAATGAATGACTTCCGGCGTTATTGCCCAAAGCATCAACCAGTCACTATTATAACGGATTTCCTTCACATTACCTCTGTATAAGCAGGGCAATCGCATTTTGTGTTTGCTCAACTTGCCGTTAGGGGCTTGTTTTTCCTGTGGTAAAGGCTTCCAATGCTGTCCATCCTGTTCCAGGTACCTTTCCCTCACCCCAAGCATGGCGCCTTATGTCAGGACGACTTCCCCCTCTCCCACCGGGAGAGCGCAGGGTGAGGGCTTTTAGCACAATCGGGCCCAGTTTGATCGAAAAACGACCAGCTCGCCGATTCTAGATGCGCTTGCTCTGGCTGCATAAGTCCTCAGACTTCGAAAACCAGGCTGCAGCAGGTTACGGCTCCCTCGGCCTTTGCCAGTTCTGAAACATCCACTTCAACAACACACATACCCTGGTCTTCCAACCGTTTACGGGTCTTTGGGAAAGCAAATGGATAGAGGATACAATTGTTTATCCACAGACCATTCGCCCCATAAGGCTCTGACGGATCGATTTCAACGATCTTCCAGTTCGGGAAAATGGAGGTATCAACCCAGGCTTTGTTTACCAGCAGTGTATCCTTGGACACACGCGTAACCGCCGATTTCAGGTGCAGGCAATCGTTCAATGCGACCCCATGCACCTGGTATCCATAAGGAGTCAGCAGGGATCGCATCTGAGAGACCGCCTCTGGATTGCTGCGCGTCGACAGGCCGATATAAACCTGTTCGTCCAACACCAGAACATCACCGCCATCTACCACAGCCGGGGCTTCGATCCTGACGATATCCCGATAGGGCTTGAGCGCAGTTGCAACCGTATCACATTCCGGTTTGCGAGAGTCCGCCCCAGGTCGGGTGATCACAGCAACTTCCGGCAGCACCACTGCGGTATCCTCAACGAAAACCGAATCAGGCAGGTCCGCTTCTTCTGGCAGCCGGATCACAGCACAACCAAGCTCCTTTAATACTTGTTCATATTCTTCATGCTGTCTTCGAGCGATCTGCACATCGATCACCTGGCGCTTAATATGGGTCACCTCACATTGATTGATCCCCCGGCTGACCTGTCGCGTTATCGCTTTTATCATCCGGATAATGTCTCCTATCCTGTTGGAATTATTAAAGTGACTGGATCAAATTATAATACCTGACCGGTAAGAATATATTGGAATTGAAATACTTTTTTTGTTGTAATCTTTTGCCAATTTAGCCATAATTAGGAATATCCAGGTAAACTATAGTATAACTCGTGAGGTCTTATGGGTATGACATCAACCAAAGAACCACTGGAAGTCTCGCTTTCCAGGTACCAATTCATTTCTGAAAACATCGACGATATCATCTGGCAACTTGACAGCAGCCTGCAGTTTGTATTTGTGACACCCGCTGTTGAACGCAACCTGGGGTATACCGTCCAGGAAACGCTAAAACTAAGACTGACCGATATCCTGGACGAGACTGGCCAGGAAAAGATGAAATCTTCTATTGAGAACATCAAAAAAGGTGGGGAACGGAAGCCTCGACTTACCTTTGAGTTCAGGACAAAACACAAGAACGGCAGTTGGGTTTTCATGGAGATTCTCCCGACTCCTCTCTTCGATGAAAAAAATAACCTGACCGGATTTATCGGGGTCGCTCGTAATATTACCTCCCGCAAGAATTCCGAAGAACTGCTGAAGTTACGAATGCGCCTGATCGAGTATTCCGCCAAACATTCCCTGGGAGAGCTGCTGCAGAAAACCCTGGACGAAGTCGGCGAATACACAAAAAGCCTGATCGGCTTCTATCATTTTGTAGAACCGGACCAGAAAACGATCTCCCTGCAAGCCTGGTCCACTGAAACACTAACCAGGTTTTGCAAAGCGGAAGGCAAGGGAGAACATTATCCTCTGGACAGCGCCGGAGTCTGGGTAGATTGTGTGCGTGAAGGGCGGCCGGTCATTCATAACGATTATGCCTCCCTGCCCAATCGGAAAGGTCTCCCCGAGGGGCATGCGCAAGTGGTACGCGAACTGGTTGTGCCCATATATCGTGACGAAAAGATTGTCGCCATTCTGGGTGTCGGGAACAAATCAACCGACTATACCCAGGAAGATGTTAAAATTGTTGAATACCTGGCTGATATCGCCTGGGAAATCACAGAGAGAAAGCGAACTGAGGAGGCTCTTCAAAAGAATGAAAAGCGTTTCCGGTTGATCTCGAACTACGCAAATGATATCGTCTGGCAGCTGGATATGGACCTGCGCTTTACATTTGTGACATCTTCCGTCAAGCGCGTTCTGGGATATACAGTCGAGGAAGCCCTGAAACTGAAACTCAACGACCTGATGGATGCGGACGGGATTGCAAAAAGTCAATCCGTGATCAACAAAAAGATGGAAGACCCCAGCCGGGGCCACCTGATACCTACAGAATATAAGCTCAGACACAAAGAAGGTCACTGGCTTGATATTGAAGTCATTTCCTCGCCCATGCTGGACCAGGATGGAAACCTTTCAGGTTTTGTCGGGGTGACGCGCGACATTACTACCCGTGCACAGACCGAAACAGCCCTGAGAGAGAGTGAAGAACGTTTCCGGCTGCTGGCAGAAAATTCGACCGATATGATCTCCAGGCACGATCCGGATGGAATGTACTTGTATGTCTCCCCATCCTGCCGGACACTGCTGGGATACGAACCGGAAGAAATCATTGGACATTCGGCGTTCGAGCTTATTCATCCGGACGACTCGCCCCTTGTGGACCGATCTCGTCTCTCCATTCAAGAGCAGCCAATCACCGACACCACTACCTATCGAATGCGAAAGAAAGACGGGACCTACACCTGGTTGGAAACCACCAGTAAGATCATCCCAGGAAACGACAGAAATCAACAACCCGAAATCCATGCAACAACGCGAGATATCACTTCCCGCAAATTGGCTGAGGCTGCCCTGCTGGAAAGCCAGAAAAGGTTAAAGGCAATTATTGATCACGCCCCCTTCGGCGCCCACCTTTACACCCTGGAACCCGATGGGCGCCTGGTTTTAAGTGGCGCGAACCAATCTGCAGATCAGATCCTGCAGCTTTCACACCAGCAGTTTATTGGAAAAACAATTGAACAGGCCTTCCCTCCACTGGCCAAAACTGAACTTCCGGATGCCTACAGGAAGGTAGCCAGAACCGGGGAACGGTTCCAGATGGACCAGGTTGAGTATGGCAATTTAGATATTCACGGAACCTATGAAATTCAGGCTTTCCAAACGGGGGAAAACAAAATGGCTGTATTTTTCCGGGATATCACCGAACAGAAAAGGGCAGAAACCGCTTTGCGTGAAAGTGAAGAAAGGTATCGCACACTGGCAGAAGCCGCCCACGACATGATCTTCATCATTAATCCCCAAGGAAAAACCGAATACATCAATAATTTCGCCGCAGCCCAGGTTAATCGCTCCTCTCAGGAACTTGTTGGCAAAGATCTATCCGATATCTTTTCGGAAAGGGTATCAGGCCGCCAAAAGATGAATCTCCAAAAGGTATTTAACTCTGGGGAACCGATCTATGTTGAAAATGAAGCGGGTTTTTTTGACAAGGAAACCTGGCTGGGAACCTGGTTGGTTCCACTCAAGGATGATACAAACCAGGTTACCGCAGTGATGGGGATATCACGCGATATTACAGACCGAATTCAAACTCAAGACAATATAAAAACGCAAATAGAACGACTTGAAGCCTTAAGGAGAATAGATGCCACGATTTCTTCCAGTACAGACCTGAGACTGTGCCTGGATGCCATCCTGGACGAAACCGTTAACCACTTAAAGGTGGATGCAGCCGCCATCCTGATATTTAACCCCTACCTGAATAAACTGGAATACAAAGCCGGGAAAGGGTTCCGGACGCCTTTCATAGAAAAAAACAGCATCACCCTCGGTGAAGGATATGCAGGCAGGGCAGCCATTGAAAGAAAAGTTATCAAGGTGCACCACCTCCGGCAGGACGGAACCAACCAGCTGCCTCCGGAGATTATGGCAGTGGAACGGTTTGATTGTTACTATGGGCTCCCATTGATCGTTAAAGGCAAGATCAAAGGGGTATTGGAAATTTACCGAAGGGAGCATTTCAACGCCGACGAATCCTGGGAAAGATTCCTCGATTCACTGGCCGGACAGGCCGCGATTGCCATCGACAATGCCATCCTGTTTGAGAACCTGCAGCGCTCTAATCTGGAACTAGGCCTGGCGTATGACACCACCCTGGAAGGTTGGTCCGGAGCAATCGATCTACGCGAAGGGAAAAATACAACCCAAACAAAATACCTGGTCGCCCAGACCCTTGAACTGGCCCGTGGGTTTAACCTGACTGACGAAGAACTTGCCCATCTTCGCAGGGGGGTTTTGCTGCATGATGTTGGCAAGATCAGTATCCCGGAAAGCATACTCAACAAAACTGACCCGCTAACCAATGAAGAGTGGCAGATTATCCACAAGCACCCACTGGTCGCCCACGAACTCCTGGCGCCAATCACGTTCCTGCGCCCGGCATTGGATGTCCCCTACTGTCACCATGAAAAGTGGGATGGTACAGGATACCCGCGGCGGTTATCCAGGGAACAAATCCCCCTGGCTGCCCGGATTTTTGCCGTGGTCGATGTGTATGATGCCCTGACATCAGATCGTCCCTACCGAAAGGCCTGGACAAAGAAAAAAGCGGCAGGCTATATTCTTGAACAGGCCGGGAAGCATTTCGACCCTGATGTTGTGAATGAATTCCAAAGGAAACTGGCATCGAGCGTCCAATAAAAAATGCACCCTGCTGTCAGTGTGCATTTTGAGTGCGCTGGGAGGGACTTGAACCCTCACGTCTTGCGACACGTGGCCCTCAACCACGCCTGTCTGCCAATTCCAGCACCAGCGCGAGCAGACGTATTATAATCACGTTCACATCCTTGTCAAGCGATGATATAAATCCATCGCAGACTACATTTAAAGAGTACGAAGGAGAGTGCAATGACCCGTATCGTTGTTGATGCAATGGGCAGCGACAACCATCCCTCCCCGGATGTTATTGGTGCAATCATGGCAGCCAGAGACTACCATGTCGAGATCATCCTGGTCGGTGACCAGGATAAAATCGCCCCACTCCTTGAAACAGGAAAAGCAGACTCCCTTCCCATTCAGGTTGTCCATGCGCCAGAAATGCTGACCATGGATGATAAAGGCGAGAAACTGGCGTTCAAAGCCCGGCACAAAGACTCTAAAACCTCAATGGCCGTCGGGATTGACCTGGTAAAAAAGGGACAGGCCGATGCTTTTGTCACGGCAGGCAATACCGGCGCCGCTATGGTTACAGCCCTCTTCCGGCTGGGACGCATACGCGGTGTCGACCGGCCAGCGCTGGCGCCCATCTTCCCGACAGCAACTGGTTCCTGCGTGGTTATTGATATCGGCGTAAATCCGGACTGCGAACCCAAGAACCTGCTCCAGTTCGGCATCATGGGCTCGGTCTATGCCGAAAAAGTACGCGGCGTGAACAACCCCAAGGTCGGCCTTGTATCGAATGGTGAAGAAGCCGGCAAAGGTTCAGAACTTGTCAAAGGCGCCTATCCACTTCTGGTAGAATCCGGTTTGAACTTCTATGGCAACGTGGAAGGGAGAGAAGTGATTGGCGGGAAGGTTGATGTTGCAGTAACGGATGGTTTCACCGGCAACGTCCTGCTTAAGACCGCCGAAGCGGTGGCACAACTGCTGGTTGACAAGATCAAGGAAGCCATCAAAGGCGGCGGCCCCCTGACGATCCTGGGAGGACTGCTGGTCAAACCGGCCATGGGCAGTGTAAAAAAACTGATGGATCCCAGGGAAGAAGGGGCCGCACCCTTGCTGGGTGTGAAAGGCCTGGTCTTTATCGGACATGGCCGCTCAGATGAAATTGCGATAAAGAATGCCATCCGGGTCGCTAAGGAAGCCGCCGAAGCCGGTGTCCTTGAATCGATCCGCTCGGCGATCGAACAAAATTTAAAGAAATAAACGAGATATCGAATGAACAGTATCAAAAACGAAAAAATGTACAAACGCAACGCCCTGATTGGAAAATTCACCAATTATGCGGCCCTGGCTACGCTTGCTGTCGGGGTATATTATTACTTCCAGTATATGCAGGATCCCAACCAAGTACCGGTGATCGCACTGGCAACCGTTGTGCTGGGGTACTTTTTGACCCAGTTCAGCACCTTTTTCAGTTCACGCTGGGGGCGCGAACCGCGTCCGGACCAACAGCTGGAATCCAGCCTGAAAGGGCTGACAAACGAATACAGCATTTACCACTACCAAACACCGGTACCCCATCTGCTGATTGGCCCGGCCGGGATCTGGATCCTGCGGCCGTTCACCCAGCGCAGGGGAAACCTGACCTACAAGCGCAACCGCTACCGGCTGACCAACACCGGGTTTGCCCAGGCATATATGAGCCTCTTCGGACAAGAAGGCCTGGGACGGCCCGATCTGGAGGCTGAAGGAGACATCGAAGCCATGACCAGATTCCTGAGAAAAAACCTCGCCGAAGAAGATATCCCGACCGTCAATTTTGCCCTGGTTTTCTGCGGAGACAACATCAGCATTGCTGTTGATGAAGCCCCTTATCCGGCCCTGCCATTGAAAAAGCTGAAGAGCTTTATCCGTACGGCGGCCAAAGAGAAACCTCTCTCTGCAGAGATGGTGAACAAGCTCAAAGCACTCCTTCCGGAATGATCGAGTCGCAGCACTCTTTCAAATCACGATAACTCCCCCCTCCGCAGTGAGTTATCGTGATTTTGTCTTAACGGGGCAGATACTCCCCAAATCCGCCTGAACAGGTACCCGCAGCAACCGAAAGGTGCGCCAATAAACCGTAGAACACCCGATTCAAACCTCCTGAAGTAATTCTTTCAGTCCATCACCCGGGAGAATAACCTTCGGGACGCTGCTCCGATGAAGCCCTCTCTACGATAAAATCTACAACGCTTCCGCGTACCCCCAGCCAAACACAAGCAGAACATTTTTCGCATGATATGGTACACTTGTTCTACTATGCCAGATACCCAGGACAGCCATGACAGATATCATCGCAATTGACCTCGAAACGACCGGGTTGGACTCCAAAAAGGATGCCATCATTGAAGTTGGTGCAGTACGCTTCAATAATAAGCGAGTCCAGGATGAGTGGTCCACCCTGATCAACCCAGGCCGTCACATCCCCGATTTTATCTCCAACCTGACCGGGATCACCGACAGCATGGTACGCCAGGCGCCGTCCATCCAGGATGTTATCGCTGAACTGGCTGCCTTTATCGGAGAGGCCCCTGTATTAGGCCACAACATTCGCTTTGACCTGTCTTTCCTGCAGCGTTACGGTCTGTGTCAAAATAACCAGGTGATTGATACCTATGAACTGGCTTCTGTGCTGATGCCGGCTGCCAGCCGGTATAACCTGGGAGCGCTGGGCCAGATCCTCGGGATCCCGCTGCCGGCAACACACCGCGCCCTGGATGATGCCCGGGTTACGCAGGCAGTCTTTTCGTTGATGTACGAAAAAGCCATGCAGCTCCCGCTTGACCTGCTGGCAGAGATCACCAGGCTGGGTGAACCCCTGGCATGGGATGCAAACTGGACTTTCCAGCAGGCGCTGAAAGCCCGCGCCAAAGAGGGGATTACCCCAAAGAAAACCCTCCGCAGTTCACACGCCCCGCTTTTTGAAACCAGGCAGGGACAATACCCGCCCCTCCAATCGGCAGACGAACCGGCCATGCTCGATCCGGAAGAAGTCACCGCCTTACTGGAGCATGGCGGACCTTTTTCCAAATATTTTGAGAACTTTGAATCACGTCCCGAACAATTGGAGATGCTCAGCGCAGTCACCACAGCCCTTTCCACCGGACAACATTTAATGGTCGAAGCCGGGACCGGGGTAGGCAAATCCTTTGCTTATCTGGTACCCGCAGCCCTCTTCGCACTGGAAAACAATACCCGTGTGGTTGTTTCCACAAACACCATCAACCTGCAAGACCAATTGATCAAGAAAGACATCCCCGATATGAAAGCTGCTATCGGGTTGGAAGAACTGCGCGCCTCTGTGCTGAAAGGCCGCGGCAATTATCTCTGTCCCCGACGGCTTGAATTCCACCGCCAGCACGCACCCACCAACGCCGAAGAAGTGCGGATCCTGGCCAAGATCCTGGTATGGCTGACAGAGAACCAGAGCGGTGATCGTAATGAGATCAATCTGACCGGGCCCATCGAACGTGACCTTTGGCGCCGTCTGTCTGCTGAGGACGATGCCTGTGACGGGGATACCTGTATGAAACGCATGGGCGGAGTCTGCCCATTCTTCCAGGCCCGCCAGGCAGCCCAATCAGCCCATATCCTGATCGTCAACCACGCATTACTGCTTGCAGATGTGGCCGCCGGCAGTCGCGTGCTGCCAGAATATGACTACTTGATCGTCGATGAAGCCCACCACCTGGAATCAGCCACCACCAATGCCCTCAGCTTTCGCCTGACCCAGAATGAGTTAGAACGCATACTACGTGAAATCGGCAGCTCCAGCTCGGGAACATTGGGACGGATGATTTCCGAACTCGCCGGCGCCCTGCGTCCCTCCGACCACGCCCAGTTGGGACAGATGGTCAAACGCGCTACAGACCTGGCCTTCAGGGTGGAACACCAGTGCCGGGATTTCTTTATCACGCTGGGAGAATTCGCTCATTACCAGCGTGAAGGCCGCCCGCAAAACAATTACGCCTGGCAAGAACGCATCCTGCCCGCTACCCGCACCCAGCAGACCTGGGAAGAAGTTGAAGTCGCATGGGATGCAGCCGGCGAGACCCTCAATTTGCTGCTCAATGCCCTGTCTGAAATCCATAAAGCCGCGGCAGAACTATACGCCGAAGGCCTGGACGAACTGGAAGACTTCATCGGAGACCTGGGCAACCTTTACCGCCGGCTGCTTGAGATCGCTTCAAACCTGAATGCCCTGATCTTTGAACCATCTGCCCAGCAGGTATATTGGATCGAAGTCCAGCCCAATGGTCAGAGCATTTCACTCAATGCCGCCCCGCTGCATGTCGGGTCTCTGATCGAGAAACATATCTGGCATCCGAAGACCAGTGTGATTCTGACCTCAGCCACTCTGACCACACGCGGCGAGTTTACTTATATGCGCAATACCCTCAATGCGGCTGACGCCGATGAACTGGCGCTTGGATCCCCATACGATTATGAAAGTTCAACCCTGCTTTACCTGCCCAATGACATCCCTGAACCCAATGCACAGGGGTTCCAGCACACCCTGGACCGCAGCCTGATCCAGCTGTGCCAGGCTACCAGTGGGCGGGCGTTGGTACTGTTTACCTCTTATGCCCAGTTAAAACGCACCTCACAGACCATCAGCGGACCGTTGGCCGACCAGGATATTATTGTCTATGAACAGGGCGAAGGGGCTTCACCCAACACTTTATTGGAGACATTTAAAAGCACGGAACGGGCAGTCCTGCTCGGGACGCGTTCTTTCTGGGAGGGCGTTGATGTCCCGGGCCAGGCGCTTTCTGTCCTGGTGATCGTGAAGCTGCCCTTCGATGTCCCCAGCGACCCTTTGATTGCAGCCCGGGCGGAAACCTACGAGGATCATTTCGGCGAATACTACCTGCCCGAAGCAATCCTCAAATTCCGGCAGGGCTTTGGACGCCTGATCCGCAGCCAGTACGACCACGGCGTGGTTGTACTGATGGACCGCCGCCTGCAAACCAAACAATACGGACGGCACTTCATTGATTCACTGCCCAGGTGCACAATGAAAGTCGGTCCAATCAATCAACTGCCCCGGGAAGCAGGCCGGTGGTTGGGGACTTAGCCTCACTTGCAGTGTACGTTTAAACCCAAGATGTTGTACAATAAACACAATGAGCAGAACCTTTGAATTCCCCGATCAGGTCGATATGACCCGCTTCATCTCCGAACAGGCCCACGACCTGAAGTCGCCTTTCAACCGTATCCTGGGTTTCACAAAGGTGGTCCTTAATGGACTTGACGGCCCGATCAACGAGATACAGAAAGAAGACCTGGGCACCGTCTTCCAAAACAGTTCTTATGCCCTGGCACTGATGAGCGGCCTGGTCGATATGGCCCGCCTGAGCCTGGGTGAAAAAAGTTTCAATCCCATTGACAATGAGCTCGACCAGTTATTCGAACAGGCGGTCAGGGCCTGGCAGACAATCTCACCCGCAAATAAAGAGACCCGCGTCGACATGATCATAAAGTCTTCCAGCAAGAGTGTTTCTGGAGACGAAATACTGCTGCGCCAGCTGCTGGTCAATTTCCTGGCATTCGTGACAGAATACATCATTGATTCTTCCCTGGTATCGCTGACCATCGAAGACCACCCTGAAGGGTTGTTGTTTACCGTGGCAGCCGCCGGCAAGAACAGACCCGGCCCCTCCGACTGTGACCTGACCATGTTTGGCTTTATCGGGCAGAAGATCATCGATTTACACAACGGGAAAATCATTTCAGGCGAAGGCGACGAACAGCGGGCTGAAATCCGGTTCGTGCTTCCTAACTAATACAATTTCAGTGATTGCCTCAGGATGGCTTGAAAAATGCAGTTGAACAAACCGGTCAAAGTATTGATCGGCCTGGCCACACTGTGGTTTGTACTGTATCCGTTTTTATTCTTAATCGTCTGGTTGACCATGGCCGCTGGGCTCAGCCTGGGACCCCTCCTGGCTGACGCAGCCGGTATGGAAGTCCCTTTGTTTTCGATGGTGCCTTTTATGGCCGTCTTCCCGCTCCACTTGTGTACGATATGCATTCAATTTGCCTTATTGGCCTTCTATTTGGCCCATGTCATCAAGAACACCGAAGCGGACGAAACCGTACGGATCATCCTCGGTATCGGGAATTTCTATATGCCCTTCCTCTCGATGCCGGTTTATTATTATGCCTTCATCTGGCGAGACACCCCGCCCGAATGGGCGCTTCCAAGAACGACCCCGGCGGCCAGAAAGGATTGATCCTTGGGCAATACAGTATTTGAGACCGGCCCCGGCTGGTGTACAATTAACGTGAGGCAGTTAGGAACGAGATGAGCACCTACATCGTCACGGCCAACGCCCTGCGTATCCGAAAAGCTCCCGGCAAAAAGACACTGGATTATCTGAGACGCAACGCAATCGTGACCGGCTTGGAAGTTTCGGAAGACGGGGCCTGGATTAAAATACGCACCGCCAGCGGTTTGGAAGGCTGGTCGGCGGTGAAGTATCTCTCGGCAATCGACGACCCCGAATCGCCGGCCGGACCGGATCGCGGCCAATACCGGGTGGCAGTCAGTTCCCTCTACCTGCGGGAAGGTCCCGGGGAAAATTACGAGGCCATCAACTACCTGCGTGAAGATGAACCGGTAACCGCTATTGGGTCCTCATCGGACGGACTCTGGATGCAGGTCCGCCAGGCAAGCGGTCAAACGGGCTGGTGCATCCGCGAGCACCTGGCCTTCGTCCACAGTGACGAAACTTCGGTCGAGGCTCCGGCCGTAGGCGGGAAATATAAAGTAGCTGCCAGCGCGATCTATGTCCGGGAAGGTCCCGGCACCAATTACAAGACCGCCGGTTATCTGCACCAGGATGATATCGTCACCATGTATGCCATCTCGGAAGACGGTTCCTGGATGCAGGTTCGGGGGGAAGATAACCTGACCGGCTGGTGCAACGCCAGCTCCCTGGTCAGCCTGGAGGATACCAGGAAACAGGCCGAAAAGCTGGACCAATCGACCGGGATACACATCTGCACGGCGGATATCCTGAATATACGCAAGGAAAGCGGCCTGGACTATGCCATCCTGGGACAGCTGTCCAATGGGGAGATCGTAAAAGTGCTGGAGGTCTCGGACGATAGGCTGTGGAAGAAACTGGTCACGGTCGCCGGCCTGATCGGATGGGGATATTCAAAATCATTGGAGCACCTCAACCTGGACCTGGCCCCCAAATCGGAAGAAGAGTTCAGGTGGATGCTGATCGCCCTGAATGAAATGGGCGTGCGGCGGGTCACGGGGATGTCACGGAAACCGCGTGTGATGGAATACCTGAAGAGCACCAACCTGCCTGCCATCCCGGAGGAGACCGACTGGTCTGCCGCCTTCATCAACTGGTGCCTGGAACGGGCCAATTACCAGGGCGCCAGGTCGGCCGAGATCGATCCCTGGAAGGAGTGGGGGCAGGAGGTCACCGTCCCCAGGCGCGGTTGTGTAGTAATTTTCCGGTGGGAAAACGGGAAAGAACATATCGCCTTCTACCTGGGCCAGAGCTACGAATCTGTCTTTGCGCTGGGCAGCAACCTGCGGGATGTGGTTTGGGTCAAGGCCTACCCCAAGAAGCATGTCCTTGCCTACCGCCTGCCGGCCCAGTAAGACCCTCACTTATATTGATATTCAGAAAAGGTTTATTCGAATTCGTGGGGATTCTTTTGCCCTGACTACAATACTATGAAATTATATTTTGAATTCCTTCTATATGAATGCTGCCGCACCCACACTTCCTCCCGATAGGAGAAGCGAGTCTGGAGCAAAGCAAAAAATGGGAGAGAGAATTAAGAGTCGGATTTATCCGACTTTCGTGAACTGAGTATGGATGACTCCACTGCAAAAAGAGTATCGACCCTCCTCAAAAAGGTACTTTATTGGATCAAAGTTTAGATATTTATGCAAGAAGCAGTAGTAACCGTCCCAACGACGGACACTTTCCAATCGATCTCTAAAATCAGAGTTAACCGAGATCGGGATGCCTTGTGTGATGAGTAAGCCTTTGATCCGGTTGTTATGCCGGGTGCGTTCCGATTTCAAGGTCATGAGTTCTCGGTGTAGGTGACGGGCTTCTTCGATCTCTTCACTGGGTACATGGACCACTTGCCATAGCTTTAGTTCGCCACTGTGGTAACGGATCAACATAGCCAACAACTTGTTAACATCCAGAGTATCTGTTTTTCTTCGGCGAGCGCGGCGACTGACCTTGTTACTGGAAGAACCAACAACCAAATTATGATAACCAGCTCGTTCAAGGCAGCAGTGGATCCAAAAGCCATCTCGCCCAGCTTCATAGCAACTCAAAGCCGTATTCCTTTCGCTGGCGGCGATCTCTCCGCAGCGGTTTCGAAATAGATCGGGCTTTCTCCCAAACGAGTCGGTATTGTTTTTCAATTTACGGCGGTAAATTTTAATTTTACGGCGGTAAATTGAAAAGCGGCGGCGGCTCGATTTAATCCGCCCGCCGGTGGATTAAATCGAACGGCGGGTGGTTAAAATCCACCCGCCGGTTAAATTTATTCCCGTCTTGCAGCGGATAATTGCACTCCGCCCCTGCCAGTTATACGAAGCTTTCTATTACTTCTCGCCCAGCCGTTCGACCCTGCCCAGGCCGCTGCTGCGCTGGCTGACGGCCGGTTCACCGTAATATTTCACGCCGCCAACACCGGATATATCCGTGTCCAGGTCTTCAGTGACCCAGACGGTAGCCCCGCCGGCGCCCGAGATACCCACTTCCGCCTGACGAGACTGCAGCTCACCGCCGTCAAAGCTGCCGGCGCCGTTGATCTCGACCTCAAGCCGGTCCACTTCCCCGCTCACCCGGGCCGAGCCAGAACCGCTGATCTCCACTACCAGCTTCTCTGCCTGCAGGTCATCCAGGTAGAATTTCCCAAACCCGGAAGAATCAAATTCCAATTCTTCCGCGGTCAATCCATCGATAAAGACCGATCCGGCGCCGGAGAGCTCCACTTTCTTGAGGTTTTTAACGGTCACCACATAGCTGACCTCACCCAGCGGCCTGGGATTGAAACCCGGTCTGGTCGCGATCACCAGCCGATCTCCGTGCACCTCGGTGGTAATGTACGCCAGCAGGTTTTCATCTGCCGTGATGAGGATCCCCTCCTGCTCACCCTGGACGATCTCCAGGTCGCCGTAAAAGTCCAGGTTGATCTCATCGAAACCACCGACCTGGCGCTCGACTTCCTTTAGATTCCCCGAGCCGCGGACAGTCTTCCACGGGCCAAAATGGAACTCGCCTTCCCGGTCGATGGTCCAGGCAGGCAGGGCAGGGGTCAGACCCCACTGCTCCCCATACAGGACCGCTCCAAACAGTACCGCCACGACCAGCACGCCCAGCAGCGCGCTGATCCAGACACGGCGCTTCCCAAAAATAACCTGGATACCGGCAGCAATCAGCAGGACCGGCCACAGGCTCAGCAGCATAAAGAAACGACCGGAGGGCAGGTATTCATAGTAGGTCAGGATTGCAATTGTTCCAACACCGATCAACAGGAGCGGCCAGAAAAGGTCACGGTCGTCCTCATCGATATCCTCGGAGGCGATCAGGAGCACCGCCAGACGGCTGATCAGGATAAACACACCAGCAACGACCAGCAGGATCGCCCAGACCAGTGGACTGCCGGAGGACAGGCCTACCACAGAAAAGATAAACTCAAAAATCGACCCAAAAACCAGGAACAGGGCCAGGCCGGTGCGCATGACCTTCCAACCACTGCGCCTGGCCTCTGGCTGCCCCCCGATCACGCCATGGAGCAGGATTCCCAGGCCGACCCCAAAGACGATCAGCCCCCAGGCATATGTCCACGAATGCCACCAATTGAAAGCGCTCTGCAGCCAGAGGATCAGGCCAATGACGGCGACAATCGAACCGGGAATGGCCAGGGCACTGTAGCCTCCCCTGCCCAATACAGCCGCAAGCAGGAAGGACACCCCAACCCCGAACACAAAGAGCGGCCAGACCTGTGGAACGCCCAGCCTGCCAACCAGCTGACCGGCGAAGATCAAAACCCCGACTGCGATCAGCAGCCCACCGATGACCAGCGTGCTGCGATTCTTGTTTTCATTCATCACAATTCTCCTTGCTGAAATGCAAATCAAGCCCCAAAAAGGCTACACTCTATATACGCAGGCGATCAAAAAAGGTTGCACCAGACAAA
The DNA here is from genome assembly GCA_016927315.1 of Anaerolineales bacterium. Lineage (GTDB taxonomy): Bacteria > Chloroflexota > Anaerolineae > Anaerolineales > Villigracilaceae > JAFGMV01. Next base: position 13,848 of record JAFGMV010000009.1, on the reverse strand, counting down.
CGACGATACCGGTCGACGCTGCCCCACCAGCAGGGCATTTCCACGGTGGAAGACCCCGCCCGGGAAGGGTCTCAGGCCTCCCCCAGCGAGAGCAGGTGACCGTTGTTTTTCAACCAGGCGCGGCGCTGTTGATAATCCGGCATCAGGCGCCCAACCGCAGACCAGAATTTCCCGGAGTGGTTTTTGATCTCCAGATGCACCAGTTCATGAACAACGACATAATCGACAATTTCCTGTGGCGCCATGACCAGGCGCCAGGTAAAACTGAGCGTTCCTTTCGTACTGCAGGAACCCCAACGGGTGCGAGCGGAAGAGATGCGCAGCTTCTGAACATTCAATTCGTACTGTCTGGCATAGTGATCCACCCGCTGCGTAAAGACCTCCCGCGCCCTGTCTTTATACCAGCGCACAAATACAACTTCAGCTTTCCCGCTTTCAGAGGCCGGTAACAAAAACTCTCCATCCACCAGTTCAAGCGCCGGGCGCGTTCGCCCCACGATCCTGAGCGGGTACTGTGCGCCAAGATACAGAAATAGCTCCCCATCACGGAACTGCCGGGCAGCAGCCCGCACAGCCTGCGCAGCCCGGACCTGCTGCCTTCGGATCCAGGCAGCCTTGCTTTCGACAAACTCCCTGACCAAAGGGTCCGGAACCCGCAGGGGAGTGCGCACCGTCAGGGAACCGTCCCGTTCCACAATCAGGGCGATCGTTTTACGGCGTGAGCGTACCAGTCGATCAATGGTGATCATAACGGGCAAAAGTGTATCACAAATCCAGGCTGCGATATGGCTTCAAATTGCCGTCTTTCGATCAACCCCGGTACGGCGCACAACCCCTCCAGCCTGACCGATGGGGCCAGCCCGGTGAACGCCGGTATGCCGGTCTATCCGGTCTTTATCCTTTCTGCCTCGGTTTTTCAGGCAAAGATTGGCGGCAGGCATAAAAACGACCAGGGATATCACTACTTAACGAATTACACGAAAAATGGAAATTCGTGCAATCCCCTTTTTCGTACTTTTCATGACTATCATTTCCCCTTTTTGAAAAAGCCACAACCTCACCATCCTCAGAGCGGCGTCCCGAAGGTCGCTCTGCCCGCCGGAGGGTCTGACAGAAACCCTGCGGGATTACTCTGCGCAAACAACAACTTACCTGCCTCTGTGAGGAAACCGGCAGCACATGGTAAACTTGATCTCTACTACAGAGTGCTGCGAAAATATCTGAACTGAAATTCTTGTTTTTGAAGATGCTTTATTGGATCCAGGTTTAGATATTTATGCAAGAAGCAGTAATCCCGGGCTGCATTTTGGTCCTATGATTTTCCAGCAGTGCGGGTCTCCCGGCAGGACAACGTAACGAGAGCGATTGCATGACTGACGAATATAAACATATCTGGGGCCAGGGGATCATCGATCCACAGAACAAAGACCTGGCCTCACTCAAGCTGAATACCTGTCTAAAGAGTATCAAAGCCAACCACGCCCAAACGGAGGGCAGGGTGTTGGAAGTGGGCTGTGGCGCCGGCCGGTTCCTGCGTTCCCTGCGCAGGCAGCTGCCTCAATTGGAGTACCATGGCTGCGACCTGGACGAGACCTCGATCCGTATGGCCAAAGCTTATCAGGATGGCATCCACTACCGGATGGCCGACGCCGTATCCCTGCCGTATGAAGCAGACCAGTTCGATATTGTCTTGCTGTTCGATATCCTTGAACACGTCGAGGACACCGACCAATTCCTGGGCGAACTGCAAAGGGTAGCAAAAAACGGAGCCCGGCTGCATATGTATGTGCCCTGCGAGGGCGAGCCCTTTACCTTGTACTGGCTGCTCTACAAGTTAAAGATCGGTCACGACCTGACCAAAAGACATGCCGGCCATGTACAGCGCTTCACCAAAAAAGGGGTACAGGCTGTCGTTGCAGCGCACGGTTTCGAAATTATACAGAAATCTTACAGCACCTATTGGATCGGTCAATTCATCGATTTCGTTTATTACCTGCTGCAGGATTTTGACCTCGTCCGGGGGAAGCTCTTATCAGCCCATGCAGCCAAAGACCTGCAGGAAGACCATCCTTCCCTGGCATCCAACCTCCTTAAAGCGCTGATCAACACAGCCTTCCGGATCAGTTATTATGAATCGATTGTTTTCAAATCCGGCCAATGCGCCCAGGGCCTGCATCTGACATTTTCAAACAAGCAGCGGTAGGAACGCTCACGGTGGGGAAGACCGGGAATACAATCATGCTCCAGGTCACTGCAAGGTCTTTTTTCAGGCAGGTCTTATTTGGCAGACTAACCAAAACATTGAATTTGCGAGTCATTTTGTCGTTTGAACACAACTCATGTTATGATTAAGTCAGAACATAATACGGTTGAACGATCTTTGCCAGGAGAGTGCCATGAGAGCTGCAGAAGTTCCTCCAGAAATGCTCGAAGTTTTCGAAAAAGCCAGCGATTCTGTAAAAAGCTACTTTGAGACCCTGGAATCGATCCCATCCCAGGGACGCGTATTGATTGGTAAAGACCGCTTTGTCCTGGCCCGGACCGATTCCCTCTCACTGGTACTGCGCAATGTCCTGACTGAAATCTACGGCGACCGCGGCTCTGACCAGCTTTTATATTCCTTTGGCCGGGCAGTTGGCAGCACAGAAGCCCGAAAATTTTTCGATCGTTTTAAACTGACAGACCCCATGGAAAAATTCGGCTTCGGCCCAACCTACTTTTCCTATTCAGGTTGGGCTTTTGTAAACCTGCTCTACCCAACCAATCTGGTCGCTGACGAAACCTTCCTGCTGGTATTTGCCAACCAGCAGTCCTTTGAAGCCGAAGGCTTTATCGCAGAAGGAGAAAAACCGAAAAAGGCGATCTGCCACATCACTGCCGGGTACCTGACCGGTTGGTGTGAAGAATCCTTCGGCATCCCCCTGGAAACCAGGGAACTGTTTTGTTCCGCCAAGGGGGAAGGCCTGGACCTGTTCCTGATGACCCATCGCAAGAAAATCCTCCAGGCAGCCGAAAACGCTATGAAACTGATCGAAAGCAACCAGGACCTGACCGTCGAGGCTGTCCTGGCTGAGTAACCAGAGACTTTCCATGAAAACTATTCCCCGGGTTAAACTCACCCGGGGATTTTTTTATTCGTCCCCGTACCAGGCGCCCCGTTTGCGATGTTGACCACGGACCTGCCAGGCGCACCGGTTGGCGGTACAGCCAACTGGAATATCCACCACAAAGACCACCGCCAGGATGGCTGTGAAGCGAGCGCCTGGACTTCATCGGCGCACAGGCTCCCCCTGCCTATCATTAGCCAATGCCTGTCCATACAGCCTACCTTCTCATGCCGACCGCAGAGTATAATTCCCAAACACCCATCTTGCAGGAACTCTGATCCAATGGCAGCGAATCTCAAAGACTCAATCCTGAAAGCCATCTTATTCACCAAAAAGTTCGTATCCCTCCTGCTGATGGCCATCTCCCCCATGGCCCTCTTGATGCTGATCGTGGCAATTATCATGTTCTTCGATGATTATGGCTCACACCAACGTATGATCATAGCCCTGGATGAAGTTCCATTAACGGCCACGGCCGTCATTTCTTCCTGCTATCCCGAGGATCGTTATTGCTATGTACAGTTCAGCGATCAGTCAGGGCGCGAGCGTTTCGAGAAGCTGGACTGGCGCTACTATCCAGAGGCGTCAGTTCAAGAATCGAAGACTCTCACGACTGGTGATCAGGTGATCGTACGGTATGCGAACCAGCTGTATGCCTCTGAAAGCGTACTGGCCGGGAACTATCAAGAGTTCCTGGACTACCGAGGGTACTATTACGAGATGGGAGGTATTGCGCTGGTTTGCTGGGTGAACCTGATCCTGTATCCGGAGGTTATGTTATTCGCGCTGGTCGAGGATGTGTTCCATTATCCTGCCAGTAAGATCAAATCTGTGAGGGACACGGAATGAGCCTGTCGGTTACCCTGACCGTCTACCTGGGAGTCTGGCTTGAAGCGCTGTGGTTGTGGGATGCCGCCAGCGAAAAATATGGAGACCAAAACACATCCCAAATCAAGGCTCCCGGACCATCCCGGACGGTTATGGTCAGCGGGATTTCCAGTATCTCAGGTCTGATCCTGATTGGTCTTTCAGAATGGGCAGGCAAGAATACGCTCACCGCCGCGATCAACAGCTTCCTGAGCAATATCCTGATGGGTGCAGCCATGCTCTTTATTCTGGCTGCCGGTGCAGTCGGAGGCCGGCTGCTGCCGCGCCTGAACGAATTCAATATCGCTGCTGTACTTGTGGTGGTTGCTGCCGACTGGCTGCTCAGCGGCGATTTGATACAACCTGCCACCATCGCCCTTGTTATCGTGTCTACCCTGCTGCTGAGCGGGGCATTGGTCTTGCCGCGCACTCCCCCATCGCCCACCCAAAAAGTGCTTTACTACCTGGTCTACCTGGCGGCCACAGTCTTCCTGGCGGTGAGGAGCGGTTTCCTGCAGGGCACAGGAAAAACAGACTTCAGCCTGCCAGAAGCCTTCGTCTTCGGCGCCACGTTTACATTCTTCCTGCTCTACTGCCTGTTCGGGATCCGCTTCTTCCTGATCGCTTCCTCAATGGCGCTGCCTCGCAACCGTGTCTATGCGCAGCCCATCATGAAAAAGCTGTACCGGGATGACCAGATTTCAGCGCTGCCCTTCCTCTTGATCATGACTGCCCTTGTAGCAATCATGATCGCCAACCACAGCCTGGGCTGGACGCCATCCGAGAACCTGTCCAATATTGCCGTGATCCTGTGCACCCAGCTGTTCTTCAGGCCGCACAAGGGACTGGAGATCGTGTAAACGCAACCAAAATGGATTCAAAAGTACTCGCCCAGAGTACGCAGCGTATCCAAAAAATTGGGAGAATCATGAAAAAAATACCCATATTTATGTTCATCATCTCCAGCCTGATCATTCTGGCTGGTTGCCAATTAACCAGCCCGGCGCTTCCACCGCCAGTCGAGGCTTCCGCAGCAAGCGCGGAAGAACAGGACTGCCCAATTTACAAGGATCCCGCGCAGCACATCGAAGTGCGCGTGGAGGATTTACTGGCGCGTATGAGCCTGGATGAAAAAATCGGTCAAATGACTCAGGCCGACCATTTTGGGATCCCGCCAAAGGATGTTGCCAGATATTCTGTCGGCTCAGTCCTTTCGGGCGGCGGCTCCCTTTCCTCAACCAACACGATCGAAGAGTGGCAGGTACAGGTGAAAAAGTACCAGGACCAGGCCCTGAAAACACCACTCTCCATCCCGTTGTTGTTCGGGGTCGATTCTGTACATGGATTTGCCCACGTGAACGGCGCCGCCATCTTTCCGCACAACATTGGACTGGGTGCAGCACGGGATCCCGAACTGGTACGGCGCATCGGCCAGGCAGCAGCCGCAGAAATGCGTGCGGCGGGAATCCTCTGGAACTTTGCGCCGACCATTGCCGTACCCCAGGATATCCGCTGGGGGCGCACCTACGAAGGTTTCAGCGAAGATACTGAGCTGGTCACCCAACTCGGGCAGGCATACATTGAAGGGTTCCAAAATTTCCCTGCTGCCTTTACGCCAACCGCAGGCCAAACCATCTGGGCAGGAACAACCGCCAAACATTACCTGGGCGACGGCGGAACCGACTTTGGGTCATCGACCCAGAGGATGATGGGGACTAGATACCTGCTTGACCAGGGAGATATGACATACGACGAAGCCGCAGTGCGGGAACTATTCCTGCCTCCCTACCAGGCAGCGGTTAACGCTGGCGCGATCAGTGTGATGGCCTCCTTCAGCAGCTGGGACGGCGTCAAAATGCACGCCCATAAGTATTTGATTACCGATGTGCTCAAGGGAGAACTCGGTTTTCAGGGCTTCGTTATCTCCGACTGGGGCGGGATCGACCAGATCGATGACGACGATTATTACACGGCCGTCGTTACCGCCATCAATGCCGGCGTGGATATGAATATGGTCCCCTATGACTACAAAGGATTCATTAAGGTCACGAAAACTGCCGTCCTCAATGGCGATATCCCGCAAGGGCGGATCGACGATGCGGTTCGCCGTATCCTGCGGGCAAAGCTAGCGTTGGGATTGTTCGAAAATCCCTACGGCGACGCAAGTTTGAAGAACATCGTCGGTTCGGAGCAGCACCGCCAGCTCGCCAGGCAGGCTGTACGAGAGTCGCTGGTGCTGCTGAAAAACGATGGGGACAGCCTTCCCATCCGGAAGGATATCGGCGCGATCTACCTCGCCGGCCGTGGTGCGGACAGTGTCGGCATGCAGTGCGGCGGCTGGACCCTGACATGGCAGGGGGATGAAGGCGTCAAAATCAGGGGCGGCACCAGTATCCTTGAGGCGATTAATAAAACAGTCTCCTCAGAGACCACTGTGGAATACAACCGGGCTGGAACCTTTCAGGGCGCGGCAGAGGTCGGTATTGTCGTTGTTGGAGAAGCCCCCTACGCGGAAGGTCTGGGGGATCGCAAATCCCTGGAACTCAAGCAGGAAGATATTGCGGCGATTCAGAACACAAGAGCGCACGTCGAGACGCTGGTAGTGGTCCTGCTCTCAGGCAGGCCGATGGTCATCACCGATCAATATCCCCTTGCGAAAGCCTGGGTCGCCGCCTGGCTGCCCGGCACGGAAGGAGCGGGGATCACAGATGTCCTGTTTGGGGATTATCCCTTCACCGGCGCCCTTCCATATACCTGGCCGCGTTCAGACGAACAGCTGCCCATCAACATGCATACCACAGGAGACCGCACCGGCTGCCAGGCGCCATTGTTCCCCTTTGGTTATGGCCTGGGCGAAACGGAGAGCACACCCATCGAGTGGATCGCGTGCCCATAAAAATATTCTCCTGGCCGGGAAAAAACAAAAAAAAGACTCCCGGGGTTCGGGAGTCTTTTTGGGGTGCCTGATGGGGGTCGAACCCACAACATCTACATCCACAGTGTAGCGCTCTGCCATTGAGCTACAGGCACCAAGCTTAAAGCGCCCGCTATTTTATCATGAAGCGCCGGGCTTAGCAAGAATCAGCCGGATGGCTTCCGCCGCATCCTGTTGGTCAACCAACTGCTGGCCGCCGCTGACCATCTCCTTGAGGGCCGCCTGACCATTCTCCGCTTCATCCGGACCAATGACAACCGTCACCCGGGCCCCAATCCGATGGGCGTATTTAAACTGTTTTCCAAGTTTGACAGCCTGCGGATAACAGATCACATTCAAGCCGGCCTCCCGCAGCCGGGCGGCAATCTTCAAGGAAGCAGCTTGCTGCGCCGGATCGAAAACAGTCACCAACACCGGGGCCGGGTTCACATTCAGGTCTTTGGGCAGCAGTCCATAATCTTTCAGGACCAACTCGATAACCACGTCCCCCATCGCAAAACCGACGGCCGGGAGCGGCTCACCACCCACATCCGCCAGCAGGTTGTCATAGCGACCGCCGCCCAGGATTGAGCGTTTAACGACGCCGCCCATATCCCAGGCTTCAAATACCGTCCCGGTATAATACAGCAGCCCGCGCACAATCCCCGGGTCAAACCGGACGAAGCTGCTCAACCCAAGCGCTTCGATGGCTGCGAAGAAGCGCGTCAATTCTTGCGACTCTTGCCACAACTGTTTGTCGGCCAGCATGGCTTTCAGGTTGGCCAACTGATCGCCGGACAATCCAAAATCCCTGCCATAAGCTTCCCATTCCTGTGGTTTCATTTTTTCGCGCCGGTCGATCCAGTTTGAGACTTCCAATCGCTGCCCGGCCGGGATACCGAATTTTTCAAACTGGCGGTCCATCAGGCGGCGGTCGTTGACCAGGATCAGGACTTGCTCCGGGTTCAAGCCAACCTGCTTCAAAAATGTTGCCAGCACGGCAACCAGTTCTGCGTCAGCCTCAGGCGTATCGACCCCCAGCATATCCACATTCCATTGGAAAAATTCGCGTGTGCGCCCCCTCTGGGGGTTTTCATAACGCCAAAAAGGGCCAAAGGACCACCAACGGACCGGGAAAGTCAATTCATTCTGTTTCTGGGCGACCACACGCGCCAGGGAGGGCGTCAATTCCGGACGCAGGGTGATCTCGTCTCCACCGCGGTCTTCAAACACATAGGACTGCTTCTTGACCAGTTCTTCCCCGGATTTGGCCGCGTACAGCTCGATCGATTCAAGGATCGGCGCTTCCCATTCCTGGAAACCAAACGATTCCGCCGCCTGGCGCATGGTATTGTACAGCCAGGTGCGGAAGGCCATCTGTTCCGGATAGAAATCACGGGTGCCTTTTACAGAGGGAATTACGTTTTTCATTATGTCACCATCAATGTTAATATGGGCAGATTTTAGCACACTTGGCGGTGAAATTGAGCGAATTTAGAATACCTGTGGTATATTTGCGCTTGCATGCAAACTGATCGTTTCGAGGATTAAAAATGGAAATAAAGTACCAGGAAACAAGCAAGGACCTGCTGGTTCGCATCGATATCCATGCCAAATATGGTTCTGCCAATATAGATGTATGGACCGTCAACCTGCTTGACCCCAAGCCCGGTTTCCACATCCTGGATGTTGGCTGCGGCGCCGGGAAACAGTGCTTCCTGTACCATGATCATCTCGGGGGCGATGCAGCCATCACCGGCGGGGATTTCAATGAAGAACTGCTGGACAAAGCCCGCACAGAAGACAAAAAACGCAAAACCGGCATCGAGTTCAGATTCCTTGATTTCAATAAAACATTCCCATTCGAGGAGAATCGCTTCGACCTGTGTACCAGCGCTTTTGCAATTTATTATGCTTCTGACCTGGACTTCACGTTTGGTGAAACGCACCGCATCCTGAAGCCCGGCGGACGGTTGTTCGTCACCGGGCCGCTGCCGGAGAACAAACAGATGTTTTACGATATTATCAGGGAAGCCTCCGGCCAGGAGATTCCACCCATGCCGGGTTCATCCCGTTTCAAGGGCCCGATCTTCCAGAGTATTTCCAATATCTTCGCAAAAACCGAACTACACACCTTCGAAAACCCGCTGACCTTTCCTGAGGTAAAGCCGTTTATGGAGTATGTGCGCGCCTCACTGTCTGAAGACCGCAAACTGTGGACCCGTATGTTCAACGGGCAGGATGAATACGAAGGTCTGATTGCAAAGATCGAGGCCGTCGCCAACAGCTGGTTCCAGCGTGACGGCAAACTGGTGATGACCAAGGTGGTCGGCGGTATCCTGGCCGCCAAGTAGCGGGTGATCACGGCCTACCTATAAGAATAGAAACAGGGACTGAAAATGATTTTCTACGGTAAACGCGTACTGTTCATTGGCGCCCATCCAGATGATATCGAACTGGGCGCCGGCGCACTGATCCACAACATCAAGGGAAAGAGCGACCTGCTGTGCGTCACCCTCTCTGATAACCAGAAAAACCCTCTGCTCAAAAATGTAGTCGCTGAGCATTATGAAAGCATGGCTGTACTGGGCGTCCCCGAAGACAGCATCCTGGTTGAAGAATTTACAACACGAAAATTCCCGGATAAGCGCCAGGAAATCCTGGAATACCTGCTCAAGCTGCGCCGGGAGTTTAAGCCTCAGATCATTTTCTGCCACAGTCGCAATGACATCCACCAGGATCACAATGTGGTCACAGAGGAAGCCGTGCGCGCCTTCCGCGGCATCACCGTACTGGGGTTTGATGTCGTCCGCTCCAGCTACAACTTCTTCCCGCATTTCTTTGTTGATGTTGCCGAAAAGGATGTGGACAAAAAGATTGAAGCGCTTCAAAAGTACAAGACGTATCACGACAAATATTATTTCGATGCCGACCTGCTGCGGGCAACCATGGTCCGTCACGGTGCACTTGCCGAACGGAACTTTGCCGAAGGGTTTGACATTTTGCGAGTGGTGGGAAGATTCGATCCATGTGAATAAATCAAGCACCAGGAGGTTTCAAATGACAAACATCGGTTCTATGGATACAATCAGCCGGATCATTAAATTCCCTTTCCAGGATCCCGAATGGGGCAAGAAAGTTGGGATCGGGGCATTGGTTGGTCTGTTCGTGTTTATCATCCCTTTTGTGCCAGCCTTCATTTTATTAGGCTATGCAGCCCAGATCATGAAGCGCATTTTTCAAGAACAGGGCCGGTTAGCCTTACCCGAATGGGATGATTGGGGACTGCTGCTTTCAGACGGCGCCAGATTATGGGCGGTCAATTTCATATACAGCCTTCCGGTGCTGATCGTCTTTGCAGCAGCTGTGCTTGGCATCTCCCTGGTCCCCATTCCGGGGATCATCATGATGGAACATGGAGAACAAGGCGCGATTGGGATGCTTCTTTTGTTAATCGGTTATGGCGGCGGTTCTTTGTTTTTTGTCCTCGGAATGCTCCTGGCAATTGCCGTACCCTTTATCACTGCTGCGGCTTCTGCCCATATGGTCGCAAAGGATGATTTTTCGGCAGCATTCGATTACAAAGCCTGGTGGCCAATCCTGAAATCCGGCTTTATGTCCTTTTTAATCGCGTTCATTGTCATCTACGCACTTGCGATGGTGGTGTCCCTGATAACGCAGCTGCTGGTATTCACCCTCGTTCTCTGCATCGTGCTGCCGTTTATTTTTATTGTATACAGCTACTTCAGCTATCTGTACACCTATTCTTTTTATGCCCTGGCTTATCTTGACGGGAAGAACAGGCTGAACACTTAACGGCCTGCGCTCTTGCCGCCGGGTAAGGTATCTCCCAAAAAAGGTTCCCTGGAGAACGATCAACCTGCGGCGGGCGTTTGTAGATAAGGATTGCCCCACCTTCAAACATATCGGACTTATTATTGAAAAGATGCGCATTTATTGATGAAAAGATGCGCATCTTTTTTAAATCGACTCGCCAGCGGATTGAAAAGAGTCCTGGTCCGGCAAGCAAAATATCCAACTTGCAGGAATTGATCCAAATTGATACTGCGTTTGCAAGTTTCCTCTTGCTTGAGCAGAGTGATAGCGCTGTGACGCAAAACAGCAAAATTCTCAGCGCCATGTTCTTGGCGAATGCGGCCACAGTCTTCATCAAAAGCATTATCAAAGCGCCAATGAAGCTGGTTCCCAATACCCCAATGTGAACGCACAGCCGACAAAACCTGTTTGGCTCCTGTGATTCTGTCAATATGATAACGACCTTGGCTGGATTTCTCGTCTCCTATCCAGCGCTGAGAGCGGATACATGAAACGGTCGTCAATTTCTCCCAGTGGTCAAGGCCTCGCAAGGAGCGCAGAGTTTCAGGGTCTGAAATAGTCCAGTACGCTCGGATTTTGGATTCTCTGAGTTGCTTTCCCTGAGGATAACCGCCTTTTGTTTTTTTTTAGATTTTAGTGCGTTCACCCTACCCTGCCCGCAGACAGCCACAGACAACCCGGCAATAAGATGATACGAGCAAGAGATCCTTTAATACAAAACCGCCCAAATGGGCAGTTTTGATTACCTGAGACTGTGTTACAGCTACAAATAAACAGTTAGTTCTCTGTAAACGAAATGAACTGTACTGATTCCAGATACATTTTGCCTGTATGAGCGTAGAATGCTGCAAACCAGTTTCGATTTCTTAACTTGGGATCTAAATGCCAGGTATAAACAGAAACTCTTTCCGGGTTGTCCTTCTCCCAAACCCGAACCATGATCTCATTTTTGTCCAATACAGCAAACAGAACATAATACCAGACATCCGGTTTGGGGCCAATTCTCCAACCGGAGAAGGGAGCGTCACTTCCCTCCAACTCAATTTCAGTAAAGGGATGATACCATTCTGAAAATCCAACCGAGCCATAATATGCGTTTCCGCTTTTTGTATAAAGGTCTATCAACCACCATTGGTCGCTCCCCCTGGGTTCGATCATGAAGAGCGCCAGAAGCCCATCACCCACAACAAGAGGCTGGTATTTAAAAGTTACATAAGCTTCCATGAAATTTCCCGTCCCGTTGATCTGGGCCGCCCCATTTACAATATTTACATTTTTTGTTTCCCCGCCAGCGACAGATGATCCTGTGAAGTTTTCCGTTCTAACGATTTTTACAGACGACAAGTTTTCTGTCACCTGGGAGGGTAAACGATTGGTAAAAAAGAACACAACTGCGGCTGCGATCCCGACCAACAATAATCCAATAACTCCCCATACCCATCCTGATATTCTTTTTTTGGTTTGCTCATATTTCTTCTTCACAGCTGAGTTGGTAATTTTTACCGGTTTTTCCGTTTTTTTTCGAGGCTTTTCCGGTTTGTCTTCTACAATTTCAGGTTGAACAACTTGAGCTGGTTTGACTTCCGGCCCGGCCTCCGCTTCAGCTTCTACAGTTTCAGGAGGAGCCGCTTGAACTGTTTCGACAGCCGGGCCGGCTTCTAATTGCGCTTCGGAGGCCAATTTCTCAGGCTTAATTTCCTCCCTGTTCATTTCAGCTTCCGCCTGGGTTTCACTGCTCTCAGCAGAGACCGGTGTTTCGAGGGCGTCCTCTTCAGCCAATGCTATTTCAGTCCCTGCCTGAATGGCTGGCGCTTCAAATCGATATCCACAATAACCGCACACCTTTGCCCCCTCACGTGCTTCTTTCCCGCATTCTGGGCAGCTGACTGGAGCTAGTTCCACTTTTCGACCACAGTAACCACATACTTTGGCTGTATCCAGGATACTCTTTCCACAATTTTGACAATTCATTTGGCCCTCCCAAATATTTAGCCACTTTATCAGACAACTATAATTTTTTAATTCTTGATATTCATTATAGAATATAAACAATTGATTTGACAAACATTCACTTCGATGATTAAATTTATCAACGCGGAGAGGCAATAAATGTTGATATGTATCAAATGTAATACAGAGAATCCTGATGATTATAACTTTTGTGAAAATTGTGGTGAGCAGCTGGATTTTGTAGCTTGTCCGGTTTGCTCTCATGAAAACCCACGTGACTATAAATTCTGTGAAGACTGCGGCCAGGCTCTGAGCGGGACTGCTGCTCAACGGGAACCACCCCAAGAAAAAACGGAAACCACTGAAGGGACCATAAAGCAGCCCCCACCAAAACCTGTTCCCCCTGAAAAGGAACCAGGAAAATTGAAAGCCAGACCTTCAAGTCGCACAAGAAAAGATCAAACAACTTCAGCACCACGAAAACAAAAGTCTGCAAACAGACATCCCTCAGTACCAAAAGATCGAAAAAAGCCGGGGATACTGAAAAATACATTGTCTCTCACCCTGCAGACAGCTGCTCGCTTTATCTTCAGCGCGGCGATCGGATTTTTACTTACAAAAGCCGGTTTCTTAATTCGGGCAATGCTTCAACCGTATCCGTGATAATTATGGATGCTGATCTGGTGATAATTACCATGCATCACTTTATATTTTCCCTTTGCTTGAGGATGTAAACCAAGACACAGGAGAGAACCATGGGCGATTTATTTTTCCCTTGGGAAAAGGAATTCTATACCCAAACAATCAATCCATTATCCGACAATTTCCTGGGTATGGGAGATTACAACTATAAGAATGCCAGCAACGAAACGACATACGATCGCTTTCGAACCAGCCAGCAGTATCAAGACAATCTCCAGAGTGAAATCATTGGCCGCGATGATATCATTGGCCGCGATGACATCATCGGCCGGGACGATATCATCGGCCGGGACGATATCATCGGCCGCGATGACATCATCGGCCGGGACGATATCATTGGCCGCGATGATATCATCGGCCGGGACGATATCATCGGCCGCGATGACATCATCGGCCGGGACGATATCATCGGCCGCGATGACATCATCGGCCGGGACGATATCATCGGCCGGGACGATGCTGTCCACCAGG
>JAFGMV010000072.1 GCA_016927315.1 Anaerolineales bacterium | reverse complement strand
TCCCCGTCACAAATATTTTGCCACGATCGTTCAAACCAATACGTAACTAAATCTGCTGTTTTATCAACTCTCCCATTATAAAGTCTCCACAGGTCGTTCACATAATCATTACCTAATTCACGACGTAATTTGCTGCCTCCTAAAAACGGCGGATTTCCGATCACAACCTCCGCCTCCGGCCATTCCGGTTCCACCGGCCTCCCATCCTCATCATAAGCCAGGATGGCATCCATGCGCTTGATGTTGTCCAGCTTTTTTAAGATAGGTTCTGGCGGTCGCCCAAAGCCATTTTCACGCAGCCATTGAATATAACCGATCCAGATCGTCGCCTGGGCCAGTTCGTGGGCGTACTCGTTGACCTCGATCCCGTATAGTTGCTCGGGAGAGGGGGCTGAAGTTGGCAGCATCAAGGGCAGGCCTAATTCGCCGGCTAGGTTCGAGACCTCTCGCCACAATTCCAGCAACTGGCGCAGCGCTACGTACAGGAAATTGCCGCTGCCGCAGGCCGGGTCCAAAACCCGCACCGCACGGATTTCACCGGCGAAAGCCTCCAGCAGGCGGCTTATTTCGTTTTCCAGTTTGGTACGGTCCGACCTCCTGGTAGCCTCATCCCGCTTCGAGGCCAGATCGCGTGCTTCTTTTTGTACTTCTTCCCACCGTCGCCGCAGGGGCGCCATCAATACCGGCTCGACGATCAGCAGGATATCCTCCCGGCTGGTGTAGTGTGCGCCTAACTGGGCGCGTTTCCCCGGGTCTAAACTGCGCTCGAACAAGGTCCCCAGGATGGATGGCTCGATGCTCGACCAGTCCAACCCGCTTACCGCCGACAAGATTTCGATCCCATCGCTTTCCATTTCCAGGACGAAATCGTCATCGAACAAACCTCCATCGAAATGGGCGATCTCGTCGATGCCGAACCAGCTCCCGGTCGCCATGGCAGCAAACAACTGGCGCAACTGGGCGCTGAAGGCTTTGGAGTTGCGCCTGGTCTGGGCTACCAACCGGGTAAACAAATCTTTGGGCAATAAACCGATGTCTTCGGCAAACAAGCAAAACAATAACCGGATCAAGAAATGGGCGCTATGGGCCGGGTCTTCCCCCCACTTTCGCAGGATCTCGGCTAGCCGGCCGAACTCTTTGGCAGCCTGCTCGGTGACCTGTTCCGGCGTTTCGGGTGCTTTCAAGCGCTGCGGCTCGCAGAAAGCGCAACGTAAAAGTTCCAGCTTATCAGGCTTCAGCAGGTCATCCAGCGCGATCTCGTACTCGCGCTTAACCGTATTGGTGAAATTAGTATGGATGCGGATCAGGTGGGTATCCGCCACGATCAGCAAGGGAGGATTTTCTAGGGCTTCCCGGTAGCGTAGAAGTTGGTCATACGCTTTTTCCAGGTCTCTGCGATCACCCTTGTACTCCCAGGCAAAGAAACCCCGCTTCCAAACATCCGCAAAGCCGCGCCCAGCGCCGGCCTCGAAGGTAAAGCGTTCTCCCTTGGGGTCGAAGGCTGCTGGGGTTGCATGGCCCACCAGGCTGCAAATATCCAGGAAATGTTCCTGGTAAAACGACCGCTCCTTGAGTTCCACCCCCCGCCACTTGCTGACAAATTCCTGTGGGTTCATTTTTTAGTCCGTGATATTGGTGATGTTTTCCTGTCCGCTGAGAGTCTTATTGTAACAGAGGGGGTGATGCCAAGAAAGCCCTCGATATTACTCTTGCCACTTTAATAACTCAATAAGTGTAGTTTGAATATCTCTATTTAAATTAGTATTCTCCCGAATCAATCTCTCAATAATCCCTAATTCTTTTGCTAACATTTGTAGGCAATGAGCATGTTTATCGTAGATTTGTGGGTCTTTTGCTACATGAGTGGAGTAGGGGTGTCAAGAAATGGGAATAGGACCTCTTTTTTATCCCCTCAGTGAGGGGACTCGTTTTATGAAGGGGATGGGAACGGTCTGTCGTTGCCACAGCAAACTGGAATTGATGGTCGGAATGGGGTGTATAATCGAGGGGAGGGCAGATGATTTGAAGATGATTGGGTAGTTATTTAAGTATCTATGTAGGGTAGGTGATTTAATTCTCTTTCGATTATGCTATTAATTTCAGCCCATGTGAGCGGGGCTTCCAAAAATGCTGTTTGAATTTTGAAAAGGATGTTGTCAGCTATCAAGCCAACGGCTGTATCGGGCTGATGAATGTAAGCCTGACCGATATGGTTATTTGCATCTTTTATGGAAGAAAGCACGATCCCCCTTACCATTTCCCTCATCAAGAAAACTTCTTGATTGTGTGCCAGCTGGTTGATTCTTTGTTGTTCTTCCTTTTTTTCAAAAAACCTGACCAAGATAATTATGATGATGGTGGTGATTATAGACAGGACAGTATTGATGGTATCTGGTAGATTCAAGACGGATGTAATGCGATGAACCAGGATCAGACCAGCGATGATAAAGATTCCATAAACGGACATTCTCATGCGACCGGTCATGATCTTATTAAAGACAGTTTGGGGAAGAAAGCTGCTGGGGTGGCGTGGCATACAAGGTTGCATAGGTCTAGAAAATGTTCTTGGTAAAAAGATCGTTCCTTTAGTTCAACGCCTCGCCACTTGCTTATAAATTCTTGTGGATTCATGTGTTCATCCGTGTTTGTGTTTTGTTTGAGTTTGCCTTCGGGAATATTGTACACCCATTCACAAATCAGATTATGGAATCCCCATTAACAATAAGGGGGGAAAACAAGCCTAACTTCGTAAAGGAGCCGCGATTGAACCTGGGGAACAGGAGATGAAATCATTGGTCGATCCCTGTTTTTCTCTCCGCTCACCCCACCCGCCCATCCGGATAGCGATTCCTCAGCTTCGCTAATGCCAGCAGGGTGATATTCACCGCATCGATGACCGCATCCTGGTAATGGATGTCGAAGGTATCCTGCCGCCGGTTTGCAATTGCTGGGCAGATCGCTCCTGCCCAATATCCCAGACCGCCGCAGAAATGCAGCAGGAAGCTGGCCTCCATCTCCATGTTTTCAATACGTTGGTTGTCAACCCGTGGGTCAAATTCCGCAAAAAGGATGTCCAGGTCTGGGATGCTGGGTTTCACCCGGGCGATATCACGGCCTTGCGGTGCAGAAAACCCCGAATTTGAGACGGTCAGCCCTGCCCTCACGGGCACCCCCAGGGCATTTGCGGCTTCCAGTAAGGCACCCACCAGGATCGGTTCGGCGCGCGTAACATAAGGATGGATCTTGCCGCAGAATCGAGAAGTTTTGCACATGACATCCGCGATAACCTGGTCCAATTCTTCCTCAAGCCGTGCACACACCTCGTCCGGATGCGGCACTTCATAATACATACCAGTGTTGTCCATCCCAATGGCGTAGGTCGTGATGATCGGGGTGCCAAGTTTTGTCGAGACCTGCAAGCTGCCGGAGGTTCCCACCCGGAGGATATGAAGCCGCGGAAAATCAGGCTTGCGGGTCCGTGTTTGGAAGTCAATC
>JAFGMV010000071.1 GCA_016927315.1 Anaerolineales bacterium | reverse complement strand
AATAATAAAACAAAATAAGATAAAACAGAACAGAAAAGCAGAAAAAATCTGAACTTTCTTGAAATATCCAACGTGTGGGATTGGGATGCCGCGCGGTCCGACTTTTTCTGGTTCTCGGATTCGTGACGGTTGGTCCGGAATGGCGTATAATGCGGGCTGTATGACAGAGATCCTTGTGTTTCAATTGACAGACCAGGAAGTGAGGCCGCTAGAGATATCGGCCGATTCACTGGATGGGGTTACATCTCAGCTACCGTCCGGCCTGTACACTACATTCTGCACCTGCTGTGGAGGCAGGAAAGTGCTGGGTTTGCAGGCTCATTATGAACGGCTGTATGGTCCGGCTGAAGCACAATCGATCCAGGCGGATGTGCCCAGGTGCGCACTTGGGGGGATCCTCTCCCGGTTGACCTCCCAAAATGCGCCCGGGGAATCTCGCCTGCGGCTGGTGCTGTCCATTTCTGGTTCTCCTGGGGCGGTATACGCTGCCATCCAGCCTTTCTCGCCCCTGCCGCCCAAGCTCTCAATCGAAGGTGTTCGCGTAAAGACCTATTCAATGGTGCGTGAGGATCCGCATTTAAAATGTACCGCCTTCATAGAAGCCAGCCAGGATATCCGGCGGCAGGTCAGGCAGGATGGCGATGTATTCGAGATGCTGTTAGTGCAGGACGGTTGTATTCTGGAGGGGATGACCAGCAACTTCTATGCGGTAATCGGCGGCGTTTTGACCACAGCCGAAGCAGGCATACTGCCGGGAGTGACCCGGCGCACAATTCTGAACCTTGCCCGGGAGGATGAAATCGAAATCGACTATCGTCCGGTGTGTATTGGCGAGGCGATCGATGAGGCATTTATCACATCCAGTTCACGGGGAGTGGTGCCGGTGGTGATGATCGATGAACAGCCCATCGGCGGCGGCGTGCCTGGAGAGACCACCCGAATTCTGGCACGGGGCTATGAGCAGTATGTTGCCCTGCACGCCGAATGGCTTGGCGGGCAGCCTGCTTAGGGTGTGTTCTTTTTGGCAAAGATATACCGGACGCCATTCAGGATTTTGAAATCCCTGTTCTTGACCGCATTCAGGACAAAGACAACTCGGGTGGCAAGTTTTTTAAATGGGAATATCCTGGCCAGCTTTGCAGCCCACCTGAAGTGCTTTTCATTGTGAAACAGGGCGGTCAATTGGAATAAAACTTCATACTCGAGGTATTTCTTCCGTTCTTCGCCGCGGATCGAGCCGGTGCTGTGTGCAAAGCCGCTGTGTCCTTCGTCGATCATCCTGATATCTTCATCTGTCAGGGTACCTTTCATTTTTGCCTTCTGAATGATACTTGTACGCGGGAAGAAGGTCAGCCAGAAAGTCATGATCCGGTCGGGTTTGACCTGTTTGTAGAATTCAAGGCCGTCCAGGATGTCCTGGTCCGTTTCTGAAGGTGCTCCGAAGATATTGTCAACGGTCAGCTTCAGTCCGGCATCTTTGATGTGTCCGATGGCTTCCAGGATCTTTTCATCGCTGCCGTGGCGGTCAAAATCGATCTTCCTGATTCTCTCAGAGCCGCTCTGGATCCCCAGCGAGATCAGGTAGCAGTTCCCTTCTTTCAGCAGTCTGACTACATCCTGGTTGATTGTGGCCGGATGCGCCAGGCATACGAAGGGCAGGCCGATCTTTGCCCGGTATTGTTCCACAAAGACTTCCAGCCAGTCTTTTGAGATGGTGAAGATGTCATCGGCAAAATTGATGCTTTTCATGCGCCCGCGCTTATAGTACCAGCTTAACTCTTCAATGACGTTTTCAGGAGACCGCCGGCGGACGTGTTGTTTTTCGTTGCAGTAGGTGGCATGCAGCATATCATTCGTGCAGTACGTGCAGGTATACGGACAGCCGCGCGAGGTCATCATTAGGAACTGCTCTTCCAGAATAGGCACCTTGTCGAAGAATAAACCCCTGTCTGGCATTGGGAGCGAATCAAGGTCTTTAATATAAGGACGTGGAGGGTTGATGATCGTCTTCCCATCCAGGCGCATGCACAGGTTGGGTATCTTCGTAAGTGTTTCTTTGCCGCCGTTCTTTATTCCTTCCAGCAGTTCGAGCGTGGCATGTTCGCCCTCACCAATGATGACGTAATCGACACAATCATTCGCCAGGACTACATCGGGGACGGAAGTGGGATGGATACCGCCAAACAGGATGGGGACATTTACCTGCGCCTTGACACTCTTTGCGATCTTGAGGCACCAACGGTAATTACCGGTGTAAGCCGAGAAAGCGACCATATCCGGGTTTAATGCGATTGTATTCCGTAGAATCGCATTGTCAATATTCAGGTATCTGGCCAGTAGTTTGCTGTTGATGAGCGTGTCTCCCCAGAAAACCGCCGGATCAAATAACAGGTGGACTTCATGCCCCCTGGCTTTCAGGAAGCTGGAAATCGACTCGATCCCAATGTTTTCGGCGCCGCTGTAAATAAATACGATTTTCATCCGATTGTTTTCTCCAGTGCTGGCAGGCAAATAGTGAACGCCCACAATTATGGCACGAAATCGGCATTCCGTAAACCAGAAAACGAACCCGCTTGCCGGTAAAAGCAGTCCAGGTGACTTTCGTCCCGTTTCCAGACCCGGTTCGTAAAGACCAGGCGTTCAAACGCCCGAAAAAAGGATATGCTTTCCAATAAGCCGGATCTTATCCACAACAAATACGGACTCCTTCCAATCCGCTCTCGAGCGGATACCCAATAAATGCGCATCTTTTTGACAAAAGGTACCGTGTGGTTTTATTCAGCCAGGACTTCTTTTTATTTACTTCGCTGGGTGTTTGCTTATCACTTGTCCCCGGATTGACAGACACCCAATTTTTCCTGTTCGGGGTGAAATCATTTGTCTTGTGGGGTAGGATCCACAGCGACTCCCCAAAGCTTGAGAAAGTCGATCTATAGGAATCGCACCACACAATTGAACGGACTTTTAGGGTGAAACAAATTGAGGGCGCGTTCCTGTCAGACTCTCTCGTAACTGTGTTGGAGGCGAAAGATACCCCCGTATACATCCCATGGATCGTTTCTTACCCATAAATATTTCACAAATAACGAAAGCCATTGTATTGACAAATCCACCTCACTCCAGTAGAATGCAACCCAAGATGACGTCACCAGTCAGGTATTACTTTTTTAGCTTCTATTTTTACGGAATCCAGAATACGGATGCCGTTGGTGGCGCTTAAACAGACAGCAAACGAAGACGACTGTATGTAAACGAGCGAGGCCAGCGGCCTCGCTCTTCTCTTTTTTTTTTGGAGGACCTGATGGCGATACGAGGAATTCGTGGTGCAATAACAGTGGAAGACGACCAACCGGAGTTGATCTATTCGGCCACCTGCGAACTGCTGGATGCAATTATTAAGGCCAACGCCGGTCTGCGGGTTGATGAGATCGCAAGTGTGTTTTTTACGATGACGAACGATTTGGTGTCTGCTTTCCCGGCCCTGGCAGCCCGGCAGATGGGGTGGGACCTGGCGCCGATGATGTGCGCCCGTGAAATCCCGGTCCCTGACAGCCTCCCCAAAACACTGCGGGTGTTAGTGCATTGGAATACAGCGACACCGCAAAAAGATATCCAACATGTTTATTTAAACGAAGCGGCCCAACTGCGCCCGGACCTGGTTCCTGGGCTGGAAGCCAAGTCTTTATCGTGAGGAGCGAGAAATGATGGTTGTTATGAAATCAAATGCAAGTCAGGATCAGATCGAAAAAGTGGTTGATGCAATCCAGTCGAATGGATTGACCCCTCATCTGTCGGTTGGCGTCGATCACACCGTGATTGGCGCAATTGGTGAAAGCCATGTGGTTCCACTGGAAACATTCGAATTGCTGGATGGCGTTGAACAGGTCGTACGAATCAGCCGGCCTTATAAGCTGGCTTCCCGGGAATTTCAACCAGCTGATTCGATCTTCCCGCTGGATGGGTTTTCCATCGGAGGGGAAGAAATACCGATCATAGCAGGACCCTGCGCGGTGGAGAACCACGACCAGCTGCTGGAAGCCGCCATGGCTGTGCGCAAGGTCGGCGCGAATGCGCTGCGCGGCGGCGTTTTCAAACCACGCACCTCTCCGTATTCTTTCCAGGGCCTGGGAAAGGAAGGGCTGGAATTCATGAAGGAAGCCCGGGAACAAACCGGTATGCCGCTGGTGGTTGAAATCACCTCCCAGAGTCAGGTGGAACTGCTTTGTGAGTATGTCGATGTACTGCAGGTTGGCGCCCGGAATATGCAGAACTTCCCGCTGCTGCGCGCCCTGGGAGAAACCCACACCCCCGTGCTGCTGAAGCGCGGTATGAGCGCGACCATCCAGGAACTGCTGATGTCGGCAGAATATATCCTTTCCGGTGGGAATGAGCGCGTGATCCTGTGTGAACGGGGCATCCGTACCTTTGAGACTTCAACCCGGAATACCACCGATATTAATGCGGTGCCGGTTTTAAAATCCCTGACACATTTACCGGTTGTGTTGGATCCCAGTCACAGCACCGGAAATGTTGATTTTGTGCCCGCAGTTGCCAGGGCTGCAATAGCCGCTGGAGCAGATGGGTTGATCGTAGAAGTACACCCGCACCCGGCTGAAGCGCTTTCCGACGGCAAACAGTCACTGACCCCCGAGAAGTTCGCCGAGATGGTGAAGCAGGTCGATGCGGTTGCCCGGGCGGTTGGGCGCAAGCTGGTGTCTGTCCAGGAAACCTCAGAAGCACAGGCCTGAACATGAGCGAGGATGGCTTTGATCTTTCGGATGCCAGGATCGCCATCGTTGGATTGGGATTGATGGGGGGCTCTCTGGCCCTGGCCTTGAAGGGGGCTTGTCGTGAAATTGTCGGTATTGATATCCATTCGCCCTCCTGGACCTATGCGCTGGAAAGCGGGATTGTTGACCGGGCTTCCTCGGACCCAGGGAAGCTGCTTCCCGAAGCCGACGCCATCATTCTTGCGACCCCGGTTCCGGCGATCCTTTCTGTGCTCAACGACCTGCCGGAGATTGTCCGGGATTCTTGTGTGCTTATGGATCTGGGGTCAACGAAAATGACCATTGTCCAGGCGATGCGGGGACTGCCGGGGCGTTTTGATCCTATCGGTGGACATCCCATTTGCGGGAAAGAACTACTCTCGCTGTTCAATGCAGATCCGGCCATTTATAAGAACGCGGCTTTCGTTTTAACAAAGCTTGAGCGTACTACACCGCGGGCAGTTTCCTTTGCCCTGCAGATGGTGCGTGCGGTCGGTTCCCGTCCGCTGTGGGTTGAGGCAGAAGATCACGATGTCTGGCTGGCTGCCTCCAGCCACCTGCCGTTTTTGCTATCTTCTGCATTGGTCCTGGCCACCCCGGATGAAGCCGTTCCCATGACAGGGCCTGGATTTCTGTCGACCTCACGCCTGGCCAGCACACCGGGTAGTATGATGGTCGGCATTTTGCAAACCAACCGCAGTAACATCCTTAAGTCGCTTAATTGCTTTCGGGAAAAGCTGGATATTCTGGAGAAGGCCATGCAGGAAGATGACGAAGCCCGGCTTCGAAAGCTTATTCTTGAATCAAATACCCGGCATACAGAATTTATAAATTCGAGATAACGGTTTCTCAATGTCCGCGATAAAATCCCTGGTCATCGAACCCATTCTCCATCCGCTGCAAGCCAGTGTGTGTTTGCCCGGATCGAAATCGCATACAAACAGAGCTTTACTGATTTCAGCGTTGGCTGAAGGGACATCCTGCTTGAGGAATGCGCTGTTCTCGGATGACAGCCGTTACTTTGCCGGAGCGTTGTCTGACTTAGGCTTTGAGGTACTGTTGGAGCCCGAACAGGCGGCTATCCGGGTCGCCGGCCTGGGCGGCCGCATCCCGGTTGGGCAGGCGGAACTGTTCACCGGCAACGCCGGTACGGCGGCGCGCTTCCTGACCGCTTTCCTGACGCTGGGCTATGGAGAGTACCTGCTTGACGGGGATGCGCGCATGCGGGAGCGGCCGCTTGGAGACCTGCTGGAGGCGTTATCTCAGCTTGGCGCCGATCTTGAAGCGCCGACGAACTGTCCTCCGGTCAGGATCCGGGCTTCCGGGCTGCCCGGTGGAAGTACCGGGATTCCCGGGAACGTCTCCAGCCAGTACCTGTCGGCCTTGTTGATGGTTGCTCCATATGCACAAGGCCCGGTTGAGATCGATGTTACCAGCGCCCTTTTCTCGAAGCCATATGTCGACCTGACCATTTCAACGATGCAGGATTTCGGTGTGCCGGTGTCCCGTGATGGGTACCAAAGGTTCTCGGTAAGGCCGGGGATCTACCAGTCGCAGTCATCCTACCTGATCGAAACCGATGCCTCTGCCGCCTCCTATTTTTTTGCTGCCCCGGCTGTCTTGGGCGGGACTGTGCGGGTTGAGCATATTTCACTCCGTTCGAGACAGGGTGATATTGCTTTCCTGGAGGTGCTCCGGGAGATGGGCTGTTCCGTGCTTGAGAGGCGGGGTGGTGTTGAAGTGACCGGCCCGGAAACCCTGCAGGGGGTTACAGTCGATATGCGGGATATCCCCGATACCGCCCAAACCCTGGCGGCAATTGCGCCTTTTGCGTCGAGTCCCACCCGTATCTACGGGATCGCCTCTGCGCGGGTTAAGGAGACGGATCGAGTGGCGGCTGTGTGTGCACAGCTTGCCAGGCTGGGGGTATCCGTCGAAGAGCACCAGGATGGGTTAACCATCCAGCCTTGCCGGGAGATCCGACCGGCTTGCATTCGGACGTATAAGGATCACCGCATGGCCATGTCGTTTTCCCTGACAGGGCTGCGGGTACCCGGGATCCGGATCGAAGACCCGGATTGTGTATCGAAAACTTTTCCAAATTACTTCGATGTCCTGGGGGGGTTGAATAAGGGTAGGATGGTGTAGCGATGTATCACTTAGGATTGACAGGCTATCCCCTCGGGCACAGTATCTCTCCGCGGCTGCATGCGGCAGCCCTGCGCCACTACAATCTGGATGGTGAATACCGGTTATACCCGGTTGATCCCGGAGACGACCAGGCCCTGGCGGCGCTGCTGGGGGAGGTCCGCAGTGGAAAGCTCGACGGATTGAACGTCACCATTCCGCATAAACAGACGGTCATTCCGCTCCTGGATGGGCTTTCCCCGTTGGCCGCAGCCATTGGGGCGGTCAATACCATTACCCTGGCGGAGGGCTGGCTGCTGGGGGAGAATACTGATGCACCGGGGTTCCTGTTTGATCTGGAGCGGGAACTGAAGCTCGGTATTCCCGGAAAGGCAGTTGTAATGGGCGCCGGCGGCGCAGCACGGGCTGTAGTGCACGGGTTGTGTTCGAACGACTGGCAAGTGGTGATCGCATACAGGCGGGAAGACCGGGCGCAGGCCCTGGAATTGGCTGGTTCAGCCGGGCACGCTCACGCTGGGACCGAAGTTAGGACCGTACTGCTGGAAGCCGGAAGCCTGATCGTTGAGTGTGTTCCGGGTATCCTGATCGTGAATGCCACGCCGGTTGGGATGTCGCCCAATGTGGACAGCACGCCCTGGCCGTCTGGACTGAATTTTCCGGAAGGTGCGTCGGTCTATGATGTCGTTTATTCTCCCAGGGAAACCATGCTGGTGAAGCAGGCCCGTAGGGTTGGACTGCAGGCAGTGACCGGCCTGGGTATGCTGATCGAGCAGGCCGCGCTGGCGTTTTCTCTCTGGACCGGCAAGGAACCGCCCGGGGCAGTAATGCGAGCGGCAGCGGAGGCAGAATGAGTTTACGCTTTGTGACTGCGGGCGAGTCACATGGCCCGGCGCTGACCGCTATCCTGGAGGGTCTACCGGCCGGGCTGGCTCTGGATGTAGAATTGATCAACCGTGACCTGGCGCGCCGTCAGCAGGGTGTTGGTACGGGACCGAGGATGAAGATCGAAACGGACCGGGCCAACATCATGGGCGGTCTGATGGATGGCCAGACGACAGGTGGTCCGCTTTCTCTGCAGGTGGTCAATGCCGATCACAATAAATGGAAGGGGAAGCAGGTCGAAACCATGACAGCCCCCAGGCCGGGGCACGCCGATCTGACCGGGGCGCTCAAGTATGGCTATCATGATTTACGGCCTTCTCTCGAGCGGGCCTCTGCCCGCGAGACTACCATGCGGGTAGCCGTGGGGGCGGTGTGCAAGCATTTCCTGTCCCAGTTCGGAATCCGGGTTGGAGGTTACGTCCGGGCAATCGGTGAAATAACGGCTGAATTTGGTAACCTGCCATATGAAAAACGCTTTGCGCTTGCGGAAGGTTCAGATGTCCGCTGTCCGGACGAGAACTACGCCAACCAGATGCGAGCTCGCATCCAGGAGATCATCCAGGGTAAGGATACGCTGGGAGGGATCCTGGAGGTTGTTGCGATCGGGGTGCCGGCCGGGCTGGGTTCCTTTTCGCAGTGGGATCGCCGGCTTGAATCCAGGCTGGCCGCGGCATTGATGTCGGTGCAGGCCATGAAGGGTGTAGAGGTCGGCCCGGCGTTTGAGAATGCCGGTATGCCGGGCACACACGTCCAGGATGGGATCAGCCTGGGCTCGAAAGGCAGCCTGGTACGTATGGGCAACCGCGCCGGCGGGATCGAAGGCGGTATTTCGAATGGTGAACCGATCGTCCTGAGAGTTGCCATGAAACCGATCGCCACCACACTGACCCCACAGAAGACGGTTGACCTGCACACGGGGGCGGGAGCCCCGACGCAATATGAGCGCTCGGACTTCTGTCCAGTCCCGCGGGCAGTTCCGATCCTGGAAGGGATGGTCGCTTTCGTGCTGGCCGATGAATTGATTGCCAAACTTGGCGGCGATTCTCTCATTGAGATGAAACCTCGATTTGACCAACTCCGGAAAATGCGCGTCCAGGATTTTGACCTGGACGGGAAAGCACATCTTTTCTGGCCTTAGGAGATAATATGTACAAGATATTTCTGTATGGTCCCTCCGGTTCCGGGAAATCCACCCTTGGCCGGCTGTTAGCGGAGCAGCTGGACTGGGATTTTTTTGATGTTGATGCAGAGATCGAACGCACAGCGGGGATGGATATTCCGCAGATCATGGCGGGGCAGGGGGAACCGGCTTTCCGTGATCTGGAGACCAGTGAATTGAAGCGTGCGGTATCAGGTAGATCGGGAGTGATATCCCTGGGGGGCGGAGCATTACTGCGGGAGGAGAATCGCAGACTGGTGGAAGAAGTCGGATCGGTTGTTTTCCTGGATGCGGCGGTGGACACGTTGGCGGCCCGCCTGCAGGCTGACAGGCGCAATCCCCGCCCGCTGCTGGCCGGGGAACTGAAAGAGACGCTGGCCAACCTGCTGGAGAAGAGGAAAGATCATTATGCATCCTTCTCCTTGCGCATAGCCACTGATAACCTGACGCCTGAGGAGATCAGTTGGATCATACAGAAACGGCTGGGATATTTTCGGGTGAGTGGTATGGGGAAGGCCTACGAGGTCATTATCCAGCCGGGCTCGCTGGGTGATGTGGGCGGTTATCTACAAGCGTGCGGGCTGAGCGGGCCGCTGATTGTGGCCGCCGACAGTAATGTGGCCCCGCTGTACGGGGACCGGGTCCGGCAGGGCCTTGCAGCAGAAGGGTACGATGCCGAAGTGATCATTTTCCCGGCTGGGGAATCCTATAAGAACCTTGAAACTGTTACTGGATTATGGCGGGATTTTCTTGGCGCCGGCCTGGATCGTTCATCGACGGTGATCGCCATGGGCGGCGGCGTCGTCACCGACCTGGTTGGTTTTGCGGCCGCCTCCTTCATGCGCGGTCTCTCGTGGGTAGCGCTCCCGACTACTCTGCTGGGCATGGTGGATGCCAGTATTGGCGGGAAGACTGGTTTCGATCTGCCGGAGGGTAAAAACCTGGTGGGGGCATTTTATCCGCCCAGACTGGTGCTGGCCGATCCGGATGCGCTGGCCACACTTCCTGAGCGCGAACTGCGCTCAGGAATGGCGGAAGCGGTCAAGAGCGGCATGATCTCTGATCCCGGCCTGTTCAAATTATGTGCGGCTTCCCTGGAAGAAGTGAAGCCGCACCTGGTGGAGATTGTGCGCCGATCAGCAGCTGTAAAAGTTGAGATGATCACCGCGGACCCGTACGAACGGGGTATCCGGGCGGCGCTCAACCTGGGGCATACACTGGGGCACGCCGTGGAGTCGGTTTCCGGGTTTGCACTTTCACATGGCGAAGCGGTCTCGATCGGACTGGTGGCCGAAGCCCGGCTGGCCGAACGCATGGGTATCGCCCCGGGCGGTCTGACCGAAGAGATCAGCGTCGTCTTGTCCGGGTTGGGACTCCCAACCCGCATCCCCGCGGGATTATCGCGTCAGGCGATCCTTAATACCATGAAGTATGACAAGAAAAAGGCTGCCGGTGTGGTGTATTTTTCCCTGCCGGTTTCGGTTGGGGAAGTGAAAGTGGGGGTTGAAGTGAACGACCTAGGGATGATTTTTGAGGAGTGAACAATGTTTTCTGTGTTGGTAATCCATGGCCCGAATCTAAACTTGCTTGGCGCCCGCGAGCCGGAAGTGTATGGGAGCATGACCCTGGATGATATCGATCGCAGCCTGGTCGAAATGGGACGGGGACTGGGACTGCGCGAGGTGAAAACCCTACAGTCAAATCACGAGGGCGTGTTGATCGATGCGCTGCACGAGGCCAGGGGATGGGCTGGCGGGGTAGTGATCAACCCGGGCGGGCTGACGCACACCTCGGTTGCTCTACGCGATGCCATTTCGGCCATCCGGATCCCGGTGGTGGAGGTGCACCTGTCCAATGTGTATGCGCGGGAAGCTTTCCGGCATACGTCCATGATTTCTGCGGTTTGTGTGGGGAAAATCTCGGGGTTTGGCTGGCGCTCTTACCTGCTGGGGCTGCAGGCGCTGGTAGACGTGATGAATGATTGAGCGGGTACGGATTCTTGCCCGATAAGTTTCAGCAGTTGTCTCAGGTTGATTGCAGTGGGGAAGCCCTGACTGTCCAGCTCCCAGTGCCAGGGACAGCCGCAGTAATCCAGCAGCAGGCCTTGGGCGGGGAGCCCCATGGTTTTTGTTTCCCAACCGCCGGAGACATTGGTCAGCGGGCAGGAGATGCCCACAATTCCGGGGATATCCTGCGGGTCCAGTTTTGGCTCTCCATTTGAGAAGACAGACAGCTTCGCCACTGAGCCCATAATCCAGGTCCAGATAGCCAGCCAATCCTGGCCAAAGTAATTGAAGCCTGGGCCGCCCAGGACGATCTGCGCCGGGCAGACTCGTTTGATGACCTCAACCTCAAAGCTGGTCAATGTCAACATAAAGAAAGCCCCAAAAAGGGGCTTTGCAGAGCGGGTGAACGGATTCGAACCGTCGAATGGTAGCTTGGGAAGCTACTGCCTTACCACTTGGCTACACCCGCATTGTGTTGGCTGTTTTAGCCTTGAAATCTACGTAAACCTGAGGGATTTTGGCCCTTTGTGCTACCCAGAACCACCAAGGCTAATGCCTTAATTGTGGTCAAATTGTAATGTATTTACAGTTGTATTGCAAGCATTAGAACTGAAATCCTATTTCTTTTCTCCTGCCAGTCCCAAAGTCTGACACTCCCACACAGGAAGAAAGGGGAGTGTCAAGGTTTGGGACTCCTTATGGTTTTACTTTTTTCTTGCTTAGATTCTATAGTTCTCCCTCAAACGCCCTCGCCAACAGGGACTGAAACAAATGCTCCGCCTGGCGCAGAGACTCGTGCTGCTGAGACTGCAGGCGCTCGTAGTGCCTAATTATTCTTGCATAAGCCAATTGTAATTCTTTTAATGGTAATAGTACTTCAAAATCTTTCACCATTGACAAATTGAGATTTGGTTGATTTCCTCCGCGACCTAAATCCCGCAATTGTTTATAGGATAATTTCAGATATGCCCAAAAGTAATCCATATTTACATGGTCAGTAGGTAAAATAGCAGCGCATGCTTGATTTGTTGTTGCAGGGATACCAAGTTTAGCAGTTCTTCCACGGGTTAGCCCTTGGCCATACATCGCAATCAATATTGTTCCAATTGGAAAAACATCACAATTACTAGCTTTCAAACCTTGCTCTGTAATCCTTTCTTCTGTCTGTAAAATTATCGAACCAACAACTTCGGTAGTTTTTACCCAAGGAATGGAACCATTATAAAATTCTAGTTCTTTTCGGCTAGGTGTTCCCCCAGTTTTTACAGAAGACAGTTTGCTTATTTTTTGTTTCTCCCACCCCATCGGATTGGTAACAGGGTCACCAAACATCTCCAGGAAAACGGATTGCAAGTAACCGTCACTCATTCCAAGCGCGAAGCGGCGCAGCCGGCGGATGCGGTCGGCTTTGTCGAGGATGGCGGCGATGCGCTTCTGTTCAGTCAGCGGGAAGAGGGGGATTTCTAATTCGTCAATAGAGCGTCTACTTATATGTGGAATTGTTGCGCCAGTGCAATTCTTTTGAAGATAATCAAATTTACTTTTTAGAAAATATCCAAGATATGGAGCAAAAATATCTTTTCCAACCGGACGAAGTATAGCAATTGTGCTGCCAATATAACCATCTAAATCAAATCCTACTGTCCCAGCATTTGCGCCATCCCAAGCAATTAACACATCATTTGCTGACGCTTTAACTCCGTCAGGGTCAATAGCATATTTAATCTCTGCATCCGGTCGCAAATCATCAATTTGAATGTAGCGGAATGCGCCCGGTTGTCGTTTTTCAAACACATTCGGTGCTTTCCTACCTTTGTAAATCTTAATTTTTGAACCCAACTTCGTCATTGCAATAATTCCCCTAATTTTTGCAATTCTTCTTCCATCACTCGGTCAAGTATTGATAACCGTTCCATCGTCACAGCAGGTTTTTCGTGGTAAATTTCATCTTGTTCCACCGGGTGATAACGACTTGCTGAAAGGTCATATTTGTAGGTTTTGACCTGGTTCTTGCTGACCCAGAACTGGCGGGTGAGCTGGTCAATAGGAGCCTGCAATTCACCAATTTCAGACTGAAGCTTGGCAAGTTTTTCTTTTAGAACATCCAATTCTCCATTGGTTTGACCATCATCAGGAGCAATAGCATGTTCAAAGGTCAGGCGGTTGATTTCTGCTTCAAGTTGCAGTCGTTCTTCTTTTAACGGTTTAACTTGAGTGCGTAAAATTTCCAGGCGTTCTTTTCGCTCAATAGTAAAACTTTCGTCAAACCGATTTTGCCAGCAAACCAAGATATCCGGGATATCATTCTGTTCCGGGGTTGGTGTACGTTTGTCGTCCAGGCTCATTCCATCGTACCCCATGTCATAAAACCAGATGTTTTCTGTTTCGGCGCCACGAGTAAAGAGCA
Organism: Anaerolineales bacterium; assembly: GCA_016927315.1. Classification (GTDB taxonomy): domain Bacteria; phylum Chloroflexota; class Anaerolineae; order Anaerolineales; family Villigracilaceae; genus JAFGMV01. The sequence goes on along the minus strand of JAFGMV010000071.1, from coordinate 10,122 downwards.
GCACAGCAGTACTCACTCCGGCATAAGGCTTGAACACTCCACTGGGCATCGAAACCACTCCATCGAGACGATTTTCTTCGATGAGCTTTTTACGTAATTCCACATGCGCCCGGCTGGAGCCGAACAGCACCCCATCCGGTACAATCACCGCACAGCGCCCGCCCATATCCAGCCCACGCAGAATGAGATGCACAAAAAGCAGTTCTGATTTGGTTGTGTTATTTGGAAGGCTTTCGCTGACTTCATCCTTGGCAACCTTACCTTTGAAAGGCGGGTTCATCAGGATAACGTCGTAATCCTGGGTCTCCGTAAAATCCTTTGAAAGCGTATCCATGTAATAGTAATGCGGGGATTGAATGCCATGCAGCATCAGGTTCATGGAACCAATCCGCAGCATAGTCATGCCTGAGTCATTGTCGTAACCACGAAAGGCTTTTTCCTGTAAATGCTGCCGTTGTGCTTCCGTCAGTTTATCCCCGATGAATCCGTGAGGCTGGTTATTTTCATCAATTTCCAGAATTTCAGGAGATGTATTCTTAACCAGGATATGTTCATAAGCATTGACCAAAAAACCACAGGTGCCGGCGGCTAAATCCCCGATGCGTTCTCCTGGCTTCGGGTCTACCATTTCTACCATCATCCGGATGATATGCCGCGGTGTGCGGAACTGGCCGGCCCGACCGGCTGTGGTCAGGAAACCCAGCAGGTATTCATACAGGTCACCCTGCACATCCTGATTTTGGGCTGATATTTCCATTTCGTCGATAGCATTGCAAGCTTCAATCAGTAAACCTGGACGATTGATTTTGAACTCCGCATTCTGCATGTATTCCTGAAAAGAACTGCCCTGAATACTCATTTCCTTGAACCAGGGAAAAACTTTCTCCCGAACATGTTTCAGTGCATCAGCAGCCTGTAACTTGGTCCAGTAATGCCAGCGCATCTTTTCCGGGATTTGGGATTGGTAGGGTTCTCCCCGGCGGCCAGCCTGTTTTTCGCGTTGGTTTTCGGCATCATCCAGACGCTTGAAGAACAACAGATAAGAAAACTGCTCAATGGCATCCATTGGGTTTGAAAGTCCCCCAGCCCAGAGCTTATCCCACAGGGCATCAACTTGTGAACGGAGTTTTGGGTCTGTTAGCAAATTAATTCTCCTAAAATTAGATTAATCAGGTAGTACAACTAAATTCTCGGTGAAGGTCAACAGTTCACTGATTTCTTCCTTTGTAAACCAGCGCTCAACCATATCCTGACCGAAGCTATCCAAAGGCGGGTCATATAAATCGGCTAATTGTAAGTGTCTATTTTGTAAGAAGACAGACTGCACACCTCGCAGGAAGCGAATTTGATTTCCATTGAACGGATGAGCAGCCATGAATTCAGAAAACTGCCGGTCGACGATTTCTTCATAGCCGGGAATGCCTTCTAACTCCAGCAGGTTGCGCAAGAACTCCAGCATACTGGTGACCTGCATCCGGTAAGCACGGCGGATATTTTCTTCAGTCAATTCCATATCACCGGCCCCAAGTTCTTCACGCAGGGTTCGTTCTAATTCCAGTAATTGTAAATCGCTGACGGGTTCACCCCTATCAATCGCCTGAATAACCGGGTGTGTATCAATCAGGTCCAGTACTTTCTGGGTGACAAGCTTTCGATACTCTTCATAGAAAACTGGTTCAGTTTTGTTTTGAAGAATAATATATCCACTGGTTTCAATCACATCGGTCAGGTCTAGCAAATCAACGTTTGAATCTTCTTTCCGGCGGTTCTTCATTTGATTGGCCAGTGTTTCAATTATCCGGTTGAGCTGGTCAACAGAAGCGGTTAGCAAATCCGGCGTAAGGCAAAGCTCTGCCGGCTCTTTGCGTTCGCTGTCTTCAAATACAAAATTGGGTAAGCGGCTGACGTCCTCAGCAACTGATTTCGCTGTTTTTTGGGGATTGGTTCCGGTCACTATCTGCAGCTTTAACCGTTCTACTTTGCTGGTGAAGGTTTGTGCCGGTACATCAACAGCAGGAGCATACCGCAGCAATGGTCCTACCTGGGTCTGCAGGAACTCAATATCCTTTTTGGTGATATATCGCCAAAAGGAATCTTGCCATGCCCTTTCAACTTGATGAAAGTTTTTCCGGACCAGAAACGAATCGGTAGGAATAAGTTCAATCATCCCCCGCAAATCTACTATCACCCGTTGGGCATCATCAGAGTGTTGTTCATCCAGGAAGTGCCTCAACAGTTTCAATCGTGTGTTGAAAATGGTTACCAATACAGGCAGACTCTGGGCGGTTTCTTTATCCGGCTTCTGGTCGAAGTCATTATCCCAGAAATCAATAATCAGGAAGTTGTCTTTATGCCCTTCTGGCAGCCAGTCATAATGTTCACAGGTTTCATGGTTGCGGGTGCCGCGTCCAATCATTTGCTCTAACTTGATACGAGATTGAACCGGCCTCATAAAGACCAGATTGATTACTTCCGGAACATTAACCCCGGTTTCCAGCATATCCACCGAAATCGCAATCCGGGGCATATTCTCTTTTTTGAATTTACTTACTAAAGAACTCTTTTTATATTCTGATTTATAAGTGATTACTTGAACCAAATCGGGATATTGCGGAAACATTTCCGCAAACACATCTGCCAGGCGTAAAGCGTGAGCCTGAGTCATAGCAAAGACGATTGTCTTTCCGGGTAGCTGCCCCGATTTATCCTTCAGACACTCATCCCAAAATTCTTCCCACTGTTTTCGTAAAGTGTCGGCGTTCGATACTGTTCGTTCTATGTCTTGTCCTTCATAGTCGATATCATCCGGGTCACGTCCCTGCTCGATAAGTGCATTTCTTTCTTCTTCAGTGAGGTCTATTCCCTTAATCCCTTTCCGTTGGAATTTGGTGTGAGAATTGAATATATTATATGGAACCAGGTATTCTTCATCCTTGGCTTCTTTATAAGAATATAAAAAGGTCGGAATATTATCCGGGCAGTCAAATTCAAGAAAAGTATTTCTATCAATGAAGCTGGCAGGAGTAGCTGTCAATCCAATCATACGGCTATCAAAATATTCCAGAACCTGGTTCCACTTATTGAAAATTGAACGGTGTACTTCATCAAAGATGATTAAATCGAAGAAGGCTGGTGTGAATTTCTCAAAAATGTTATTTATCGTTTGCAGCGTAACCACAAAGAGGCGGTTGTCTTTGTCAATCTTGTGGGAATAGATACGTGTGGCTGGTTCATCAGGGATATGGTCCCCAAAGCCTTCGTCCATTGCCTGCCTTACAAGGGCGTCTCTGTCTGCGACAAATAGAATTTTGCGAGCCTGGTTTGCTCTCAGGAAAACATCTACCAAAGACATGGCAACTCGAGTTTTCCCAGTGCCGGTTGCCATTGTCAGCAGAGCGCGGCGTTTCCCCTGCTCAAAGGTTTCACACACGCGCCGAACAGCTTCGATTTGATAGGTTCGGTTGGTAATAGATAAATTTACTTCAATATCAGTTAATGGCCTTCTGTTCTGTCGACTGTAAAGGAGGTTCTCTAAATCTCTTCTTGAAAAGAAACCCTGAACTTCCCGCTTGCTCTGATACCCGACATCGTGGAAATAGATTTGATGCCCGTTTGTCATAAACCCAAACGGGCGGAAGCTTTGTCTCTGTTCAATCTGTGTTACATAGAATTCGGTTTGTGCCTGCGCCAATCGGGGGTCGATGCTGGTCTTCTTGGCTTCAATAACGGCCAGGATTTCACCGTTTTCTCGATATAGTACATAATCGCTGATACCCGCCGGCAGATTGATTTCTTGTATGTTTTCAGTTTCCCTAATTTTTTTTAGCTCTCGTTCCAATTGCTGCCATGCATCCGGGTCAAACCCATCAACAGGAATCTCAATGCCAACTCTATCAGAGTCATTCACATCCCAGCCGGCTTTTTTCAAGGCTGGGTCAATAAGTTCTTTGCGGGTTCTTGCTTCGTTGGGCATTACTTCCCCAGTTCAGGTAGAATCAAGCGATTTTCTATTATATTATTATAGTAGTAACTTAGAGAAAGAAATAGCCCAGTGATGTTGACACATCCAGGGCAATAATTGAGCAAAATAAATGGGCGTAAATGTATTAACAAAAAATCACTCTTCGTTGTTATTGCATTGACTGAACACTTGTGCTATACTGTTAGCAGGTGAAACAGAAAATGAATTAAATTGAAAAAGTTTAATTACAGGAAAGTCATTTGGACTTTCGCTTGGCCCCTGAATCAAGAATGGGTTCAGGTAAATAAACAAAATAAATTTCAACATACCAACCTTTTCGTAAAACCAGGAATGATGGGTGGACAACTTGGTGCGGTGTGTCATTCTGGGATTAGGAAAGACAATTTTTTCTATAATCTATGGCAGGCGCTGGTAGGGCGTCTGTTTTTTTTGTGGGTATTTGGCAAACTTGGAAAAAGAGATGCTGCATTGTTTCTTTATCTCAAAGGTTGCCAAATGCCCATTTTTATTTCTGATGGAGTTGGCTTATGAAAGCAACAGAAACATTTACCTTACGAATTAGCCCAAGAGAACGCGAGATGTTGACTGACTTGGCAGAACACTTTGAGCGTTCTAAATCTTCGACTTTGAAGGCATTGATTCGAGATGTATGGATGGTAATGAATGAAAAAAGTGAAAAAAAGAGCTCTGAAAGTTAGCGGTTGCTAACACTAAAACTTTTAGGTAAATTTACCATCATCCCTGTTGCTTTCTTGACTCAAATGTTTTATATTTGCCTCAACAATATTTAGACAGGAGTATATATGGAATGATAAAGGACAAGAACTTTGCACTTCGGCTGAGTAGTGAGGACTTAGCCACTCTGGAAAAATTAGCCTCGCATTTGAAACGCTCTCGAAGCGATACCATCCGTTGGTCCGTAGCCTATGTAGCCGAACTGGTAAACAACCATCCAGAGCAGATGGACCTGGGAAAGGAATAGATTATTGCAAAAATGAATCAGAAAGGATAATCAATGAAAAGAATTTCACAAAAAAAGCCCGTTGCGGCACAACGGGCAATAGACAGACATTCGCTCTTAGATTAGAAAGGAATATCCATATGTATAGTACATCAGTTTCAAAAACCTTGCAAGGAGGAAAAAACACAGTTCCAATTCACAACGGCAATGGGAAAGTAATTGGAGAAGTCGAAGGGGAAGTTTTCAAAAAGAAAGTCAAAGGTTCTTTACATCAACTGCAGATACCACCAGCCTGGGCAGTGGATACAATTTCCATTCGGCAGGCCAAACAGGCCGGCGCTACCAAGATTGAAATTGAAGATAAAGAAAGCGGGGCAATCTTCCGCTGCGGTATGGCAATCTTTGAACGCTATGGCTTTGCCTTTGACCGCGGCTTCGGTTCGCAAATTGGGCTGGCTTTAGCTCACTGGATGGAAATAGAACCTGGAAATGAGCCACCCCATCAGCTGCCCATGTTTGGTGGGTTGGCATAGCGGGGGGTAAAAATGCAAGGTATCAATACTGAAATCCAGCAATATACAGCACTGGGCTTTGATACTTTGCCGCTGGAACCGGGTACCAAAAAGGCGTGGTCGAAAGGCTGGCCGCGCCTTTCCCCGGAGCAAATGTGGCAGGGTGCTCCTGATAATGCCAATGTGGGTATCCGGGCCGGCGGGCCGGCTCAGCTGGCAGTGATTGACTGCGATGATAAAGAGATACCAGGTACATTCCAGAATATTCAAAACTGGCTCACTGGACTGGGTTATGAGCCGGGAACCTATCCACTGGTACAAACGGCGTCCAGAATTGGTTACCATGCCTATTTTCAATTTAGAGATAGGCTTCCAAAGAGTTATAAAGTTATCTCTACAGATTTTGGAGCCGGGGAATTTCGCTGTGGTTCTGGGGCATATGTGGTTGCGCCTCCCAGCGTGGTTGCAGAAAATCCTTATTCATTGGTAAGCGGCGATTTTGCAAGGCTGCCCCTGCTTGGGCTTCAGGATGTGGAAACATTACTGGGGATAAAAGTAACACTGGCTGGTCATCAAAAAACTAAAAATGTTAAGCAAACCGGATACATCCCCAGAAATACCCTGGCTTTGTTGAATGGGCAAGGTCTGGAGAGATATGAGACCTGCAGCCATGCAGAGCAGGCGATTCTAGTCGGGCTGGTTAATGCAGGCTTTAGCTTTGATGATGCATTGGGGATACTTACAAAATATCCAGGGGCAGCCAAGTTCCAGGAAGAATTTATTGTCTCTCCGGTGAATGCAGTTCGACGCCTACGCCTCAGCTTTGATAATGCTTTCGACTACGCAACCAACAATGAAAGCAAACCGCGTCAATATGCAGAGCAAGCCAGGAAATGGGGGCTGACCCATGTGTGGCGAGGCGGAACGGGTACTTACGATAAAAAGGTCTATATTGCCCATACTTCCATTGCTTACAACGCCTGTAAGTATGTCTATGGCGCCTCTGCCCGTGATTTGTCATTAGCAATGAAAGCCAGCATGTCCCCTGAAGCTTGCATGAATGCAACCAAGAGACTTATAGAAGCTGGTCTTCTCTTGCTTGTCAAAGAAGCGGTCGGTGGATATTCACATTTATATAAACTGATAGTCCCAAACTCTGACACTCCCACACAGGAAGAAAGGGGTAGTGTCAAGGTTTGGGACTGAAGGAGTAAGTATGGACTATTTAGAACTTGTCGGTCATGATGTGTTCCGTTACGGTGGTGGGCTAAATGGGTCTGCTGCTGAAGTGTATTGGTATCTCTTACAGGAATCAATGACAGCCAGAGAACTGATAGAAAGTACGGGCCGGGGTCGAAGCACAGTTTTTAGAGGGCTTAGAAGAATGTCTTCAATCGTAGATAGCAGAACAGGGGAAATCCTATCGATGGTTGAAAGCCAGGATGGTGTCTGGAGTGCCGTTTCTCCGGTAGACCTGAACCACATTGCTCTGATACTGGATACGGCTGGGATTGGAAAACGTAAGGCAGAACAATACGAACGGGAGAAGATAGCCCATAAAAAAGACCTCAGGGCATGGAAAAACTGGAAAAACGATGAAAACTCAGCTGATAATTGATTCCCTTGGGAAAATGCAACTTTCCCCATTGATTTCGAAAAAACAGGGCATTTAGGGATGGGTGGCTATGGGAGCGGGCGCTGGGGCTGGCATACGAAGAAGACTCAGGTTGAAGAGTGTCTCAAATGGCGGATTTCCGGGCTGAAGGGTTTTCTTGTTCCTGGCTCTTCGGGGGTTACCCGCTGGGTGAGGGGTGAACAGGTAACAGACAGAATTGGATTTCGGGTGCTTGGGGATGATTTTCCAACTGCCTTACAGGTCTCTTATACAATCGGACCCAATAGCGAGAACCCGCAAGAATTTGACTATCGGGTAAACCTGACCACAACTACCCTGGCCTGGGGGAGTTTTCGCTATTGGTTTATGTGTCCATTGCAGGGATGCAGGAAAAGGGTTGGATGCTTGTATCTTCCCCCTGGTGGAAAATATTTCGGCTGCCGGCACTGCTATGACCTCAGTTACCGGAGCCAGCAAGAAGGCTATATTTATCGAGGTTTGTATGAAAATCTGGCTTTTGGGCTGCAGGATAAATATCCGGGGGCAACCTGGAAGGACGTAGAAAGCGTCCTGGATGGAAATCCGTCAAACCGCATGAAAATGCTGACAATTGCCAATATGTTGAATAATTGGACAGAATTTGACCCTTATGTAGATTACCTTACCGCTGAAGCCTTATGCAGCCAAAGCGAATTATCCCCTGAAGACCTGAAACAACTTGAAACTGCACGACTTCTGGTTCCTGATACAAAGGACGGGCGTTATCGTCCCAAGCTGGCCGGCTGGGGAAAGAAGCTGGCTTATTTGTTGGAGGAAGGTTGGACAGTTGAAGAAATAAAAGGCTGGTCAAAGGTAAGGTGGAGGTCAGACAATCCGAGACAGTGGCCACCGATAGAGTAGGGCTATTGAAATCTTGAAATTCTATGAAAGATTTTATTAATTTTCATTGGAAATAATGAACTCATCAATATAATCCCCTGAAGGATATGTATTATATCCATCAAAGATTGGGATACTAAAAGTGGTTTTAATTACAAGAATATATTCACCATCAGACCAGTTAGATGCCAAAATCCCATAATCAAAACAGGATAACCCATTTGGAAAGTCAGGTTCTTCACCTTTTTCAATTTCATAAACAAAGTAGTGTAATTTGTCAATGGATATTGGTGTATTGTTAATAGCCATTGAGTAAGAAATGTTTTTTTCGTTTTTATCTAATGTTTCTTTGTCAATGGCGCACCAACCAAAAGCAATATATATTGGGGTCTTGCCATTAAGTTCAATCTTGTAACTGGTTTTTCCTTGTTTCATTTCATATGAATATGGGGGAACTGCCATGTCATAAAGTAAAAACCATGTGTCATTACGTAATATTTCTAAGGTTTTTTTCTGGTCATCTTCGAAAGTTGGTAGTGATATTACTTCTGGGGTTTTTGTTGTTGATGGTGGTTTAATTGTAGATAATTCCATAAGGGAATCGCAACTGCCAAAGTCTTTTCCCTTGTCTATATCCATATATAGAACCCCTTCAAGTATTCCTAACTTACCAATCGAGTAAAAACAGTCCCCGATGTTTAGATTGCTATTGATTAATGTTTCGATGAAGTTTGAAGTTGAACTATAAACAAAAAAAGTATTAGGCTCAGTTGAAAATTCTATGCGAGTAATTGACTTTTGATTGTTGGTAATGTCGCTAATCTTTCCAAATACACAAATCTCTTCTTCTAATAAATTCGTATCAATATTCATCCACTCGATGCAACCCACGTCTGATGGGGAAGAGAATGTGGGTGTGCTCGGAACTATTGTGGAGGTTGGCCTACTTGTTGATCGCGGAATATTGGTAGGGATAACTGGCGCAGTCTCGCTTTTTGATGAGCACATTGTTGCAATGCAAATTAGAATTGTAAATACTACTATGACCACAATTATTGGTAGTAAATCAACCCCGGTTGTTTTCGGTTGTTTAGGTTGTGTAGGCTCTTCCTTTGCTTCTTGCCTTTGATTGTAGGGAGGCTTATGGCTTTTTAAATTTTCTTTTTCCCGTTGCCTTCGGTATTCTTCTGCAGATTGGGCCGAAGTCGTTTTTTGTTCTGATTTCTCTGGTTTTTTATCTTCAGTAACTTTTTCTTTTCGTGATGTGTCATACTGAAGCCTTTTTGAAGGGTCGGACAAAATTTTATATGCCTTATTGATATCCTGCATTCGGGAGATGGCATCGGATGAATTATTTACATCCGGGTGGTATTTCCTTGCCAGGCGTTTATAGGCAGCTTCAATGACTTCAGGTTCAGCTGAAGGGTCTACCTGTAATGTTTTATAAAGGTCAACCTGGCTTTCCTTTTGAAATTCCTTAAAAAGAATTTTTTCTCCGCATTTTGGACAAAATCGAAGCGTAGATAGAATTTGTGCTTTGCATTTAGGGCATTGAATTTTTTCAGTCATTTTTCTTTACTGATATTGTTATTCGATATTATCTAATGTTTTTCCGCATCCTGGGCAAAAATTATGAGTGGCTGTATAAAGGAGTTGGCAAGAGTTGCAAACTTTCATTTTCCCGTTTGTTGCCATAGCAATAATATTATTTGCCGCATCTTTGCTGGCTCCATTTTCAACCATTCCTTGATAAATCACATTTAGGGGGAGCCCGGCTTCTATATCATCTTGAATTGCTAATACAAGGTCCTGGATATCAGATATAGCCTTGGGGTCATAATCGAGAACTGATTTCTCAAAAGGGGTGAAACAGGTCTGGCACTCAATAAATTCCCCGGCCTTTTCTGTTTGAAATAATGGAATAAAGTACAGTGTAAAATATTTTCCAACTTCTTTGTGTAGATAATGGCGCAAACTTTGACAGCGAGGGCAGTAAAATTGTCCTGAGCCAATGTTCTTGATTTTTCCTTTTGAGCCCCAGATTATCATAAGTTACCCAGCAAATCCAAGAAGAATAGTTATTAAATACTATACACCAAAATTTACAAAAGAGTTTCTAAGTAGTTGAATCAAAAGCGGGAAACACCATTAATTTTGAGTGTTTCCCACTTTT
>JAFGMV010000070.1 GCA_016927315.1 Anaerolineales bacterium | reverse complement strand
CCCTGAACCTCCAAACGGAATAAAACAAAATTTCAACGCCAACCAATGGTATTTGCACATTGACGGATTGGAGGCGGCCACAGATTATGTGGTCAGAATACTGCCAGGCGCAAAAGACATCTATGGAAATCCGATCCGGGATGAATATTCCTTTTCATTTTCAACCGGGAACCGGCGCCCCTATGCCAGGTTAGTTTTACCCAATACACCTCTGGTCTATCGTGCAGAGGCTGATCAGGACTTCAATTTTGAATACATGAATCTCGACCAGGCAACGATCTCCTTACACCCGCTCGATTTTGACCAGTTCAGCAGCATCATTGAAGGAACGGTTGAAGCTGTCGAGCTAGATCCCGGGAAAGCGGCTATACAAACCTGGGAAATTGATACAACTGTGACGAAAAATCATATTCATTACCTGAAATTCAAGTTGGAAGACAAAAAAGGCGGCCCGCTCAAACCAGGATATTATTTCCTTGGTATGCAGGGGGAACCATTGAAATATGATGAGCCTTACTATCAAGGCGCTGTATTTATTGTCGCTGAAGACAATATCACCCTGAAAACAACCGAGACAGAGGCATTGGCCTGGGTGACAGACCTGGAAAGCGGCCAACCGCAATCCGGGGTAGAGGTGATTTTTTACAACAAGGATTTCCGGGAACTTGGCCAGGCAACGACGAACCGTCAGGGTCTGGCTTACCTGGATGGACTTAAAAATCCGCTTCACGCCCGTATAAACGAAACCGATTGCCAGGCGTTTGCATCCATCTTTTGGGGGAGCGGCGTTTCTACGAACGATTTTGGCCTGTATGCCAGTTATTACAGCCCCCCACAAGCAACAACGGCCTACCTTTACACAGATCGACCACTGTACCGCCCGGGACAGGAAGTTTATTTCAAGGGCATCCTGCGTAACAATGATGATTTACACTACAGCCTGCCGGCCAAGGATACTATATACGTTGTCATTGAATATTGGGGCGAACAGGTCTATGTCGAAAAACTTCCGATCTCAGAACTGGGGGGCTTTCATGGGACATTCACCTTGGATGATGAAGCCGCACTTGGCACTTACACAATCTATGCGCAAAGCAATCCGAACGAAAAGAATACGATTATCAGCGAACTGACATTTCGGGTCGCTGAATACCGAAAACCAGATTTCCAGGTGAGCACAACCGCCGAACAAACGAACCTGCTTGAAGGAGAAGAAGCCAGCTTCGCACTGGAAGCAGAATATTATTCTGGCGGAGAAGTTGCCAATGCAGAGGTAAACTGGTTTGTCGAAGCCAGCCCCTTCTATTTCCACCCTTCCGGCGATTTTGGAAGATACAATTTTTCCGACTGGGATCGTGATCAATATCGTTCAGAAAATTTAGAAACTCTTTACTCCCCTCTTGCAGATGGAACCGGGACGACAGACCAACAAGGCCGGTTGGATGTATCCCTGACATCCGATATGGGCGCCAGAAAATCCAGCCAACAACTCCAGTTTAAAGCCAATGTCGTCGATGTTGCCGGAAATCTGGTGAGCAGCAGCACAAGTATCATCGTTCACCAGAGCGAATTGTATACCGGTATCCGTCCGGAAGAATACATTGGCATCCAGGGTGAAGAACAAGCCTTCCAATTGGTCGTACTGGATTGGGATGCGATTCCCGTAGCCGGCAAACGCCTCAGTATCGACTTCGTCGAACGACGCTGGTACAGCATCCAAAAGCAAGATGAACAGGGACAGCTGAATTGGGAGACATCCGTTAAAGAAATTCCCATCGGGCAAACCAGCGCGATTACGGATGAGGAAGGACTGGCGCGGGTTGGCTTCACACCTCCATCTGGAGGGGTTTATAAAGCGATTGTAACCGTGCATGACGATCAAGGCCGCAGTCACACCAGTTCCGCGTACACCTGGGTCTCCTCCAACGCTTATGTTTCCTGGCGGCAGACAAACGACCGCGCCTTTGAACTAGTGGTTGATAAAGACAGTTATTCCCCTGGTGAGACTGCAAAGATCCTTATCGCCCAACCTTTTGAAAAAAATGTATACGCATTGATCACACAAGAACGCGGCCATATTTACAAACAAGAAGTAATACAGCTGAAAGGGAATAGCACCATTTATGAGATCCCGGTCACCGGGGACCTGGCTCCATTAACGTATGTGACCGTTACTGTGATCAGCAGCGCATCGGAAGATCAATCTCCCGACTTCAAAATCGGTATGGCGCGCATCAATGTGGACCTCGATCAACAAACCCTGGATGTATCCATCGCTGCAGACAAAAAGACCGCTGGCCCGGGTGATAAAGTAACCTACAGGATCCGCACAAAAGATTACCAGGGACATCCGGTTCCTGCCGAAGTATCCCTATCTGTTGTGGATAAAGCCGCACTGGCCCTGGCGCCTTCAAATTCCAGCCCGATCCTGAGCAGCTTCTACCCGGAGCGGGGCCTAGGAGTTCGTTCGGCAGTGGGCATCGTTCAAAGCGCAGATGATTTCAATGCCGAATACCGAAAAACCATTCCGGATGGCCAGGGCAGCGGCGGCGGCGGTGGAGAAACCAGTCTGGGAATTGTAACGGTTCGCCAGGATTTTAAAGACACCGCCCATTTTGAAGCCAGTGTGATGACAGACGCCGACGGCAAGGCGGAAGTTACTATCAGATTGCCAGAAAATCTAACCACCTGGCAGGCTGATGCACGCGCGGTCACAGCAGACAGTCAGGTCGGCCAGGCAACTGCCGAACTGGTCAGCACCAAACCTGTTTTTGTCCAGCTGCAAACACCGCGCTTCTTCATCGTGGGCGACAGAGCCCAAATCGGCGCCGCAGTCCATAACAACACCTCAAGGGATCTGGAGGTGGAGCTAACTCTGGAAGCAGAAGGTGTTGACTTGGTCTCACCGGTTACAACAAACATCACTGTCAACGCAAAACAACAGGCATATGCCGCCTGGGAAGTTGTTGTTTCAACAGAAGCAAAACGAGCTGACCTGACTCTAAATGCGATCAGCGGTGAATATATGGATTCCACAAAGCCAGTCCTGGGAACTTTAGCCAATCAGGGAATCCCCGTTTATAACTACACGGCTACTGAAATTGTTGGGACTGCCGGCATGTTGGATACAAAGCTGTCGATTACGGAGGGCATTCAACTGTCCACCCGATTTACCCCACGCGACACTTCCCTTTCCATTGAAGTCGCTCCTTCCCTGACGGCCTCGATGCAAAATGGGTTGAAGTATCTTGAGGAATTTCCCTATGCTTGCAACGAGCAGGTTACATCGCGCCTGCTTGCGAATCTGATCACAAGTAATATCCTGCAGAGAACCACGGTCCCGGACCAGGATTTACAGGAAGACCTGGATACAAACATCAACAAAGGGCTGCAGCACCTTTATGGTAAACAAAACTACGATGGAGGGTGGGGCTGGTGGGGTACAGAAAGCGACCCTTATGTGACCGCATATGTCCTTTACGGGCTGTTCGAACTTCAACGGGCCGGTTACAGTGTTTCAGAAGCCAGGATAAATTCAGCGGTAACTTACGTAAATGAGAATATGCCTGCAGTCTCCCGCAACAGCCCGTCAGAGAATTACAACCGGTACGCATTTATGCTCTATGTCCTGGCGCAGTCGGAACAGAACGAATCGCTCCAGACCGCCAGTATCTACGACCGACGGGAAGCTTTGAATCTGTATGGAAAAGCATTTCTTGCGCAGGCCCTGTACTCTCTAGACCCGCAGGACAAACGCATTGATTCCCTCATCTCGGATCTGGGCGGCGCCGCAATCCTGTCAGCAGCCGGCGTCCACTGGGAAGAAGAAACCATCGACAGGAGAAGCTGGAATACAGACACCCGCACATCTGCAATCGTATTGGACGCCTTTGTCAGGATAAAACCGGACAGCCCATTGATTGCGAATGCGGTACGATGGTTAATGACTCACCGGGACAACGGACATTGGAGATCAACACAGGAGACAGCCTGGGTACTGATGGCTATGAACAACTGGATGGAAGCCAGCCAGGAATTCGACAGCAGCTACAAGTATGCAGTCGGATTGAATGGAGAGTTTCTGGAACAGGGTGAAGTAACTGAAGAAAACCTTGACGAACCTGTCAATCTGGTTGTCGATGGCGCTGAACTGTTTAAGGAAGAACAGAACCACCTGGTATTTACCCGCACGGATGGTCCGGGAAATATGTACTATTCTGCATACCTCAGCACCACCCTGTCAGTTGATGAGGTACAACCGCTGGATCAGGGAATCAGTATCTCCCGGCAATACTTCACCCTGGATGATCCAACCCAGGCAGTCACCGAAATTGCTCGCGGTGAACTCGTTCAAGTACGCTTGACCATTATCGCTCCCGAATCCCTGCATTATGTGATCATCGATGACCCCCTGCCGGCAGGGTTTGAAGCCATCGACGCCTCGATCGCAACTGACGCCCTGGCGCCGACCGTCTACAACATGAAGATATACAAAGAACGTGGTTGGGGTTGGTGGTACTTTGACCATACGGAATTGAGGGATGAAAAGGTTGTTCTTTCGGCTGATTATTTACCCGCTGGCACCTATGTTTACACCTATATTGCGCGCGCAAGTACTGCCGGCGCTTTCCACGTTATTCCACCAACGGCAAGCGAATTCTATTTCCCGGATGTATCTGGTCGGGGAAGTGGCAGCGTCTTCACTGTCACGCCGCAGTAAATCATGAACGCCCATTATTCTGCGGGGTCGTCATCGACTATCTGGGCGGGATTACCCCAAATGAGCCATTGAGCTAAACGATCGAAGCGCGGCTTATCATTATTTACATTTCGACTGCATTCAATACAACTTACTTCGCTCCGCTCAGGAACTGTTATAACCAGTCAGGATTAACTGCCCGGTTGTCGGAAGATATGCCTGATCCTTCCAAGGAATTTCTCCATCACTCCACAACCGTAACCGTGATAACATTACTCTCCACGATCTGGCCTTCCGAATCTACTCCTTCAGCCCAGAAACGATGTTCACCAGGTTCCAACTGCCACCACGCCTGATAAGGCGGGCCGGCCAACACAACCAGCCGGGTCCCATCCGCCCACAACGATACCTCGATAAGCGCAGGGACGCCAATCGCTTCGACCTTTAACTGCTGTGAAGATGGAGCATAATCAGGGTCAATCCTGTAGGTTGTGTTCGATCGGGGAGATACCATAACCAGCTCGGGCGTTGAATCTGGGTTTCCGGCCTCACCGAAGGTATAGTCTTCCAGGAGGGGCAAGCCCTGGTCACGAGCCCAGGCCTGGGCCTGTACAGGCAAATCCAGGACAACTGCAGTCGCCAATCGGTGCTCGGGAATGGTACCATCATCCAGTAAGCCGGTACGCGCATCATAGCGGACCTCCTGAAAAACCGTATCTCGTTCAATCGGCTCGGTCCCGGCCAGGAACCATTCTCTTGTCTTGTGTGGACATGCCTCCGATGGCAGAAGTCCTGAAAACGTACAAATCTCCACCTGAACCAGCCCATCCGGCCGCTCAAATTCTTTATCGGGCTGCCCACGCAAGCAGGCTCGCATGATCTCGTTCCAGATCGGGGCGGCGCCGGTCAAGCCGGTCACAGTATGCATGGCTTCATGGTTGCTGTTTCCAACCCAAACCCCCACCAACAGTTCGGGGGTGTAGCCGATTGTCCAGTTGTCATGGAAATTGGTGGTTGTTCCCGTTTTGACAGCTGCCGTACGATCCAGCTTCAAGGTGCTGTCCGGGCCAAAGCCCAGGGTCCTGGCCTGATCATCACTCAGGATATCACTGATCAACCAGGCAATGCGCTCGTCGAGGACCTGTGTCTGTGGACCAGGCATTTGTGTATAAAGCAGAGACCCATCTGCATCATGAATTTCCAGGATTGCAGAATATCCGTTATAAAAGCCCCGGTTTGCAAAGACGCTGTAAGCGGTCGTCAGTTCCAACAGGCTGACCTGGCCGCCTCCCAGCGCGAGGGAGAGATCGTAATCCGCCGCATTCTCAAGGGTAGAAATTCCCAGTCGATCTGCAAGGGTAACGACACGTTCAATGCCTGTGTGTTCCAGGGCGGCGACAGCAGGGACATTAAGAGATGATCCCAAAGCTTCCCGCACCAACACCGGACCGTGCTCCAGCTGGTCATAATTTACTGGGGTGTAAGGCATCCCGTTGTGAGTCGAAAACGTTAAACTGACATCCAGGATCGAAGCGCCGGCAGTCCAGGGTTCCGGCCCAAGCGGATCCATGGCAGCCGCATAGATGATTGGCTTGAAAGCAGAGCCAGTCTGCCTCGGTGAGGTGGTCATATCCACCGCCCCAAAGATCGAAGGGTCAAAATAATCAGCGCTGCCTGCCAGGGCCAGGAGGCCCCCGTCTCGCGGATCCATAACGACCACCGCGGCATTGTTGACATTTTTATCCAGCTTGCCTGGCCGGGGTTTGAAGTTTTCCAACTGGCGGGTTATGGCTGCTTCCACAACGCGTTGGACATCCAGGTCCAGCGTTGTACGCACCACCAGGCTTTGGTTTATATCGAGAGCGCCATCCCGAAACATCCCATCCAACTGGCTCTTTACGATCCAGACAAAATGTGGCGCTTCAATCGGGTAAGGGGTCGGGTTATAAACCAGGACATCTGCACGCGCACGCACATTTTCCTCGGCAGTGATATACCCGTTGCGTTCCATCAGGTTGAGCACGGTTTCCTGGCGCTTTTTTGCCAGGTCCGGACGGGTATAAGGGTTGTAAAGACCAGGGGCTTGCGGTAGACCTGCCAGCAGTGCACACTCAGCCAGGGTCAATTCCCTGGCAGGTTTGCCAAAATAAGTATGCGCCGCGGCATCAACACCAAACGTCACCCCGCCATAATTGATCTGGTTGAGATACAACTGCAGGATTTCATCTTTCGTGTAATTCCGGGTGAGCTGCCATGCCAGGCGAGCCTCCCGGAGCTTCCGCCGGTAGGTGCGTTCGGTGCGCTCTTCCGGATCAAGCAGCAGGTTTCGTGCCACCTGTTGAGTGAGAGTGCTGCCGCCTGCCGTTGTATCGCCCTCCCGAAAATTCAACCAGAAAGCCCGCAAGATTCCCTGCGGGTCGACGCCCGGATTCTGATAAAAGGTCTTATCCTCAACCGCGACCGTTGCATCCTTCAAATCCTGAGGAATACTCTCCAGTGAGAGATCGGCATGCCGCCCGCCTCCCGGTGGGATCAACTCATAAAGGAGCCGCCCTTTTTGATCAAGGATGCGTATACTGGGTTGGACAAGATTGGCGCCGAGATCATCGATCGATGGAAGGTCCCAGAACAGCCACCGCTCCACAACCAACAATGACAGCAAGACCAGGAAGATAACAAACCCCCAATTCCTGAGCCTGCGCCCCAGGTCAACAGGTCTGTCTGTTTGAACATTTCCCATTTTCCAATTTTATCTCAAGAGTCTTCCTTGTGTTATAAATAGATATGGCCGGTAAACATGCTGCACACTTTTTAAGCGTACTCCGCAACCAGATCGATTTGGCCCGCGTCCCGTTCAGCAGCCGGGGATCCCGAATACTGATCTACCAGCACCCTGAACAAAGCCGTTTATTCATTAAACTTGCTGAACGCCTGCCGGACCTCGAACCAGGCCTGGAATCGTACCTGCGCCGGCCCCCGTTCATTGATAACCTGGAATTCATCGATGAAGAAGGCAATGCCCTGGATTTTGAAATGACCACTGCCCCGGATGCGGTGTTCTTTACGACTCGCATTGGTGAGTTTGGTCTTGTTTTCCAGGACATACGCACGATTTCCATTGGCATCCCGGTTGACTTGACCGCCGGCATTCGCATGCATGTCTTGCCCGAATTCTGGAATGCTACAAATTCCGGAGGGAGTCTGAAATCTATCCGCAACCTGGGATACAGCACCAACGGGAAGATCGTTCACAACCAGATCACTCCTGAGGCGGGAGGCTATTGGATCGATTTTGTCGTCGAAGGTGTTGATAATTGCGCCATCACCCTGCATATCATTAATTCCCTGGATGTTTCTCACGAAACCATTCCATTCCCCGAAGCGCGGGCCAACGCCCAAAACCGTTGGATAGACTGGTTCAATCGAGTCCCACCTGTGATCGAACCTTACCGGCGTACCTATGCATATGCCTGGTGGGTCATGGGCAACAATCTGATCAGCCCGCAGGGAAAGGTCGCCTACGAAGCCATGACTCCATCCAAGACGAGCTATGTCGGCTTGTGGCTGTGGGACAGCGCCATGCATGCCCTGGCGTACCGGCATCTCGACCCGGAACTGGCCCGCAACCAGATCCGGGCTATGCTGTCCCAGCAGCTGCCCGACGGCATGCTTCCGGATGCCATCTATGACGACGGCGTGGTCGCTGAAATCACGCATCCTTTCAAGGCCGAAGTGACCAAGCCGCCTATCCTGGCCTGGGCCGCCCTGAAACTGCACGAAATTGCCCCCGATCTTGAGTTCCTGCAGGAGATCTATGTACCCCTGGTTCGCTGGAATGCCTGGTGGTTCAGTATGAACGATGATGATGTTGATGGTCTGGCGCAATATAACCACCCGTACTCTTCCGGCCTGGATGATAATCCCATGTGGGACTTTGGGATGCCGGTTGAATCCCCGGACCTGAACACCTACCTGTGTGTCCAAATGGGCTCACTGGCGATGATGGCAGAAGAACTGGGCATGGAAGACGAAGCCCGTATGTGGAGGCGGCGCTCCAAGGCCATTGTAAACCGGATGATCGAAGACTTCTGGGACGAAGAGGCCGGCGTCTTTCGAACACTGCACAACGAAGAACCGCTGCCTGTGATCACACCCTTTAATCTCTATCCGCTGTGGACAGGCCAGCTGCCGGACAGCATAAACCAACGCCTACTGGCGCACCTGACCAACCCGGAAACCTTTTGGGGGGAATACGTCTTACCGAGCGTGGCCCGCAATGATCCAAAATTCGATCCCGAAATCATGTGGCGTGGTCCGGTCTGGGTAAATGTTAATTACTTTTTCATCGAAGCCCTGGAGCAGATCGATGAAAAGCAGCTGGCGCGGGAACTGCGCACAAAAACACTGAATCTGATCATGCGGCATCCGGGAATTTTCGAATACTACAATTCCAACACCGGCGAACCTCCGGCCAAGGCGGCCAACATCTTTGGCTGGACGGCTGCTGTTTTCATCGACCTTGCGTTACAGGCAACTGCGGATCGACCCACCAAAGGGAAGGTATAAAATGAAGCCGAACAACCAACAGGCAAACGAAAAATGGAACAAACTGCGGGCCGAATATTTCAGCGACCGCCCGGTCATCATTGCCGCTAACCGGGCGCCGATAACATTTGACTACACGCCAGACGGGGAACTTACCTTCACCCGTGGCGCAGGTGGTCTGGTGACAGCCCTGAATGGCCTGGCAACATATATGCCGGCCAGGTGGATTGCCTGTGCCCGCACAGAAGCGGACGCCAGGTGGGAAGAAGGTGAAGTTGAGGTAAACGAGAACCAGAAAGTATATGTCAAATTCATCAACCCCTCTCCCGAAACCTATGATGGCTACTACAACCATATTGCCAATCCGCTGCTGTGGTTTATCCAGCACAATATGTGGGACCTGCCTCGCGCCCCAATCATCAACAAACATACCTGGCACGCCTGGAAGAACGGCTACCAGGAAGTCAACCGTATGTACGCTGAAGCGATCACCAGGTTTACCTGCAACGCAGACAACCGCCCGGTCGTCATGCTGCAGGATTACCATCTTTACCTGGCCGGGCGCTATTTACGCAAACAGCTCCGCCGCCAGCAAATGCCAACTTTGATGCATTTCACACACATCCCCTGGCCTGGACCAGATTACTGGCAGATTCTGCCCCCTCCAATGAGGCACGAAATTCTGGACGGTATGTGCTCCATCGATGTATTGGGTTTCCAAACCCGTGACGATGGCAGAAACTTCATCCGCACAGTGTCGGCCCTCCTGCCGAAGTCTTCGGTTAACTATAAAGACCGCACCATCTGGTATCGCAACCACAGAACCCATGTCAGGGATTTCCCGATTTCGATCGATGTTCCCGGACTTAATAACACCGCCGCCAGCCCGGAAGTGAAGGAATACCTCGAAGACATAAAGCGCATCAAAGGAAATCATACACTGATTGTGCGGGTGGACCGGATCGACCCGAGCAAAAATATCCAGCGCGGCTTCCAGGCATTTGAAGAGATGCTCGAAATCTACCCGGAACACCTCGGGAAGGTGAAGTTCCTGGCAATATTGATCCCATCGAGATTGGACGTGCCCGAATATCAGAACTATCTCGACGAACTGATGGCGGCCGTTGGGCAGGTCAATGCCCGTTTTGGAGATAGCGACTGGGAGCCGATCCGCCTGATCGTCAGTGAGAACTACCCCAAGGCAATTGCCGCCCTGCAGAGCTATGATGTCCTGCTGGTCAATTCGATTGCGGATGGCATGAACCTGGTCGCAAAAGAAGGCCCGATTGTCAACCAGTGCAGCGGTGTACTGATCCTCTCGGAAAGAACCGGCGCCCGCCAACAGTTGGAAACAGGCGCCCTGGTGATTTCTCCCTGTGATATCTATGAAACAGCAGAAGCCGTACACCGGGCCATTACAATGGATCCTGAAGAAAAAAAAGAACGCGCGGCTGAACTGCGCCGACTGGTTGAAACAGAAGATATCACCCATTGGCTTCTGGATCAATTGGAATCGATTGTCGAGTTGCACCTGTAAACGGCTATGATTAAAAAGAAACCGACCACAGCCCTGCTGCATTATTCTGCACCTCCGGTTATCGGGGGCGTTGAAGGCGTCATCCAGGCGCATTGTCAGATTTTTCTTCAAAAGGGATATCCGGTAACGGTCATCGCCGGCCGCGGGGAGAAAGACGCCCTGCCTCCCGGAGCTGACTTCACCCGCATCGCCGAACTCGATTCGCAGCACCCGGATGTTCTCAACATCAGCAAAGTCCTTGAACAGGGGCAAATCCCGCAAGCCTTCGAACCCTTCACCAGGAGCCTGGTCGACAGCCTGGCGCCTGTGGTAAGAAAATTCGACAACCTGATCGTTCATAATGTTTTCACGAAGCACTTCAACCTGCCGCTGACCTCCGCCCTTTCCCGCCTGGTCACCAGTGGAGATATCAGGCACTGCATAGCCTGGTGCCATGATTTCACCTGGACCAGCCCCAATTCTCGCTCGAAAGTATTCGAGGGATATCCCTGGGATTTGCTGCGCACCTACGACCCGCAGGTCCAATATGTGACGATCTCACAGGAACGTCTCGCGTCCATGACAGAAATGCTGGGACAGCCGGCAGAAAAAATCAAGGTCATCTACAATGGCGTAGATGTCCGGCTTCTCCTGGGAATTTCAGACGATGGCTATGAATTGATCCAGCGCATGGACATACTTGCGGCAGACCTGGTGCTGTTGATGCCGGTGCGGGTCACACAGGCAAAAAACATCGAATTTGCCCTCCGGCTTACCGCCGAATTGAAAGCGCTCGGGATCAGTCCAAGGTTGATTCATACCGGCCCGCCTGACCCTCATGACGAAAAAAGCATGACCTACTTTGAAACATTAAGGCAGCTGAGACGCCAACTGGGAATCGAGAAAGAACTGCGCTTCGTTTTTGAGTCGGGCCCGAAACCGGATGAACCCTACTGGATCGACCTGGAGACGGTCGGCGAACTCTACCGGGTTGCAGATATCATGTTGATGCCCAGTCACCGCGAAGGCTTCGGGATGCCTGTTCTTGAAGCCGGCCTGGCTGGAATTCCCGTGGCTGCCACCGCCAATGTCCCGGCCGTAGTCGAGATCGCTGGTTCTGATGCAGTGATCTTCGATGCCAGCCTGGATCCGGCTGTCCTGGCAGGCAGTCTGTTAAACTGGATGGAAAACAACCACGAACAGCGTATGCGGCGCAGGATGCGGCAGCAATACACCTGGCAGGCGCTCTTCGAACGGGATATCCAGCCGCTGCTCAAACCAAACCCTGATGATGCTATCCACAGTACTTAAACAAAAAGTGAAACAAGCCCGCGAAGTGTGGCTGCTGCTCGATTACGACGGCACCCTGGCGGATTTTGCGCCCACCCCGGATACCATCCTGCCGGACCCCGGTTTGGTTGCATTGATCAAAAACTTTACCACCCTCCCCGCTGTTCAGTTGGGGATCATCAGCGGCCGCCGCCTGGCCCATATCGAAACACTGGTACCCCTGGATGGCATCTGGCGAGCCGGCAGTTATGGGCTGGAAATGACCAGTCCAAAGGGAGAACACATTGAGCAAATCGAGTTTTCTGCTGTTCGCCCTTCTCTGGAACAGCTCAAACCCCGATGGGAAAGGCTGCTCGCCGGGCAGGAAGGATTCTACCTGGAAGACAAGGGCTGGTCGCTGGCCCTGCATGCCCGCTTTGTGGAAGACAGACTGGCCGAAAGTATTCTCAACCAGGCGGCATCACTGGCCAGCGAGACCCTCTCCACGGGGAAACCCTTCAAGCTGTTGGGCGGGTATAAGTTCCTTGAAATCGCCCCTGCCGGCGCCGATAAAGGCCAGACGGTCCAGTACCTGCTCAACAACTATGCCTTGCCGCCTTATTTCACCATTTACCTGGGAGACGATGACAAGGATGAAAAAGCATTCCCGGTTGTGCACACTCACGGCGGTCTGACCGGCCTGGTTTCTAAACAGGACCGGCAGACCGCAGCCGATTTCAGGCTGGAGACTCCTGCACAAACCCGCCAATGGCTGAAAGACCTGTACAGTTTTTTGCAGGGATGATCAAGCAGGCAGTTTTCAGCTTCGAGCCCGGCCTGGAATTCTTCCTGCAGCCGAACCAGCGCGGCAGATCCGTCGTCGTTTCTTTTCAAGGGCGGCAGTCGATCAAACACCTGGTCGAATCCCTGGGAATACCGCATACCGAGATCGGCCGGATCCTGATCAATGGCCAGCCCGGAGGCCCAGATACCATCACCCGGGACGGCGATAAAGTCGAAGTCTATTCCGTCCGGCCTCATCTCCCCGAGAAAGCCAGCTTTGTACTTGACGCTCACCTTGGAAAACTGACCGCCCGTCTGCGCATGCTGGGTTTCAACTGCCTATACAAGAATGATTACCAGGATCCGGATTTGGTTGAGATTGCCGTCAGCCAGGGCCGGATCCTGCTGACCCGCGACCGCAGGTTGCTAATGCGAAAAGGGGTCAGTCGGGGATACTGCCTGCGATCCCTGGACCCAAAAGAGCAAATGAATGAAATCATTTCCCGCTTCAAGCTGTCCGGAGAAATTACACCCTTCCGGCGCTGCATGCGCTGCAACCACCTTCTTGAACCGGTTGAAAAAGAACAGATTATCGACCGCCTGGAACCATTGACCAGGAAGTATTTCAACGATTTTAGGATCTGCCCGGCCTGCCAGCAGGTATACTGGAAAGGCTCTCACTACCGGGCCATGCTGGAAACGATTTCGCGGAGCGGCCTGTGATATACTACAATTTGTTCGATGGATAAGGAATATAAATGACGGACATCCTGTAAACATGCGTCGGTTTTGCTCGGGGTACGACCCGCTGATCTGATTCCAGCCGGGGGCGTTTGCCCCCGGTTTTCTTTTAAGCGCCCTATTTGTGGGGCAATGACCACAGGATGAAACATGTTATCTGTTCAAAAAATTATAAAATCATACGGCCTTCAGACGCTCCTCAATGAGATCTCTTTCAACCTCAACCGGGGCGACCGCACCGGCCTGGTCGGTCCGAATGGCTGTGGTAAAACTACATTGATGCGCATCCTGGCCGGGGACGAAAACGCCGACCACGGCGCCGTTACAGAGACAGTACCGGACCTGCGGATCGGATATCTGGCCCAGGGACATGACCCTGCCTCCGGTGACACAATCCGGGATATCCTGGGTCCTGCAGCTGTACCAACCCGCGAGTTGGAAGCAGAACTGGCAGACCTGGCGGCTTTGCTTGCCGCTGAACCGGAAAATATTGATATCCAGGAGCGCTATGATGGGGTGCTGCAAAGAGTCTCCCTAAACACGACCCCACCTGAGAAGATACTGGAACCATTAGGGTTGGCAAAATACCCTCCCGACACACCAGTTTCACAAATGAGCGGCGGGCAAAAAACCCGCCTCTACCTGGCAAGGGTCTTGCTGCAAGAACCTCACCTGCTCCTGCTCGACGAACCCACCAACCACCTGGACATAGAAATGCTGGAATGGCTCGAGAGCTGGATCGTGAACTTCCAGGGCGCAACCCTGATCGTTTCACATGACCGGGCCTTCCTCGATAACGTCACAACCCGAATCCTTGAACTGGATCCCCTCCGGGGCAGTCTGAAGGAATACGCGGGAAATTACAGCGATTACTTGTGCCAGAAACGGATCGAGAGGCAGAAGCTGGAACAGGCTTACACAGACCAGCAGGCCGAGATCAGGCGTATGAAGCAGGATATTACCCGGGTCAGGGCCCAGGCTGAAAGTACCGAACGCAAAGCCAGTTCGATCCGCATTGGTGGCCCGGATTACAAGATCAAGGGATTCAAATCCTATAAGCAGGGAATTGCCAAAAAGGTTGCCAAAAAAGCACGGTCGCGGGAGAAAAAACTGGAACGTTACATCGCATCAGATCAACACGTTGAACGTCCTCGTGAGGTCTGGCAGATGAAACTCGCATTTGCAGTTGATGCCGTTCAAAGCAAGGATATCTGGACAGCAGAGAACCTTTCGATCGGCTATCCCGGTTCCCCCCCACTGCTCAGCAGCCTTAACCTGTATATCGGCGGCGGCGAACACATCGCCTTGACCGGCCGCAATGGCAGCGGCAAAACCACTCTGCTGCGGACAATCGCCGGGACCCTTCCCCCGCAAGCCGGATCCTGCCGCCTGGGCCCCAGCATTCGCCCGGGATATATGGCGCAGGAACAGGAATTCCTCGAACCGGATCTGTCTTCCCTGGAAAGCATCCAGCGCATTTCGGGAGTTAACCAGACTGAAGCACGTCGTTTTTTGCACCTCTTTTTATTCAGCGGCGATGATCCGCTGCGCCCCGTCAGCGAACTCAGCTATGGGGAACGAGCCCGACTCCAATTGGGACTGCTGGTCGCCAGGGGCTGCAATTTTCTGATTCTGGACGAGCCAATCAATCATCTGGATATCGCCTCTCGCACACAATTCGAACAAGCCCTGGCCGGTTTTAATGGTACTGTCCTGGCAGTTGTCCACGACCGTTATTTCATCGAGAAGTTTGCCACACAACGATGGACCCTTGTCCAGGGAAAGATCGAAACAACAAAATGACTCCCTGTACAGGCATGCACGCTTAATAAAATCAGTCTATACTTATACTGTCTTCCCCGGGCTGCTGGCTTGAAAAATATGTCTGCTTCCCGGCAGATCGGGGCAAATGATTTCCCGGCTGCCAGACCACTGCGCTGTATGAAATCTGGCCGCCGGCATTACTACAGGAGGTCGTCATGACAGACTCAACCCTTCAAGCGCTGGCAATCCTTCGGGATGGCAGCCAATTCAAATGGTATGTTATACCCCTGCTGGCTTTCGTTTTCTATATCTATACTGTTGAGGCTGAAAAACGCAACTGGAACCTCATCCTGGCCGGATTGGCTTTCTGGGGGATGGATTGGTTCAATGAAATCTGGAATTCCCTGGTCCTGCATTTCACCGGCTACGCACCGGTCTGGGGTGCGCCCGGAAATAGCGCCTATTTGATCCTGGTTGGTCTTAACATTGAAATCATGTTCATGTTTGCGGTCAGCGGTATTATCTGGTCGAAAATGCTGCTCCCGCACAAAGAAGACAGGATACTTGGGCTGCCAAATCGCTGGTTCATTGCCATTGCTGGCGCGATTTTCTGTGTCTTCGTGGAATGCCTGCTCAACCTGGCAGGAGCCCTGACCTGGGATTATCCCTGGTGGAGCATCCGGGCCCCCTGGTTGATCTTCCTGATCGGCTACCTGACCTTCTTCATCGTTGCTTTCTGGGTTTTCGATATGAAGACTTACAAACAAAAACTCTGGGCGGTCGGCAGTCTCTGGCTTTTCAACCTGGTATGCGTGATCCTTTTCATGGGGATCCTGAAATGGATCTAAGGCCCCATCAGGCCGATTCGCATCAAAAAGGCGCTTGATTCGCAAGCCATCATCAGGCGCCTTCCAGGAATACAAGAAGCTGTGTACCAGGCTGTCAGGAAAACATTGCCTTGAAACCCCGGGCAGCCTGCGCGGCGCCCATAACCTGCATGTGCGTTTAGTAAAAAGCATTGTATCGATTCAGCCGGTTTCGCTGAAACCCAAACGCATGTGGTAATACAGGATTGTGATAGCCTTTATTGTGGATAAGGCTTCCTCAGAGCAGCGTTCCGAAGATTGATCTGTCCGGCAGAGGGTCGGACAGAAACCCTGTGGGATGTTCGGATCTAGCGATTCTGCAGGTTCTTCGTGCATCCCCGCGGCGGGGCTTTCTCAACGTCACAGCAGTCAAGTGGCTGAAATCACAAAAAGGGATCCCGACAGTGAAAGAATGCAGCAAAAATCCGAACTTTGTGCTCCTTTGTGTCTTTTGTGGTGAATAGTTACCCTCTTCGGTGCACCATCTCTGACATTAGAAAAACTATGTCCCAGCGGCCGAATACACACCGGGAATCAAGGAACTACCTGATAATCAGCGTATCCCCATACCTTTTGCAGGGTTTTTAAGTAATATGGCCCGGGCTGCTGTCCGGTTACAGGTCTATCTACAAGGAGATTGCTGCCGGGCAGATTTTCAGTCTACACGAATATGCCTGGATCAGGCTACCCTGTACGGAAACCAGCAGTCCCAAAACAACAATTCGCTATTCAGGAGAAACCCATGACCCAGTTCTTTGCAAAAGATTTCCTTGGCGCCCCCTTCGAATTTTTGGGCACAGCGCATCTCATTGCACTTTTAACGCTTGTCATACTCAATATCGTCCTGTCTTTTTCCCGGAACGCTGCTGAACAGCAGCAGACCCGTATCCGCTGGACAATGGCCATCATCCTGTGGCTGAATGAAATCGGCTGGCATATCTGGAATTATACAATCGGCGAGTGGAGCATACAGACCATGATCCCCCTGCACGTGTGCAGTATCCTGGTCTGGTTGGGCGGCTGGATGCTGGTGAGTAAGAATTTCCGTATCTACGAATTCATGTACTTTATTGGGATTGGCGGCGCCCTGCAGGCGCTGATGACCCCAGACCTCGGGGTATATGGTTTTCCACACTATCGATTTTTCCAGACCTTCATCTCACATGGGCTGATGGTAACCTCGGCAATTTACATGACCGTTGCGGAAGGGTTCCGGCCGACCTGGAAATCGATGTTCAGGGTTCTTATTGGGACCAATATTTATCTGGTTTTTGTATTCATCGTCAACATCATCATTGGCAGCAACTATATGTTTATCAATCACAAACCGCCTACGGCCAGCATCCTGGACTTGCTGCCCGACTGGCCGGTTTACCTGCTCTATATGGAAGCCATGGGGCTGGTCACCTTTCTAATTCTGTACCTGCCGTTTATCATCAAAGATGCTTACAATAAATTTTTAGAAAAGCGCGATGGTTCGACCCGGCTGGACAACGTTACCCGTTTATAAGCAAGAAGTGGAACAGTGACCCCTGAAAAAACGGCCTCAATAACTGCCAGGCGGTCCTCTCCCTAATCCTCAGCCTGGAGCTTTAAATCGAGCGGCGGTCGGATTTAATTCGACCGCCGCTCGATTGCCGTACAGATCAGGAATGCTGCCTGGTGTCTGGAAGCGTTCCGGGCAGCCAGATGCGAAACCCCGAACGGTTCTCAAGAATTAATATCCCGAATTTCCAACTGCCTTGACGATTCCGGCGCTTGGAGTAGAATATACCTGACGGGGCGATGGCGGAATTGGCAGACGCAGCGGACTTAAAATCCGCCGGTGGAGACACCTTGTGGGTTCAAGTCCCACTCGCCCTACTCAATAGGCCCTTTCTAGACGGGGACTCATGCCGAGCCCCCGTCAATCGTCTGAAAGCGGGTAAACATGTTTTTTGATCGTCAAAAACTCGAAGAAGTCGAGGATAAGAGTCTGGCGCCGTATGGGATGCGCAGCAAAGATACCAAGGGACGCGCCTACCTGGACAACGAACCCGAATACCGGACGCCCTTCCAGAGAGATCGGGATCGTATCCTGCACACGACTGCTTTCCGGCGGCTGGAATACAAGACCCAGGTTTTCATTAATTATGAAGGTGATTACTTCCGCACCCGGCTGACACATACCCTGGAAGTCGCCCAGGTCGGGCGCACGATCGCACGGGCGCTCGGCGCGAACGAAGACCTAGTTGAGGCCATCTGCCTGGCTCACGATCTTGGGCACTCTCCATTTGGTCATTCTGGGGAAATCGCCCTGGCGCGTCTGATGAAAGACCATGGCGGCTTCGACCACAACAAACAATCGATGCGCATCGTGACCGAACTTGAACAACGCTATCCTGAATTCCCGGGGCTTAACCTGACCTGGGAAGTACGGGAAGGGATGGTCAAGCACGAATCGGAATACGACATCTCGGATGCCAGTGATTTCAACCCAGACCTGCGCGGCAACCTTGAGACGCAGATATGCAACGTAGCCGATGAGCTGGCTTACACAGCCCACGACCTGGATGACGGACTGCGTTCTGGCATGATCACCCCGCAAATGTTAAGCGGTATTGCTATCTGGGAAATCCTGGTCGAGACCATCAACTGGCATGGACCACTTCTGGATGAGATCGACCGACACCGCATGATCCGCCAACTGATCGGTCTGCTGGTGACAGATCTCATCGAAACGACCGAAGAACGGTTGGTCTCCAGCGGAGCCCAATCTCCACTGGACATTCAAAAGCTGACACATAACCTGATTGGCTACAGTGAAGATATGCAACGCCGCAACCGGGAGATGAAAGATTTCCTATACAGAGAGCTGTACCGCCACCACCGGGTTATGCGAATGCAGGTCAAGGCAGAAAACCTGATCTCGAACCTGTTCCATGGTTTCGTTGAGACCCCTGGAATCCTTCCAGCGCAATACCAGAAATTCGCTGAAATCCGCGGGCTTGAAAGGACCGTCTGTGATTATATTGCCGGTATGACCGACCGATATGCAATTGAAGAATATCAGAAATTATTCAACCCTTTGGAAAAACCCTAGATTGTGAGAACGAGTATGACAGAACTAACCTATCTGACCGCAGAAGGCGCAAAACAACTGAAAGAAGAACTGGAAGATTTGAAAGGCGCTCAGCGTGAAGCCCTGGCAAAACGCCTGCGGGAGGCTATTCAAATGGGCGACCTCTCTGAAAACGCCGATTACCAAAAAGCCAAGGAAGACCAGGCCTTTCTTGAAGGGCGCATTCAAGAACTTGAATACACACTGAGCAATGCCACCATCATCCAGGATGACGGCAAGAAAAAAGATAGCGTGACCGTTGGGGCTACGGTAACCATTCAGGAAGATGATTTCGACCCTGAAACCTATTACATGGTCGGTGCAAAAGAAGCGGACCCTCGCAACGGCAAGATATCGCACGAATCCCCCATCGGGAAAGCCCTGATGGACCACAAAGTAGGCGACATCGTCGAAGCGGTAACCCCCAATGGGAAAACCCTGATAAAAATCCTGAAAATCGAATAATCCTGGAACCGAAACGAGAGACCGCCAGTGATGAACTGGCGGTCTTTTTATATCTTATGCTGAACTAGAAAGCCTGAACGGAAGGTTGTTCGCCTTCTTTCGGCCAGACTGCCAGTTCCAGGGTCAACCGCTCGAAGAAACTGTCTGCAGGCAAAGCGCTTGAACCATATTCCACATCTGCAACCGTCGCCAGGAGTTGGAGGGTTGCTGTTTCCAGCAGAATTTGCTTATTTGGATCAATCTGGACAAGTTCGCCTTTGGCTTCCAGCCGCTGCCTGATGGCCGGGTCCTGATAGGCATGGGGACTCATCAATACTTTGGTGGCCGTCTTAATATCGTTCTTATCGAACAACCAGACCTCAAAAGCAGTTACTTTCTTTGGGTCGCCTACACCGATTGTTTCAGAAACACCGACCCCGTATTCCCCCATGAACTCCCCGGCGGGTGAATCGATACTGAAAGATTCATCGTACAGGTCATCTCCCAGAACATAAGTAGTCATTGTTTGAGTTACTGGCTGGGCTAACCCCATGGATTGGAAATCGGTTCTCTCGGTCGACCTGGCATATTCCTGGGCCTGTTTCTGTGGTGTTATTACCCGGGCGCCTGGCGACCTAAAAAATCCGAAGCGGCGCAAGAACAGGAACCCGGCGACTGCCAGGGCCGCCAGCGATAAGACCGAAAAAACGACAATCAACATTCCATT
Organism: Anaerolineales bacterium; assembly: GCA_016927315.1. Taxonomy (GTDB): domain Bacteria; phylum Chloroflexota; class Anaerolineae; order Anaerolineales; family Villigracilaceae; genus JAFGMV01. The sequence continues at coordinate 8,130 of JAFGMV010000070.1, read as the reverse complement.
GTTCTTTTGGGGCTCCCCGGATATCGCATTGAGATCCACCTCATTGTCAGTCTGCACCGAATCAGCAATCTGCCTGAACACCCCAATCGCGGTCGGATCCTGGCTTCCGCGCTCGGCTTCTATCTCTGCCAGCGCCGCTTCGGCCCCGCCGCCCAGCGCCAGCCAGCGCTGCAGGGCCAGGTCCGGATTATTTTGTATCCGGTAAGAATCAATTGCCATGCGCAGGTATTCCACTTTGGCCTCATGACTGAGTAGTTCTGGCGGAGCGTTCTCATAAACCACCGGGTCAATATTCCAGGCATAGATCAGGCCAAAAACCAGCCCGGCAATCCCGGCCACAATGGCTGCAACCAATGGTTTTTTCAATTGAGCAACAATCTGTTCCATAGAAAAGCCTTTGTAATAGTGAAACCCTTTAATGTAAAGGATATTATAAACTACAATCACCAATTATGTTCGCAGGCGTCTTCACAGCCGGCAGGGTCACTGTTCACGCAATCGTTCGATCTGGGCGCCCAGACTGCGCAGCTTCTCATCCACCTTCTCATAACCGCGGTCAATCTGGCCGACATTCCGGATGGTCGATTTCCCTGCGGCTGCCAGTGCTGCCAGCAAAAGCGCCATCCCGGCGCGAATATCCGGACTTTCCATTTTCTCATGAAAGAGTTGGGTTGGTCCCTGGACGATACAACGGTGCGGATCGCACAAAACGATCTGGGCGCCCATGGAAACCAGCTTGTCAGTGAAGAACATCCGGCTGGGATACATCCAATCGTGGAAGAGGATGCTGCCCCTGGCCTGTGTTGCAACCACAATTGCGATACTCATCAGGTCAGTCGGGAATGCCGGCCAGGGCATGACGCTGATGGTAGGGATGGCCCCGCCCAGGTCAGTTTCCACTTCCAGCTTTTGATCTGCAGGAACCACGATATCCCGTCCTTCCACATTCCAATCGACGCCCATCCGATTGAAAACCACCCGGATCATATCCAGGTATTCAACACCGGCATTTCTGATGCGAATACTGCCGCGGGTTACCGCAGCCGCTCCAACAAAGCTGATCACTTCCAGATAATCGGGACCAATGGTAAATTCTCCTCCGTGAAGGCGTTCAACGCCTTCTATATGCAGGGTATTGGATCCGATATTCTCAATCCTGGCGCCCAGGGTATTCAGAAAATGGCATAATTCCTGGATATGCGGCTCAGAAGCTGCATTCCGGATCACTGTGCTGCCCCTGGCCAATACGGCAGCAGAAATTGCGTTCTCACTGGCCGTCACACTGGCTTCGTCGAGCAGGATATTGGCGCCCTTTAATTCCCTGGCTTTGAACTGAAAATCTGAACGACCGTATTTAACCTGGGCGCCAAGAGCTTTTAAAGCCAGGAGGTGAGTATCCACCCTCCGCCGCCCAATGACGTCCCCTCCGGGCGGCGGCAGCCGCAGCTCGCCGGAACGGGCAATCATCGGCCCCGCCAGCAGGATAGAAGCCCTGATCCGCCGGCAGAGATCCGGGTCCAGGTCAGCCGGCCGGACCGTCCGGGCAGTGATCCGCCAGGAGTTGTTTCCCAGATCTTCCATTTCTACCCCCAGGCTTTGGACCAACCTGCGCATATCATTCACGTCACGGATTTGTGGCACATTGTGAAGAATCACCGGTTCATCCGTCAATAAGCACGCCGCCAGGAGAGGCAGCGCTGCGTTTTTGTTTCCGGATGGAACTACATCGCCCCGTAGCGGTACACCGCCATGAATAATGAATTTCTCCATGAAGAGTCTCCTGTCCAGATTGTAAGGGATTTCAACCAATTCGCCAAGAACAGCGAACCAGGGGAATGCACTAGGTTGTAGACTTCATTGCAGCGACGGCATCCCTGGAACCGTATCCCGAAGGTTGATCTGCCCGGCAGAGGGTCTGGCAAGAACTCTTTGGGACGTTCGGATCTGGTAGTACGACAAATCGTCAGCGCACCGAGTCAGAGCAGGGCTTTCTTAAAGCATAAGCATGTCATGCTGAGAAGCTGTCCCCTGACTACAAAACCGTCTTTGTTCGATGATAAAATGATTTAGCAGCAATGTAGTGCGATTGTGGATGATTAATGCAATTTTCTCTACATTACAGGTAACTTACATTACAATATATCATTGTCTTATTTGTATATAATGTAATTAGAGGAAGTGTATGTACATATTAATTGGAATGGCCATACTCCTTGGTTGGTGCGCGGGTCTGATAATTAATTATCTGTCCGATGTATTGCCGCGCACCAGGCGGTTTTCGCCGCCAGTCTGCTTGAACTGTGATGCACGTCTGGAATGGCAGCGCTACCTGCTGCTGCGCAAATGCCCGCAATGCGGCGCCCGGCGAAATTGGCGTACCTGGGTTACCCAGTTACTGATTACCGGCCTCAGCGTCTTTGTCTGGGTGTTTCCCCCCGGAATAGGATACTTCCCCGGTATGCTGCTGCTGACCTATTTAGGGCTGATCTTTGTGATCGACATGGAGCACCGCCTGATCCTGCACCCGACCAGTATTGCCGGCCTCCTCCTCTGCCTGGGCTTGGGGATCTATCTGCACAGTATCGACGCCACAATCGTGGAAGGCATTTTCACCTCCCTGCTGGGCGGCCTGGCCGGTTTTGGGATTATGATGGTCCTGTACCTGTTTGGCATTCTGTTCACCAAATTAAGAGCCCGCCGTATGCAGGCTTCTGGCATTACAGCCGATGACGAAGAAGCCCTGGGGGGCGGCGATGTGATCCTGCTTACCATCCTGGGACTGATCCTGGGCTGGCAGGCCACCATCGCTGTGATCTTCCTTGGAATTCTGGCCAGCGGTATTGTCTCTATCGTTCTCATTGCAATCATGCTGGTGAAACGACGTTTCGCCCAGGATGCATTCATGACCTTTATCCCCCTGGGCCCCTACTTTATCCTGAGCACATTCTTTATCCTTTATATCCTGCCCCGGATACCAACAACCTAGCATCACAGCGGGACAGGGAAAAAATAACCCCAGAACCATAGTAAAGAAAAGGGTTTGTCTTATGAAACAAAAAACGATCAAAACCTCAAGGAAAGATCTGCCATCCCAGGCGATGGTAGAGTTCGCCCTGGTGCTACCCCTGCTGCTGTTAATCGTAATTGGATTAATAGAAGTCGGGCGGGCATTGTTCATTTTCAGTTCAGTGCAGACTGCCAGCCGGGAAGCCACTCGCTATGGTTCAGCAACCGGCGATAGTGGCTCCGGCATACCGTATTACCAGGATTGTGATGGTATCTCTGGTGCAGCCCAGAGGGTGGAATTCATCGCTGATTTCGATACCATCGATATCTCTTATGACAACGGCCCAGACACGAGTGCGTTCGACACCTGCAATGGCTCCGTCGATACAGGCATCAACGTAGCCAACAATGACCGTATTGTGGTTACGGTGACTGAAAATTACGAACCGATCCTGCTTGGTTTCATCCCTCTGGCATCTTTCCCGATGACATCCTCCAGCGCCCGCACCCTGCTGGTCAGTGTTTCGATCGACATGGACGAACCGCCGTCAAATTTCACCCCCACAGGGTTGGTGTTAGCCAAAAGCGCCTCCCCTAACCGCTTTGAAAATATCGGGGATGAGATCACCTACACATATGTGGTGACCAACTACTCAGAGAACAACCTGCCCAGCATCTCAATCACCGACGATAAAATCAACGGGGGCGCCCCCTTCAGCTGCGTGGGCGGTCTGTCGCCCGGCGCCTCAGGCTCCTGTACTAATTCTTATACCATTACCATGGATGACCTGCTCGCCGGAGAAGTTATGAACACAGCCCGCGCCAGGGCGAGTGACAACACTACATCCAATTACACGGACGAAACTGTTACCATCATCCCGGATGTCTCCATCTCTATCGAGAAAAGCGCGTCAAAAGAGATTGTCTCTATTCTCGGAGATACAATTACTTATTACTACCTGGTAATCAATACCGGGAATGTCTCCATGGATACCATCGATGTCATCGACTCCAACACCTCGCTGTCGATAAGCTGCCCGAATGTCGTACTGCTCCCGGGTGCATCGACCACCTGCCAATCTTCGTACTATACCGTGACTCAGGCCGACCTGGACGCCGGGCAGATCGTCAATACAGCCACTGCCAGCGCCGTGTACGATGGGAGCGCTTATATCTCTGTTCCGGATACGCTTAAGATCATTGCAACGCCATTCTCGATGTATGTAAGCACCTCATCGAACCCCACTTTCTACGGCTCCCTGGGCGAAGATATTACATTCATTTACACGGTTCGGAATTCAGGCACCCTGACCGTCGAAAATCTGCAGGTCGAGGAAGTGGACGGCCTGCTGACCGGTATCACCTGCGATGATACAACCCTGCTGGCCAATGAGTTGACAGAATGCCGGGGCACCTATCGCACGCTGCAAAGCGACCTCGACCAGGGGTTTATCGAAAGCTACGCCCTGGCCAGCGCCAACATCCAGGGCCAGGCGCTCGTGGTCGAATCGAACCACGCCAGCAAGACTGTCCCCGCCCAGGCCAATCCCGGAATCACCCTGGCAAAAAACGCCAACCGTATCTCGGCAACGAACCTGGGAGACCTGATCAACTACACCTTCACTCTGGTTAACAGCGGAAACGTTGCCCTAAACAGCCTGAACGTCAACGATTACAACGGGCTACCGGTGGTCTGCCCTTCGACTGAACTGGATCCCGGCGCTTCTGTGAACTGCCTGGCAAGTTATGAAGTGACCCTGGCCGATCTCGAGAATGGATCTATCCTCAACACTGCCAGGGCCAGCGGTATTGCCGGTTTGGATCTGATCGAATCGAATGAAGATAATGCGATCGTCTTCACCAGCACCGGGCCGCGCCTGACGCTGAACGTGACCACTTCAGCCACAGACGCTCATGCTGGGGAAACCATCTACTTCACTTATACCTTTACCAACACAGGGAATGTCGACCTCACCGGACCTTACACGATCAATGACGTCAACAATATCGGGATCTACAATATCGACTGCACAACAGCCACAGACCCGTTGGTTCCGGGAGAGACCACTAGCTGTACAGCCGATTATGATGTGACCATCAATGATGCCATCAATGCCAGCGTCACCAACCTTGCCAGCGTAACAGCCAACCACGCAACAGGAACAATTACTTCCAATCAGGACGAAGTTACCGTCAGTGTGTATGGCGCCGGCTGCGACCCGCGGCACGGGGAGCTGCGTACCGAGGCGCCCTTTGGGATGACGATCTTCAACTTCGGCTCTTCAACCCTGAACGTCTCGAGGATCACCATCAACTGGAACCGCTCCCCCAGTACCCAGCGCTTGAACCAGGTGCTGCTGGGAGGCACATCGCTGTGGTCTGGCAGCCGGGCATTCCCGCCATATTCTATTGATGTCTCTACCTCCATTGCAACCGGCGTAACCCCATTCCTGCAGATCAACTTCCTGAGAACCTATGTCCCGAACGGAAGTGAATATATCCTGGTTGAGTTCAGCAACTGCGGGACAGTACTCGATTCCAGAAACGATGGACAATTACCATGATCAAAAATAAACCGACGTACAGCACAAAGACAGAGCGCGGCCAAAGCCTGACCGAACTGGCCATCAGCCTGATGCTGCTCCTGCTCCTGCTGGCCGGGACGATCGACTTCGGGTTGGCCTTCTTCGAGTACATCATGCTCAGGGATGCCGCCCAGGAAGGCGCCATCTATGCGGCCATGAACCCGATCCAGAATGACGGCAGCCTGAACCGGGTCTTGATCGAGAAACGCGTCGAACAGGCATCCAACGCAGTCATTGTACAAAACGCCGATGTGGATGTGATCCCCTCCGGCGCACTTTGCGAAGGGAACAGCATTACCATACGCGTCGCAGCCGAACACCCGATCGTCATGCCGCTGATGGCGCAGTTCACCGGGCCAACGATCAGCCTGACCGCCGAGGTAACCCAGACCATCCTGCTTCCGGTCTGCCCGACAGGCCCTTAGAAAGAAGCCCATGAGTAGTAAGCCTTTAGGGAAAAATAAACCACTCGCACCCTTCACCAGGAGACTCTTCCGGCTGCCCGAACGAGGCCAGGCCTTGATCCTGATCATTGCCGGGATGGTCGCCATGATTGGCGTAACCGCCCTGGCGGTTGACGGCGGGAACGCCTATGCCGACCGCCGCAAGGCGCAAAATGCAGCCGACTCGGCTGCCATGGCCGGAGCGCTGGTGCGCATCCAGGGCGGCAACTGGGTAGAAAAGGTGATGGATACGGCTGAAGAAAACGGATACACCAACGACGGTGTGACCAATATGGTCAGCGTCATCAGCCCGCCTCCCGAAGGCCCGTATTCCTGTGATTACCGCAAGGACTGCATCGATTACTTCCAGGTCGAGATCGCCTCGTATGTCGAGACCTTCTTTGGGTCGATTGTCGGCGTGGAAAGGATTACCAACAACGTCTCAGCTCTGGTACGCACCAAGAGCCCCGAAGAAGGGCCTATCTATAATGGCTACGGCGTCGTCAGCCTGGCCCGCACCAGCGACTGCCAGAATGACATTGCCTTTTATGCCCGCGGGGAACAGACCCTCAAGATCGAAGGGGCTGGGCTGTTTGTCAACTCGGGCAACCCCGGCTGCGCCCTGGTCCAAAAAGGCAGCGGCAGCATCCGCCTGGACAACGACCAGCGGCTGACCCTGGTCGGAGGGGCTTCCATCCAGAAGCCACAGCTTGTTACGCCTTTCCCTCCCAAGACCGGCAGTCCCTGGGTTTCTTACCCACCGGCCTACTTCATGCCCAAGGTCGGCTGCAGCGGAAATGCCGAGATTATTAATGAAGAAGAAGGAGAAGGTGAGGGCGAGGAAGAAACCGGAGAAGAAACCGGTGAAGAGTCCAGCGAAGAGTCTGGAGAGGCAACCAAAGGTAATGGCAAAAATGGCGAGAAAGGTGAAAATGGCCTGACCATGTCGCCCGGCAACTGGGGGACCGAAGATTTTCCGCCCGAAGGCGTTACCAGGCTGCAGGCCGGGGCCTACTGCCTGGACGGCGATTTCGTCGTCACCGGAAAGCTGGTTGGCAGTGGCGTTGTCATCTATGTCAAAAATGGACGTGTACGCATCAGCGGCAGCGCCATGGTAGATCTTTCAGCACCCAAAAAAGGCGATAACGCCGGGTTGTTGATTTACCTGCCAATCGAAAATAAAAACCGGGTCGCCATCGGCGGCAACGCAGAAGCACGCTACCAGGGCACCATCCTGGCTCCTGGTGCGGAGATCAAGATCAGCGGCGGCGGCGCTACCTATGTCATGAACAGCAACATCATTGGCTATACCATCGACCTGAACGGCAGCAGCGAGACGATAATCCGTTATAAAGAGGAACAGCTCTACCAAACCATGAGCATGCCCGAAATCCAACTGATCAAGTAATTACCAGTCCTGCCAGGTGCAGGTCATTGGAGCAATAAAAAGTTACAAAACTGTAATCGAAAGATCATCAAAACAGTCGTACAATTAGATAGATGAAATAGGTGTTTCACCGGAGGTGACAAATGTTACAGCACAAAAAAAACGAACGGGGGCAAGCCCTTATCTTGATCACATTTGGGATCATCGCCCTGATCGGCGTCACTGCCCTGGCGGTTGACGGCGGCAATGCCTATACGGATCGCCGGCAGGCCCAAAATGCAGCCGATGCTGCGGCCCTGGCATCCGGCCTGGATAGTATCCGCGAAGGCGACTGGAGGCAGGCAGGCTACGATGTCGCCGAGCAAAACGGTTTCGACCGGGATGCAGAATCAGTTTCGGTAGAGGTCTACAAATGTAATGAGGCTTCCGCGGACTGCGGTCTTTACGACGGCGACGAGGAATATATCCAGGTATTGATCTCATCAACCGTAGATACCTATTTCGGCATGATTGTTGGCCAGGAACAGATCACCAGCAACGTCGAGGCCATCGTCCATGCGGTAAGCGGAACTGCCTCGCAGTTCTACGGCGGCAATGGCCTGGTGGCCTTATCGCCCTCAGGAGATGACGTCTGTCACCTGAACAGCAACGCCGAGGTTCGGATTGTCGGCGACGGCGCCTGGTGCAACAGCAGCGGCAGCAGGGCTTT
>JAFGMV010000069.1 GCA_016927315.1 Anaerolineales bacterium | reverse complement strand
TCGACCTCGGCAACCAAAGCGATATTATTTTCGGAAACGGGTGAGTTACTCGACAAAGCATCTGTTTCCCACCAGCAAATTTACCCCGAGCCGGGTTGGGTAGAACATGATGCAGAAGAGATCTACCAAAATACCTTACAGGCTGTCACCACCTTGTTATCACGGAATGAGGAAAAGCGGGACAGCCTGTTGTGTATAAGCATCACCAACCAACGCGAGACCATCGTCGTTTTTGATAAGACCACCGGAAAACCATTGTACAATGCCATCGTGTGGCAATGCCGCCGGGGAGAAGCGATCTGTGCCGAATTAGAAACAGCCGGTCACGGCAAACTGGTACAGGCCAAAACCGGGTTGAAAATTGACACCTATTTCCCAGCATCTAAGCTGACCTGGCTGATTCAGAACCGGCCGGAACTTAAGCAGAAGTTAGCCAATGGCGAGGCATTGATTGGCACGATCGATGCATATTTGATCTACCGTTGGACGAAGGGTCGTACTTTTGCTACCGATCAGACCAATGCGTCCCGTACCCTGTTGTTCGATATCAACACGCTGGCCTGGGATGAGGAATTGTGCCAGTTATTTGGCGTACCATTGGCTGCGCTACCACAGGTACGTGATAGCAATGCGCATTTTGGGGAAACCGATTTTAACGGCATCCTGACACGCCCGCTCCCCATTATGGGTGTCATGGGAGACTCCCAGGGTGCCTTATTTGCCCAGCGCTGTTACACACCAGGCAGTGCCAAGGTTACCTTTGGCACAGGTTCTTCGGTGATGCTTAATATTGGCAACCAAGTGGCTTATTCTGATCAGGGCATCGTTACCGCGGTGGCTTGGGTGATCAACGGCCAGCCGGTCTATGCTTTCGAGGGCATCACCAATTTCACCGGCGCAACCATTGTCTGGCTGCGCGACCAGTTGGAGCTGATCGAGTCACCCGAAGAGACAGAAGCATTGGCCATGGCTGTGCCCGATAATGGCGGCGTCTATCTTGTGCCAGCCTTTGTTGGCTTAAGCGCTCCATATTGGCAACCCAAGGCGCGTGCTGCCATCATTGGGTTGACCCCAGCCAGTACCAAAAACCACGTGGTACGGGCAGCCTTAGAAGGGATCGCCTATCGTATTCAGGATGTGCTGGCATTAATGGCACAGGAGGCGGGGGTCGACCTGCAGCATGTCCAGGCCGATGGCGGCGCAGTCAACAACCGCTTCCTGATGCAGTATGTGGCGGACATCACCCACTTAACGGTGCACGCCTCCCTGTTGCCGGAGCTATCGGCTTTGGGCGCGGTGTTTGCTGGGCTTATTGGGTTGAAAGTCTATCCTAGCCTGGATGCGCTGACCCAACTTCCGCACGTAACCAATCATTTTATGCCTATTATGCCTATTGAAACTGCTAAAAAATACTATCACGGTTGGGAGAAAGCCGTTCAGCAGGTTATTTCTGGATGATATCAGCTAGTAGATTAATTTCCCCCTACAGGATTATAGAAGGAGCTTGAGATGAAGACAACATTCGGTGTTATTTTCGGGAACCGGGACTTTTTCCCGGATCATCTGGTAACCGAAGCCAGAAAGGATATTCAGGATTTATTTAAAGAGCTGGATATCATGCCCATCATGGTAGCGGAAGAAGACACCAAACTCGGTTCTGTAGAAACCTATCAACATGCCAAGATTTGTGCTGAGTTGTTCAAAAAACACCGGGATGAAATCGAGGGCATTTTGGTGGTTTTGCCGAATTTCGGCGACGAAAAAGGCGTTGCGGATACCATCAAGCTATCTGGACTGCGAGTCCCGATCCTGGTGCAAGCTTACCCTGATGATCCCGGATCGCTGGATGTGGCCCGGAGACGGGATTCATTCTGTGGCAAGATCTCAGTGTGCAACAATCTCCGGCAATATGGTTATGCATTTACCCTGACAGGTCAGCATACCAGTGCACCCAAGAGCGAGCGTTTTAAGACGGACCTGAAAAAATTTAATCGGGTTTGTAAAGTTGTGAACGGACTGAGAAATGCACGCCTGGGAGCCATCGGTGCCAGGCCTACCGCCTTCAACACGGTACGTTATAGTGAAAAACTCTTGCAGGCTTACGGCATGAGTGTTTCGACGATCGACCTATCGGAAGTGTTCGGCGCGGCAGGTAAACTCTCGGATGATGATCAGCGAGTCAAGGAAAAATTATTGGCGATTAAAGCTTATGCGAAACATGACACGGTGCCGCCACCACATCTTGTGCGGATGGCAAAGCTGGGCATCGTGATCTCAGAATGGATGACAGCGAACGACCTGGTCGCCAGCGCTTTGCAGTGCTGGACATCCATCCAACAAAATTATGGGGTGAATGCCTGCACCCTGATGAGCATGATGAGTGACCAGTTGCTACCATCTGCCTGCGAAGTTGACATTACCGGGGTGGTTTCCATGTACGCCTTGCAGCTTGCCTCCGGTTTCCCCGGCGCGCTGGTGGATTGGAATAACAACTATGCAGACGATCCAGATCGCTGTGTATTGTTCCACTGTGGGAACTGGGCAAACAGCTTTGTTTCGGATAACGAAATCAAAACAGCGCCGATCCTGGGTACGACCGTCGGGGAGGAAAATACCTACGGGGCTATGGCTGGACGCGCCAGCGCAGGCCCGTTAACCTTTGCGCGGGTCAGTACGGATGATGTCAATGGTTTGATTCATACCTATACGGGTGAGGGCCAGTTGACGGATGATCCCCTGGATACTTTTGGTCACCGGGCTGTGGCGCATGTGCAGAATTTACAATCCTTGATGAAGTATATTTGCAAGAATGGCTTCGAACATCATGTCGCCATGACTATTGGAAACGTGGCGGATGTGCTGGACGAAGCCTTCACCACCTATATGGGCTGGGAAAATTACAACCATCCTGCATAACCGCTCAGCAGATCTATGCAGGCTAGAGAAATTTTTGTGTTACTACTCAGCCTTTTGTTAGGCTGAGTAGTATTTATGCAGAAAGGACAGGACATGAACAAAGACCAATATCAGGTTGAACGCTGGGATATTTTCGAGCTGACCCTGGAGGGACCATCATCCGGCAACCCTTTCATCGATGTTACCATCAGCGCACAGTTTTCCCACCAAGACCGGGTGGTTGCAGTTAATGGTTTTTATGATGGTGATGGAAATTACAAAATCCGCTTCATGCCAGATGTGCCTGGGGTATGGAATTATGTCACCAAAAGCAACGTACCAGAACTGGACGGGATAGAGGGCCAATTTACCTGTGTGGCGGCGCCTGAGGGGGTCCACGGCCCGGTTACGGTCTACAACACGCATCACTTTGCCTATGCGGATGGGACACCGTATTATCCGTTTGGCACAACTTGCTACGCCTGGACCCACCAGGGTGATGCCATGGAAGAGCAGACCCTGGAAACCCTTCAGAAAGCATCTTTCAACAAGATCCGCATGTGCGTCTTCCCCAAAGATTATCCCTTCAACAAGAATGAGCCGGTCTATTACCCGTTTGAGCGCGATGAATCTGGTGAGAGCGACTTCACCCGTTTTAATCCAGCGTTCTTCGATCACTTTGAGCAGCGCTTAGCGCAGTTAGCGGAATTAGGGATCGAAGCTGACATCATCATCTGGCATCCCTATGACCGTTGGGGATATGCAACCATGGATGAAGAGAGCGATTTCCGCTATTTGCGTTATTTGATCGCGCGATTGTCGGCGTTCCACCACGTGTGGTGGTCGCTGGCTAATGAATACGACTTCATGGACAAACCGATGGAACGCTGGGACCGTTTCTTCCAGATTCTGGTGCAGGGAGACCCCTACCAGCACTTACGCTCGATCCATAACGGTAACCCCGAAGACATGTACGATCACACCAAACCCGGGGTGACCCATGTCTGCATCCAGCATTCCAATATCCGGCAGGTGGTGGAATGGCGCCAGGCGTATGGTAAGCCGATTGTCAACGACGAGTTGGAATACGAGGGCAATATCACCTACCCCTGGGGTGGGATCAGCGCGGAGGAGGAAGTACATCGCTTCTGGGTCATGGTGGTCAATGGGGGTTATGCCGGCCATGGCGAGACCTATATGCACCCAGACGACATCCTGTGGTGGTCAAAGGGTGGCGTGTTGCATGGCAAAAGCTGGCAGCGTATCGGTTTTTTGCGAGAGATCATCGAGGCTGCACCACAAGGGGGGCTTTCACCACAGCGCGGTTCTGAAGGGCATCTGTTTGAAAACGGGACCATGTTTGGCGGCTACCTGTGGCAGCGCTTTTCAGGAGGCCGGAACGGCGAAACCCAACTCGTTTACCTGGAAAACTACCAGCCCAAATTCCTGCCCATTTGGCTGCCAGAAGGCGATTACCAGATCGAGATGATTAATCCCTGGGAGATGACGATTTCTCCCGCCAAGGTGAAGAAACTCAGTGAGGCCCCAAGCTACAGCTATGACTTCCCGGGCACCATTGATCCAACCCATGAAATTGAGCTGCCTGGTAAACCGCGTATGGCGTTGCGGATTCGACCATCGAAATCGTAAAGTGGGTGCTGGTGGTGCTCAAAAAAAGGTGAAACCTTTTTTGAACACCACCTTCAAACAATTTTCGGGATAGGTTCCAAGATTGATCCACTTATAGGAAGAAGATGCGGAAAATTTCTAAGAAAATTCTCGCATATAGTATGTGGGTTGTTGATCTATTGTTAGCTGCCTGGCTTCTCATCATCAGCAGATGGGCGCTGGTTGCTTTTGTCACCCCGATAATTATCGACCCAACCCATTTTCTGTTTCCTAAAAGAGCAGAAGTGATGGATGCAGTCTATTTATTATTGCTTGGAATCGGTTGGGTCGCTTTTATGATTTTTTCCCAAAAATATTACTCGGTTGGGGCACGTAAAGGGAACCTGTTCAAACGTTTTGCCAGGATTACAGGTCTCCTTTTTTTGTGTATATTTATCGTAGACTCGACCTTTTTTTACCTGCAAGGCTTTACTACTGACAGCTGGGTACGCTGGTTGATCATCTTCGTTGAACTGGTGCTCGGGATAATATTGATACTTTATGGCAGAAAAATTCCCAATCATACTGGCGATGAGAAATAAAGGAGATCGTCGTATGCTTGTTTATCCCTGGCAAGCGTATGAAATTAGACTGACCGCAACCCAAGGCTTCATCAATCCCGATCGAGATGTCCATGTAGAAGTAGTGTTTACCCACGAAAGTGGCCTGACCTTGCGCCGTCCAGACTTTTGGGATGGAGAGCGAACCTGGAAAGTTCGCTTTGCCTTCCCAGGCCTTTCAGGTGATTGGATTAGCAGTAGTTCTCCAAAATGGCAGGTCAGTCTCGGCAGATGCGGACTGTTATCACCTGGTGTTGTGTATGTGGGCTATCTGGAAAATGGTGGCCCAATGCTAATGATTGACAGCGATCAGGTACCATTACCCTATCGTGTATACGATCCACGCACGGTCGAGGTGATTGGAGAAGGGGTACGTGAGAATGTCAACGGGTGGCTCCCAGCCGATGATGGCGGACTACGGGTATCTATTGGTGATGTCGGGTGGACTTAAAAGGGAAGAGAAACATGAAGGTGCATGATGAAAAATAAGATCTTGTTTATTGGCGGACCAGGTACGATCTCTACAGCTACGATCCAGGAAATCAGCGATCGCGGTGATTCCGTTGGGTTGTTCACGCACCCATCCAGCCTATCAAAACCACTCGACTCTCGTATCAAAACCTATCCCGGTGATCGGAACGACACCTCAGCCCTGGCTGCAGCGGTGGATGAATTCAAGCCGGACGTTGTATTGGATTTTGTGTGTTTTACGCCCCATCAGGCTGAGGCCCTCGTGCCGCTTATCAAGGGAAAATTGGTGCAGTTCATCTTCGTCAGCACGGTGGATGTCTATGGTTATCCCCTAAAACGGATCCCTTTCCGTGAATCGGATCCCTGGAATGAACCAGTCGGTAGTTACGCCGCCAATAAGGTGCTTTGTGAACAAGCATTTCAGAGATCAGGTCTACCACTCACGATTGTCCGTCCAACCTATTCCTTCGGCCCCGATTTTGTACTTAGCCCCATGTCCCATGCCGGAGGTTTCAGCATGATTACTCGGCTGCGAAATCAGATGCCGGTCCTGGTTCCAGGAGATGGTACAACGCTGATGCATGTCTCCGCGGCACCAAATACCGGTCGTATGATTGCCTGCACCGTTGGCGCCTCTCAAACTATCAACACAGACTACACCGTTGGGCAGCCTACTTTTATGACCCAGGATGAATACATACAGCTCTTTGCGGATGTCTTAGGTGTGAAAGCCACAATCGTCCACATTCCAACGGAACTCATTCTGTCGTTTGATGACCCAGAGACGGAGCGGAGTCTGTTGCACACCTTAACCGGTTTCAATGTGGCATTTTCGGTGGATAAGTTCAGTAGTCACTTCCCCGATTTCGAGTGGCATACAACTCTTGAAGAATGGGCCAGGTATTATATTGAAGAAAATGACCGTCGTGGAACTTTCCCACCTCCTGAAGATCTAATCTTCGATGACCGGCTGATTGCTGCCTGGTACAGCGCAATTGAAGGTATGAGACTAAAATAGTCATAAAGAGTTCTTTCGGGGGATGCTGCCCCTCCCACTGTCCCGAGACCTCGAAACGCTCTATACCCAAATCAATGAGAGTCAGGCGCTTACGGCGAGTGTATTCAAGAGGTTGATTGGAGTGTCGGTGAGATCGTGAGAAAACTAACGCAGAAGGGCATTGCCGAAATAACTTTGATTGTCTTTACCAGCGACAATGCAATCTATGCTGGGATGGGCCTGTTACACCCGTTTCTTTTTGATCTCAATGTAGATCCAAACGAGTCCTACGATCAACGATCTCACCATCCAGATCGAGCCAGGAGAATGCGGGACCAACTCTATGCCTTCAACCGGGAAATTGAAACCAATCCTCGCGGTTGGCTTAACGGATCAGGTTTCATGGATCTCAGGTTACGATCTGAAGAGGAAGTTCATAGCGGCTGGCTTCCTGCATCATCTCACTACAGCCTTTCAGGTTGAGCAATAACGCCCCAACTACGAGCAGATATATAAGCAAAAAGAGGCGCGTTCGTGGCAGCCCAGCATGTACTTTAATAAAACGATCAGATTTTACCGCATTGCCTGTGTAAATGCCTGAACTGTTGGCTGTTTGATTTCAAGAAACATCCTGGCATTTACTTTGAAATACGATCTTCTTGAGGACCTTCTAATGATAACTGCACTGTTACGTTTGCCCCAGGCTCAATCCTGCAGTCTTGCATCCATTTTGCTCCCAAACGAAGAAAGTAATCTTGTCCCAATGCACCCAGCGTACCACGTACTGGCATCCCGTTGATGGTTCCGGTGACACGATAGCGTGGTTTTGCCCCCCAGATATCCCGCGGTGAGAATGGAATTTCTACAAATGTGAAACTACCTTCTTTCTGTACAATTGCGT
>JAFGMV010000068.1 GCA_016927315.1 Anaerolineales bacterium | reverse complement strand
GATTATTCGATTTGTTGATTGATATTTATAACTTTTTTACGATAATGAAGCAAACGTTTCATAATATCACGGGGCTGCTTCGCCGTGCTCGCAGAATCATATTTCTATTCATCCACAACCGCCCACGGGTCATTTCTCAAAAGATATGCATTTCTATACTCATTCATTAGAAATCGAGCGGCTGGGGATTAATTCTGCTCGCAGGTAGCTATTTTCCCTCACTATGCTGGCTATGAGCAATAAGCTGGATGAACCAGCCCAACTGGCGGCAGTTTGTTACCGGAGTTAACTTAAAGGTACGTGCAGTTCAAGGAATACGTCCAACAACCTGGGTTAAAACGATCTTCTCGTGTTCTTTCAATTGCATCAGTCTATGCAGCTTTTCTCTATCCACCAGTGACAAGACAACCGTTCCCAGGCCTGAAGCTGCGCAATATAAATAGACATTTTGACTGATGTATCCGGTATCCACCCACGCACTGAAACGCTGCGCCTTCTTATTCCGTAGGACGGGGCTGGTCATTCTCGACAGATCGGCTACAAAAACAAGCCCCATTGGCGCCGACTTCATCATCTTTTGAGTGCCGATGTATTCTCTGATATCCTTTACGCCGGTTTCGATCAACTCATGATTCTCTTCGTTATACAAAAAGACTCCTTTTTCCATAAGCACATAAACCCTGATCTCTTGTGAATTGCAGGCCGATGGCGCGGTTCTTTTGCATTTGACATTCCCGTATTTGCTTTTTGTCACCCCGCAAGCCGCCCACAGGAGGTTGGATACGTCCTGATCCGAGACAGGGGTATGTTCCCATTTCCTGGTCGAGCGCCTTTTCTCCAATGCTTTCATCAATGGAAAATCGAGGTCTTTTTGAGGTTCAGGTAATATGAGAATATTCTCTTTCATTGTTTTTCCGGTCTCACCATTTTTTATACTATATACCGGCTGCCTTCTGTCACGCAATTCTATACCGGTATAAAACAGGCGAATTAGGTAAAACCACACTCAAAACACTTCCTGAGCCTGGTCGACTCCGGCAGTCCGAGCTTCACCCTTCCCTGCGCTTTCCCCTCAGCACGGCCGGGCTCCGCCTGCAGGCTGCTCACCCGACCTGTTTCAACACCCGCAGGGCATCCAGTGTCACCCACTTGCCGGGTCGGTTCCGTTTCTCGAGCGGCCAGGTAAGAGAGACAGAACCACACAGCCATCTACCCTGAGCATCTTGCTGCCGGAGGAACAACGCCATCAGGGGTTCAATCCGCGGATCCCGGGCATAGCCATGCTTTACGAGGGCTTTTAAGGCGCCCAGCAAGTCCCATGTGCGGGGAACGCCAAAACTCAACCAGCGTTTGTGCTCACCCTCAAAATCGTATTTGGCGTCCAGAAGACGATCAGCCAGTTTGCTCACTACTTGCCCAGACTGCCCGGATCGCCTCCCCGCGGGCAGTGCGGCCAAACCGTTGAGTGCGGCAATGGCTCCCCACAGACAATCCTGGTGCTGGTAACGGCCGCAGTCCAGGGCATCATCAGTGGACATATCTTCAACTACGAATGCAAAGGCGGCCTGAACACGGGGATCATCCTGCAAACCGAAGTACACCAGACAAGGGAGGTGCTCACCGGTGGTGCAGGGAAATATCCCGCTTCTTTGTTTCCTGGTCAGGGAAAAACCGCCATTTTCATTTTGACAGAAGTTCAGCAAGGAATCACACGCGGCGGCGGTACGTTCATCCGGGGGCACGCCCAACATGTACAACAAGGAGAGTACCCCCAGGGTTCCTTGTGCCGTATAGGGTTTGCTTTCATCGTCACCCCAGTAACCTTCAGGGTGCTGCCGCTCAAACAGCTCCTTTACCAGGCTTTGTTGGAGAATGGCGGTCCTGGCGGCCCGCACTTCTGCATCATCAAGAGGCCGTTCGAGAATATCGACCAGGGTCCAGAAACGCACCGATGGATTTTCCGGTTCAAGAAGCCAGGGCAGCACATCAGGAGTATTCAATTCGGGACCACTTTCCGGGAAACCGGTCTTTTCCCAAGGCTTTCTCCAACATAAAGACCACAATCCAGGGCATCAGGGCAGCCAGGATTCCCAAGGACGAATTCATTCCCGATAGGAGAACTGCGGGGAGAAAGTTGCTCAAGGCATGAAATACAATCGCAATGAACACACTCCCGGTATTGTTGTACAGCCAGACGTAGAGATAGGTCATACCTACCAATGACATCGTTTGCCCTGCCAGGGCCATAACAACCGTGATCATAACCCCAGCCGCGGGCAAGCCGCCCGTCTTTGATAAGGTATCATAGATCGTAAACGGATAATGCCAGGCAGCCCAGGTGATCCCCAGCAGCCATACGGTCCTGTCGCTGCCGTAACGGTCCCGGAGATAGGGGAGCAAATAACCCCGCCAGCCCGGTTCCTCTCCCAGCCCGCTTGTCACAAGCTGCCACAAGAACAACCCAACCAGGAGCGGCGCGGTCCAGACGATGGCTGGCTGAACAGGTCCTGCCAATCTTCCTGCCAACCCTGGAACAACAGTTAATGCAACTGCCAGGCCGGCAAGAACCGCATACCATTTTACGTGGACGCGCCATTTCAGCATCCCCGCAAGCAGGTCTGCCAGTCCCGCTCTCCCGCTTTCTACTGCCGTAACGATAACAGCCGCGACCAACGGACCATATACGGCCAGGCTGAACAAGGTTGATAAAAATATGTGCTGCGGATTTTCGAAGCCAGTATCCAGGAGTTGATTGAAGTTTGCGATGACCGGCAAAACATAGCCACGCTTATCCGCAATCACCAGCGGCGGAATCCAGAACAACCAGGTTATCCCAAAAGCCAAGACCAAAAAGAGCCGCGGGTTACTCTGTTTGCTTGTTCCTGTTTTCATTGTTTGCATGTGTCCCTCTCCATTTGTGTAACGTCGTCTTTGCCTGACCCATGATCCGGTTGAAATCATAAATATTGCACAACTGGCGGGTGTTGTCCTCTATTCAATATAGAAGTGAAACAGCTGGCGATGAAGTCAACCGCCATTTTGTTACAGCCCTACCCGTTGGCGTATTACCCAACAAAATAATTATAAATCAGGAAGACCTGTTTGCCCTGGCGCTACGTTATGAAGGGTGCACTAAAATGTTGGGGAGATTTTCACTCTTCCGGGCGCTTCCCTTTCAGTGCAGCAAAGCCCAGCCAGATTAGCGTGAATGCGATGCTCAACCCGCCGGTCGCCAGCAGCAGGATACGCCAGTCCAGGTCCTTCCGCCAGGAAGTTTCCTGGGCTGTGGTATAGGCCGCCTGTTCCTGGCCTGTTCCCGCCCAGGCGGGAGGGCCGTCCTGGCCGCCCTCCCCTGCCCCGGTATGCTGGTCCGCCGGGAGGGCCGTACCGGCTGCTTCCCCGGCCCGGGCACTCCCGGCGCCGGCTGTGGTCTGGTCCTGCCCCTGGCCGGCCCAGGCAGACCGCCCACCACCCTGTCCCCGCCCCTGACCGCCAGACTGGCTGTCCCGCAGCCAGGGTGGACCGCCCCCCCCGCCGCCGCCAGGGCGCAGCGGTTCGGCCACTTCGGGCGCGTCCGGCTCCCATTGGCGGATGAAGCCCACAATGGCCTGGATCTCAGCCTCGCTCATGCGATCGCCCCAGGCTGGCATGGAGGTCTGCGGGACCCCCAGGATGACAATCTGCTGGAGAGCCTGGTCGGTCACACCGGTCAGGAAGCCCTTGACGTTCAGCGCCGGGGCGCGCGGGGTCCCCTGGCCTTCAGGCCCGTGACAGCGGGCGCAGTTGGCGGCAAACAGACCCTCCCCCAATACCAGGCTCTCGGTCGTGACCGGGACGGGTACATCCGGAGCAGGGATGGCGCCGCCAGGGATCTCGTCCCAGCGCCGGATCAGGACCAGCAATGCGCTGGTCTCGTCCGGAGTGAGCACGTTCTCCCAGCCAGCCATCAGGGTGCCCGGGCTGCCGTACAGCAGGGCGCGCTGCAGTTCATCCGCCGGTTTGGCGCGCACCTGCAGGTCATTGAGCGCCGGTGCGATACCGGTCCCCAGGCCATCAGCCCCGTGGCAGGCCACACACTGCCGGGCGTAGACCTGGATGGCGGTCTGCAGAACCGCCCCATCCGGAAGGGCAGCGACCTGCTCCAACAGCAGGGGATCCGGGTCGGCTGCAAACGGGATCAGGGGCGCCAGCCCCAGGTTGACCACCCGGTCGCCGGTCGCCTGCCAGTCGCCGGCCCGGATCAAGGCTGCCAGTTTGCTGATCTCGAAATCGGACAGCGGGCCGCCGTCCTCTTTGCTCCAGGCCGGCATGGCCGTCTCGAAGCGGCCGCGGGCAATAACCTTGTACAACTCGTCATAAGGCATCGACTGCAAACCAGGGGAATTCAAGGGCGGGTTGGCGCCGATCCCCTCCCCCTGCAGACCATGGCAGACTGAACAGTTCCCGGCATACAGCGTCATAGCCGCGTCCAGGTGCCAGTCCAGTATCTGCCCCTGAGAGGCCTCGATTCGCTCCGGCTCGGCCAGGATATAGAACAGCAACGCAAAAACGATCACCTGTGTGGCCAGGATGCCGACCAGAACTTCGATCGTACGGGTGCGGTGGGTCGTTTCACTCATGCGTACACCACCTGTGTCTCGTCAAAAGCCTGGCGCTGGAGGACCGTACCGGTATCGACTTTAATCTCGTTGTTTTCGATCGTGAGCTGGAACAGGTCCAACGCCCGCGGTGCCGGCGGGTTCTCGACATTCCCAGGCA
This sequence comes from Anaerolineales bacterium, assembly GCA_016927315.1. GTDB lineage: Bacteria > Chloroflexota > Anaerolineae > Anaerolineales > Villigracilaceae > JAFGMV01. The sequence continues at coordinate 10,230 of JAFGMV010000068.1, read as the reverse complement.
TATCGAACTGCGAATTATGGCAGGGACAGACGAACTTACCCAGCGCCTGGTCCCAGGGCACCGTGCAGCCCAGGTGCGTGCAGCGATGGTAGATCGCCAGGAAACCGCCGTCCGGCAGGCGCACCAGATATAAGCGCCCATTGGGGATATGGGTTACCGACCCGGCCGGGAAATCATCCACCATCCCAACAGTGATCCGGGAACCGAACTCCCCTTCCGCCAGACGGGGCTGCAGGTAAGCGATGAAAATGCCTGCGGCCTCCACAGCGGCGGCGCCCCCAAAGACCGCCCAAATCAGTTTGAGGAAGTCCCGGCGGGAAGGTTTTCGATCAGGTAATGATTCAGTCATAGCAGTACCCTTGTTAGTGACCGGCGACGGGTAGTTCCCAGGGCCAGTACAGACCCATTCCCGGGCCGCGGAAGAAGATCCCGACCGCTGTCAGGATCAGGAAGGCCGTAAAGACAAAGCCAGCGATGAACAAGACCCGCTCCTCGGTGTCCGCCTTGAACGACCTGACCAGCCATTCATCCAACAGGAAGAGCGGCAGGAGCAACACCGCCAGTGGGATCAGTCCGTTCGAGAGCAGCGCCGGCCAACCCGGCAGCCAGGCGCTCCAGTTCAGGAGGTATTCATCCAACAGCACCCACAGCGGGGTCAACACCAGCGCCAGGCCGGCAGATAGGAAGGTCAGCGAACGTCCGCGCCGCGAGCGGAAGTAAACGCCCACACTGGCCGGATTGGTATCGAAGAACGGCAGCATGAAGACCGCCAGGGCAGCCAATCCGGGCAGGATGATCCCAGCCACCAGCGGGTGGAAGTGCAACAGCAGTTCCTGCAACCCCAGAAAGTACCAGGGCGCCTTGGCCGGGTTGGGACTGACATCCGGGTTGGCGATGTCTTCCAACGGAGCCGGGACCAGCATGGCAAACACCAGCAAAGCGGCGATCCAGGCCAGGGCAAAGACCAGCTCCTTACGAACCAGGTGCGGGATGGTAGTGACCCGCTCGGATATGGGCGGCTCGGCCTCATCCAGGCCACGCGGCATGGTCAGCCCGCCATCCTTGCGCACCCGCCAGAAGTGATAGGACATCAGTGCGAAGATCAGGAGCGGGATAAATGAAATGTGCATGGAATAGAAATTGAGCAGGGTATTGCCGCCCACTTCAGGGCCTCCCAGGGCCAGCCTGCTCAACCACTCCCCGGCCAGAGGAACATAACTGAGGATGCTGGTGCCGACCGTGATAGCCCAGAAAGCCAGCTGGTCCCAGGGCAGCAGGTAACCAGTGAAATTGGCCGCCAGCACCAGCACCAGCATTCCCGCGCCGATCAGCCAGTTGAGCTCGCGCGGCGGGCGATAGGCTCCCGTCAGGAAGACGCGCACCAGGTGCAGCACTGCGACGATGATCAACAGGTTGGCCGACCAGTGGTGCAGGTTGCGGATCAATTCCCCGAACCAGACATTCGAGCGCAGTTCCAGGATATCCAGGTACGCCTGCGGGACGGCCGGGGTGTAATTATTGAGCAGAATGATGCCGGTCACACCCAACAGCATCATCAGGACGGCTGAAAGACCGCCCAGCCCCCAGCTGTATGTCCAGCGCAGCGTCCGTTCGGGCACCTTGGCTGGGTGTAAGTGCAAGACCAGGCTGTTGACCACCATGCGGATACGCCCGCGGTCGTCCTCCGGAAGCCCATCGGGGACCAGCCGCTCGCGCATCCTATCGAACATCGACCGGGGAGCCGGGGCAGGGTTTCCTTCTTCTGTCATTGTTCTTCCTTTCCAATCCAGTAATGAGTCCATAATAATGAAGAAATGTAAAGAAAACAAGAAGGACTCATGAAATTGTGATTAAGACACATCCAGGAATCTTAACAGCTGGTTCACCGCTTCTTCACAATTCTTTTACATTGGATTGTTATGATTGAAAATAGTTACAAACAATATTGGTAATCTATTGGAGGAACCCATGTTCAAAAAAATCCTTACCGGCGCTCTGGCAGCCGTATTGATAGTCGCAGCCAGCGCCAGCGCATACACCGCCCTGGCCTCCCCCGAGGAGACTGTCCCCACTCGGGCAGTCACCTCGCCGGACAGCATAGAAAGCCAGCCGCTTCTGGTTGTTGACCAGGCTGCTTCATCAGAGATCATCACACCGGAGACGCCTGCCGCCGGACTCCAGGCAAACCAGGGTCAGGGCCGCGGCGGGACCGGCATCCAAGCCAGCCCGGTTGAAATCACTACCGTCTCGGGTGTAATCAACAGCTATGAATATCGTACCATAACTGTTGCCGCCAGCGCAGGGGAAAGCATCGTCGTCCAGCTTGGCAGCAGCTACTACGCCGAATCGATCGGTTTCTTCCCCCAGGTGGGTGAACAGGCCGCCATCACCGGCTTCTACGACACCCAGGGAATGTTCTCGGCTATCACCATCACCCTGGATGCCAGCGGCCAGACCTACGCCTTCCGTGACGATACCGGTCGCCCGCTGTGGAGCGGCGGTGGAGGCGGGAATGGAAATAATCGCAGCGGCAATGGGAGGCGCGGCGGAAATCGCTAAAGAGCTTACCAGGTGAGAGTCACAATGGATGTGACTGTCACCTGGTTTTGTTTACTCGACAGGCGTTCAGCGTTCCACGACCCGCTGGTGCGCTGTGAGCCCCATTACAACCAGAACAGAGACAGCCGTCAGCAGGCCATAGACCAGGTTGGTAGCAAAGCCCAGCTTCATCCCGAACAAATCGCTGTTGAACCCCACCAGCCAGGGACCGATCATCCCACCAATCCCCGCAAAGGTAAACAGGATCCCCAGCACAGCGCTGGAACTTTCCCCATACAGGTCGGAGACCGCCGCAGTGATGGTCGGGAAAATGATCGAGAGGAAGAATCCGGCTGCCGGCAGGAAGAAAACCAGGGCATCCGGCCCGAACAACCCGAGAGCGACACAAACACTGGCCGCCAGGGAGGCAAACAGGATCGATTTGAGGTGCCCGATACGGTCCACAAGAAAACTGCCGATGAACCTGCCCGCCATTACCAACCCAAAAAATAACGCCAGGGCCTGGGCGCTCTGCTCCTCCGGCTGCGCATGAACAGTTTGCAGGAACTGAGGTATCCAGGATGCCATCCCGATCTCAATGGCTACATACAGGGTGATGGCGGAATACAGCAGCAATAATGGAGCCGTAAAGGCGGTCCTGAACAGGCGGCGCAGGTCCAGTTTTCGTTTCTCGGCCGCCTGCAGTGAAGGATAACGCAGCAGACTGAATCCCAAGATCATTAAGATGACCAGCACATAATCCCAGCGGTACACAGACCGCCAGGAGTGACCGGCTCCAAGCAGCCAGCCGGTAATCAGGGGAGCCAGCATCGATCCGAGACCATGAAAGACGGACATCAGGTTCAGGTAGCGCCCGGTGTCCTTGGGGTGCAGTTCGACAATGATCGCATTGGCGCCCAGTTCGATCGCCCCCAGACCGAAACCGAGCATAAACATCGAAACAAAAAGAAGCTCGATAGTGGCGAACACGCTGTAGCCTCCCACCCCCAATACCAGGGAGACCCCGGCCAGCAGGATGACCGATTTCTTCCCGGCCGCTTCCGCCAGGAAGCCGGTCAAAAAAACGGCCGCCACAAAACCGATATACAGACCCATCAGGATCGTCCCTGCCTGTGTGAAGCTGATGGACAGTTCTGCCCGCATGGCTGGCAGCGTAGCCCCCTTCAAATTATCACTGAAACCAAAAACAAAGAACGAATAGAAAGCCCCTGCTGTCGTTATCCAGATCAATCTCTTTATTTCTTTACTCATCAACACCTCTTTGCGAGTGAGTTTACAGCCAGGACCAGCGGGTGTAGGGCCTGGTTCCCTGTTCCATCGGCGATCTGCGAACGGCAGGAAGTACCAGCCGCGACCACTTTCCCCTGGCAGTTCCCTGCGCACCACTCCCTGATCTTCGGAAGCAGGGTCAGTTCTCCCACCTTCATCGACAGCTCATAATGTTCCTTTTCATATCCAAATGCGCCGGCCATCCCGCAGCAGCCAGAATCGACTACCTCCACCTGGCAGCCAAGCTGCCGCAGCAGGTCTGCGCTGGCATCCTGTCCAACCGGGAAGCCATCGTCCGCCTGGGGCTGGGCTTTCTGGTAGCAGTGACCATGCAGGAGAACCTTTGATCGCGGATAGTTGTCTGTGGATTGCAGTGCGGCTATGCGCACGGCGCCGCCAGGCCCCGGCCTGACCAGGAACTCGTCCAGCATCCAGGTGCGCTTCGCCAGCGCCTCGATCACTTCCCGCTGGTCGGGCAAAAGATCCAGGAACTCATCCCGCAGGGTATAGATCTCCGAGGGTTCCGCACCTACCACCGGCAGCCTTCCCTGAGGGTCAAGCCGCCGGACTGCCTCCAGCACCCGAACGGCCTGCCGGCGAGCGGAATCGAGGAAGCCCTTGGACAGCAGCGTTCGTCCCGCACCCAGCACCGGCAGGACCACGACTTCTACATTACAGGCCCTCAACAGGTCCAGGGCGGCGGCTTCAACTTCAGGCTCGAAGAAACGGGAAAACGCATCCGGAAGATACAATACAATCTCTGATTGCTGATCCTCGATTGATGTTTGCCGCAATCTGCGATCCGGACCACGAAACATTGGAAAACTTCGCTGGGCCGATACACCCAGGCAGTGGTCGAGCAGGCCTTGGACCAGTTTCAAGCCCATCAACTGGTTGACAAGGCCGCCAATCCGCAGCCGCCCAACCCAGACAGCCAACTGGTTAATATACCCGAACAGGTAATCGCGGGGTCGGCGGTGGTGAGTCTTGTAGTATTCATGCTGGAACTCGTACTTCAACCGGGCGATATCCACCCCGCTGGGGCACTCCGACAGGCAGCCCTTGCAGGCCAGGCACTGATCCAGGGATTGGAAAACCAGCTTCTGAAGCCCCCCCTTCCCGTCCGAACCTGTAACAGCTTCCTTCCAATGTCCTGAGATCAAAGCCCGCAGCAGGTTGGCCCTGCCGCGGGTAGAATGCATCTCTTCGCGGGTCGCCTGGAAGGAGGGACACATGACACCCTCCTGTTTGCGGCAGACGCCGGCCCCATTGCACTGGTCGACAGCCGTCTCGAGTCCCCGGCTCTTGTGAAAAGCCAGTGAAGCCGTCCAGGGCTGGGCCCGGTAACCGGCCCCATAACGCAGGCTGGTATCCATTGGGGGGGGATCGACGATCTTGCCCGGATTAAGAATCCCCTGCGGGTCCGCAGCCTGCTTCAAGAGGCGGAAATACGAAAGCAGCTCATCTCCATAGGTCCGGCGCAGCCATTCAGAACGCACCAGTCCATCACCATGCTCGCTGGTCATCGTGCCTCCCAGGCGCAGCACCAGTTCCAGTGCGGCCTCTGAAATCGAACGCAGCTGCCCCACCCCGCTCCCTGTCTTCAGGTTTACCAGCGGGCGGATATGCAGGCATCCGGCCGAGGCGTGCGCATAAAAGGCCGCCCGCGTCCCGTGCGCTTCCAGGATGAGCTGCATGGAGCGTACAAACTCACCCAGGTTCTCTACCGGAACAGCACAATCCTCGATGAAAGCCGTCGGACGCAGTTCGGTTGGGTTCGAATTCAGGATACCCATCCCGACCTTACGCACCGCCCATACATCGGCCTGCGCCGAAGGGCTGACAGCCAGCATGGCCTCGGACCCCAGCGCCCGGGCGGCCTGCTCCACGGCCGCAGGCTGGCTGCCGCTGAATTCGACCGCCAGCAGCGCCTGCGGGTTCCCCGGCACCCAACCCAACTGCCGGGAATACGCCGGTACGCCGCGCGCCAGATCGACCAGCATCTTGGGGATTAATTCCACGGCGGAAGGACCGTATTCCAGCAAACCGGGTACGGCCTCACAGGCCGCTTCCAGGCTGTCATACGACAGAACGGCCAGGGCCGTATACCGAGGTTTGGGTACCAGGCGCAGCGTGGCCTGCCGGATCACAGCCAGCGTCCCCTCCGAGCCGGCCAGCAGGTGCGCCAGGTTGATATGATCCTTCGCCAACGGCGGATAAGGGGCGCCCGACTCCCACTGCGGCGGGCATGATTGTGAAACAGGCAGCAGATAATTCAGCCTGTAGCCGGCAGAATTACGCCAGAAAGGCGGCCAATCATTCGCAATATCAGCTTGCTGGCGGATGTGCAGGGCTGCCGAATAAAGGCTGGCCTCCAGCAGGTGTTCGCCGGCGGCTTTCTGCCGGGCGGCATCCAGCGAGATCTCCCGCAGTTCACTCAGCGACCCATCTGCCAGGACTACCCCAGCCGAGAGCAGATGGTCGGCCGTCATTCCGTATCTGATCGAATGGGCTCCGGTAGCATTGTTGCCGATCACACCTCCCAAGGTAGCCCGTTCGGCCGAGGCCGGGTCCGGCCCAAAAGCCAGCCCGTACCGTCCCGCTTCCCGGTTAAGCGCCTGCAGGATCACGCCCGGCTCAACTGTAGCTGTCTTGCCTTCAGGATCAATCTCAAGGATGTTGTCCAGCCAGCGGGTGCAGTCCACGATCAAGGCCTGTCCAACCGCCTGACCGCCCAGAGATGTCCCTGAACCGCGCGGCAGCAGCGGGATACCATACCTGGCCGCCAATTCAACCACAGCCTGCAGGTCTTCCTGGGTGCGCGGCAGCGCCACCCCCAAGGGTTCTACCTGGTACAGGGAGGCATCGGTGCTGTAAAGAATCCGGCTGGCCAGGTCCAGGCGAACCTCACCATCAAAATGCTTGCCAAGCTCAGAGACGAAATCGGGGTGCAGCGACATGCCAGACATTACCCCCCGGTCTGGCTATTTCTCAGATATGGTCGATTGGCATCTGCGAGGTGATCAAGAAATTCTTCCTTTATCTTTGAGAAATCGATGGAATCATAATCGGTCAAATTGACCATTTCTTCAGGGTCATTTTCGAGATCATACAGCTCATAAGCGCCATCCAGACCAAACTCTGGGAATCCAAGATAGGCAATCAATTTGTAGGGCTCCTGATGCATTGATATCGCTGCCCTGGTAATGGGCAGGAACCGTGAATTCTTAAGGGCATTCATTGAGAATAATGGACGTCTGCTATCTTCATTTCCTCCTAGGCCCGGTAAAACCTGACCATCTATCTCCGCGGGAATATTTTTCTCTGCAATAGATAGAATTGTCGGCAACAGGTCTATATTACTGGTAGAAACCTGAATATCCTTACGAGTTTCCTGCCCTGGAGCCCGAATAAGCAGTGGGATCCTGATGTTGGGTTCATACATCAATAAACCGCTATGCCCGAAAAAGCCGCGTTCAAACATTTCACCATGGTCGGATGTAACAATAATATAACTATTATCCAGGACATTCGTTGATTCCAAGCGTTCAATAAGTTTCCCGAATTCTGCATCCACATGAGCAACTTGCTGGTCATACCTCAAACGCTTAGAAAGCAAGTTATCATAAGAATAGCCAGAAACTGATGGATGCACTGGTTTGGGCGGTGGTTCAAACCCATCATTCTCGAACATCTTCCAAAACGCACGTCCCGGTTTATACGGTTCATGTGGAGAAAACAAATGGAAGTAAGAGAAATAAGGTTTGCTCTGCTGCTCCAATTCCATTGTTTCAGCCAGTACTCCCTTGTAGATTTCTTCATTAAGATAATTTGCAAAGTTTTCCACCTCTGGTACCCCCCTCGGGTAACCCGAATGCTTCTTATGGCTAACAATACCATGCAGATTAAAAACCTTGTAAAGATATCCCAGCACTGAGGAGGCGGGCAGGCCGCTTTGGAAAGGAAACAGAAACTCTTCAAAAGAAATCGACGCCAGATATCGATCTTTACCAACCTTGTCCATCACCAAATTATCTGGTCTGAAACTATATGAAGTCATGGGCAGGAAGCGATCTACATCAGCATAGTATTGACTGACAAGCCGGTCTGGCCAAAGATTTTGCGAAAACATCAAACGATAATAATCTTCACCCAATAAAGTAAAGGGATTAATAATCGCTAATTCCGGTTTTACCAACCCGCCCGGATTGAATGCCCGGTGTTTCCATTGAAACATTCCCGTCAACATACTGGCTGTTCCGGGTGTTGTATAGTTTCCACCAGAATAATGTTTGAAATATACCGTAGAGCGATCGGCAAATTTGCTTAAATTATGGGTCGTTTCACGAGAATAGCCATATAACGACATATTACGGGCAGACATTGCATCAAATAAAATGATGATGATGTTTGGACTATTATCTGCTTTTAATGAATACACAGATTCCGGCGCCAGTGCCCCTGCAGCAACTATCGAGGTTAATTTCAGAAAATCACGTCGAGATAACTTTGTCATCCATAACCCTCTAAAAGAAAATCCGAGAGATAACAATAATTAGGGAAACAATTGTCAGTGGGATATAAATATATAGAAAAACTACCATGTTATCGGCAAGATTGGTTATCCATTTGTTGAGGATAGCAACGCGAGCACAGACAACACTAACTAATAGTGCCACAATAAACGTACTCCCCCACCAAAGCAATTGGGTGCTAATAAAGTCTTCTCTGAGATCCGGTTCTTCATACAGACGCAGGTGGGTAACCGCAGACCCCACTAAGATAAATATTACAGCTACAGCGGCTGATGAAAAATTCTTTTTCCACAAATTTCCGGAAAGAAAAGCGTTGGCCAATATTACCCCAGATAACAATAACCCACTTTCCAGGAAATTCACAATGAATGAATATGCATAAACTGAATATATCTCGCCAATTTTCAAATAAAACAACCAGGACGGGATCTTCCAGAAAGATGCGTAAATTGTCCAACCATAGACCAAAAAAGCGGCTGTCGCAAAAACACTGATCGCACTCTGCATACTGGGAAGGCGTGATTTTATATTTTTCTGCATGATTTAAATGTAAAAGAATTATGAGTGTGTCAAGTGTGTTTTGTCGAATTGTACTATCAGGGTGCGCCCATAATCATCTGGAAGAAGTCCGGACAGATAGGGAAAACAAGGATACATCCAAGTCATCAATTTACGGTTGACAGACTGATAGTTGCCTCAAGATATGTTCTTGAGGCAACTATTAATCTGCTTCATTATTTTGCCTTTCCCTGATTTGCAACAGCCGCAGCCGCAGCAGCTATGGCGTCCTGGTCACCCAGATAATATCGCTTGATCGCCTTCAGGTTCTCATCCAGTTCATATACCAATGGAATACCGGTCGGGATATTCAGCTCCAAAACTTCGGCTTCAGACATGCCATCCAGATACTTGACCAGAGCCCGCAAACTGTTTCCGTGGGCAGCAATCAGGACGCGCTTTCCGGATTTAACTACCGGGGCGATTTCCTTTTCCCAGTAAGGCAGCACGCGCTCAAGGGTCAACTTGAGCGATTCGGTTGCAGGTACATCTTCCGCCGCAAGGCCAGCATACCGGCGATCATGTTTTGGATGGCGCTCATCGTCATCTTCCAATGGAGGCGGTGTGATATCGTAGCTGCGACGCCAGATCTTGACCTGCTCATCGCCATGCTTTTCAGCAGTCTCCGCCTTGTTCAGTCCCTGTAGAGCGCCGTAATGCCGCTCATTCAGCTGCCAGGCCCGGATAACCGGAATCCATTCCAGGTCCAGTTCGCTCAATACCACCCACAGTGTCTTTATGGCCCGTTTCAGTACGGAAGTATATGCCACATCAAATGTGTACCCTTCCTCGCGTAAGACCTGCCCACCGGCATGGGCTTCCTGAACACCCTTCTCGCTCAGATCGACATCCGTCCAACCGGTGAAACGATTTTCAAGGTTCCAGACACTCTGCCCGTGTCGTATCAATACCAGCTTATACATGAATAACACTCCTTAATTTTTTGAATAAGTGCAGCGGCCCCAATTATAACAAACTATCCAGTCTTTCATTTATACGGGTGTATGTCAATTTGGGGGCGAGTTGCAGGCGAGCTTCCAGCGGTTATCTGAGCCGCTCGTACAGGTGATAGTCGTTCAGGGCTGACTTTGTTCAAGTAAATATCCGCCTGGGTATACCGATCCCTGAGCCGTCTGCAGCCATATCCTTCCATCCCGCCACCAAACTCCCAACTCCCGAATTAAGTCCTTTGTCTTCCGGCTACAAATCCCCCCGAAAGAAACGAGAAATGCCGGCAGAGTGAATAAAAAGAAGTCCCGGCTGAATAAAAACCACACGGTACCTTTTGTCAAAAAGATGCGCATCTTTT
>JAFGMV010000067.1 GCA_016927315.1 Anaerolineales bacterium | reverse complement strand
GCGACGGCGACACCGACTATGCTGTGGTGCGGCCTTCCAACAATATGTGGTATGTGCGCGAGCCGGCCATCACCCAGGGCGGCTACTACGCCGCCGGCGACTTCCCCCTGCCCGCCCGCGATACCAATGGGGATGGAGACCCCTGGCAGTAATTCGATCTTTATTTAGACCCTAAAACTTTTGCATCCTTCGGAGGTTCTTCGCAAAAACATTTAGGGTCTCTTAATATATAACGTCCCGAAGATTTATGGTAACAGCCTGTTCATGGGTACAACCTTCGGGACGCTGCTTCTTTAAAGCATGTTTACGATTAAACCCACAACCCTTTAATGCGCCCCTCCCCCCGCATCACCAACGGGAATTGTGAAATTGGTATAATTCTGTAAACGAGATTTCCAGACAAATATGGCCAAACAACTTTCTTCAATATTGGTGATCTTTCTTTTGTTACCTCTTGGTATCAGGCAGCAGCCTGACACTCAACCTCAAGCACTGAGACAATTTGATTTGTTAACCGCTTCATCCGGGTGGGTCCAAATCAACCAGAGGATCTTCTGGACAGAAGACAGCGGGCAATCCTGGCAGGAAATCACGCCTGTCCTTTCGGTTGAAGATCATCTGCTGGATGTATTTTTCCTGGATTCCAACCACGGTTGGGTTCTTTTCAGGAGCAGCGAATCATCCGGAACGCAAAGCTACCACCTGGCAGGCACCTCAACACATGGCCAGACCTGGTACACCGAAGAAATCCCAATACAGGGGAATGGTATATCCACGGTTCTATCGGATACAGTCCAGATGGTATGGACCAGCCCTCAAAATGGCTGGATTGCATTCAAGCACTTTAACGGAACCAACTTCAACAGTGGAACGCTGCTTACAACCTCTGACGGGGGGCGGGGTTGGCAGCAGTCGCCGATGCCGGTCACCGGAAAGCTGCTTGTCAGGGATACTGAACAAGGCATTGTTATCCGCGGCCCGACCGGCAGCCAGGTATTCAGAACAATGAACAGCGGCGCTACCTGGGAAGAAATCGGACCTGCAGATTTAGCATACCAGGCAGACATTGCTCTCTTTCTGCCCGGGCACAATAGTGATCGTTCAACCCTGTATCTGGTCGAGGTCGACCCTGCCTCTTTCATCCAGTTATATCTTTCCAATGATTTTGGAACAACCTGGTCCCTGCAGGACCAACTTGCGCTTAAACTCACTTCCGCGAGTTTAACCTCCCCGGGTACAAACGCTGAAGAATTCGTTGCCACCATTCCTGATTCAACGCTGATACTGGCTGTGGTTGACGGCCGGCTGGAAATCAAAGAAAATCGGGACAGCCTCTCTGCTTCCATTACAGAAGTGGACATGGCCGGCCCATCGAGCGGGTGGGGAAAATGGGTCTACGGTAAATGCAGCAAGGCCAGCGCCAGCTGCTCTTCAGAAACCAGGCTGCTGCACACCAACGACGGCGGTTTGACATGGAATAATGTCATCCTGCCAGGTGTCGAAGCAGACCTCCTCACGAAGACGTACACAATGACAGACAACAACCTGACTGCCGGCGATGCAGCCAGCGGTATGAACACCTCCATATTAATCGGGCATGGTTTTGACATCTGCGAAATCCCGAGCATTGCACAGATGAAAACCTGGTGGGACAACAGCCCTTATGAAGCAGTCAATCTCTATATCGGCGGTTCGGCGCGTGCCTGCCCCAACAGTCTCCTGTCAGCGGCTTTCCTGGAACAATTATCTGCCCAGGGCTGGAAATTCATACCAACCTGGGTCGGCCCCCAGGCTCCCTGTACCGGGTATAGTTCACGTTTCAGCTACAATGTCACAACGGCATACAACCAGGGTGCTGCAGAAGCGAACTCAGCCGCAGGTACACTATCCGTGCTTGGCCTGACCAACCCTGATCAATCGGACTCGATTGTTTACTACGATATGGAGTACTACGGCACAGACACAACCTGCCGGAACGCAGCCAATGCCTTTATGAATGGCTGGGTCTCCCAATTACATTCACTGGGAATCACGGCCGGGGTGTACGGGTCGACCCTGTGCAGCACCGGCTTGAGCGACTTCTGGAGCATTACCCATCGGCCGGATGCGATCTGGCCGGCACGCTGGTACCATAACTCTCCCGACGGGTATTTTGATCCGGATGCCAGTGTCTGGGGCCTGGGCAGCTGCCTGACGGACAGTATGTGGGCAGAGCACCAGCGCATCCGCCAGTATGAAGGCACCCATAACGAGACCTGGGGGACACTCACGTTAGCGATAGACAATGATGTCCTGGATGGAATTGTCGCCGTGCCAAACACGACCCCATACGTAACAAGCATCTTGCTGGCCGATCCATCTCCAACCAGCGCAGCCAGCGTAGACTTCACAGTTAATTTCTCTGAACCGGTCACGGGAGTAGATACCAGTACACCATTCGCTGATCTCACGCTTGTGACGACCGGCCTGAGCGGCGCTTCCATTACAGCCGTCAGCGGCTCCCAAGACAGCTTCACAGTCACCGTCGATACCGGCGCTGGCAGCGGCACCATCCGCCTGGACATGATCGATGACGGAAGTATCCAGGACCTGGGTGGTAACCCGCTGGAGGGCGGTTTTACCAGTGGGGAGACCTATATGGTCGAGAAAATAGGTCCACAAGTTGCAGCCGACTTCGACGGGGACGGCGACACCGATATCTCAGTCTACCGCCCCTCCAACGGCTACTGGTACGCCTACGGCCAGACCGCAGTCTGGTGGGGGCTCTCCACTGACCGGCCGGTCCCCGGCGACTACGACGCCGACGGCG
>JAFGMV010000066.1 GCA_016927315.1 Anaerolineales bacterium | reverse complement strand
GAATGGGGCAGCTCAGGCTGCTGGAGGATAGGGTGCGAACCGTCCACGAATAAAACCCTTCACGAATACACGAATGAAGATCGTGCCGGGTTGCGTTCCAGGCTTCTGGAGAAACCCCGCAGCGGCGGTTTCTATGGCTGTGGCCGCGGGGGAAGGCAATTCGATCCATTACACTCGCAGCGGCGATTTCAATCGCTCTTTCCCCATCTTTGTTTTTTGTTTCCTGAAAAATAAAGAAACAATCCCTGCTCCACAACCCCGCGAGCCGCCTGGCACGCCAGGGATAGGGGGCGGCGATTGGAGCCAGGCCGGCATATGGGGGGTGGGATGGCCGGCCGGGGGCGAATTGATTTGCCAAAACAATGGAATAACAGGCCGTTTTGCCCCCGGTTTGGGCATTGTTCCGGTGGTTCAATGGCTTGCGTATGCGGTTGTTAAGGTGCGGTTCGGGGCGCGGCTGAGGTATGAGCGCCCTGGGTACAGGGCGACCCTGGATACAGGGTAGCAGGTTTGGGGCGGGGCGGCAAGATGGCATTTTGTGCTTTGGTACTTGCATATCTGTATACTCAAACCTTCAGAAAAGAACGTACTATAATTAATGGGTAAGCTTTCTGTCTGGTTTCGGCCGCCGCTTCAATTCTTCTGGTATTTCCTTCGTTTTATCAGAGAGCGCAATCATGCCCAGGGTTATATCGATCGTTCAATGCGTAAAAATGAAACGGGATACACCGCAGCTTGCGAGGCATCTCTACATTTCTCCCTTATTCGTGAATGCAGCCGCCTATGCTGAAAAAATAAGCGATGAATGGTATATCCTTTCAGCAAAATATCACCTGGCAAGGCCTTTGGATTGGTTGGAACCTTATGATTTGACCCTGAAGAATATGACAGCCAGGCAAAGACGAGAATGGGCGGAACGGGTATTTGCCGAACTAAAACCATTATTGAAATCGACGGATACGGTTGTGATGCTGGCGGGTGTACTGTATAGAAAGAATTTGGTAAAAAAGATCGAGGGCCTTGGCTGCTCACTCCAGATCCCGATGAGAGGACTGGGGATCGGAAAGCAGGTTCAATGGCTCAAGAAGCAGTTAGAAGAGTGTTGATGGATCATCAAGATATTCACCAGGTTCGGCGATTCTATGAATTGTTGGAGCAAATAGAGATCAAAATTGGCGGCAAACGCACCCTTGCAGATTGCGATGGGTATCTGCCCTGGCCTGAACGAGGGGTCTATTTTTTCTTTGAGCCTGGAGAGGAGCGTTCGACTTCCGGCTGCGGTTTGAGATGCGTTCGGGTTGGAACACATGCCCTGGCAAGAGGGAGCCAATCCACCTTATGGAAGCGTTTGCGGCAGCATCGCGGCAAAGTTGGCGGGCACAACCCTGAGGGCGGGAACCACCGCGGCTCGGTTTTTCGGGAGCATGTGGGGACGGCGCTCATTCAGCGTGATCATTGGCCGGATGAAATTGCAGGCAATTGGGGAGGCTCGAATGCGCCCAGGGAGATCAAGCAAGCTGAAGCCCCACTTGAACGAGAAATCAGCCGCCTTATTGGACGGATGCCGTTTCTTTGGCTTGAGGTAAACGATGAACCGGGTCCGAACAGCCTGCGGGGAACCATTGAGCGGAGCTCGATTGCGCTGTTGAGCAATTATTTCCGCAAGAGCAATCCCATCGATCCGCCGAGCAAAACCTGGCTGGGCCAATGGGCGAAAAGTGAAAAAGTGCGCAGGTCTGGCATGTGGAACTCCAATCATGTGGATGAACGTTTCGATGTGCAATTCCTGGCAACGCTGGAAAATCTTCTTTGAGGAACCTTTTTTTATGGCGAAAAACAACAGCAATTCGGAAGAACCGATTGAAAAGCAATTGTTTAAGGCTGCCGATAAGCTGCGTAAAAATATCGATGCGGCGGAATACAAACACGTTGTCTTAGGCTTAATTTTCTTGTGCTATATTTCGGACGCTTTTGAAGACCTGCACGAAAAACTGAAAAAGGATGAAAGCGAAGGCGCAGACCCTGAAGACAGGGACGAATACCGGGCTGAAAACGTCTTCTTTGTGCCGCCTTCAGCGCGCTGGTCTTACCTGCAATCCCGGGCAAAAGCACCTGAAATCGGCACGGATGTGGACGCGGCCATGGACGCGATCGAAAAAGAAAACCCTTCCCTGAAGGGCGTGCTGCCCAAGGTGTATGCGCGCGGCAACCTGGACCCCACCAGCCTGGGCGGGCTGATCGACCTGATGAGCAATGTGGCATTGGGCGAAGCTAAAGAGCGCAGCGCGGATGTGCTGGGGCATGTCTTCGAGTATTTCCTGGGCGAGTTTGCCCTGGCCGAAGGCAAAAAGGGCGGGCAGTTCTATACGCCCAGGAGTGTGGTGCAACTGCTGGTGGAGATGCTCGAACCCTTCAAGGGGCGCGTGCTGGATCCGTGCTGCGGGTCGGGTGGGATGTTCGTGCAGTCCGAGAAGTTTGTGACCGAACACCAGGGCAGGCTGAACGACATCTCGATCTACGGGCAGGAAAGCAACCTGACCACCTGGCGGCTGGCCAAGATGAACCTGGCGATCCGCGGCATCGATTCTTCGCAGGTGAAGTGGAACAATGAAGGCTCTTTCCTCAACGACGCGCACAAAGACCTGAGAGCCGACTATGTGATTGCCAACCCACCCTTCAACGATAGCGACTGGAGCGGCGATCTGCTGCGCAATGACGGCCGCTGGCAGTACGGCGTACCGCCCAGCGGGAATGCCAACTACGCCTGGATCCAGCACTTTATTTACCACCTTAATCCCGGCGGGCAGGCCGGCTTTGTACTGGCCAAGGGGGCGCTGACATCGAACTCCTCGGGCGAGGGCGAAATCCGGCAGGCATTGGTTAAAGCCCGGCTGGTGGACTGCATTGTCAACCTGCCCGGCAAACTGTTCCTGAACACCCAGATCCCGGCCAGTTTGTGGTTTCTCAGCCGGGACAAAGCCAACGGCAAATTCAGAAACCGCAGCGACGAGATCCTTTTCATCGACGCGCGCCAGGTGGGGCATTTGATCAACCGGCGCACGCTGGAATTCTCACAGGACGATATCGCCAAGATAGCGGAAACCTACCACAACTGGCGCAACCCGGAGGGGGCGTATGAGGACATCCCCGGCTTCTGTAAGTCGGCTTCGATTGATCAAGTTGCAGGTCTGGGTTATGTGCTCACCCCCGGACGCTATGTGGGCCTGCCGGATGAGGAAGATGATTTTGATTTTGAGACACGCTTTGCCGAACTGCAAGCGGAACTGGCTGCACAGATGGAAGAAGAAAGTCGCCTGAACGCACTCATTCGGGAAAATTTAGCAAAAGTGGAGATGCCCGATGAGTGAAATCTTGGAGATGATTGCATCTTCTTTAGGCAAAATTTACGAAAACCATATTTATCTCATCGAAAAGCAGGTCAGTGAGCGAAGTATTGTTTTTTGGTTTGGTGTTTATTTTCACGAAATCTTACAAGGGACTGAGTATTCTGAATATGATCTGGATGTGGAATACAACCGGAATATGCGAGAACCAAAAAGAACACAACATTCTGAACACAGTACGTACCCGGATCTGATCCTTCACAAACGCGGAAGTAACGAAAGTAATTTTCTCATCATTGAATTTAAACCCTGGTGGAATCCAGGGAATGATAGTGATCTTCAAAAATTACAAGATTTTACCAATCCTGATAGTGAATATAAATACGAAATCGGTTTGTCAATTCTCATAGGTCTTGAAATGGCTAAATACACTATTATAAAGAAGGGCGAGATTAAAGGGGAATTCTAAATGGGAAATTGGAGAGAAGAAGTATTAGGATATGTTCTTAAGGAAAATGGGTATATCAGGGGGCCATTTGGTTCTTCTTTACTAAGGGGCGAGATGAAGGAAGAGGGTATTCCCGTATATGAACAAAAAAATGCAATTTACGGTTCGCGTGATTTTCGTTATTTTATTGATACAGGGAAATTTAAAGAGCTGAAAAGGTTTCAGGTAAAAAACAATGATCTAATTATTAGTTGCTCTGGAACAGTGGGTAAGATATCTGTCATAAAAGAAAATGATCCAAAAGGAATTATCAGTCAAGCATTACTTATTTTGCGGCCGGATATAGAGAAAATTACTCTAAAATTCCTATATTATTTCTTAAGTTCTAGAATTGGATACCAATATTTAACTCAGGTTTCACATGGTTCCGTTCAGGTAAATATTGCCAAACGTGCGGATGTAGAACAAATTCCTGTTCCCATCCCTCCCCTTTCCGAGCAGCGCGCGATTGCCGGCGTGCTTTCCGCGCTGGACGACAAGATCGACCTGCTGCACAGGCAAAACGAGACGCTGGAGGCGCTGGCGGAAACCCTCTTCCGGCAGTGGTTTGTCGAGGAGGCGGAGGAGGGGTGGGAGGTGGGGACATTGGGAGATCTGGTTGAATTTAATTACGGTAAGGGACTAAAGAAATCGATCCGCACCGGGACTGGTTATCCTGTTGTAGGATCAAGTGGAGTGGTAGATTTTCATTCGGAATACTTCGTCGAAGGTCCTGGTATTGTCACTGGAAGAAAAGGAACATTGGGTGAAGTAATATACTTACAGGAGAACTTTTACCCTATTGACACAACCTTTTATATAAGATCAAAGAATTTTAGCCCCAACCTGTATTTTGAATATTTTCTACTCAAGACCATTGGATTTGAGAACATGAATACAGATAGTGCAGTTCCTGGGTTGAATCGAAATAATGCATTATCTGTGGAAGTTATTGTTCCAACACAAAAAGTAATTACCAGATTCAATGAATTTGTTCATCAATTGTTCCAAAAAAGAATTTCGAATAAGAAACAAATCCAAACACTCGGAAAACTACGCGACACCCTTTTGCCCAAGCTGATGAGTGGTGAGGTGAGGGTGAGGATGTAGAAAAATTAGATTGGTTCAATCTCCAAGATTGAACCAATCTGGTGAACCAATCTGGGAACCAAGGTAGGAAAAGGATATGACGACCAATCAAAAAGGATTATTTGATGAAATCGGCTATTGGTCCGAACTAAAACTGGAAATTATCAAAGAATATGCCGCAGCATATTCAAAAATATTAACCACAAGAGAAATCCCCTTTACACACGTGTATATTGATGCGTTTGCCGGAAGCGGTGTCCATTTGTCCAAGCAAACCGGTGATTTTGTGCCTGGCAGCCCGCTAAATGCTCTGGAAGTAAAGCCCCCTTTCAAAGAGATATACCTGATAGACCTAGACGGAGATAAAACGCAACAATTGAGAGAATATACCCGAAACGATCCACGTGTAACGATTTACTCTGGTGATTGCAATGTTGTATTGTTAAAAGAGGTCTTCAGCAAAGTAAAGTATGAAGACTACAGAAGAGGGCTTTGCTTGCTGGACCCTTACGGGCTTCAGCTGAATTGGGAGGTGATTGAACAAGCCGGGCATTTGAAAACAATCGATATGTTTCTAAATTTTCCTGTAATGGATATGAACCGGACAGCTTTATGGCGCAATCCTGAGGCGGTAAGATATGGAACAGACAGAATGACCTCCTTTTGGGGTGATGAGAGCTGGCGTTCCGCTGCATACAAAACGGTACCGACCCTATTCGGAAATTGGGAAGAGAAGAATACAAATGAAGATATCGTGAATGCATTTTGTGAAAGATTGAAAAAAGTGGCAAAATTTCAATATGTAACCAATCCTTTACCCATGAAAAACTCCAGAGGTGCAGTGGTTTACTATTTGTTTTTTGCCTCCCAGCAACAGATCGCTGATCATATAATTACCAATATCTATGAGAAATACAGATAATCAGGAACTTCATATGGCAGATTCAAAGATTGAATGGACAGATTCCACCTGGAATCCAATCACGGGCTGCACGAAAATCAGCCCTGGATGTAAGAATTGCTATGCAGAACGTATGGCAAAGCGCTTGAAGGCCATGGGGCAGCCCAACTATGAAAATGGGTTTAATCTAACATTGCACCCTCATATGCTGAAACGTCCGCTTGAATGGAAGAAACCGAGTTTGATCTTTGTAAACTCGATGAGCGATCTTTTCCATCAAGATGTGCCCTTGGAATTCATCCTTGAGGTTTTTGATATCATGAAAGAGGCGCATTGGCATCAGTTTCAAGTACTCACGAAACGCGCTGAACGGTTGAGCGCATTAGCTCCTTCCCTTAACTGGCCCGACAATGTTTGGATGGGAGTCAGTGTAGAAAATCAGGATTATACCTACCGGATCGACCATTTGCGAAATACCAATGCAAAAATAAAGTTTCTTTCAATTGAACCTCTAATTGGACCTATAACCACTATGGGCCTTCGGAATATTGATTGGGTCGTTGTAGGGGGCGAGTCTGGACCTAGGTCAAGAATAATCAAGAAGGAGTGGGTGTTAAACATTAAGAACATGTGTCAAGAAGAAGGTGTTCCCTTCTTTTTCAAGCAATGGGGAGGAACGAACAAAAAGAAAACCGGAAGGCTGCTGGATGGGCAAACCTGGGATCAATTGCCAAAGAATATAGATGTGAGTAATACCTATGCCTAGAATCACCAAAGATTGGTTCAATCTTGGAGATTGAACCAATCTGAAGAATATGATGACACACGAACCACTACAATTCGGTCAGTACTACCATATTTACAATCGCGGCAATAACCGTGAAAATTTATTTGTTCAACAGCGTAATTATACCTACTTCATGCGGCTTTATGCCAGGCACATCCTGCCCGTAGGGGAAACCTTTGCTTATTGTTTGCTGCCCAATCATTTCCACTTCTTGATTCGGACGCGAACGGAAGAAGAGCAGGAAGCATATATTGGTTCAGTCTCCAAGACTGAACCAATAATAAAGTTCAAGGAACCCAGCCGGGCTTTCAACAATATGTTCATCGCCTATGCGCGAGCCTTCAATAAAGCGGTCGGCCGGACGGGTGTACTCTTTGAGACTCCTTTTCGTCGGAAAATTGTCACCAGCGATGCGTATTTTTACCGCCTGATTGCCTATATTCACATGAATCCGCAAAAGCATGGGTTCGTAGATGATTTTCGGGATTGGCCATGGTCGTCGTACCGGGCTTTGCTCTCGGGAAAAGAAACCTTATTGGGACGGGAAACGGTGCTCGAATGGTTTGGCGGCCGCGATTTCTTTGCTGAGTTCCATCATGAATTGCTGAATGAAAGCGACATTGCAGAGTTTATTGAAAACGGTTTTGAGGATTATTTTTAGATGGGTTCAGAAATTGGTTCAATCTTCAAGATTGAACCAATCTGAAAAGTTGCTGCTGGAGAAATGATGAAGAAGATCACTGAAAGCGCAGTCGAAGACCTTGCCATCCGGCGGCTGGAGGAACAGGGCTATAGCTACCTGGCCGGGCCGGAGATCGCCCCGGACAGCGCCTTGCCCCTGCGGGCCAGTTTTGGCGAGGTCTTACTGCTGGATAAACTCAGCGCGGCCATCAAGCGGCTTAATCCGGGCTCGCCGCAGGCAGCCCACGCCGACGCGCTCAAAGCGGTGCAGCGCTTTTACGCCCCGGAACTGATCGCCAACAACGAATCCTTTCACCGCCTGCTGACGGAGGGGGTCAATGTCGTCTACCAGCAAGACGGCCACCCGCGCGGCGATCTTGTCTGGTTGGTGGATTTTGAACACCCCGACAACAACGAATTCCAGGTGGTCAACCAGTTCACGGTGGTGGAGAACGAGAGCAACAAGCGGCCGGATGTGGTGCTGTTCGTCAACGGCCTGCCGCTGGTGGTGATCGAATTGAAGAACCCCGCCGATGAAAACGCCACCGTCAGAGCGGCTTTCAACCAGATCCAGACCTACAAAGCCACGATTCCCTCGCTGTTTCACTACAACGGCCTGCTGGTGATTTCGGACGGGCTGGAAGCGCGGATGGGCTCGCTCTCGGCCGGGTACAGCCGCTTCATGGCCTGGAAGTCGGCCGATGGGCTCGCTGAAGCCTCCCCCCTGGTGGGGCAGATGGAAACCCTGATCAAAGGGCTGCTGAACAAGGGTACCCTGCTGGATCTGATCCGCCATTTCACGGTTTTCGAGAAAACCAAGAAAGAGGATCTGAAAACCGGCATCACCACCATCGAAACGGTCAAGAAGATTGCCGGCTACCACCAGTATTATGCCGTCAACCGGGCGGTACAATCTGCGATCCGGGCGGCGGGGTATCAGGGGAAGTTCAAAGGCACAAAAGAACCTCCTGAAAAATACGGGCTACCCACGGTGGAGGACCAACCGGAAGGCGATCAAAAAGGCGGTGTCATGTGGCACACGCAGGGCAGCGGCAAGTCGCTTTCGATGGTGTTTTTCACCGGCAAGATCGTTCTGGCCCTCGACAACCCCACGGTGGTGGTGATTACAGACCGCAACGACCTGGACGACCAGCTTTTCGACACCTTTGCGGCCTGCAAACAGCTTTTGCGCCAGGAACCGGTTCAGGCGCAGAACCGGGAACACCTGAAAGACCTGTTGAAGGTGGCGTCCGGCGGGGTGGTCTTCACCACCATCCAGAAATTCTACCCAGACGATGGCAATCTCTACGAGCAGTTATCCGCTCGAAATAACATCATCGTGATCGCCGATGAAGCCCACCGCACGCAGTACGGCTTCCGGGCCAAGACCATCGATGACAGAGATGAAGCAGGCAATGTGGTTGGCAAAAAGGTAGTGTATGGGTTTGCCAAATACATCCGCGACGCCTTGCCCCAGGCCACCTTCATCGGTTTCACCGGCACCCCGATCGAAAGCAGCGACATCAATACCCCGGCGGTTTTCGGGAACTACATCGATATCTACGATATTGCCCAGGCGGTCGAGGACGGCGCCACGGTCAAGATCTATTACGAGAGCCGGCTGGCGAAAATCGAGCTGAGCGACGAAGGCAAGCAACTGGTCAAGGACCTGGATGAAGACCTGAAAAATGAGGACCTCTCGGAAACCCAGAAAGCCAAGGCCAAATGGACGCAGCTCGAAGCGCTCGTTGGGAGTGAAAACCGGATCGAAAACGTGGCCAAAGACATTGTGGATCACTTCGAAAGCCGGCAGGAAGTATTCGAAGGCAAGGCTATGATCGTCACGATGTCGCGCCGGATCGCGGCGGAACTCTATGAAGCCATCGAAACCATCCGGCCGGAATGGCATCATGGCGACCTGGATAAGGGCATGATGAAAGTGGTCATGACGGCCGCCTCCTCGGATGGCCCCAGGATCGCGAGGCATCACACCAACAAGGCCCAGCGCCGGGCCCTGGCAGACCGGATGAGAAATCCGGATGACCCGCTCAAACTGGTGATCGTGTGCGATATGTGGCTGACCGGGTTCGATGTGCCTTCGCTGCACACCATGTACCTGGATAAGCCGATGAAAGGCCACACCCTGATGCAGGCGATTGCGAGGGTGAACCGGGTGTATAAGGATAAGCCGGGCGGGTTGATCGTGGATTACCTGGGGATCGCGGCGGACCTGAAGAAAGCGCTGGCCTTCTATTCGGACGGCGGCGGCAAGGGCGATCCTGCAGTTTTGCAGGAACAGGCCGTGGCGCTGATGCATGAAAAGCTCGAGGTGGTGTCGCAGATGTTCCATGGCTTCCATTACCAGGACTATTTCGGCGCGGATACGTCCAGGAAACTGTCGATTATCCTGGAAGCGGAAGACTTTATCCTGGGCGTGGAGAACGGCAAGAAGCGCTTTATCGATGAAGTGACGGCGCTCTCCAAGGCGTTTGCGATTGCGATCCCGCACGAAGAAGCGATGGCGATCAAAGACGAGGTGGCCTTCTTCCAGGCGATCAAAGCCCGGCTGGTGAAGTTCGATGTGACCGGCACAGGCCGGACGGATGAGGAGATCGAGACGGCCATCCGCCAGGTGATCGACCAGGCGCTGGTCTCCGAACAGGTGATCGATGTGTTCGATGCAGCCGGGATCAAGAAACCCGATATCTCGATCCTGTCCGAAGAGTTCCTGCTGGAAATCCAGGATATGGAGCATAAGAACCTGGCCCTGGAGACGCTGAAGAAGCTGCTTAATGACGAGATCAAGGCCAGAGCGAAGAAAAACCTGGTGCAAAGCAAAACCCTGATGGAGATGCTGGAAAACTCGATCAACCGCTATCACAATAAGATCATCAGCGCGGCTGAGGTGATAGAGGAACTGATCAAGATCAGCAAGGAAATTCAAGAGATGGATAAGGAACCCAAAGAAATGGGCTTATCCGATTTTGAATACGCTTTTTATACCGCGGTTGCGAACAATGAGAGCGCCCGGGAGCTGATGCAGGTCGATAAATTGAGAGAGTTGGCGGTGGTGCTGACCGAGCGGGTGAGAAAGAATGCGTCGATTGACTGGCAGATTAAGGAAAGCGCCAGGGCCAAGCTGAGGGTGATCGTGAAGCGGACGCTACGCAAGTTCGGATACCCGCCCGATATGGAGAAGCTGGCGACCGAGACGGTCATGAAGCAGGCTGAGTTGATTGCGGATGAGTTGACGAGGGGGTAGGAGGTGGGAGGAATTCAAGCATAACCTTTTTTTCAACAAAAGAATTATTATTCTGGAGACCCAAAAATGAACGATACTCCATATGATTTAATGAGACGCTTGCTGAATGAAGTGAAATTGGGTTTGGTAAAAATGCTCTGCGAGTATGAGAAATATTTACCTGAAGATACTCAGCAGAAATTTGAACAAAACCTTATGATAGGCGAATCGAATCAATCTATTCAAGAATTTTGTCAAAATGAAGATGTGGATATTCAAGAAGTGTTGAAAATCTACTATGGATCATGGAGAACGATTTCTGAAAGGCTGTTTGTCGTAAATAGAGAGAATGGATATGGGAGGTCTCTGCGATCATATATCAGTTTATTAATTCAGGCTCGTAATGAGTATGCACACGAAAAGCAATTTACTTTTGAAGATGTTGTACATTATGTGATGATATCTCAAAGATTATTTGAATGGGCAAAAGATAAAAAATTGAAAGCAACTTTTGATGAATTATATGAAAGAGTATTTGAAATTCGGACTAATGCAACTCATCGCGAACCGAGTTTTGATTTTCTATCAAACATTCAAGGTCTTAGCCATTTTATTTCCATTAATCCAACCTCACAACCTGAATCTGATACCAATGAAGAACTTGTTGAGGTTGAGAAGCCATATATTCCACAAAATAAAAATATTCGACACCCAAGCGATATCCTCTATGAAATTGTAGGAAATTTAGAACGCATAGATCAATACAGAAGAGAATTCTTTACAAAAATTAAATACAATAAAAAATATCTCTATGAAGTAGAAGATATTGAGTTTGTTGTTGAAGAATTAGATGCATTGACTTCTCTCCATGAGAATACTGGGGACTTGTTTTTTGAATTACAGAATACTATGAGGAATTACCTGGGTAAGATCGTAGACCCGTATGCTGAATCGGATGAATATGTTTTTGAGGATGCGACAGAAGATGAAGCACTGATAGAACTTAATCCAATAACCTGGCAAGCATTAATTGAGAATTATGAAACTGAATTACCAAATCTGAATGAGTTATGGCTAGAGAAATTAGGTGATTATCTCGATACGGTTCACGTTCATGAAGGAGAATATCCAAACACACTCGTAATACACGACAACAAACTTCATGTTGCTTATGGTCTGAGAAAGTTGAAATTATTCGTTGAGTTTAAACAGGTGATTTTTATCTTTGCTGCATTAGGATTTATGTCTCCAGAAATGAGAGGAAGACACCTTGGAAACGAGATGATTTGCCTGCCATCCAGTGATGATTGCGAAGTTCAATTAGAAAAAAACAAGGCTATTCTACTATCCGCAGCGATGGAAGAAATAGAGGATTGGTTGAGTTCGAATTGTTAGATCCAACATACATCGGTACCACAAATAACACCTTAAAAAGCCAGGTAGGATGCGGTGGAAAAAGCACACCGCACCCAGTTTAATTTACTGTAAACAGATGTTAGAAAAGAGTCCTTCTATGAATGACAAACCTCGTCTATTCCGTGATCCCAACGAAATCACCAAAAGGGAAGCGGAGATTGACCTGCCGCATGTTGCGCCGCTGAACAACTGGGTGCGGATGCTGCGAAAACGCCTGGGCCCTGACGCGACTGTTCCCTGGTTCGACCCGCATGACGGCGGCTGTGAGGCGCGTATCCTGTGGCTGCTGGAAGCGCCCGGCCCCAAAGCAACCCGTGAGCGGGGCGGCAGCGGGTTCATCTCCTGCAACAACAACGACGACAGCGCGCAAAACACCTGGGAAACCCGAGAGGAAGCGGGTGTGCCGCGCAAGCTTGTGGTCCATTGGAATGCCATCCCGTATTACATCGGTACGGATACCAAAATTCGGGCTTTCAACCAGGACGATCTTGCTGCGGTTGGACCGCTGCTTTCAGAACTGATTGGCCTTCTTCCCAAACTTCAGGTTGTTATTCTTGGCGGGAAGGCAGCGCGCAGCGTTTGGAGAAAATTCGCCCCTGGAGATACAAAGCTCCACATCATCGAATGCCCTCACCCCTCACCAACAAATCTAAACACCCGTCCAGGAAACAGAGCGCGGATTGTTGAAGCCTGGCGGGAAGCCCTCAGGGTTGTCAATGCCGGCTAAGGAATAGAGATTATCTCCCTCGTGATCTTTGTGCGTCGATCTGAATAAACCTTGAAACCACAGATAAACGCAGATATCACAGATGACAAAAAACCACAGATTTCTTTTGGTCTCAAAATCTCTGTGCCAAATTATTTACTTACGGAGAACCCATTCATCGCAACCGATATCCAGATTTCACATCTGGTCATTTTTTAGCGTTCTTTCAGTTTGTCCAAGCGCCGCTCGATACCGTTTGACCCTGGCTTCATATTTCACGCGGGTATCAATATCTTTTTCCAGGATGATGATGCCGGTTGGGCTGCGATGCCCTGCGTCGCAGCCAGCCTTGATATACACTGCGTATGGATTGCGATAGCACAACCATGGCACGCGGAGCATGCGGAAGGACATCACAACGAGGATCATTGTGACGAGAATCTACTCCCTTGACACCACCATGATCCCCAGGGTGCCCTGGCCGCCGTGCACGGCGATCGCCATGCCGGTTTCGACGATCGTGATCTCCTCCTCCGGGTGCCCGGTCTGCTGTGCAAAAGCGGAGCGGATCTCTCTGGCCTCTTCCCCGCAGCCCACATGGCCCACGGCGACGAATTCGGCTGGGGAGTGACTCAATG
>JAFGMV010000008.1 GCA_016927315.1 Anaerolineales bacterium | reverse complement strand
CTTCTTGCATAAATAACTAAACTTGGATCCAATCGAGCACCTTCAAAAACCAGAATTTCAGTTCAGATATTTTCGCAGCACTCTGTATTTTGGATAAATAAGATTTGTCAAGTTGCATTTAAAGAAAAACGAAATGAAAGCCAACAAAGGGTTGAAGAAATTCTTCTATCCCCCTCCGGGTTCGCCACGCTGGATGTTCATCCTGCCAATTCTTGTTGCAGTGGTATTTATTTCCTTGCTTTTCCTCGGCGGCAATTACGGCTGGGAATATACCAATTCTCCGAAGTTTTGTGGTACGACCTGCCACACCATGCCCCCCCAGAATGAAGCTTACCTGGTCTCCCCGCACGCCAATGTGTATTGTAGCGAATGCCATATCGGGCGCGCTTCTGTGAGACAACAGTTAGCCCGTAAATCACAGGATGTTCGCGAGTTATATGCAATGGTATTCAATACCTATGAATTCCCCATTCGCGCCGCGCACTCTCGCCCGGCCCGTGAGACCTGCGAGCAGTGTCATCTGCCCGAGACCTTTTCAGACGACAGCCTGCGCGTGATTACGCACTTCAATGAAGATATTGAAAACACCCCAACCAGCACCTATCTGATACTCAAAACAGGCGGCGGTGCAAAACGAGCAGGCCTTGGTCGCGGTATTCACTGGCATATCGTCAACAAAGTCTACTATTACTCTGATGATATCGAAGATCAGGTGATCCCCTATGTAAAAGTAGTCAACGAGGATGGTTCCTTCACTGAATATGTGGAGGTCGAATCAGAATTCGACCCGGCCAGTATCAATGAAGAGCAGCTGGTAGAGATGGACTGCCTGACCTGCCATAATCGTGTCTCTCACAGTTTTCAATATCCCCAGGATTCTGTGGACAGCGCCATGGCCCGGGGGGTAATTTCTCCGGAAATTCCCGAGATTCGCAAACGGGCCGTGAAAGTCTTGTCAACCAGTTATGTATCCCACGCCCAGGCGATGGTGGCCGTAGATGCCCTTGAAAATTACTACACCGAACATTATCCTGAACACCAGGAACAGGTCAGTACTGCAGTTACAGCTATCAAAGAAATTTACGACCGGACGGTCTTCATCGATCAAAAGGTCAATTGGACAACACATCCTGATAATATTGGTCACATCAATTCCCCAGGTTGTTTCCGCTGCCACGACGGCGCTCATCTTGATACACAGAACCATGCCATCCGATTAGAATGCAATGCCTGTCATTCTATACCGGTTGTCGCCGGAGATCAGGATTTTGTTGCAAATATCGAGATCAGCCGTGGACCGGAACCGGCTTCGCACCTGAATTCGAACTGGATCAGCCTCCACAACCAGGCTTTTGACCAGACCTGCAGCAACTGTCACACAACTGAGGATCCGGGCGGGACAAGCAATATATCTTTCTGTTCCAACAGCGCCTGCCACGGCAATGTATTTCCCTATGCTGGTTTTGATGCTCCCGGTTTACGAGAAATCCTGAAAGACCAACTACCGGACCAGCAAACTGACGAACCACTGCCGCCAGTGGCAGGGACGCCCACCTTCGATAATAGTATCGGCCCCATTTTTGGAGCAAAATGTATCGCCTGTCATGGGAAAACAGCCTCAGCCGGGTTAGACCTTTCCAGTTATAAGACTGCCTTGAGCGGTAGTGAGAGCGGACCGGTGATCGAACCAGGAAACAGTACCGGCAGCATACTGGTCCAGGTACAGCGTGGGGATCATTTTGCTACCCTCACCACCGATGAACTTAACCTGGTGATCCAGTGGATCGATGCCGGAGCACCGGAAAATTAGGGACAGGTATCTCTGTTATAAATTCCAGATCACAAAAGCAGCAAACCTGACCAGATCAATAAAGAAGTGATAGGCGATCGCCTGTTCCAGATCCCGTTTTACGTATAACAATCCCAGGGGGACGCCATACACTAAAGTGATGAGGATCCCTTCACCCGGATCCGTAATCGACCCCGGTACATGGGCCATCCCATGCAAGAATGCTGCGATTCCAATCGCCCAAAACAAGGCTCCGGTTGATCGGTTTCCGCTGGTCGGGCGCAGCAGGGTATATACCAGTGTGACCAGCAGAAGGCGCGCCCATATCTCTTCAATAATCGCGGGCTGCAGGGCATACAGCGGCTCCCACCAGCGGTCAAAAAGCAAATCAAAGTCTGAGACCGGCGCCCATTGGATTGTGATGACATTCAGCAGGGCCGGCGGCAGAGCAAGCAGGCAGCCCCACAAGAAACTTTTCCCTGCTTCAAGGTACTCTCCTTCCAGCAAACGGATATGCGCCAGACCGGTATGGTTTACCAGGAGCACACCGGCCAGGAACATCAGGGTTACCCCAAAAGGCAGGATCAACCCGCTGCTGTTATCCGCGCCCAGGATATTCTCAACAAAGGCAAGCAAGACCAACAAGGCAAACCCCGTTAGCAGCATCCGCCGTTTCAGTCGTTTCCGCCAAAATATAATGAAAACCAGGGAAAAGGGAATGCTCACCAGCAACAGCAACCACCCGTCTCGCAGCAGGAAACAGGCCAATAATGTGACCCCGATCGTCAGGGTTAGGAGAAACGCCAACATGGCTGTATTTCCCGAAAAAAACCTGATAACCGGTTGGAAGTCTGGTATGGTTTGAGTACCCGGCTTGTGCGCGATCAAATACCATGAAAGAACCAGCACATATACACATCCCAAGATCACCCCGGTAATTTGAAGGTCTCGAATGCCCGTCAACAGCCCGGGGACCAGGATGACCAGTGAAACAACCCACAGCAAAACCAGCAACCGTGCCAACCGGTCTCCGGGGAGCAGATTCTGTTTATTCAAAGGAAAATCTCCAAACTCTTAACGCAGCAGCATGATATTTATTCGAAATCTCCGGATGTTGTGTTGACTTTACCCAATGAATCCTTGCTTGATCCTTCTTACTTCCTTCTTAGATCCTTCTTACAACCTTGCTGGAACCGCGCTGCCTGTCTCTGACCGTCTCAACAATTGCTGGCCAAAGCATCTGCCCATAAATCGCCCTGATTCTTTTCATTGCCTTCCAACCCCAAATGGACTATCATAGGGTCTGTCCACGCCCCTGGCAAACCCGGACATAACAGGTGACTCGTGCCAACTGTTCTTCTCTCAGCCCCCTATATGCTGCCTTTTGTAAAACGTTTCCGGCCTGTCTTTAAAAAACACGGCATCGACCTGATCGTCCCAAAGGTAGACGAGCGCATGGAAGAGGATCAAATCCTTGAATACGCCGGCCAGTTTGACGGGGCTATTTGCGGGGATGATCGTTATACGCTGCAAGTGCTGCAAGAATGTATTCCCCGGCTGAAAGTAATTTCAAAATGGGGAACCGGGATCGACTCGCTCGACGCCGAGGCTTGTTCTCGCCTCGGTGTGAAGCTGTACCGAACTCCCAACGCGTTCACACTGCCAGTTGCCGATTCAGTGATGGGCTACATCCTGGCTTTTGCCCGCCGGCAACCCTGGATGGACAAAGAAATCAAGAACGGCATCTGGGATAAGATTCCAGGCAGGGCGCTGCATGAATGCATTCTGGGTGTGATTGGCGTCGGCGCCATCGGGAAGTCCGTCACCCGGCGAGCACGGGCTTTTGGAATGAAAGTCCTTGGTAATGATATCGTCGATATCGACCACGTCTTTATCGCCGAAACAGGCATCGAAATGACCTCCCTGGAAGACCTGCTGGCCCGTTCTGATTTCATCAGCGCCAATTGCGACCTGAACCCAACCAGCCGCCACATCATCAATGCCCATACACTGGAACATATCCAGCCCACGGCCGTGTTGATCAACACCGCCCGCGGGCCCCTGGTCAAGGAAGATGACCTGGTGGCTGCCCTGCAGCAGAAACAGCTTGCCGGGGCCGCACTGGATGTATTCGAAGTTGAACCCATCCCTCCAGATAGTCCACTGATGAAAATGGATAATGTGCTGCTTGCCCCGCATAATGCCAACTCCAGTCCATCCGCTTGGGAACGGGTCCACTGGAACACAATCAAAAATCTGGTCGAAGGCCTTGGCATTAAGTACCAGGGTAACGAATAGCTTGTTCCATGCTTTTTACAGATAATCCGGAGAAAATATCCCTATCATGCAAAACGCTGTCTCAACAGTATCCCAGAAGAGGTAAGACGATGTCAAAAATTGTACTCATTACAGGCGCAGCAGGGGGGATTGGCCGCGCAACTGTCAAATTATTCGCCGAAAAAGGTTGGAAAGTGTTGGGCGTAGACCGGTCAGACTTTGGGGATGGCTTTCCGAAAGATGGTTTCTTCATCAAGGCAGATATCTCTCGCGGAGAAGAGCTGGAAACCATATTTGAGAAAGCCCGCTCCTTCACCGACAGCCTGGATGCGATTGTCAATAATGCTGCCTTGCAGGTTGCCAAACCACTGATCGAAACGACAGTAGAAGAATGGGACGCAGTAATGGCCTCGAACCTGCGTTCGGTCTTCTTGAGTGTCAAACTAGCCTATCCTCTGCTCAAAGCAAAAGGCGGGGGAGCGGTGGTCAATGTCTCTTCCGTACACGCCATACAGACTTCAGCCAATATTGCCGCCTACGCTGCCAGCAAAGGTGGCATGCTGGCGCTGACACGCGCCATGGCTATTGAGTTTTCACCCGACAAAATCCGTGTCAACGCCATCTTGCCGGGTGCAGTAGACACTCCCATGCTGCGGGCGGGTCTTGGCCGCGGTCACCTTGGCGGCACAAGTGTACAGGAACGAATTGACAACCTGGCTAGCAAGACCGTCAACGGCCGGGTAGGAACACCTGATGAAATTGCACACGCAATCTATTTCCTGGCAGACAACGATCAATCGTCCTTCATGACCGGACAGCCGATTGTTGTTGATGGCGGTGCAACAGCAAAACTAAGCACTGAGTAATACATGAAAGAGACGCTGTCCAAAATCATACCAACCCCGATCCTGAATAGCGCCAAGAAAACCTACGATGCTTTCCGCCGCCTGCCGCAGGCGCCGGCGGCCTACTTGCATCCCTGGCGGCAGGAGAGCATCTCCCGCCTGCGGGCAATGAAAGACATCCACAAAGGCCAGCGGGCTTTTATCATTGGGAATGGTCCCAGCCTGAAGAACACAGATCTTGCCAGACTTAAAAACGAGTTCACTTTTGGCCTGAACCGTATCTACCTGATGTTCCCGGAGTTGGGTTTCAGTACCACCTATCTGGTTTCGATCAACAATCTGGTCATCGAACAGTGTGCTGCAGACCTGCTCAACCTGGATATGCCCCGTTTCCTGGCCTGGCATTCCCGGAAACATTTTTCACAAAGTATCTCTTTATCTGAAATCCCTACCTTCCTTTATACAAGTTACACCGGTATAAAATTCTCACGGAATGTAACTGGCCGGGTATGGGAAGGCGCCACAGTCACCAATGTTGCCCTGCAGCTGGCCTTCCATATGGGCTTCGACAAAGTGATCCTGATTGGTGTGGATCACAGCTTTGCCACCAAAGGACCTGCCAATAAAACCGTTGTTTCCGAGGGCGACGATCCCAACCATTTCTCTCCAACCTACTTTGGGAAAGGCTTCCGCTGGCAGCTCCCCGACTTGGATACTTCTGAAATTGGTTATCATCTGGCCAGACAGGCTTATGAAACAGCAGGCCGCACAGTCATTGACGCAACCATTGGTGGTAAATTAACCATCTTCCCAAAAGAAGATTATAACTCCCTGTTCCTATGACAAATTTTTCACTTTCCCGTATTCAATCCACTCCCTGGCTCTGGAGGCTGATCCTGATCGGGCTGTTGGCGCTTGGCCTGCTGCTGCGGCTGGTAGACCTGACGGACGAGCCGCTTGATTTTCATTCAACGCGCCAGCTTCGCAATGTCCTGGTCGCCAGGGGGATCTACTACGAACTGCTGCAGTCCACTACAGATCAACCAAAGGCAGAACTGGCAGCTTCGTTCCAGCGCACCGTCGGCCAGTATGAGCCACCGGTCATTGAAAGCCTGGTCGGTTGGACGTATATCTGGACCGGCGGCGAACATCCCTGGATTGCACGCATCTACAATGCCCTGTTCTGGGTACTGGCTGGCATCGCCATCTTCGATCTGGCCCGGCGCATGGCATCAATTGAAGCAGGGCTTGCCAGCCTGGCATATTACCTGATACTGCCATTTTCCGTCCAGGCCAGCCGATCCTTCCAGCCAGATCCATTGATGACGGCTGCCTTCATCCTTGGGATCTATTGTCTCTACCGCTGGAGTGAGACCCAAACCTGGAAATGGGCTATCCTGACCGGGCTGCTAACCGGCATGGCAACCCTGATCAAGATTGTAATTGCTTTCCTGATCGGCGGGGCTGCGGTTGCGATCGTCCTGTACACTCTCGGGCGCCGCTTTTGGAAATCTCCGCAGGTGTGGGCAATCACCATCCTGATGATCACCCCGGCATTGGGATACTATGTGATCCGGGATCCGGGTCGGTCCAGCGAGTACTTCTTCGCCTGGACAGTAGACCTGATCAAACTGGTCACAACAACACAGTTCTATTCCAGTTGGTTGGGATTCCTGGGCAGTCTGTTCGGGCTGGGGATCCTGTTCGTCAGTCTGGCTGGTATGCTGGTTGCCCCATCCCGCGGCCGCCTCCTGCTGCTCGGTTTGTGGACAGGTTATCTCGGCTACGGCCTGACCCTTCCCTTCCAGATGTACACCCATAGCTATTATCACCTGCAGCTCATCCCAGTGGCTGCCCTTGGCCTTGCCCCGGCAATCAGGCCGTTCTTCGAGTTTGCTGCACAGCAGGAACGCTTCTGGCGGTTCGCCTTTATCGGGCTGGCGATAGCTGTCTTGGGCTACCAGTCCTGGGTAGCCCGTTCGATCCTGGTGGCAGAAGATTTTCGTCACGAACCTGCTGTCTGGACCGAAATTGGTCAGGCCATTCCTCCAGATGCAAAAGTCATTGGCCTGACACAAGATTACGGGTACCGCCTGATGGTTTACGGCTGGCGCAAAATTTCTATCTGGCCACTCAGTACCCAGCTAAAGGAAATCCGCGGTGGCAGCCTGGACGCTGAAAATAAATTTAATGACCTGACTGAAGGCAAGGAATATTTCCTGGTGACCGCATTCGGCCAGCTCGATAAGCAGCCTGTTCTTGAGAAAATACTGGACGAATATCCGATTGCCGCCGAAGGAGAAGGCTACATCCTGTATGACCTGCAGCCCTGGGAATAATATGCCCCCGCTCGTTTCGATCATCACACCATCCTACAATCAAGCGGCCTACCTGGAAGAAACCCTGCTGTCCGTCCTGGAACAGGATTACCCCAACCTGGAATACATTGTTGTGGATGGCGGTTCTACGGACGGCAGCCAGGAAATCATAAAGAAATACCAACACAGGTTAGCCTGGTGGGTTTCTGAAGCGGATAGAGGCCAGGCGGATGCAATCAACAAAGGGTTGGCACATGCCAAAGGGGAAATCGCAGCCTGGCTCAACTCTGATGACAAGTACCAACCCGGAGCAGTCTCGCAGGCTGTATCAGCCTTTCTTGCCTTTCCACAGGCTGTAATGGTCTACGGCAATATGCTGGCAATCGATGCCCGGGGACAGATATTTAATGCTCTGCGCTACCGGCAGCTAACCCTGGACGACCTGCTGTGCTTTGAGATCATAGGTCAACCGGCTGTTTTCATGCATCGGGAAACCTTGAACCAGGTCGCCGGTCTGGATACCTCATTTCATTACATGCTGGATCACCAGCTGTGGATAAAACTGGCCGCCCGGGGCGAGATCCGGCATGAGAACCAAACCTGGGCAGCCGCACGCTATCACCCCCAGGCGAAGAACAGGGCACAGGCGGTGCAATTTGGGCTGGAAGCCTTTCGGATCCTTGATTGGGCCCATACCCAACCCGAACTCAGACCAGCGCTGGGAAAAAACCTGCGCCGGGCCAAGGCCAGTGCACAACGGGTCAATGCTCGCTACCTGCTAGACGGCGGCCAGCCCTGGAAAGCGCTCAAAGCCTGGTCGAAAACCCTGAGCATAGATCCCCCGACAGCCCTGGCGCGTTTGAATATCCTTGTCTCCGCGATATTGAACCTGCTTGGACTGGGAAAACTTCGCGCCCGCATCCTGCGCCAGCGGCAGAAACGCTTTTCGTAATGATCGTTCTCCCAACCCGTATCACATTCACAGGTTTCAGTATCGCGAAATAAACACCAATAGACGGAAGCACCCGCCGGTGTTTCCGTAGGGAACATGTTTCACCAGGAAGAATTCCCACGTATTCAAGCCGGGCTTTATTCCTGCAATACCATATAAAACACCACATAAAACACAACACCACATAAAACAACACCACATAAACAACACCACATAAAAAGTTTCCAAAATATGCTACTTACGTTACAATAGGCAGGTTTCCACTTTAGCGATTGCTTATGAACGACTCACAAACTACCCCTTCTCATAAATCTTTTTTTGCAGTTTCACGCATGTCCCTGGTCATCACCATAAGCGTATTATTAGTTTTGGGTTTGGGGATTCGCCTTGTAGATCTGACAGACCTGCCAATGGACTTCCATGGCGCACGTCAGTTGTATTCACTTATTAAGGTGCGTGGCATGTACTACGAGATCCACCCTGAATTCCCGGAGGCGCAACGTGAATTTGCCATCCACCAGTGGAAATCCAGGGTACCAGTAGAACCTGAAGTTATGGAGAAACTGGTATTTTTCACCTACCAGTTCACCGGCGAACAGATCTGGGTTGGCAGGTTGTATTCACTGATATTCTGGGTCCTGGGCGGATTTTTCTTATTCCTGCTGGCACACAATCTGGTTTCAGAAGATGGGGCCGTCTTCACGCTGGCCTTTTACCTGCTTCTGGTTTATGGGGTCATCGCCAGCCGGAGCTTTCAACCCGATCCACTCATGATCTTACTGATCATAACCTTCTGGTGGAGCCTGCAGCGCTGGAGTCAAAATCCCACCTGGGGATGGACAATCGTTGCCGGCCTGACCGGCGGGTTGGCAATCTTCGTCAAGCTGGTTGCAGTTTTCTTCATTATCGGCGGTGCGGTGGGATTAATCTTCGGTCGTTATACCTTCAAAGAGTTGATTCGCATGCCAAAACTCTGGGTTCTGGCAGTGATCGGCGCCCTGCCGGGAACAGCCTATTTATTCTACGGGATCGTCATTTCGGGGTTCCTCGGAGAACGATTCGGAGGGCGCTTTATTCCTGCATTGCTGCTTGACCCGCTCAATTACTGGCGTTGGGCAAGGCAGATTGAGATCGTGATGGGGTCATTCTTCCCATTCGTCCTGGGTATACTGGGGTTGTTCCTGCTCGATAAAAAACAGGCTCGCATTTTCGCTACCAGCCTGTGGGTTTCTTACTTCGTCTATGGCTTATGCTTTGATTATCACATCGCCAGTCACGATTATTACAGCCTGATCCTGGTTCCCATTGTGGGTTTCTCGCTCGCCGCGCCTGCCCATTGTGTGTTGAATAAATTAGAAGAAGCTGCGAAGGCACCCTGGTTGCGGATATTCGTTGTTCTGATCATGCTTTTCGGCTTGGCCGTCAGCTTCCTGCACATTCGCAGTGAGCTGAATGCAGTTGATTTCCGTCCCCAGGCCGGCATGTGGGCAGAGATCAGCACCAACCTCGAAAACGAAACCACCGTCGCTCTGACACAGGACTACGGACTGCGGCTTTCCTTCTGGGGTTGGCGGACAGCCATCTACTGGCCCAGTTCAGGTGATATCAACTATAAATCGGATGTACGCGGGGGGAACTACGAATTCGAAAAACACTTTGAGCAGCTTACCGCCGGCAAACGCTTCTTCCTGATCACAGACCTGGACGATCTGGACAGACAACCCGCATTGCAAGATAAGCTGTACAAGCATTATCCAATCCATGCCCAGGGCAATGATTACTTGATCTTCGATTTACAAAACCCATTGGCTCCATGACTGCCGTCGAATTATCAATTATCCTACCAACCTATAACGAAGAGAAACTGATTGCCGGTTCGCTGGACAGCCTGTATGAATTTCTGTCTGACAGGCCTGAAAGTTATCAAATCATTGTCTCAGACGATGGTAGTCAAGATGAAACTGTAGAAATCGTTTCGACCTGGAAAGAAGAAACCGGTGCAAACCTGCTGCTGGTAACCTCCCCGCAAAATCACGGAAAAGGTCATGCAATCCGGCAGGCAGTTTTCAAAAGCTCCGGCCAATATCTGGTTTTTATCGATGCCGACCTGCCTTACGAATTGGCGCCGATTGATCAATTCCTCGATGCCTTGCGGAACGAGTATGACCTGGCGGTCGGCTCCAGGGCGCTTCCCGGTTCCCTGGTAAAAGGAGTTCCGACCTTGCGGTTCATGGCTGGTCACATCTTCAGCTGGTTGGTGCAGGCAGTCCTGTTCACCGGGCTCCCGGATACACAGTGCGGATTCAAAGGGCTCCGGGCCAAGGCTGCCAGAGAAATATTCAAGCGGCTGACAATCGAAGGATTTGGATTCGATGTTGAAATGCTGTTCATCGCCCGAAAACTAGGATACCCCATTCACCCCATTCCCGTCCGCATGGCTGCATACCGCAGTGATAGCCGGGTGCGAATTCTCAGCGACTCACTCAGGATGTTTGGGGATCTGTTCACCATCCGCCGCAATCACTGGCTTGGAAAATACGACTAGGAAGTGAGTACGTATGTCATCCTTCGATTATCAATCCGTAGCCGGAGAATATCAATTCCGGGCTTTGAAATCAAAACACCCCATGCAGCGTTTCTGGCACGGCGGCAAGCTGAAGATGATTGACCGTTTTGTTCGCCCCAGGCCGGCATCCTCCGACGCCCGTACACTGGAAGTCGGCTGCGGCTCAGGGAATTTACTGCTCCAGGCTATCGGCCCTGGCGGTTTCCCTGTCGCCCTGGACTTGAGTGCCCAGGCCTTGTCTTTCGTTCAGGCAAGATTGCAGGAAATCGGCGAGTCCCTGCGGGGTTCTGGTTGTACCCAGGCAGTTGCCGATTTCCTGCCACTAGCAGCCGATAGTTTCGATTGCATCATTCTTTCAGAGGTCATTGAGCATCTCGAACATCCTGAACTGGTTATCCGGGAAGCACAACGGGTCCTGCGACCTGGGGGAAAGTTACTGGTGACCACACCCAACTACCGGAGCCTATGGCCAGTACTGGAATGGCTTATAGACCTGTTCCGGTTGACCCCCAAAATGGCAGGGGAACAGCACATCAGCAAATTCAACCTGCACTCATTACAGAGAATACTAGAGCACAACGGCCTGGATATCGAATACATGGGTTCCATATATGGATTAAGCCCATTCCTTTCCTTTTTTTCAGAAAAAATGGCCGGGCAGCACTTGGAGAAAGAACTGGAGAAAAGCTACTCCTCATCCGGTATGATTCTGGTCGCCATGGCAGCCAAACCCTGATATAAATAACAATATGCAAATCGGACAATTGATTGAATCGCTGAAAAAACACGCTTTCTTACAGCTTGCACTGCTTGTATTGGGAATAACCCTTCTGGTCAGTCTGATCGTTTTCGCATATATTGGCACTTTCACACGCTTCGGCGCCGATGATTATTGCTTTTCCCGTACACTGAATCAATCTAATAACCTTTTTAAGGCCACCATTACCTGGTACCTGAACTCATCCAACCGGTTTACAACAATCCTGTTGATTGGTATCTCAGAATGGTTTGGACCGAAAGCTCTACAGTATTTACCTGCACTGGCGATCTCCTTTTGGATACCCGGCTTGAGTTGGACCCTGACCAGGGTCACGAAACGCTTTCGTTTCCCTTTGCCCGGGTTGGTTGGATTTACACTGGCTGTCATGATTTGTTTCTTTGCAATCCTAGAAACCCCAAACCGCTACCAAAGCGTATATTGGCGTTCAGCCATGATGACGTATTTCATTCCCCTGGTCGCCCTCAGCTACCTGATCGGCTGGCTGCTGAATGAAATCTGGCGAGATGTACCCAGAGGCCGGTTCAATTGGATTGTTACCCTTATCTTGGTCGGTCTGGCTTTCTTCCTCACAGGAGGACTGTCTGAGACGACCCTGGCAATCCAGGGAGGCGCTTTAGGCCTGGCAATATTGGCGGTATTTTTGTTTACGGGCGGCGACCTCAAACACAGAACCTTGACCATCCTGTCAGTTGCCCTGCTGACATCCACCGCTGCCCTGCTGGTCATGCTGGCAGCCCCGGCAAACGCACTGCGCATCGAACATTTCGGCCCGCCCCCTTCACTACCCAGTGTACTTACCCGTTCGTTGCTCTTTGGTTGGGACTTCATCCGGGAATCATTTGAAGCCCTGCCCACGCCGCATCTCGTTTCACTAATGATGGGGCTGCTGCTGGGTTACAGCCTGGAACTTTCAAACCCGCGGCTGTCCCAAAAAAGCACGCTGACCACCATCCTCGCGGCCATTCCAGTGCTCTGCTACCTGCTGAGCGTTTTCGCCATGGCTCCCAGTGTTTACGGTCAAAACTCGTATGCCGGGGAACGTTCATTGA
This sequence comes from Anaerolineales bacterium, assembly GCA_016927315.1. Lineage (GTDB taxonomy): Bacteria > Chloroflexota > Anaerolineae > Anaerolineales > Villigracilaceae > JAFGMV01. The sequence goes on along the minus strand of JAFGMV010000008.1, from coordinate 10,574 downwards.
TCGCTTCGCAGACCATCCTGGTTTCATCAGTGAGCTTCTTTGGCTTGTTCTTGGGGATCGGTATGCGCCAGATTTCGAAAACGTATTTCCCCCCTCCGGCAGTAAACCTGCTGGTCTCCATTACCGTGATCCTCCTCGCAGTCAGCGCCTATTACCCGCTTTACACTTCCCGGCAGGTATTGGAACCGCTGCGCTGGTACAGGTACCGGGCGGAACAATGGGACCTGCGTGATGCCTATATTCGCCAGGCCGTCGCCAATGGAGAGACAGACCTGATTGTCCGGCAGTTGGACACGATCGGCGGCGTCCAGGAATACAAAGTCGATAACTGGGTCAACCGTTGTGCTGCTGAGTATTACGGTCTGGACTCTTTGACCGCCATCGAAACCTATAATGACGACTAAAGAAAGCGCTCTTCACCTTCCTCCGATCCTTGTGACCGGCGCCCACCGCACTGGCACGACCTGGGTTGGGAAAATGCTGGGCGCCGGTGGAGACACCGCCTATATCAGCGAGCCGCTCAATGTCTGGCGACGGCCCGGGGTAATGCGCGTTCCCGTCAGCCGGTGGTATACCTATATTTGCGAAGAGAATGAATCCGATTACATCCAGGCCTTCCAGGAAATGCTGGGCTTGCAATATCACATTGGTAGAGAGATCCTCTCCCTGCGCTCCGGCAGGGACTTCCTGAGAATGGGCCGGGATTGGTTCACCTTCCTGCAGGGGCGTCTCGAAAAACGCCGCCCGCTGCTCAAGGACCCTTTTGCCGTGTTCTCAAGCCTCTGGTTTGCGAAACAACTGCACTGCCAGGTCGTGATCACTATCCGGCATCCGGCTGCCTTTGCCAGCAGTCTGAAACGGCTCAACTGGCGCTTTGACCTGCAGGACCTGCTCGACCAGCCGCTGTTAATGCGGGATTGGCTGGAACCTTTCAGGGATGAATTATCCTCTGTTAAACCGGATGACATCATTACCCAGGCCAGCCTCTTATGGAAGATCATCTACAAGGTCGTAAGCCGGTTCCAATCGACACATGCAGACGATCTGTTCGTTGTCCGGCATGAAGACCTGTCTCTCGAACCCCTGGATGGATTCAGGGAACTCTATTCGAAACTTGGGCTGGACTTTTCACAAAAGGCCATGGATTTGATCCTCCGGTCGACCAGCGAAAATAATCCGAAAGAACTTTCGAAGCAGTCCGTACACCAGATCAGGCTGGACAGCCGCGCCAACCTGTATAATTGGAAACATCGTTTGAGCGCTGACGAACTCAGACAGATCAGGAAAATTACCGCAAAGACCGCAGGAACGTATTACCCGGATGAAAACTGGAACTGAACTCCCCCTGGTTTCGATTGTAACTCCCTCCTTTAACCAGGCCTCCTTCCTGGAAGCCACCCTCAATTCGGTGCTGGAACAGGACTACCCACACCTTGAGTATCTCATCGTGGATGGTGGTTCAACCGATGGCTCCCGGGAAATCATCGAGAAATACGCCGACCACCTGGCCTGGTGGGTATCTGAACCGGACCAAGGGCAGACAGATGCCATCAACAAAGGCTTTGCACACGCCCAAGGGGATATCCTGGCCTGGCTTAACTCAGACGACACTTACAAACCGGGCGCCATCACTGCCGCTGTAAATTTCCTGCAGGAAAATCCGGAAGTGGGGCTGGTATACGGGAGCGCTGATTATATAAATGAGCAGGGGATCCCCATCGGCCAGTTTCCAGCAGCCCAGACCAACCTGCGGCGTTTACGGCAGGGGTATGTCCACATTCCGCAGCAGTCGGCTTTTTTTCGAGCAAATCTCTGGAAGCAGGTCGGACCCCTCGATCCAACATTTTACTTCGCCATGGATTATGACCTGTGGGTGCGTCTGGCCAGCGTTTCTAAAATTCAGCATGTGAAGCAAAATTGGGCAAACTTCCGCATGCACCGGGTCACAAAATCGATGGCCGAAGACAATCGCTGCTGGCCCGAAATGCTGCGTGTCCACTACCGGGACGGCGGTAGTCCCTTTGCCCTGATCGTAGGCAAGTACTGGCTGCGCAAGATTATCGCCCCCCTGTGGACCTGGCGCCGCCGTCGAAAATTGGGTCTGGACTAGAAAAGCATCAGCCGCAATGCTCCGGGCTGTGCTCAATAAAAGAAACAGGTAATTATGGACTGGTTATTTGCTCCCCCCACTATTTATGATTTGATCCGTGTATTGAAAGCCTGGCGTATCTGGCTCCTGGCCACCCTGGCAGGCGCCCTGATCGGGGCTGCTTTGTTCTACCTCGCCCCGCCTGCTTACCGGGCCAGGGCTACTGTCCTGGTCGACTTCAACCTCGAACAAAGCTGGCCCGAAGAACCTGACCGAAAGTTATTTTACTATCTCGAACGGGAAACCCGCAAACTGATAGAGCTGTCCTGGTCAGATTCAGTTATGGAAGCTGTCAGTCAGGCAAGTGACATCCCTATCGATGAGTTAAGAAACGGTGTACTGATCCTCAGCCAACCTGGAGAGGGCGGCTGGCATTTCTACGCAGACCACCCGGACCCCCAGACCGCCTCCCGGCTGGCTTCGACCTGGGCGCAATCTTTTGCAGACCAGGTTGAACAGGTAGAAATGGACAACCAGCAACTGGAACTCAACCAGAACATCCAGGTCAGCGTAACCCAATCTGCCAGCCTGCCCGTCCAGCGCCGGACCCCGGTCAGCGCATTTATTCTGGCTGGTTCCTTTGCAGCCCTGTTACTCAGCACCCTGTTGGGCCTATTCATCCATCCGAAGGATACGGCCACCGGTGTCTAAATTCACACCTGAGCGGCTGGCAAAAGTCCTGTGGGCCGCGGCGCTGCTCAGCCTGCCTGTTACCAGTTTTCGTTATTTCCCATTTTTGGGAAAAACAACCTATGTCAGGCCGCTGGCAATTTACCCGCTTGCCCTGCTGGCGCCCTTGCTGCTGCTCCAATTCCTGCGCCGTAAAAAGAGCAGACCAGTACCGGGCAGCCTGATCCCCCTGGGGATTTTTATCCTGATTGCTGCGGCGGCTACCGTTATTGCTGCTAGTTATGCGCCAGTAGCGATGAGAGGCCATGACTACTGGGACCGGGCTCTGCGCGCCTGGGTTACCATGGTAATCGGCCTGATGGTCTTTCTCTCTGCCTGCTGGATGAACCAAAGCAGGGAAGACCTGCTATTTTCGCTGAAGTGGTTGTTGGCCGGCCTGGTAATGAACATACTCTGGTCCGGTATCCAGGGACTGGCATTCTATACCCCCCTGATCAACAAAACCACCCTGACACACTGGCAGCTGGCCTTTTCAATGAGGGAACTCGTCCGCACCAACCGGATTTCAGGGATGGCTTATGAACCCTCCTGGCTGGCCGGGCAGTTGACCACCATGTACCTTCCCTGGCTGGTCGCGGCTGTCTTGAGCGGATTTCGGGTATCGCGGGCGAAATGGCTCGAACCCGTTCTGCTGGTTTTCTCCGGCGGCCTGCTGGTTTTGACCTATTCACGAGGCGGGTTATTCATTGGCGGGGCAGCCGCCGGGATAACCCTGCTGCTGGCTGGCAGGGACGCCCTGCAGAAGACCTGGATTTGGTTGCTGGATGGATTTCGCAGTTCAAAAGACACGGGCTGGGACCGGTCGCGGGATATCGCCATCCGGCTCGCCAGCATTGCCGTACTCGTATTGGCCTTCGCAGGATCCGGTTACATCCTCATGGATAAAGGCTACATTTCACAGATATTTGAATTTTCTGCAGATTCGCTTCAGCAGTATATTATCGACAACTATGCCGGGGCACGGGTAGCGTATGCCGTGGGCGCGCTGGGCGCTTATGAAGAATATCCCTGGACCGGCGCCGGCCTGGGAGGCAGCGGTTTCCACATCTTGGAGAACTTACCCGACTGGTCACTCACAACGGTTCCGGAAATTGCCAATCAACTCAGCCCCCAGAGAACACTGTTCCCCAACCCCAAAAATCTTTATATCCGCCTGCTGGCCGAAACCGGCATATTCGGTTTCTGGATGTTCCTTATCTTTCTGTTCTCGGTCCTCGGAGACGTATTCTCAACCCTGAACTCTCCCCAAAAACATGAACGCTTTTTGGGAATTGCAGCTTTATTCGCATGGATAGCGATTTTGTTATACAATTTGACTCAGGATTCGTTCGCCACGCCGAACATGTGGCTAATCTTTGGAATCCTGGCCGGGATGGCACATACGATCCCAGACAAAAAGGAAAAAACATGATCATTCTGTCTGTAGGAATGCCGCGCGCCGGTTCAGGATGGCACTTTAACTTAATCCACGACCTGATGCAGACCACTGGCTGCCAGGATGCGCGTGACATTCGGCAGCGCTATCATCTCCATCATATCCTGACCGAAGTAAACTGCAATATTGGTGTGCTCTCACTGCGGCGCCTGGCAATGATCTCTGTCCCCGCCTTGATGGGGAATACCTTTGTCATCAAGGCCCATGCCGGACCAACAACCTGGTCCCGCCTGCTGGCCAGGTCCGGATTGATGCGGATTACCTATATTTACCGAGACCCGCGAGACGCCATGCTTTCAGCATTCGACTATGGACAGCGCGCAATCGTCAAAGGACGTCCAAACGCTTTCTCCCACCTGACAGATTTCGAGAAGACAGTAGATTTCATGAAAGGCTATCTTCGCATCTGGGAAGCATGGAGGACTGCAGACAATATATTGATAGCCCGTTATGAAGACCTGCTGACCAATTACGACCAGGAGGCCGCCCGGCTGGCAGCCTTCCTGGGCCTGGATGCCAGTGACAAAAAGATCAAGGCTGTGATCGAACAATACTGCCCGGGACAGGCTGAAGGCCAGCAGGGACTCCACTTCTTTAAAGGTAAAATTGGACGGTTCCGTGAAGTGTACACGCCTGAACAGCAGAAGGTCTTGCTGGAAAACTTCGGCGCGTACCTGGAACGCATGGGGTATGACTCTTAATGACTCTGAGGGCTGTGCCAGCCAGGGCAGCCCTGGAAGCACTGTTTCGCCCTGGCAAAAGTCGGGTTCACTGCCTGACAAGAACGATACGTCGATTCCGGACAAACGACCGGTGTTTGCCTTACAAAGGCGTAATTTTTTGGGTAGTGCACACCCTTTCAGCAAAAACCGCTTTTAGGTTATCATAAGAACAATGCATAAATATGACGATCCTTATATCACTGATTGGTATGCCATCTCTTTCCGATGGCTGATCCTGCTTGGGTTGATCATCTCCATGTTTGGCGAGGAACTCTGGGACGCAGTCTGGATCTGGCCGCTGATCGTATTGGTGATATGGAATATCGCGATGACCATATTGGCCAGCCTGAGCGCCCGTGTGCGTTTCCACCGTCAGATCAGCATTGGCATCGATCTAATGATGGCGGGACTGTTCTACGGGCTGCAGGGCGGAGTAAGCGGCCCTGGAGTGTGGGCAGGCATATTACCGATCCTGACCGCGGCTGTGTATTTTGAGTTTTTAGGGGGACTGATCGCGGCCGGGTTGTTCTCCGCGGTAGAAATATTTGTCGCCTCGATCGGATCAACCACGGCCATCGAAACGATCATCCTGAAACTCGCCCCGCTGGTAGTGGCTACGCTGGTGGCCGGTTTCCTGGCTGGCTTTCTTAACCACTACCTGGTAGATCATTTGCGCAAAAAACGGCTGGAGAAACTCGAAAAAGAAGAGAAGAAACGCCGCATCGAAAATGAACGTCTGCGCTCCATATATTCCTTGACATCTTCCATGTCGGAGAGTCTCAGCTATCGACGGATTCTCGATTCAGTCCTCAACCTGAGCACCAGCGCCCTGAGCCCAGACCCCGACGACTTGTCTGACGACAAACTGGTCAGCGCGGTGCTGCTCTTCAGGGGCAGCCAGCTTGAGATCCGCTCTGCCCGCCGCTTCACAAACGCCGATCTGAAGGTAGCGCTGCTCGGGGAGGAAGGCCTGCTCAAAAAAGTCTTTGACGACGGAGAGCCGGTTCTCTCCTCTGATATCAGTTACGATGCAGAATTGGGACGGATCATTGCCCTGCGTTCCTGTACTTCCGCTTACTGTTTCCCGCTCCGCAGTGGTTTCAATATCTACGGCGCCCTGCTGTTCGCCCACCCCGAACCCGGCTTCTTTACCTCAGACCGGACGGAGATCATCGACATCATTGGTGGGCAGGCAGTGGTAGCCATTCAGAACGCCCGGCTTTACCAGGACCTGATCGAAGAAAAGGAACGCATGGTCGAAGTCCATGAAGAGGCCCGCAAAAAACTGGCCCGCGACCTGCACGACGGGCCAACGCAATCCGTCTCTGCGATGGCCATGCGTATTAACCTTGCCAGACGTATGCTCGAAAAAAAGCCCGAGATGGCAAGTGAAGAACTGATCAAGATCGAGGATCTTGCCCAAAGGACCACCAAAGAGATCCGGCACATGCTGTTCACGCTCAGACCCCTGATCCTGGAATCTCAAGGATTGATTGCCGCCCTGCAAGCCATGGCCGACAAGATGCGGGAAACCTACAGCCAGAATGTGGTTGTCGAGGTGGAGGAACGCGCCGCCAACCGGCTTGAAATGGGCAAGCAAGGCGTGGTTTTCTATATCGTCGAAGAAGCGGTTAATAACGCCCGCAAGCACGCCAAGGCAGACAGCATCGTGTGCCGGTTAAAGGCGCTGGATACCGGTATGCTGCTGCTCGAAATCAAGGATGATGGTGTCGGGTTTGATGTTTCTTCGGTTAAGAAATCATATGACCAGCGCGGCAGCCTGGGGATGGTCAATCTCAGTGAGCGGACTGAACTTCTCAGCGGCCTGCTGCACATCGACTCGGCCCCCGGGAAAGGGACCAGCGTCCAGGTCTATATTCCCATCACGGAAGAAGCGGCCGACCGCCTGCACCAGCGCAACAAATAAGCTGAAATTTCATGCCCACCTCAGCTGGTCTATATTACTTTTCCAACCAGGAAGAAGATACAAACCACCCGCCTGTTATTCTCATCCATGGCGCCGGCGGCGCCCATCTTCACTGGCCTCCGCAAATTCGCCGCCTCACAGGTCACCGCATTTATGCTGTCGACCTGCCAGGGCATGGCGAGTCGGAAGGGTTGGGGAAACAATCCATCGATGAGTACACCGATGTCCTGATCGAATTCACCCGGGCAACAAAGCTGCGCACTTTCATTGTGGTTGGTCATTCGATGGGAGGCGCCATTGCCCTGTCACTGGCCTTGAAACGGCCCAAACGGGTCTTGGGGTTGGGGTTGGTCAGCGCCGGTTCCCGCTTGAGGGTGACCCCTGCACTCCTGGAAATGGCGTCCAACCCGGCAGCCTTCGACACGCTGGTAAGCACCCTGATTGAACTGTCTTATTCGCCCGGAGTGGAACCAAGAATGAAAGAACAAGCCAGGCAAAACCTGGCAGAAACCAGGCCCACTGTCCTTCATGGTGACCTGCTTGCCTGCGATGCCTTTGACTGCACAGAGCAGCTGAACAAAGTATCCGCCCCAACACTGCTGCTCTGCGGAACAGAGGATAAACTCACCCCGCCGCATTTTTCAGAATTCCTGCGGGACAACATTCCCGGGGCAGTCTACCAGCCCATCGAGAATGCCGGTCATATGGCCATGATCGAACAGCCAGAGCAGGCAGCACAACACCTGGCTGATTTCATCAATGCCATCCCCCTGCCCGAAAAGAAGTAATAGAATACCCGGCAGCCAGCCAGTATCCAACAGGTATCCAACCCTGCCCTGGAGAATATCTGCCTTAAAAAAAGAGAATACCCCGCCCACTTGTTAAGAATATATGGGCAGCGTACGGTGGATAGATCGCCCACTCATGGCGCGCAGGTGGGCGATCTATGGTACGCAGGTGGGCGACTTATGGTGCGTTTTCAGCCTTGGTTTTTTCGAATGATCTGCCTTACAATACCGGCACAAAGCCCCTGCGACTGGAGAAGGTGATGGTTAACCCAGGTCCAGCACCTTTTCCAGGATTGGAACTGCGGCCCTGACCGCCCTCGCCCGATGGCTAAGGCGGCTTTTCTCATCCATACTCAATTCTGCCATGGTACGCTCCAGCGCGGGCAGGAAGAAGATGGGATCATACCCAAACCCATTCGTACCCCGCTCTTCCGGGATGATCTCTCCGGGGCAGTTCCCCTCCGCAAAGAACACCTGTCCGGCTGGTACGGCAACCGCCACCGCCGCATGGAAGCGCGCCTTCCAGGGACGCGGGCTGCCTTGCAGGTTCTCCAGCAGGTAGGCCCGGCGATCCGCATCCGTGGCGCCCGCAGCAGGGACATAACGGGCAGAACGCAGACCCGGAGCCCCATCCAGTATCTCGACCTCCAGGCCCGAATCATCCGCCAGGGTAACCAACCCACTGGCCTGGGCAAAAGCCCGGGCCTTAAGACCGGCATTCTCCTGGTAAGTGCTCCCGTCCTCGATCACATCCAGGGCCAGGTCCAGCATCCCGGGAGTGAGCAGTTCGATATGCAGCTGCGCCAGCAGGTCCCGGATCTCTGCCGCCTTGCCCTTGTTATTGGTTCCCAACAGCAATTTTGACACTTATGTACCCTTCTTTATTCTTTGCAGCGCCCAGAGAGCGTGTTCACGGATCAACGGGTCTGGATCTGCTGCGGCACGCTCAAGGGCCGGCGCCGCCCCGGGAGATTCACTGTTGCCCAACGCCACACTGGCATTGCGTAAATAGCCCTGCCTTTTGGACCGCCTGACCGGACTGTCCTGGAACCTCAGGTCGAAAGCTTCAGGCGTCAGCGACAGGGCCTCTGCCAGGTCTGGGGTTGGAACGCCAGGAAGGCCTGGAAACTCGGCAGCGATCTCACCCTCAGCAAAGCGGTTCCAGGGGCAGGCAAGCTGGCAGGCATCACACCCGAACACCCGGTCGCCCAGCAGTGGGCGCAGGTCTTCGGGGATCGAGCCTTTGTTCTCTATTGTCAGGTACGAAATACAGCGACGTGCATCCAACGTCCTGTCGGGCAGGATACAGCCGGTCGGGCAGGCTTCCAGGCAGCGCCTGCAGGAACCACAGCGGTCCGCCTCGAAGGGCGAATCCGGTTCCAGTTCAAGGCCCAGGAAGATCTCTGCCAGGAAGAAATAAGAGCCCAGGTCTGGGTTGATCAGGCAGGTATTCTTCCCGATCCATCCCAGCCCGGCGCGCTGCGCCAGCTCACGTTCAAGGATGGGACCCGTATCTGTGTAACAGCGATTCGGGACCGGATGCCCAACCAGCTGCTCGATAAAGGCCGCCAGGGATTTCATCTTTTCGGGGAGTACCAGATGGTAATCTTCCCCCCAGGCATAAGAGGCCACCCGTCCATACCGGCCCTCCGGCGGCATTTGCGCCCCTGCTGGCGGGGCCGGGTACCTGACCGCGAGCGCCAGGATCGAGCGGCATTCCGGCAGAATCATGCGGGGATCGGAACGGCGCAAGACAGCTTCTTCCCGCGCCAGGTAAGCCATATCCGCCTGCCGTCCCTGTGATAACCACTCCTGGTAGACAGCCAGGTGGGGCGGCGGTTCCGGTGTCGTCACGCCTGCCAGTATGAACCCCAACCGGTGCGCTTCTGCCTTTATCTCCTGTTTGATCGAAATAAACACTTCCTTATTCTTGATCACTGCCGCACAAGATCGTATGCTGTGCGGCGCTTTTAATACAGGCGACAGTCACTGTTGAATTGACTGTCGCCTGTAAAATCTCTTTCTTCTGCAAGCCGTTCGGCGCTATTCGACAATGATCTTGACAAAGAATGTTTCACCGAACGGCGTCCCGGCCGGATTGACCATGCGCCAGGCGCTCAAATACTCCCCGGACTCGGTTGGGGCTTTGAACTGAACAGATACCTCAATTTCTTCTCCCTGCTCGACAACCTGGTCGATGGCTGCGGCCTGCCCGTCCATTTTGTAAGCATAGTCGGCATAGGCCACCACATAGCCGGCGCCCCAGGTACAGGCGCCGATGTTCTTGATACGCCAGGTTTTAATAAAATCCTGCCCCGGTTGTATCACGGTCAGGTCATAAACGTTCACATCCGCGATGAACAGGGAATCGTCACAGGGGCCAGGGGTAGCCGTATCCGCCGGCGGGGAGGTCGCTTCCACCACAATTCCAGGGGTCAGGCTGCCTTCAAGAGTGGGCGTAAAGGCCAGCGTGGCGGTCGGCGGCGGGGCCAGGGCGGCTATTTCAGCAACCACCGTCATTGCCACTTCCGTGCGCAGCGCTGCCAGATCGGGGGTTGGAGCCGCTTCTGCAGGGGGGGCGCCCAGGCTGCAGGCGCTCAAAAGGAGAATACCAATCACAATCACGAACAGAAGACTTGTACGGTTCATTGCATCTCCTATTATGGGTGTGCGTACTCAGACCGGTTCAATAGGCTCAGGTTATTTTACAACGATAAGTACGCACAAAAAGGTACCGAAGTAATAACCGGCGTCGCTTTTCATTCTCCAGCAGCCGCCATGCTCTCCCTTTTTATCGGGCGCCTCCATATCAATAGTGATATCAACAATCTCACCTGGTTCAACGAACTTGGAAGTTTCATCG
>JAFGMV010000065.1 GCA_016927315.1 Anaerolineales bacterium | reverse complement strand
GGCAGTGAACCGATCAATACCCAGCTGGGTCGTATCGATCGCGCAAACCGGAACCGATTCCATGTAGGTGTTAGTCTCGGGATCATAAACGCGCATCTCACCAACCATCTGGTCGACCTGCGGGCGGTTTTCCACCGACACGTCAATCGTGTCAGCATCACCAGCCTGAAGCATGGCGAAGCGAGTGCCAAATTCGGGGATGATCTGGATCACGACCCGGTCGAGCTTGGCGGGTTCGCCCCAATAAGCTTCATTCTTGGCCAGGACGATTTCCTGTCCGGGGGTCCAGTGGTCGAGCTTGAAGGCCCCGGTGCCATTTGCGATAGCTGTGAAGGGATCTTCCGCGGAGGTCATACCGTAGGTGTTCTGCCAGGTATCGCAGGTGCCATCCCAACCGCCATTCTCAACAACCCATTCCTTGTCCATGACCGAACCCCAGCCATTCGCAATGGTCGGCAGGAAGGGGCCCCATGGCTGCGCCAGGGTCATCGTCACGGTGCCAGCGGCGTCATCGGCAACAATCACCGACTGGACTGTCTCACAGGCGGCCTTGAGGACAGCCGGGTCGTTCGCCATCAGGGATTCGCGGTCATCCGCGGAAGCACCTTCATCGACGAGCAAGGTGATATCGTCCATGCCAACGCCAAAGAACGGTTCAGCCAGCAGCCACTGCGGGGATGAATAACCACCCTGCAGCAGGCCGCGCTGGAACGAGTAAGCCACGTCCGACGCGGTCAGGTCGCCGCCCTCGTGGAACTTCACGCCCTCGCGGATCTTGAAGGTCCAGACCTTGCCATCCTCGGAAACGCTGTATTCAGACGCCAGCTGAGGAACGAACTTGTCCGTTGCTTCGCCATCGTAGAACACCAGGGTTTCGTAGATGTTCTGGATGATTTCGCCGCTAGCGGTGTCGTACGAGAGAGCGGGATCGAATGTATCCGCATCACCAATGGTCACGTCCACGAACGTAGTCGGATCCGGAGATGCAGCTGTCTTGGAGATGGGGTAGTAATAGGTACCAGAGAAGATCGGGTTGTTCACCCGGCCCTCAACCCAGCGCTGCTCATAACCATGCGAGGTTGCCAGGGTAACCGGTACACCAGGGGCTGAATCGAAGTAGAGCTGGTTGAACCGTTTGTACACTTCATGACGGGCTTCGGGATCAACCAGAGAAACGCCCTCATCCAACAGCGCTTTGAACTGAGCCTTCAGATCTTCCGGCATGTTCTGGCGAGCGCCGTAAGTGCCGGTTGTGTAAGGCTGGTACCAGTTGTGGGCATCATGAATATCTTCCAACCAGCCACCGGTCATGATCGGGATTTTGTGAGCACGCTGGGCAGCCAGGTAAGCAGGCCAGGGCAGACCAAGAACTTCGATCACGAACTTTTCATTGACCTCGGCCAGGTTCGCCTGCAGAATTTCGGCGTAAATCTGGCGAGTGGTGTTGCCGGTGTTGTACAGCATCTGGACACGGAAACCCATCTCCCAGACATCATCCGGGTCTTCGCCAGCAGCAACGCCATCTTTGTCTACATCAGCCAGCTGGAATTCTTCTGCACACTTATCCAGGTCCATGCTGTAGAAAGGCGCGTCCGGGTCATAACCGGGCATCCCAGGCAGTGACAGGACCTTGGATTGAACCGCCTCGCCCTGGTACACCTCATCGATAACGGTGTCCCAATCAAAGCAGTAGGCGAACGCCTTACGGACGTGGGCATCATCAAAGAAGGTGGGCGGAACGCCGTTCCCATCCAGCATGTTCGAGCCAAGATAGGGGTTCAGCGGTTTTTCTTCCGCGGGAGCTTCTTCAACAACAGGAGCCTCGGTCGGAGCTGCTTCTTCTGCCGGAGCTTCGGTAGGTTCAGCAGCAGGTTCCTCAGCCGCCGGCTCTTCCACGGCGGGTGGTTCAGTCGGGGCCGCGGTAGGGGTGGCGCAGGCGCTCAACACCATGCTCAAAGCCACCAACAGGGCCAATAAAACATGAAACTTACGCATTTTTCTCCTCCTAGAGAAACTTGAATTGAAAAACCGATTTTTGTTCGAACGATTAGGCGCCGCTATTTGATTTATAGACTCCTCCTTTCAGCAATTTTAAACTTTCAAGCAAGCGACATAGTGGTCGGGCTCAATTTCCCGGAAGACTGGACGCTCTTCGGCGCAGTGACTATCCGCAATTGGACAACGCGTTCTGAATCGACAGCCCGACGGCGGGTTAACAGGGGAAGGTACATCACCCTGCAAGACCGTTCTCTGATGTGTTTCACCCCAGGCCGGGTCCGGAACCGGAATAGCAGACAGAAGCGCCTGAGTATACGGGTGAAGCGGGTTGTGGTACAAATCATTCCGACTGGCCAACTCAACGATCACCCCCAGGTACATGACAGCAACCCGGTCGCTGATATGCCGGACCATGGAAAGGTCATGGGCGATAAAAAGGTAAGTCAACTGGAATTCTTTCTGCAGATCTTCCAGCAAATTAACAATCTGGGCCTGGATCGAGACATCCAGAGCCGAGATTGGTTCATCGCAAACAATGAACGACGGGTTCAGGGCCAGCGCACGGGCTATACCGATTCTCTGCCGCTGACCGCCAGAGAATTCGTGCGGATACCGGCCAGAAAAATCCGGATTCAACTTCACGAGTTCGAGCAATTCGGCAGCGCGGGCATCAATTTCTTTACCCGATGCCTGTCCAAAGGCCATCAGGGGTTCCCCGACGATATCTCGTACAGTCATCCTGGGATTTAAGCTTGCGTATGGATCCTGGAAGATCATCTGCAAATGCCGCCGCATCAAACGCATTGGCTCAGAGCGTAATTCCACCAGGTCCTGCCCCTGGAAATAAACACGCCCAGAGGTCGGTTTATAGAGCTGCAGCATCGCACGTCCCGTGGTCGATTTGCCGCAGCCAGATTCACCCACCAGCCCAAGGGTTTCACCCTGCCGGATCTCAAATGAAACCCCATCGACTGCCCGCACGGCACCCACCTGACGCCGAATGACCCCACGGTAGATCGGAAAATGCATGACCAGGTCTTCAACTCGGACCAAAACATCATTATTCGTACCGTTCATGCTCGTTCGCTCCCATTCTTTGTATTAACCCAACAAGCAACGTTATGGCCAGGAGCCACGAGCTCCAATGATGGATTCTCATGCCAGCACTGATCGATTGCATAAACACAGCGAGGAGCAAATGGGCAGCTCTGCGGTTTTTGATACAAGATTGGGGGCATTCCTTCAATGGAAAACAACCGTGTCCGACCCGTTTCGTTAATTTTTGGCAAGCTACCCAACAGACCTAATGTGTATGGGTGCCTGGGATTTGCATATAGCTCTTTGACAGGTGCTTCTTCAATGATAAAGCCGCCGTACATGACCATGACCCGGTGCGCGATGCTGGCAACCACACCCAGATCATGTGTGATCCAGATAATTGCCATGCCGAGCTCATTGCGCAGCCGTTTGACCAGATCAACAATCTGAGCCTGGATTGTTACATCCAGGGCGGTTGTTGGTTCATCCGCAATCAGGATTTCGGGGTTGCAGGAAAGCCCCATCGCGATCATCACCCGCTGGCGCATCCCACCTGAATACTGGTGAGGATAATCACTCAACCGATCCCCGGCATTTGGGATTCCCACCAGTCCAAGCAGTTCAATCGAGCGCTTACGAGCCTGCTCTTTCGACATCCCCATATGGAGCATCAAGGGCTCTGCCATTTGTTTCCCGATCGTCATGACCGGGTTCAGCGAGGTCATGGGGTCCTGAAAGACCATGCTGATTTGCGCCCCGCGTATTTTCCGGATATCCTCGGATGGCATCTTCAACAGATCTTGTCCCTTAAACATTGCTTTTCCTGCCACGATCTTTCCGGGCGGTGAAGCAATAAGGCGTAAACATGAAAGCATCGTGACGCTCTTCCCGCAACCGCTCTCACCAACCACTCCAAGTGTCTCGCCGCCGTCCAACCGAAACGAAACACCATTTACTGCGTGAACAACCCCTTCAGACGTTTTGAAATGCGTTTCGAGACTCTGAACCTCTAACAGTGAATCAGTCATTCATAACTCCTGAATGCGAGCTATTATTTTTTTTCGAAATTTTCCGGGATATAAACAACATCAAAACCAAACGTTCCTTCTATTGTTTCAATCTGCGTAAGTGGGCAAGATCACGGCGGAGATAAGCGCCTACCTCGAAAATTTTTCTAAAACTCAACGGTCACCAGTCAACCGAACACAGTTCGCAGGCTGTCCGTAGATTGTTGTACATTGTACCAAAACCTGGTCAAAACGGACAAGAACTTCCATCTG
>JAFGMV010000064.1 GCA_016927315.1 Anaerolineales bacterium | reverse complement strand
TCTCGAATTTTTGAAATTCATCTGGGCTGTCAGGCGAAAAACTCTTCTGTCCCTTTTCAGTGCTGAAAAAGACTGTGTATTCAACACTTTCTGAACCCAACCGCTGGTCACTGAGCAGTACTGGCTGATCATAAACCGGGGAATGGTCATGTCCATCAAGTGTATACGTCTGCACCGTGCGCCATTCATCCACTGTATAAGAACAATACTGTTCCGTCTCGGTATGGCAATCCTGTACTACTTCAGCATAACCATTCCCGCGATCAACTGTTTTCTCCTCACAAACTTCTTCACTGCGGGTTTCACAAGATACATTGTAAGCATCTGAAGGTGGGTTACCCCGCTCGCTGCTGTGATTGACCGTCTGGTATTCCTGCACCGGGACTGAAGTTTTCCAGTAGACATCGCTGACAGTACCCTGTACCGACTGTGCAGGAATGAAAAACAATCCCACAACGGCAATACAACAAACCAGAAAGGCAGCCGCAATTCCACCCAGCAACCACCAATTCGGTTTATTCTTATTTCCCGGAGTTGGCACACTACCGTGAACAGCTTGGGATTGAGCAGCAACCGGTGCAGGAGTTCTCGATAATGGAGCCCCGCATTCCTGACAGGTTCTGTTCGTTGCCGGATTGACCGCCTGGCAGTTAGCGCAAATCAATTCCACCTGCTCGGATGGCGCAGCCATTTCCTGACCAGCCTGACGCAGTTTCCCTTCACGCAGGTCCCCGCCACACTGAGAACAAGTCTCTGCATCAGCCGCATTTCGGGCTCCGCAATAGCCGCAGTGAATATCAGGGCCAATACGGGCTCGTTTGATGGCCTTTTCATCTTCTACAAATTTTCGTTCAGCCGGCTGTTCGAATTTTACATTGTCCGGCTGTGGTGCGCCGCAGTTCCCACAGGTTTTCTCAGGTCCAGGGTTACGGGAACCACAATTTGGGCAGGTCCATTCAGTGCGAATAAAACCAACGGATTTTCGGGCCATAAAAAACTCCTTTGGTGAAGCAGGATATCACTAATTGAACAGAAATTAAGTTACTCTCATCTCATTTGATGAAACTGGCGCACCCTGTTGACCAGTTCTCCGACATCTGGATCTGCATAAGGACATACATCCTCCACATCTGGTGCATCCTGATTATCCAGTGCAGCAAAGACAGCATGCACACCATTGGCAATGCTGTGGGGGTTATAACCGCCTTCCAAAAGGAAAAGTATCTTCCCCTGGCAGTGTTCCCCGGCCAACTGAACCAATCTCTGGGATATGGAAAAGAACCCGCTTGTTGATAATCCAAGCATGGTGAGTGGATCATCCCAATGGGAATCAAACCCGGCAGAGACAAAGATCATTCTCGGCTGAAAAGATTCTACCAGCGGCTTCACCACTTCATCAATCACCCTTTGGTAGCTTTGATCCCCGCTCAGGGCAGTCATGGGCATATTTACCATACGCCCCCTGGCGTGTGGTATCTCTTCGACCCGGCCTGTTCCGGGATATATTCCTGCCTGGTGGGTCGATACAAACGCCACACGCTCATCCTGCAGGAACACCGCCTGAGTACCATTGCCATGATGAGCATCATAATCAACGATCATAACCCGTTCCACCCCTTTTTTAAGTGCATCCCGAACAGCGACAGCCTGATTATTGAACAGACAGAATCCCATGGCACGGTCTGGTTCAGCATGGTGTCCGGGCGGACGGACAATGGAAAATCCATTATCAGCTTCCCCGTTAACGACAGCCCGGGCACAGGCCAGAGTTGTACCGGCAGCCAGCAGTGCATCAACATATGAAGTCGAGGTAACGTACGTTGGTGCATAATCAATAATTACCGGTCCTTGCGCACAGGCCGATTCGACTGTTCTGATCATTGCCGCCTTGTGAACTTCAGCTATTTCTTCGGGTGCAGCAAGCTTAACATCCAAAGCCGGCGGTAAATCTAATTCCTGAAAAAGAGCCGGCAGCAAAGACAGGCGTGCAGGGTTTTCCGGATGGTCTTCAATGCTATGTTCAGGAGCAGGTACGTACGTCCAGGCGGTTCTCATAAATCAATTATAAACTTTAAAACGATCGCCAGGTATGTCTGAGACATACCTGGCGATCTTGAGGGGGGAGGGACACCACCATGAGACCAGCATGGGGGGGACATGCTGACCCTTTCGGGTGGTTAGACACCTAATTACCAGTAAAAGGGAGGACAGGTGTCATTAGAGATAATATACACCCAAATTGGGCAAATAACATTAGAATTAGATTAGAGTCGTCCGAATTAGCTTTCCCGGTTATCCCCAGAGCGGAACACTTCCAGCCAAAGATCCACCTCTCAGGTAAAAGATCCGGTTGTAGTTCACCGACACCAGCTTGATCTTCTGATTTGTTTCTTACCAACCGGGCGAATTGATCCGCATCAAGAACCCTGCCCGTACCGATTTCACCGCTTGCTGTACAGCCTGATCTGAACTGACCACGAACCAATTCCGGGCAGCATTCCCTAATTGCTTAAGTCTGTTGGTGATGGCTGCATCCGCTGTGGAGCCCGTACGAGCAAAATAAGCTATTAGCATACCGAATTTGCGTTTAAAGGACCGGCCCGGCTGGCCTCCATCAAAGAATACTTCCATTTTCTTGCGCGAGAGCCGGCTGTTCTCCTGCAGAATCTCAACCAACTCCATTTCATCATCAATGGAACTCAGACCAAGTTTGGGAATCAGGTTGTGACCATCAATCAGATAAGGCATGGCAACAAGTGTTAGAGAAAACTGCCTCCGGCCAGTAGTATATTCCCCATCATAATCTCAGTCAAATTTCTTGACTTTACGACAACTAAAAGCAGAAAAACAGACAGGCGGCTGGTACTGCCGCCTGTCTGGTCAAAGGAAAAAGAAAGATGAAGCCTAGACTGTTTCAACAGCCCTGGTTGTAATTTCAAATTCCGGCGGATTTTCAAGATGCTTTTTGACTGTGCACAATTCTGCTGATCTAATTAAAGAAGGACGATACTTCTCCGGAAAATCGAGGGGGACCTGGATCTCCAGGTCGATCTTAGCAATCATTCCACTCATCGGATTTGGATGGATTCGCTGGATGATGCGAATACCATCGGTTGGAATATCACGCTGTTGGCAAAAACCCAACACATAGATGCCTGCACAGGTACCTATCGATGAAAGGAAGAGTGTAAATGGTTCTGGCGCAGAGCCTTCTCCACCTCCCATTGGAGATTGATCAGTTGGAATTACGTATGGTCCGTAATGTGCATCAACCCGTTTTCCTCCGGGAAAGTCAATGGTTATTTCCATAGTAATGCTCCTTGTATTCAGTGTAATTACTTCTTAGATGACAAACTCTTAAAAAAGTTTCATATTCATCATTTATAATACATTCAGTATCTTAGCTTATCAAAGAACAGGAGAACAATGGCTGAAAAAAAATCCCGTAACCTGCTGATCCCCCCTCAAGGTGGGATGTGGAAGGAATTGGTACTGAGAATAAAACTAATCGGGCGCCTACTTGGCGATTCAAGAGTCAACCCACTGCTAAAAATACTGCCCCTGGCAGGATTAATTTATTGGATTATTCCACTTCCCATTGAAAATATGCTTCCGCTCATCGATGATGCGGCAATCGTCTTCATATCATCAACACTGTTCATTGAATTATGTCCTGAAGATGTTGTTCGCGAACACACCCGAAAGCTAGGCAGCAACCTTGATATTGTCGAAAATCCCGACGAGGAAATCATAGATGCTGAATCTGTAGACATAAAAGAAGACTGAACCATGAAAGCCAAGCAAGTTATTGGTACAGTATTCTCTGTTCTGACGCTTTCATCCTGTTCCCTTTTCACACCTGCATCCCTGCCTGCTACAGTCCAGCCAACCATACCAACGGTTCAAAACTCAACTCCGCAACCAACCCCCGAGCCTGTACAGCCGACCGGACTCCCCGCCGAAACACCGATCCTGGTAACCGTAAACTCTTTCCCTAATCCAGTTGAGTATCATTGGACACCAGTTCTTACCGGATTGAAACAACCAGTCGATATTCAACACGCCCGTGATGGTTCCGGCCGTATGTTTCTTATCGAACGCTATGGGCGCATCCGGGTAGCTGAAAACAGCGAGATGCTGTCTACCCCTTTCCTGGACATCAGCACAAAAGTCCGCAGTCAAGAATCTGAACAGGGACTTCTGGGTCTTGCCTTTCACCCCGATTATCAGCAGAACGGCTATTTCTTCGTCAACTATATTGACCGCCAGGGTAACACGGTCATTGCACGCTACCAGGTTTCTATTGATGACCCCAACCGGGTAAAACCGCTCAGCGAAACTATCCTGATGCAGGTTGAACAGCCATATGCCAACCACAACGGCGGTGGGATGGCCTTCGGCCCGGATGGTTATCTTTACATCGGTCTTGGTGACGGCGGCTCAGGCGGCGACCCCCAGAACAACGCACAATCGCTTGAGACCTATTTGGGCAAATTGCTACGGCTCAACGTCGACACCGTAGATACGCCCTATGGAGTGCCCATAGATAATCCTTTCAACAACATCCAGCGCAGTGAAATCTGGGCATACGGTCTGCGTAATCCATGGCGCTTCTCTTTCGACCGGTCCACCGGAGATCTGTATATCGGGGATGTTGGGCAAGGCGCCTGGGAAGAGATCAACTACCTGCCGGCAGGCAGCCCAGGCGGCGCCAACTTTGGCTGGAAGATTTACGAAGGGCTGCATGTTTACGAGGGTCCCGTACCAGATAATATGGTATTTGCCGTACCGGCAGCAGAATATGACCATACTTTTGGTTGTTCAGTCACAGGCGGGTATGTCTATCGCGGCTCCATGCCTGATTGGCAGGGCATTTACTTTTACGGCGACTTCTGTAATGGACGCATCTGGGGCCTGCTGCCGGTTTATAACCAATGGCAGATTCAGGAATTATTCCGGCTGGATTTCAACCTCTCTACTTTTGGAGAAGATGAAAACGGTGAACTATACGCGGCAGACTACACCCGCGGCGTAATTTACCGCCTTGAAGGGCAATAATCCACAACCAGAGGATTTATTTAAGAGTAAAGCAGTCTTATATATGAACATTGTCGTGCCGGATTATGACGCCTGTCACTACACCGGTGGGTAAACTTTCGGTACAGTTAAAGTGTATTTTGGAGGTATGTATGGCACATAAAACCTGGGAAGTGACCAAGACAGAATATTGTGACCATGTTGGCCATGAGATTGATATCGAAGCAGAAGTGGTTTACCCGGCAGAACACCTGCCGGACCAGCCGCCGCGTATCCAGGCTCACCGCTGTTCGAACGCCCTGGAGTGCAACCTGATCGACAAATCAGCCTGCATATACTGCGGCACCAATCCAAACCACAATCCGATGTAAACGCTGCTTCGGACCGATGATCTCAACCACGCCTCCGGTAACCCTCCCGGAGGTATGGTTTTTCTCAGGAAGATTTCCTGCTTTCGGGCAGCAACACCAGCCGTAAAAATATGAATACTGCAATGGCAATCACTATCAACAGGGCAGATACAGGTTGAGCGGCTTCCAAACCAAAGCCATTGAAACGTTCATAGACCAGCACAGGCACAATTTTAGGGTGGTATGCCAGAATAACAACGGCGCCAAATTCGCTGATACCGCGTGCCCACATCATCACTGCACCACCAAAGATACCCCTCCAGGCCAACGGCAAGCTGACTAACCAGAATGCCCCCCAAGCGGTTGCACCGTCGATCTGAGCCACCCGTTCCAGTTCTTCATCCACCAGGGCGAATGATTCGCGGCTCATGTTGACCAGGAACGGAAGACTGACAAATAACATACCAACCACGATGCCACCGAAGCTGTCCGTAAAGGTAAGGCCTGCAGTAGTCAACCATTGACCAAGCATGCCGCGCCGGCCAAAAACCAGCAGCAGCGCCACACCAGCCGCCGTATGTGGAATGATAACAGGCAGATTAACCAGCGCCTCTACCAATCGTTTGCCACAGAAACGCCGGCGGGCCAGAATATAGGCCAACGGTACACCCGTGACCAGTGCCAAGCCGGTCGCAGTAGCAGCTGCACCAAATGTCAACCCCAGGGAGCGCAGCACTTCCGGGTCTGCAAGGGCCGAGAGATACTGTTCCGGTGTGGCACCTAACAGGGTACTGACCAGTGGCAAGACGATGAACAACAGCAGCAAGCCACCCAGGACCGAGAAACCAAGATTAAAAAACAGGGATGGATACTTCACGGCAGTTCTGATGGGATACACAAAGCCTGTAGAGATTCCGGCATGGCAGTGTACCCGTCTGCCAGGGGAAATTCAAAAAGCGAGTGGTGGTTAGCTTCCATGATCGTACGTGCCTCCGGGCTGAGCAGGAATGCAACAAACAGCGCGGCTTCTTCAGCATGCGGGGCATTGGCCGGGATGGTAATCCCATAGCCAATTCTTTCCCCGCGAAACTGGGGTTTGACCGTGGCAAAACGCTGGAAATCCAAGTTAACCTGCACTGCATTATAAACTGACTCATATGCTGTTTCACCCATGTGGACGGTATCCGGCAGGGGAAGCATCTCCAATGAGTGCTGCTGAATGACACTCTCATACTCAAAGGCATAATCAATATCACCCGATTCGAGCAGAGCGATCAACATGATGCTGCCGCCGCGCAGCACAATGTGCGCATCCGGCCGGGTTTCCAGGATCTCGGGTACCGTAATGGTGGTCAGGTCATCATCGCGAAAGATCGTGACCGGGAAGGTAAACTGTTCATCGAAGACCGGACCGAAAAAGTTATAACGCTCCTGTGTGTTTTCCATCAAAGAGAAAGCCATCAGTGTGCGATACCCGGATGCATCGAAACGCGGATCTGAGAGCCCGAGTTTCACCTGCGGGTCTGCCAGGATATCTGGCCAGTTCTCTTCAGTGATCTCATCCGCGTCCCGGCTCTCGGGTGTATAGGCCAGCGCCAGCCGGTTGCTGGCAAAGCGGATATACCAGTCTGCAAAGGGTTGACCGCTTTCCGGCACTGAGCTGGCATACATCAACAATGGGATCAGGGAGGCGTCTGCAGTAGCGACCACGTCGATGTCCTCATGCAGTTCAGTCACATGCCGCATGACCTGAATGCTGCCATGATATTCGGCCAACACGTCGATATCCGGGTACCTGGCTTCGAAAGCTTGCTCCAGTTCCGCAAACGGTATGATCAGGCTGCCGGCAGCGAACACCACTAACGGGGTTTTATTTGTAAGGTCAGACGGTTGGGTAGAAACATCCTGTATCCCAATACTGCAGCCGCTGGTCATCAGGTCCAGCCAGATAATTGTCAGCAAAAGCAAATGATTTTTTGATTTCATAAAGATGGGAAAGGCAGCCCGGCGCTACTGTCCTGTTTCCTGATTGATCTTTGTTACCAGGCAGCAGGAGACTAAACCGCCAGGCCGCCCACAAGAAAAGCTATTTTACTTCGAGGCTCACGACGCCCTTGACCCAGGCTTCACTGGACATGCCCGGCAGGATCATATTGAATTCTTCTGTCGTATCGGTAAATGAAACCAAGCAATCGCTGCAAGCCCGCACTTCATCCAGACTCACATCGACTGCGTACCCATCCCCAGCGGTTATTACCAGGGTGGTAGCGCCACCCTGAACTCCGGCCATATCAAGCAAGGCATTCAGGGATACTCCTTCATAATCCATGGGACCCTTCTTGGGATGTTCGGCAGTGATCTGCAAGACAAAGAGTGCCCGCAGGTCGGCTTCTGTAAATCCAACCGGGGAATCCACCATCCCGATAACCGCCAAGCTGCCTTCCACATCAGCAACCGGTGCAGCGCCTTCCCCTACCGCAGTGCCTTCTTCTACAGGCAGCAGCGCCAGATCAGCCTTGACTTCAACGATCCCGCCAACCATCTCATTCCTGGCCAAATCTGAGCCGACCAGGCGCAGCGGGAAGTACTTGTCTGTTAGCGGATTATCATTGACCTTATAAGCCGCAATGATATTGTCGTTGCGAGCCAAACGCACCGCATCAAAGGTAACGGTATAGCCATCAGAGGCAATTACCTCGATACTGTAATTCTCCCCTGCCAGTTCGTCATTGAAGGCCGGCCCTTCGTGTGTGATCTCATCGTCGATTGCTCCAACGATCAGCCATAGCGGCACACCCACCCATTCCTGGGCTTTATCGTCTGTCCAGCTTGTGCCATGACACTGAGGAGCGCCACACGATTCGATGCTGGCCCGATCAATATTTTCTTTGATTGCGCCATGGGCTTTCAGCACCCATTCTTCTCCCAGGCTCTTGGCTTCCAGTCTATTGACCCATTTGACCGACCAGTGACCATCAGTGACCTGGTTCAGTTTCGCGCTGACGATTGCCAGCCGCAGAGCGCCATCTGCTTTGGGATCAAGCGGGTTACCATCCATTTCATATGCCAGGATGGGGGTCAGTTCAGGTGGGCTCTTGAGTTCATCACCCACCGCCGGATCATAAGCAATGAAGGCGCCGTTTGTGATCTGGTCATATGAGAAGGTGATACTGTACCCATCTTCGGCGACCACATTGAAGCCCGTCGACTGGTTCACACCGCCGACCAGTTCTGCCAGGTCATTCAATGCCACACCCTTGAAGGCAATCGGAGGGGTAATCTTGCCGGTACTGCTCTTGATACCCGCATACCCTTCGGTTGCCGGCAGGTCCAGCAGTTCACTCATCGTCAGTTCGATGCTTTCTGATGGACCAACAATCTCAAGTACGGGTTGCTCATCAACAACCGGCGCCGGGGTACCTGTGTCTGCTTCGCCAGACTCCGGGGCCTGTGTTTCTTCGACAGTCACGGCCTGTGGACCGCAGGCCGAAAAAACGGCAGCGCCTGCCAGAATGACCACACCGCTTAAGGCAAATCGAGTATGCAATTTCATGGTGTTCTCCTTTGTATGCAAATTTATTTTTCGATACCGCACAACACAATTTCGAATAATTTACAACAGAGTCCGGAAACAAACACTACCAAGTGTCTCAGAGTACTGTGAAAACCAGGTCAGTTCACGAAAGACCGATGCGTTTATAAAGGAAATCTAGCTTGCAATTCGTTCACCACTATGAGCGGTGTTATACCCGGTCAGGGACTGCAGACAAGTACGGAACTGCTTTGTTTGCAGGTAATCCAGCAGAGGAAGCACCGGTTCTAATTGAGCCCGCAGGAAGATCAGATCATAACGTTCGTCGAACAGGGGGACAAACCCCAACTGGTGCTGGGCTGCAGCGGCCTGGATCCCCAAAGCGACATCCGCCTTCCCTGCCCAGACCAGGTAGGCTGCTCCACTATGCGTATTGACAACCCGGTCGTAACCGGTAATCTGGTTAGGGCCCAGTCCGAGATAGGCCAGTTCTCTATCCAGCCAGACACGCGTTCCCGAACCAGGGTTGCGGTTGATAAAAGTTACCTCTTCACGGGCCAGATCCTTGATTTCCCTCAAACCTTTGGGATTACCTTCAGGGACAATCAGCCCCTGTGTGCGGTGTGCCAGGGTCACTAACTCAACCTGTCGGTCTGGGAAAAGAAGATTCACATAGGGTGTGTTGTACTCGCCGCTTTCATCCAGCAGGTGGGTGCCAGCGACATGGCACAGGCCCTGACGCAGGTTGATCAGGCCGTCCAGGCTGCCAACCGGCAGGGTTACCAGGTGGATATGCGGACTCAACTGCCCTGAAACCTGATCCAGGGCGGTATCGTGACTGCCGGCAAAAACAAGCGGCGGCTGATCGCTATACGGCAAGACCAATTTGCGCAGCAGCAGGGCGCCGGCGCAGGCGCGGTAGAACTTTTCGGTTATGCCGGCAGTGACCGTCACCTGGCTGATCTCCACCAACCCAGCCTGCTCCAGCTTCTTGAGATGGTGCCGCACCCAGGCGGGACTCTCGCCAAAGATCCCCCCGAGTTGGGTCAGGCTGGACGGGGCGGCCATCAGACGCCGCAAGATCGCCAACCGGCGGGGGTCTGCCAGCAGCTTGATTTGTTCAAAGGATTCCAGGGTTTCGATCCGCTTCATAATTATGGGAATTTTACTAATCCACCTTACGTTTAAGTAAAAACTTAACTGCAGTAGTAGTTTACTTGAAATGAAGGTACCTTGTCAACAAAGAAACGAAAAAGCGACCCCTCAGAAAGAGAAAATAACGGCGCTGCGAGAGCAGCCTGCCAGCTTCAGGCCACCCACCAGCTTGAAGCCAGCAAGGTTCTATACAGGATCAGTACAGGATCAGTACAGGATCAGTACAGGATACAAAAGAAATTCAGAAGGAAAAAGGTTTCTAACAGGAAAAACAGTAACCGAACTGGCCCCTGAATAAATGTTCCAGTGATAATGTTCCCGGGATAAATTGACAACCCTTATCCACTATGATAGACTATCGGGCAACAATCTGATAGGATCAATTCCTACTCATCCAGAGAGGCAGAGGGACCGGCCCTGTGAAGCCTCGGCAACCCCATGAGCGCGTGGAAGGTGCCAAATCCGTCAGCAGATGTGCAGCCGAAAAATGCCCGTCTGAACCTGGAAGATGAGAGACACGTGCAAAGCCAACCTGTGCCTCTCCCTCCCGGAGAGGTTTTTTGTTATGATATTTGGAATACGAATGATGACTGAACCTAACTCTGTAAGTGAGCAGGGCTGCCCTTACAGGCAAACGTAAATCTCCTGCGCAAGACTCCGGTGAACTGAGGCAGGGCTTTCGCCCGCTGGAGACCGTATCGCAAGGCATCCCCAAAAGGGAAGCCCGTTGAAGATAAAGATAATGTAGTAGTGTACTTTTTATAAAAAATCCGCAATTATCTACATTTATCCGTGGTTAAATAAATAAACAAGGAACTCACGATGACAACTCGCAAATATACCAACAGAAAATATCTGGATGCCCTCGAAAAGAAAGTGCTGGTCTTCGATGGCGCGATGGGTACCAGCCTGCAGGTTCAGAACCTGACCGCCGAGCATTTCGGCGGGGAGCAGTATAACGGCTGCAATGACCATTTGGTGATCTCGTACCCCGAGGCCGTGGAGAAAGTCCACCGCTCGTTCCTGGAAGTCGGCGTGGACGTGCTCGAGACCGACACCTTCCGTTCCAACCGGCTGACACTGGCCGAGTACGGCCTGGGAGAGCGGGTACTCGAGATCAATGAAACCGCAGCCCGTCTGGCACGTCGTTTAGCCGACGAGTATTCAAAAGTCGAAAACCAGAAATCTGAAATCCAAAATCGGTTTGCCGCCGGCTCAATCGGCCCGTCTGGCAAGCTGCCTTCGGCCGACGATCCCGAGCTGTCGAACATCAGCTTCGACGAACTGGCGGATATCTTCCGCGAGCAGGCGGTCGGCCTGGTTAAAGGCGGGGTGGACCTGATCCTGATCGAGACCTCGCAGGATATCCTGGAAGTCAAGGCCGCCATTCTCGGCATCCAGCAGGCTTTTGAAGAGACCGGCATCTGGCTGCCAATTCAGGCCCAGGTCACGCTGGATACCACCGGACGGATGCTGTTGGGGACCGACATCACCGCCTCCCTGACCATCCTGGAAGGCCTGCCGATCGACGTGATCGGGCTGAATTGTTCGACCGGGCCGGAGCACATGCGCGAACCGATGCGGGTGCTGGGCGAACAGGCCGCCCTACCGGTGTCCTGCATCCCCAATGCCGGGCTGCCGCTGAACGTCGATGGGCAGGCGGTCTACCCACTGGAGCCGGAACCCTTTGCCGCAGCCCTGTACGAATTCGTCGAAAAGAACAACATCTCGGTGGTGGGCGGCTGCTGCGGGACAACGCCCGAGCACCTGAAAGCGCTGGTCGAAAAGCTGCAGGACCACCCTCATCCGGCCCGCCCGGAACAACCCATACCGCGCCTGTCTTCCTCCATCCAGGCGCTCAACATGCACCAGGACCCGCCGCCGCTGCTGATCGGTGAACGCTGCAACGCCCAGGGCAGCCGCAAGTTCAAGCGCCTGCTGCTGGAAGAAGATTACGACACCATCCTGGAGATCGGCCGCGACCAGGTGAATTTCGGCGCCCATGCCCTGGATATCTCGACCGCCGTCACCGAACGCCCCGACGAACTGGACCTGATGCGCAATGTGGTCAAGAAACTGATGCTGGGGGTGGAGGTCCCGCTGGTAATCGACACTACCGAACCGGACGTGCTCGAAGCGGCGCTCAAGACCGCTCCGGGCCGCTGCCTGATCAACTCGACCCACCTGGAGGGCGGGCGTGAGAAAGCCGATAAAATCTTTGCGCTGGCCAAGACTCACAATGCGGCTGTTATCTGCCTGACCATCGACGAGCAGGGCATGGCCAAGACGCGTGAACGCAAGCTGGAAGTGGCCCGGCGCATCCACGAGATCGCTGTCAACGATCACGGCCTGCGCCCCGACGCGCTGGTCTTCGACGACCTGACCTTCACGCTGGCCACCGGCGATCCCGAATTTGCCGAATCGGCGGTTGAGACTATCGAAGGCATCCGCCTGATCAAGAAAAACATCCCCGGGGTACTGACCTCGCTGGGCGTCAGCAACCTGTCCTTTGGGCTGGCACCCCATGCCCGACCGGTGCTGAACTCGGTCATGCTGTATCACTGTGTCCAGGCCGGGCTGGATATGGCCATCGTCAACCCGGTGCACGTCACTCCCTATGCCGATATCGCCCCACAGGAAATCGAACTGTCGGAAGACCTGATCTTCAACCGGCGGGAAGATGCCCTGCAGCGGTATATCGAACATTACGAGTCTGTAACGGACACGGGATCCGCCCAAACGCTGAGTGACCCGACCGAAGGCATGACGGCTGCCGAACGCCTGCACTGGCGCATCGTCCACCGGCACAAGGAGGGGGTCGAAGCGGATATCGATGAGTTGATTGAAGATCGTGGAGCGCAAGCCCGCCACGACCGCGCCGTCGATATTCTCAACAAAACCCTGCTGCCGGCCATGAAGGAAGTCGGCGACAAGTTCGGCGCCGGTGAATTGATCCTGCCCTTTGTGCTGCAGTCGGCCGAAGTAATGAAGAAAGCCGTCGCTCACCTGGAAACTTACCTCGAAAGGCAAGAAGGCGTCACCAAGGGCACGGTGGTGATCGCCACCGTCTACGGCGATGTGCACGACATCGGCAAGAACCTGGTCAAGACCATCCTGGCGAACAACGGCTATACTGTGGTCGATCTCGGCAAGCAGGCGCCGGCAGAAACCATCATCACCCGGGCTGTGGAAGAAAAGGCCACCGCGATCGGCCTTTCGGCCCTGCTGGTCAGCACCTCCAAGCAGATGCCGCTGATCGTCAACGAACTGCAGCGCCGCGGGCTCAGGTTCCCGGTGCTGCTGGGCGGGGCGGCCATCAACCGCCGCTTTGGCCGCCGCATCCTGTATACCGAAGATGAGGGCGTCTACGAACCGGGCGTCTACTACTGTAAGGACGCCTTTGAAGGTCTTGACACCATGGATACCCTGATCGACGATGCCAGGCGGCCGGAACTGCTGGAGAAGATCCGCCGGGAAGCAGCTGCAGAGATGGGCCGCACAACGGACGCCGGGCCGGCACAACCTGCTCCCCGTTCGACGGTCATCCCGGCTCCGATCCCGCTGCCGGAGAAGCTTGGGCCAAGGGTGGTCAAAGATATGCCGCTCGAGACCATCTTCCAGCACCTGTCGCTCAATGAGCTTTACCGCCTTTCGTGGGGCGCAAAGAACGCCCACGGCGAAGAATGGACAAAACTTAAGGCTGAGTTCGGCGCCCGCCTTGAAAACATGAAGAAAGAAGCGCTCAAGGAAGGCTGGCTCAAACCCCAGGCCGTGTATGGCTACTGGCCCTGCCAGGCCGATGGTGAAACGTTAATTATTTACGATCCCGAAAGTGTCCGGGGGAAGCAGACTTCACCCCGACCGATAACAAAACTTGCATTCCCGCGCCAGCCTTACGACGCCCACCTGTGTCTGGCCGACTACTTTACTTCGGTCGAGTCCGGCCAGATGGACGTGGTCGCATTGCAGGTTGTCACCGTTGGACAGGCGGCTACGAAGAAATTCGATCAATTCCAGGACGACGGCAGTTACTCAGAAGGCTATTTCATCCACGGTCTGGCTGTCCAGACGGCCGAAGCAACCGCCGACTACCTGCACAAACACATCGTGCATGAATTGGGCCTGCCCGAGGGACAGGGCAAACGCTACTCCTGGGGCTACCCGTCCATCCCTGAACTGGAGGACCATCGCAAAGTCTTCGACCTGCTGCCAGCAGAGAAAGAGTTGGGCATGTCGCTGACCCCCGCCTACCAACTGGTTCCAGAGCAGTCGACCGCGGCGATCATTGTCCATCATAAGGAAGCCAAATACTACAGCGTTGGCGAGAGCCGGGTGGAACAGTTGATGAAATGATAAAACTCCCGCGTCACACCCTGCTCTTCCTTACTATCCTGGCCTTAGGGCTGGCCCTGCGGATATACCAGCTAGGGGCAGATGATTTCTGGATGGACGAGATTGGCGTCGCCAGGGCTGCCTCGGCTCCCAGTGTAGCGGATGCGCTAAAAATCGCACACAACCACATCATGGCCATGCCCCTGGATTACGTACAGGTATGGGGGATGGGGCGCATTTCAACGGATGAAGGCTGGTTGAGACTCCCGGCAGCGCTATGGGGCGCACTGCTGCTCCCGGCTGCATTCCTGCTGTATCGCGATCAAATGGGTACCCGGGCCGCCCTTTGGGGCATACTGCTGCTGGCGGTGTCGCCCATGTTGATCAGGTATTCGCAGGAACTGCGTTTTTATTCTTCACTGGTATTCTTTTATACCTTGAGCACCGCCATTGGTCTGAAAGCGGCGCGGGACAACAGAGTCTTGCTGTGGGCGGCCTTCACCCTGACAACGATCACCGGTATATTCTTTCACCTTTACGCGGCCCTGGCGTTTGTCAATACTGCCATTTATTTCGTTGCGCAGCCCACCGGGGGAAAACGCAGCTTATTACCGATGGCCGGGAGCTTCCTGTTGATCTTTACCGCGGCGCTGCTCAGCGTGGTCGTGTTTGGGGTTTTGAATAAAGATCAATTTTTACTATTCCAGTATGAAACTCCGCTGGAGGTCTTTGGAAGAGGACTGGGGATACTGCCGCCGTTCAATGCGCCACCGGCAGCCTATCTCTACAGCGCAGTTGTCCTCGTCCTGACCCTGGCAGGCCTGCTGCCCTTCCGGAAACAAGCCCCCCTGGTGATCTCGCTGATCGTGCAGGCCGGTTTCATCCTGGGAGTGAGCGCCTGGCGGAATTATTTTGCTTCGGCGCGGCAATTTCTGCCGTTACTGCCACTGGTAATCCTGTGCGCGGCCAGGGGAACAACGCGGTTGGTCGAGAAAGCAAAAAGTATCCGGTGGGAGCGAATGCCGGCGGGCTTCCCCGAAACAACGGCAGCCATTTTGATTCTGGCTGCATCTTTCCTGGTTCTCATTCCTTATTACAAAGCCGAGAAAACCAACCTGCGTGAAGTGTCGGCAATCATGGAAACTTCCTGGCAGCCCGGCCAAAAAATAATGATCACGCCATACGCCAATGTACTCGTTTATGACTATTACACCCCCTGGCTGACAGACGATCTGGAACCAGTCCAGCTTGATGAAGCAGCCGCCGACCTTGCAGGGGTCGAGTTTGTGCTCAGTGAGGCGGATTTCGACCCGGGCCCAGGCTTTGAGAAACTGAACCACCCTGAGAAGAGCACCTTCCACCCGCAGATCGTATGGGAAAGAAAGTCACGATGAACTACAAATACTGCCCGCGGTGTTCAACAGGACTGGTAAAAGTCGAAATCGAAGGGACAGAACGCCAGAAATGCCCGGGCTGTGACTTCGTTCATTGGGATAGTCCTATCCCGGTCGTGGCTGCGATCGTCGAACGGGACGGCCAGGTCGTTCTGACACAAAGCAAGGGCTGGCCCGGAGAGTTCTATGCACTCGTGGCGGGCTTCCTCGAGAAGGCCGAAACCCCGGCGCAGGGAGCACTGAGGGAGGTCAAAGAAGAACTTGGTTTAGACGGCGAGATCGTCAGCTTCGTAGGACACTATGTTTTCCGCCGCAGGAACCAGATCATCTCGGTTTACCACGTCCGTGCTGAGGGGCAAATTGTCATCAGCGATGAACTGGCTGGCTATAAAATCTCGCCCCCTGAAGAACTCCGGCCCTGGCCGGAGGGCACCGGCCCGGCATTGAGAGATTGGCTTGCTGCCAGAGGTATTGGGAATACCGGTGCAACGGATTATCATGAACAACATAATGCCTGAGAAACTGAAGAACAACCTCGTTGAGCACCTGCCGCTAATTTTCCTGATCGCTGCCAGCCTGTTGATCGGCCTGCTGACTGTGCGTGCTTACGGTGAATCCTGGGATGAACTCAAATTCTATAAATACGCTGATGATGCCCTGGCCTCCTACGGCGCCTGGCTGCAAAAGGGAGAAATCATACCCTTCGGCAATACCTATGACAACTACGGTCCTGCTTTTGTGATCATCGTCCAGCAGACCGCCCGGGCATTGCAGAGACTGTTTCCCGGCTGGCTGCTTTCTGACCTGCGGCATGTGCTGTATGTTCTCTTTGCACAGCTGGGGACAATCAGCTTCTACTTCATCGCCAGGCGCTGGTTGAAACCGTTTACCGCCATTGCTGCAACCCTGCTGTTCGTCACCCAGCCTGTCTTCTGGGGGCATACCTTCTTCAGCCCAAAAGATATCCCCTTCATGACCTCCTTCCTGGCCAGCCTGGCGCTGGGATTTCGAGCCGCAGGGGCTATTCCCCAAAGAAACCCCGGCCCTGCCTGGGGCAGCCTGCCCTGCACCGACCGGCGAAAGATCCTGATCGTGAGCGGCCTGTGGCTGATTTCCCTGGTGTTCATCACCTACGGCGCCGGCCTGATCTTCAGCCTGATCTCAACAACCATCCGGAATGCGTATGCTTCCAATGGAAACGGGCTGGCAGGTTCGCTGCTGAAAAGCGCCGCGTCTGACTTCGGAACCGCACCCGTGGAGATATACATCCGGAAAGGCAACCTGGCATTTATCTGGCTGCAGGCAGGCGCCTTCACTGCCAGTGTGGGGATGATCACCTGGTTCTTTGCTCGTAAATTCCCTGCGCTCTTTAGGCTGTTCACACCCGGCCTGGTCCTGGCTGCGGCTGCCCTGGGGCTGTGCACCTCGACCCGCATCCTGGGTCCGCTGGCCGGGCTGCTGGTGGGGATTTTCATGTTGAAAACCCATGGGAAACAAGCCTGGCCCACCCTGCTCCTATATGTGCTGATCGCCCAATTTATCATGTACATCACCTGGCCCTACCTGTGGCCGAACCCGGCTGGACGGTTGGTCGAAAGCCTGCAGGTCATGAGCCGCTATCCCTGGGAAGGACAATTGCTCTTCAACGGCGCCTACCTGAGCCCGTCAGAGGTCCCCTGGTATTATCTGCCCCTGCTGCTGGGCATCCAGTTCACGGAACCCGTCTGGCCGTTATTCTTTACCGGCCTTGGCCTGGGGCTGTGGCAGTGGGCCAGGACTCGCCGCCAGGGAGACTTGTACACCCTGCTGGGGGTGTGGATGATCCTGCCCCTGGCAGGGTTGATCGTGATCAGGGCGCCGCTGTATGATAACTTCAGGCAGATATTCTTCCTCCTGCCGCCGGTTTTCCTGCTGGCCGGGGTAGGGCTTGAATTCATCCTGGAGAAAATCCCTCGCGGGGCACGGTTTAACCAGCCACTCCTGTGGGTGATCACTGTGGCCCTGGCCCTGCTGCCCGGCATCTGGGCCGACTTACGGCTGCACCCTTACCAGTACACATATTACAATTCCTTTATCGGGGGCGTCGGGGGAGCTTTCAGGCGGTTCGAGACCGATTACTGGGGTATCTCCTACCGGGAAGCCAGCCTGAAGTTGAACCAGACAGCCGAACCCGATGCAGCTATCTGGGTATCCGGGCCGGCTCACCTGGGGCAGGTGTACCTCCGAGACGATCTACGGGTCTATTCAGGTTATGAAAATGAGCGTCTGGATACATACGATTATGTCCTCTCACTGACTCGCTATGAAGCAGACCTCAAAGAGTACCCGGAAGCTGATATTATTTTCCGCGTGGAACGGGATAAAGCAGCTTTTGCAGTGATCAAGAAACCGACACACAACAGATAGGTAGTTTATGAGCCAAAAAACTGACAAATTCTTTTCCTTATTGGACACCCAGGCGATCCTGGCAGATGGCGCTCTTGGGACCGTGCTGCATACCCGCGGCGCAAATTTTAACAAGTGTTTCGATGAACTCAATCTCAGCAACCCGGCCATGGTGGCAGAGGTCCACCGCGAGTACATCGAGGCCGGGGCCCAGATCATCCTGACCAATACCTTTGAAGCCAACCGGTACAAACTCGACAAATACGGCCTGCGCAGCAAGCTTGAAGAGATCAACCAGGCCGGGGTCGAACTGGCCAGGCGTACAGTGGCGGCAGCCTTCAAAGACATCCTGATCGCAGGCGATGTTGGGCCGCTGGGAATACGCATCGCTCCCTATGGACGCGTTCAGGCAGCCGAAGCACGAGCGGCTTTTGGCGAACAGATCTCTGTTTTAGCAAGCGCCGGGGTTGACCTGATCGTCATCGAAACGATCAGTGACCTGTACGAGATCAAGGAGGCCATCCAGGCTGCCAAAGAGACCGCCGGGTCTCTCCCTCTGGTCGCCTCGATGACCTTTACGCGGGATGACCGCACAGTATTGGGCGATGATCCTGTAAAAGTGGCCAACAGCGTGCATGAGGCCGGTGCAGATGTGATCGGGATCAACTGTTCAAGCGGACCGGCCCAGTTACTACGCATCTTGAAACAAATGCGGCAGGCCATCCCGGGTGGCCGCTTCTGGGTAAAACCAAATGCCGGTTGGCCGGAACAGGTTGGCGGGCGCATCATGTATCCGGCAGACCCGGATTACTTCGGCGACTATGCCCTGTCGTTTTGTGAAGCCGGCGCCAATATCGTTGGCGGCTGCTGTGGAACCACACCGCAGCATATCGCGGCCATGCGGGCTGCCCTGGACAAATACCCGGAAGGCTGCCAGGAAAATACCCTGGAATTTTCATTCCCGGCGGATGTCGAGGACCAGGAAACCGAAGCAGGAGAACCTTCGAAACTGGCCCAAAGACTCCATGCCGGGAAGTTTTCAATTGCCGTAGAAATGGACCCGCCGCGCGGGCTTTCCACGCATAAACTTCTGGCCGGGGCGAGCCTGCTGGCCGAAGCTGGTGCAACGGTCATCAACGTGGCCGACAGTCCCATGGCCCGCATGCGCATGTCGGCCTGGGCCGTCTGCGACATTGTTCAGCGCAAGATCGGCATCGAAACCACGCTGCACTTCCCCACCCGCGGGCGAAACCTGCTGAGAGTGCAGGGCGACCTGCTGGCCGCCCATGCCCTGGGCCTCAGGAACATCTTTGTCGTGATGGGAGACCCCACCTCGATCGGGGATTATCCTGACGCAAACGACAATTACGACCTGGTGCCTTCCGGTCTGACCAAGCTGATCAAGCAGGGGTTCAATGCCGGTCTGGACCATGCCGGGGCTTCAATCGGTCAGCCGACCAATTTCTTCGTTGGGGCCGCACTGAACCTGAACCCGGGCAACCCCGAACGTGAGATCAAGAACCTTAAGCGCAAAGTCGATGCTGGGGCCGACTTCTTCCTGACGCAGCCCGTCTACCTGCCCGAAACCGGGCCGGCCTTCCTGGAACAATATGCAGCTGTTCATGGGCCGCTTGAAAAACCGATCCTGGCCGGCATCCTGCCGCTGGTCAGCGTACGGCATGCCAATTTCCTGCATCATGAAGTGCCGGGGGTTGTCATCCCGTATGAGACCCTGACGCGCATGGAAAAAGCCGGTGACAATGGAGTCCAGGCTGGCGTGGAGATTGCGGTTGAATTGATCGAGAAAATCAAGGAATGGGCCGGCGGCGTTTACGTGATGCCGCAGTTCAACCGTTACGATATGATCGCCGAGATCATCGAAGCAATAAAAGAATAAGACCGAAACGAATGTTGAAAAACAATAATCTCCCCATTTCATTTTGCTTGACGTGAAATGGGGAAGTTACTGTTCCATATGCCAAAACAAGGCTGCCCTCAACCACAACCAACCTTATGGCATAAATGCTCATAAGATGGCGTAAAAAAAATTTGTAATTGTTGAGAGCTGGTATAGATAAGATGAGGCAGCCGTGTTTCCCAACCCCGCGGGGCAGGGAAACGCCGGTGTTTGGCTTTGGTCAGCCTCGACGGCGGCCTTTCAACTCATCCTTCAGGATCAGACTCATCACAACGCTCACCGCAGTAACAATCAGGGATCCAAACAGAGCATTCAAGAAAATCGGGGGCAGGATCTCCAGGCCCAAACCCAGGCCCTGAGCTACCAGGGACGTCAACCAGAACAGCAAGGTATTGATCAAAAGTGTAAATAGTCCCAGGGTCAGGACAATCAGCGGACAGGTCAGCACCTTGAGCAGGGGACGCAGTAAGGCATTGATCAATCCAAAGATCAGGGCCAGCCAGATGATGTTTACCGGATTGCCATTAAAAACAATGCCCGGGAGAACATAGATTGCCAGGAAAAGCGCCGCGGCGTTGATCGCCCAGCGCAGGATCAGTTTTGTCATAAAAACACTCCTTGTCTATTTTTATATACGCACATCCACTCAGGAAGTCGCGCCGGGGGCCTGCATCCAGATCAGTGTGCGTAAAAAATTGAATCCCGCTGCCAGGAAAGCTGCACCCGCAAGGTCAGCCGGATAATCAATATACAGATCCCGCCTGTAGGGGATATTCCAGCGGAGATGCTGGAGCAAGGCCGTCAAGGCCTGCTGGTCGACATCCAGAGGAGATGCCACCCAAACAGGATCATTGGGGGTGTGCCCCGGAAACCAGGAAGCGACAGCCAATAATTGATTCTTGCGGCAAATTGCCCACTGCAAAAGATTGAAGTCAACGAAAATCCGATACATCCAATTCCAGATCCCCGGGGCCAGGATCTGCCAGTTAGGCTCTCGATACCACGACATCGCATCCGGGTAAGCCTGTTCCAACCATAGGCGCTGCTGCGGCCAGAAACGGGAATGACGTTTCATGATCTCGTACTCCGAATCTACTTCAGACAAGCTCCTTTCTTTATCTGCCTGCCAGGTGGTACGCCTGAAACGCTCCACAAATCCAAGCTGTTTGTAAAGGTCTATGGCCCCGGAGTTATCATCACGGACATGCAGCCAGATGCTGTTTGCTTTTCGCACCCGGGCATGCATCATAGCGCGTTCGGTCAGTGCATGGGCAATCCCCCGGCGGCGGTAATCAGGGTGAACTGCAATATTTGCGACCAGGTAGATGCGCCTGCCATCTTTACGAAAGGGAACCAGGCTGGCGTTGCCAACGATCTCGTCCTGTTCTTCCCATACATACCCGGCCAGGGGCATTGAAGCTGTTTCAAAGGTTGCAGCCGCGCGCTGGAGAAATCCCCTGTCCTGGCTGGCGCGCCGCATCTGCTGGATATAACGAATACCATCGTTATCCATGGTGTTATAGAAACACAGCTCGATCAGGTCTGCGACCTTGGATAGATCGCGAATGATGTTGAACGAGCGAATATGCTCTCGCTGTTGATTGGAAGCAGGAATGGTAATGCTTGACATTGTCCTTAATTATACGCGAAGGCTGTCAAATCTGACCATCGGCATTTTTATCTTCGTTGGCTTTTTAGTCGATAACGGGTAGAATTAAATTATGAACCTGCCTGAACCCATCCAACCTTTCAATCGCGCCCGTCTGTACTTTCTTATCAGGAAACTGGTCAAACCGGTTTCTCTGGAACAACGAGCCGAGGTCCATGTACAGGTCAGGGAAGACTCACTGCCAGATTTTGACTATTTTCTCATGGTATTGCTCTCCAGTACGATTGCAACCCTGGGATTATTGACCAACTCTGCAGCAGTCATTATTGGGGCCATGCTAGTGGCGCCATTGATGTCGCCGATTATTGGGTTGGGGTTGTCATCCATCACCGGCGATACCAAGTTACTGCGAAATGCCAGTATTGGTTTGATACGCGGGGCTTTGCTGGCAGTATTGATCTCGATCATATTTACCTGGGGAAATAATCACCTGCCTTTCATCACGATGCAGGAATTACCGGCTGAAGTACTGGCGCGCACCCGGCCTTCCCCAATCGACCTGACGATTGCGCTGGCCGGGGGGATTGCAGCTGCATTTGCGCTGGCGCAGCCGGGTCTTTCAGCTGCATTACCGGGTGTGGCAATCGCCACGGCGCTGATGCCGCCGCTTTGTACGGTTGGTGTCGGGATCGCGATGGGGCGCTGGGATGTAGCAGGCGGAGCCTTCCTGCTCTTCATTACGAATACTGTAGCAATTGCTTCTGCATCCATGCTGGTCTTTTTTGCCCTGGGATTTTCCCCCAAACGAAAACAAGATGAGCGGGTTCCGCGAACACTGATTGCCTCCATTTTGATTACTGCAGCAATGCTGGTACCACTCACCTGGCTCAGTGTACGGTTTGTACAACAGGCTACTGAAAACCGTTTGATCAATACCGTCGTTTCTGAAGAAGTTGGCGCCCTGGGAGCAGAACTGACGGATTTGAATATTGTCAAAGGGGATGAAAGCCTGCAAATGACGGTCACTGTCCGAACAGCCCGGCAGCTGGCTTATCATGATGTCGTCAGCTTGCAGGAAAAAATTGCTTATCGCTTGCAAGAATCGGTATCGATCATTCTCAACCAGGTAGTGGCCGCCCAACTGGACCCATTGATCCCTCCAACATTCACACCGACACCAACACCGGTTACCAAAACACCAACTGTGACGCCAACTGCAACCGCCACCAACACTCCCCTGCCAACTCCAACCCGGGTCCCGCCAACGGCAACACCCACTCCTTCCACAGCGCGTGTTTCCAATACGCTGGGGCGTGCAACCTATATGGTCCAAACTCCCGGCGGTGT
Organism: Anaerolineales bacterium; assembly: GCA_016927315.1. Taxonomy (GTDB): domain Bacteria; phylum Chloroflexota; class Anaerolineae; order Anaerolineales; family Villigracilaceae; genus JAFGMV01. The sequence goes on along the minus strand of JAFGMV010000064.1, from coordinate 86,599 downwards.
TTCAATTGGGCGTATCAAAGAAGGACAGCACCTGACCGTGCTCTACGGTTATGAAATTTATGAAGGCCTGGTTTGGCTGGAAGTTATCGATCAAGATGGTCGTATCGGCTGGGTACCTCAAATTTACCTGAGTGTGGTCACACAGACGCCCACACGAACCCCGACCGCAACGCCGCTGCCATGAGAACTCTTATACATCTCTTATGATGTTTCTTCACTTTGCCAATCGGTGTTTGTTATAATCGCTGGTAAGACAAAATCAATCGTTGTCTTTTCTGAAAGGATTAACCGATTATGATGCGATTTGACCGTTTCACTGAAAGAGCGCAGGAAGCTGCCCAGCGCGCAGCTGAAATCATCCAGCGCTACGGCCATAATCAGATCGATACTGAACATATCCTGCTGGCATTAATTGAACAGCCGGGAGGAGTGATCCCCCAAATTCTTGAAAAGTTAAATGTCAGTGGGGAAGCCCTGGTTGAACGTCTGGATGCCACGTTACGCTCCAGCCCGAAGGCCAATATCTTTGGCAGCGGAGCAGGACAGATATTTATCACCCCGAGGGTCAAGCGGATCATTGACCTGGCCAATGAAGAAGCCAACCGCCTGAAAGATGAATATATTTCAACTGAACATATCTTCCTGGCGATCCTGACGGAACGCAACACACCGTCCGCCCGTATCCTGGAAAGCGCCGGTCTGACAAGGGACCGTGTTTACGATTCTATTCAGGATATCCGCGGCGGGCAGCGTGTAACAGATCCACAAGCAGAAACCCGCTACCGCACACTCGAAAAATACTCCCGCGACCTGACCCAACTCGCCCGTGAAGGCAAGCTGGACCCGGTAATCGGTCGTGATAACGAGATTCTGCGCCTGATCCAGATCTTATCCCGACGCACAAAAAACAACCCGGTCTTGATCGGTGAGGCCGGTGTTGGGAAGACCGCGATCGTTGAAGGGCTGGCACAAAAGATCGACAGCAATGATGTCCCTGAGATCCTGAGCGGGAAAAAGGTCATCGCCCTGGACCTGGGCAGTATGATCGCTGGATCCCGGTTCCGAGGTGAATTTGAAGAGCGTTTGAAATCTGCGATCGATGAAGTACAGCGCTCACAGGGTGAAATCATCCTGATGATAGACGAACTCCATACAGTAGTGGGCGCAGGTGCGGCCCAGGGAGCTATGGATGCGTCCAACATGCTCAAACCTGCCCTGGCGCGTGGTGAATTACAGTGCATCGGCGCAACCACGCTGGATGAATTCCATAAACACATTGAAAAAGACGCAGCACTGGAAAGACGCTTTGCTCCGATTTATGTTGATGAACCCAGCGTCGAAGATACGATCAAGATGCTGCAAGGACTGCGGGATCGCTACGAGGCGCATCATAAAGTTCATTTTGCAGATGAAGCCCTGGTTGCGGCAGCACGCCTGGCAGACCGCTACGTCACCGACCGCCACTTACCCGATAAAGCCATTGACCTGATGGATGAAGCTGCAGCCAAACTGCGTGTGGCTCTCTACTCACTGCCTGCCGATCTAAAATCGGTCAAGAATGAAATCGACCGCTTACTGGCAGAAGAAGAACAGGCCGGCCTGGAGCGTGATTACGAGCGTGCGGCTGAAAAGAAAGCCGAACGGATACGTCTCGAAACGGATTTCAATGCACAGCGTGAGAAATGGGAAGCCGAGCACCAGCTCGATGAGGTTGTAGAAGTAAACGACATCGCTGAAGTGGTACAGCAATGGACGGGTATTCCGGTTAACCAGATGATGGAAACCGAGTCTGAAAAACTGCTCAATATGGAAGATCGGCTTCATGAACGGATCATCGGTCAGGATGAGGCCATCCATGCCATCTCAGATGCCATCCGGCGGTCCCGCTCCGGGTTAAAAGACCCCAGCCGGCCAATTGGCTCGTTCGTTTTCATTGGGCCATCTGGTGTGGGCAAAACCGAATTGGCAAAAGCCCTGGCTGGGTTTATGTTCGATGACGAAGATGCCATGGTGCGTATCGATATGTCGGAATACAGGGAACAGCATGCGGTCAGCCGCCTGTTTGGCGCCCCTCCAGGATATATCGGGTATGAAGAAGGCGGCCAGTTGACAGAGGCGGTTCGCCGTCGTCCTTATCGCGTCGTCCTCTTCGATGAGATCGAGAAAGCACATCCCGAGGTATGGAATTCACTGCTGCAAATTCTGGATGACGGCCGTATGACTGACGGCCAGGGGAATGTGGTTGACTTCCGAAATACCATCCTGATCATGACCTCGAACCTGGGGACAGAATTCGTTCGACGGTCGGGCTCATTGGGATTTGTACAAAAACCGGACAATGATGAAGAACGCGAGTCCCATGAAAAGATCGACAAGGCGCTCAAGAGTACCTTCCGGCCAGAATTTATCAACCGGATTGACGAGATTATTATGTTCTCCCCGCTCTCACTCGAGGAAATGGAGAAGATCGTCGATCTGCAGATGAGTGAAATACAGGAACGCCTGAATGAATTCGATATCAGGGTTGAACTGACCGAAAAAGCCCGCAAATGGCTGGCCAAGATTGGCCACGACCAGGATTTCGGCGCTCGACCGCTGCGCCGCGCTTTACAAAAGCACCTTGAAAGCCCACTGTCCGTCCAGTTACTGGGTGGTGAATTCAGCGGAGGCGGCACTGTGCTGGTAGATGTCAATGAAGAAGAAGATGGTCTTGTGTTCAGTCCATCCAAAGCAGCCTCACCGGTAAAGGCAAAAGTCCAGGCAACTGCCGGGTAAAGTGACGGGAATTTCTTATTTGAAAGCCAATTGAAGATTAACGGAGACCACAAAACAGTGGTCTCCGTTTCTATCAATACTGCCGCGGAAAATAGGATAGAATATATCCACTAATTTAAATGGTGAATACAGATGAACAAATCAAACCGTGTTTGGATCATAGTGCTTATCGTTTTGGCAATCCTGATAGTATGCTGCCTGGTATTGATTGCAGCTGGTGTGTATGGATGGTTCAGTACGACCCGCTATATTGAGGACTATACTCCCCCCAACACACCTACACCGGAGCCGCCAATCATTGTCAAACGTCCGACAGAAACCATCCGGGAAGAGGAAGACACTCTGAGTGTGCTTCAAAATACCATTATTCCAGAAAACAATCTTTATGAGTTGGCTTGCCGCCTGCAGGGTATCTGTGACGTTCCAGTAACCATGGCGTCTACAAGCGTTGAACGACAGGTTGGCGAAAATGACACTTTCTGGGTGGTCAATGCAGATACAAATGAACATTTCAGCGTTGATGCGACATTACAGTATGCAACACCCCATTTATATTTTTGGATACAGGATGGGGTTCAGTTCAGGGGTGAGGATGTCAAGAAACTGTCTGAAACGTTTGAAACCGAAATATACCCAACCAACCGAGATTTTTTCGGCAGCGAATGGACACCCGGCGTTGATGGTGATCCGCACATCTATGTGTTGTTTGCCCGTAATCTGGGCAACTATGTGGGTGGTTATTATTCATCAGCCGATGAGGTAAATCCACTTGTCTGCGATTATTCAAATGGACATGAAATGTTCCTGGTAAATGCAGACGGTGTATCACTCGGTTCACAATCGATCTATGGCACCCTGGCCCATGAACACCAGCATATGATCCATTGGTACCAGGACCGAAATGAAACCATCTGGTTGAATGAAGGCTTTTCTGTTCTCTCTGAGTTTTTGTACGGTTACCCGACCTGGGTGGACGGTTCATATATCAGCCATACAGACACACAACTAACTGATTGGTCACCAGAACAAAGTGAAAATGCCAACCATTATGGAGCCAGCTTCTTGTTCACAACCTATTTCCTTGATCGCTTTGGTAACGAAGCCACCCGGGCCCTGATCCGCAACCCGGAGAATGGTTTAGAGAGCATAGAAGGTGTTCTGACTGATATCGGTGCTGTTGATACGGTATCAGGGCAAGCAGTTACCGCAGATGACCTGGTTGTAGACTGGATGATCACAAACTACCTGCTCGATGCATCTGTGGCTGATGGGCGTTACACCTATCACAATAAATCCGATACCCCAAAGGCAAGGCCAAATGAAGAAATTACAGACTGCCCCAATACAGACAGTTATCGGGTTCGCCAGTATGGCGCAGACTATTTGAGGATCACCTGTTCCGGCGATTACACCCTGTATTTTGAAGGGTCAACAATTGCCCATCTGCTGCCTGTCGATGCGTACTCCGGCGCCTACGCATTCTGGTCAAACAAAGGGGACGAATCGAACATGACCCTGACACGCACCTTTGATTTCAGCGATGTCAACGGCCCAATTACTTTCACTTATTGGACCTGGTATGATATCGAAGAAGACTATGACTATTTGTACCTGGATGTTTCGGAGAATGGGCGCGCCTGGGAAATCATTACCACGCCATCCGGTACAGGCGAAGACCCGACCGGGAACAGCTTTGGATGGGGCTACAACAGCTACAGCGATGGATGGATCCAGGAAGAAGTGGATTTCTCACAATATGCCGGGAAAGTGATCCAGGTCCGTTTTGAATATGTGACTGACGCTGCTGTTAATGGCGAAGGGTTGCTGTTAGATGATATTGCCATACCTGAAACAGGTTATTTCGAAGATTTCGAGAACGATACTGGTGACTGGGAAGCGGCAGGATTTGCACGGGTAAATAATTCACTTCCGCAGACTTTTCGCCTGGCATTGATCTTGAAGCACTCTGATAGCAGCGCAACTGTTAAATATATCCCCGTCAGTGAGGAACAAACCGCTGAGATACCTTTACATCTGGGAGATGACATCCAGGAAGCGACCCTGCTCGTAACCGGTACGACCCGTTTCACTCGCATACCGGCCGATTACTTGATCGAAATCCGATAAAAGAGGAATACAAATGACTGACACCCAAAAAGCAAAAGGCATGAAGATCATTGAGCTGGCTGACTACCAGGAAACTGCAGTAGTCAGTCGGATGATCCTGAAAGCCGAAACAGGCAATGTCACCCTGTTTGCCTTTGACCAGGGACAGGAACTCAGCGAACACACGGCTCCCTTTGATGCCCTGGTGCAGGTTCTCGAAGGCCAAAGCGAAATTACGATCTCCGGGAAAGTCTTCAAATTACAGTCTGGAGAGTCGATTATCATGCCTGCCAACCAACCTCATGCTGTCAGGGCTGTTGAAAGGTTCAAGATGCTGCTGACCATGATACGATCTTAAATACCGGATCCCGGAAACATTGCTCCGGGATCCTTTTTCAAATTGATCCTAACCCTCAGGCCGGATAATATTCCAATCACGATCGAAAAAACAATTGAGTTGTGTACGAATGGGGGCCAGAATACCAAGATGCGCCAGCATAAAGAGAGAGATCGTTGTCATCGTAAAGAAGAACAGCAGGTCTCCTTTCAGGTAAGCGGGCCTAAACGTATCGGTGAATACATAGCGAAAGACAATCGCAATCAACTGGATTACATTAATCATCAGGAGGGGAATCGACATCGGGCGCAAATCGTGATCTTCCAGAAGCAAATGAAACCCAATAACAACACCCAACCCGGAGGCCATAACAATCAAATAAGCCCAATAATGGGGGAAATCATAAGCCTGGAGAAAGAGCCGGCCAATAATCCGCAGGTAAAGCCAGGCAACACCGATCAGACTCGTCCAGGCATAGATACGAATAAAGATCGGCAGGATCAGGTTGTTGAAAACACGAATGCAGCCCAGTGAGATAACCCACCCGACGCCAAAAGCCAGACCGATGACCAGACCACGCGCCAGCAAGATTCCCAGATCATTGGTCAGGTTGGTCCCCAGCCCCTCATGAAGCAGGTCCTGAACCAGCCAGGCGCCAGCTGCCAGCGAAACGGTCAATACAGCCAGACTCATGACAAGCGTTGTCAGGCTAAATAAACCGCGCAGCGAAATCCTGTCATTGGATTGAGCGCGTGCGTGTCGGGCGCCTGCGCCCGGGTACGTAAGAACTTTGGGTAATTCGCCATGATTGGCCATACAGCACCTCCCCAAAAAAGAAGACTGATTATTGGGTTAGAGCGACAATTCACCCTGAAAGACTGTTACAGCTCTACCACCCACTTTGACTGTATCAATATTATCAGGCGACCCGATAACCTGTACAGACGCCTGGCCAGGCCTGCCCATCCAATGGCCCTGTTCAGCGACAAAATCGGGTTTCGTGATCAGCTGGTAATGCCAGAGATAGGCGCCCATCCCCCCCGTCGCAGAACCAGTAAAGGGATCTTCAATCAGATCAGGAGGCGTAACAAAATGCCGGGCGAAGGTATCACCATACTCCACCCCTTCCAGGCAAAAAATATGCGTACTGAAGAAATCCCCATATGCACGCAGAGATATATATTTTCCAATATCGATCTGGGCCTTCTTTACTGCTTCCAGATTGCGTACCGGTATCATTAACTGGGGTGTACCGGTACTGACAGTCTGAATAACAGTGCCTGGCAGCAGATCGGGTTCATCCAGGCCAAAAACGGGCATGACCCTGGCCGGATCATAAGTATCGTGAAAAACAGGCTTTCGCTGGGACATAACAACCTGATCGACCCGGCTGCCTTTCATCCATATCTCAACATCAATAGGACCATCGCGGAGTTCCAACGGAATTTTCAGGTAATCGCCTGCAACGGTCAGGCGCCCGGTCTCAACCAGAGCGAACACGGTCGCGATGGTGGGATGCCCAGCCAGGGGAATTTCTTCTGCCGGCGTAAAGTACCGTGCGCGGAAATTACCATTGGAGGCTGTGGATACAAACGCGGTCTCAGAGAGATTCATTTCTCTGGCGACGGCCAGCATGGCGGCTTCAGTTAATTCCCCGGCGTCGAAGACAATCGCACAGGCATTCCCCCCCAAAGGCGTATCGGTAAATGCATCAACTTGCAGCAATGGATGTTTGGACATACTGCCTCCAGAAAATATTCCCCATTATACGGCAGGAAATCTTCCCGGCTGCCCAAAAACAGGGATAGTGTGGTAATGAGTGGGAAATCGTAGGGAAATCGTACCCAGTTCTGTGAGGATATTCACAGCCTCGAGTAAAATCCAAACCCGTGGCTGGTGCTGGATGCCAGCCGGCATTAATCCACCGTATCGCCCACCAGGATAATGAAACCCTGCGGGTCGAACATTTTCCTGGTATTTTTCTTTATCTATGCAATGACCCTTTTACAAGACCAGGCCTTTCGCTAAGGCCGGTCTGATTGTAGCGCAACCCAGACCTCGATGACAGAGAATATCCGGGCATAGAAGGGAATCCCCTTGCACCCCCTCCGGATATCCTTTGCCATCCCAGCGCGCGTGATGGTGATAGGGTATCTTAATGGCTGTCCTCAAATAAGAAATCTGTGACAGCAGCTCACGGGCGAAAACCGAATGTTTCGATCTGCTTACGCTCTCTACTGTTCAAGGGACCCGGTTTATACAATATGCTATCCGGGATGGAAAGCTTCCCGATATCGTGCAGCAGAACACCCCGTTTGATATGGTTAATTTCCTTCTCAGTACACCCAACCGGTTGGCCAACTGAACAGCCAGCTCCACTGACATTAATTGAGCCTGTTCTTCCGAAAACTTCTGTAACCTGCCTACCAACCCACTTGACGCATCTAAACTTTCAAGATTTAATCAGGACAATTGTGCCTGAAATCACGAATATTGATTTTTCAAAACGGAGGTCTCTGTGAAAATAAACCGGGAAAAGAGGTACCAACAATACAAGCTCCTCAGAAGCAGATGGGATAAAGAAGACGACCTGCTGCTTACCCGTACCGGCATCTTTCTGACCACGAACTCGATTCTGCTGGCAGCCTCAAGGTTCAACGAAAACCTGCCCCTCCAGGTCGGGGTTGCAAGCCTGGGACTCCTGTTGTCGATCCTGTGGTTGACCACCTCCTGGCACAGCGCCCGGGTAATCAAGCAGCTCTTTCTCGCGAGCAAGGATGTCATGCCAAAAAAAGTCAGAAACCTTTACAGCGTAAAACCAATACTCTTCAGGCCGACAACTGTCTTTGCCTTTATCGTCCCGAGCCTGATCATCCTGGGCTGGATCGCCTACCTGGCCTGGATTCTGCTTGTATGATAACTTTCTCAGGAGAAATCAAGTGAACAAACATCCCAACCGTCTATGGATCGTCGTATTTCTGCTTGGACTGGTATTCGATTTCCTGTTTTGGGACCGGTCAACCGGGGTTAACTTCCCAATCTTTGCGATCATGTGCCTTTTAGGAGGTTTTGGACTGCTGCTTGTTGAAGGCCACCGGCCTGCAGCCAAGAGCCTGTGGCTGCTGGTCCCTTTTATATTTAATGCCGCTTTCACCTTTGTCCGCAATGAACCCCTGACACGTTTCCTGTCATTTACTTTTACACTTGTTCCAATCGCACTGCTGGCAGTCACCTGCCTCGGTGGGCGCTGGATCGAATATGGGCTGCCAGACTATTTCAAAAATTTCGCCCTGTTGACTGTCAGCCTGTTTGCAAGGCCCATTGAATTCATTAACACTGTACACAAGGAACGTGAAGAAAGGGGAGAACCACCCGGGAGAGTATTGAATTGGGCCATCCTGCGCGGCCTGCTAATTGCGATCCCAATCGTAGCCTGTTTTGCCGCCTTGCTCGCTTCTGCAGATGTTGTCTTTTCAGACCGGCTGGCCGAGATTTTCAAGCCCGACAAAATCGGCGAATATATCATCAGGACCCTCCTGGTGATCGTTTGTGCCTATCTGCTGGCCGGCGGTATTCTGCACGCAGCTTCGAAAAGCAGGGATGAAAACCTGGTGGGTGAAGAGAAACCCTTTTTCAAACAATTCCTGGGGTTCACAGAAACCGCCATTGTCCTGATCAGTGTATCCCTGCTGTTTATTGCCTTTGTGATCATACAATTCCAGTATTTCTTCGGGGGGGAAGTCAATATCGGTATTGAGGGGCAATCGTACTCATCCTATGCTCGCAGCGGCTTTAATGAACTTGTGACGGTGGCATTCTTCAGCTTATTGTTGGTCCTGGGATTGAGCACCATCACCCGCCGGGAATCCAGGTTCCAACGACTTACTTATTCTGGTCTAAGTATCCTCATCGTTGTACTGGTGATGATCATCCTGGTATCGGCGTACCAGCGGCTGATGCTGGCCATCGACTGGCATGGGTATTCACGCCTGCGCCTGTACCCGCGCATCTTCCTGGTCTGGGTTGCAATACTCTTCATAACGGTTGTGGCCCTGGAAGTACTGCGTAAAGAACGTTATTTTGCATTTGCCGCCATGCTGGCTTCACTCGGCTTCGCAGCATCCCTGACACTTGTCAATGTGGATGCATCCATCATCCGGCACAACACCCAACGAGTTGCCCGCGGCCTGCATTTGAATGTTCCACATCTGGCTTCCCTATCAACGGACGCCATCCCCGAACTGGCAAGACAATTCCAGGATGAAAGCTTGCCGGAATCCACACATGAGGCTGTTGGGGCACTGTTATTATGCTACCGGCAGTCGGAGATCGCTGATCCAGACCCGGATGAAGACTGGCGTTCATTTAATCTTTCACAATGGCAGGCCCAACAAGCCCTGGAGCTGGTACTGCCAGATTTGGAAGAGTACAACGTGAATGATGACGTATTCCCCGTTCGAGTGCGTACCCCCGGAGAGAAAGTGCTCTATTGCCAGCATGATTATTCCAGATAGACCTGAACCGGAACTGCCCGACCGGGCGCCTGTTCAAGAATGTACAAGGCGACAGTCACTTTGTAAGTGACTGTCGCCTTGTAGTTTACGGGGGGCGTTCTGCATTACTATCCGGCTGGTTTCTCAAGGTGAGGTTGTAAGCCAGCTGCCTGCCAAAGAAGACCTTTTCCCTAAACCCGACCCTTGAACGAATCAGCGGAACGCTGGAAAACATGGTCTTCCGGCGGGCGGCTCCCCTTCTACCAGCGGTCGATTGGTTCTCCCGGTTCACAAACCCAACCCAAGCGGATGCTCTTTTGGATCGGAGCATCCACAAAGAAAGCTGCGATCTCCTGTTGCCATGCCGCCCACTTGATTTATAATTCCAATACCAATGTCCTCCACATTTAGACGGCATACTCCGGAACCACTGGACGACTTCACCGGAATACGCATAGAGTCTTGCAAGTCAAAAGCGCACACCTGATGGTGAGGATTAATGAGGATGCACACTTTTATCGTTGTCACGGTTATTTTTGTTCTCACGGTCGTCATGATCATGAGCGGACGCGGCGGCGGTAACTTTTATGTGGCGGCGCTTGTCTTTTCGGGCGTTCCGATGCACACGGCTTCCACAACCAGCCAGTTTATCCTGCTTGCAAGTGCGTTAATGGGAGCGGTTGTCTTTGGAAAGGCAAAAACGATGTCGTGGCCGCTGGTACTCTTCTTTGGCGGCCTGAATGCAGCCCTGGCTTTTTTCGGAGGCTTCACAGCCCATTCGTTCGGCGGCACAACCTTAAAAATTGCATTGTCCCTGTTATTGTTCATTGCAGGCATTGCCATGCTGCTGCCCGAAAAACAGGCGCATAAGGTCGCGGTTTCACGTTTTGGTTATTGGAATATCCAGGAAGGCGTCAATCAATATGTCGTCAATTTGTGGTCGGCCGTGCCCTTAACCATGGCTACAGGTTTCTTCTCCGGGATGGTGGGGATTTCGGGGGGGTCCTTCCTTGTACCGTTGATGGTCATTGGATGCGGCGTGCCAATGCGCACTGCTGTCGGTACAGCGACAGCCATGCTGGCGGCAACCGCGTTGACCGGATTTGCCGGCAACGCTTTGCATGGAGGGTTTGACCCAGCGTTGGCGATCCCGTGTGGCGCAGTGGCAATAATCGGCGGGCTTATCGGCGGTAAAATTGCACTGAGGACAAAGCCGAAAAGCCTGAAAGCCATTTCCGGAGTCCTAACAATCGCAGCCGCGATATTTATGCTGGTAAATGCACTTTCAGGCAAGTAACGCACAGGAGTGCCGGGGGTAATTGTAAGACAGGATGGGACGCCAAACAACGGGCTGCGGCCGACTTTACTCCGCTCAGCGAATAAACCCGAGCATTGGGCAGTGAATTAAACAACACCAAGGATTGGAAAAATGGGAGCCAAGAAAGTTGAAGATGCAATCAATGCCATCAAGGCAGGTAACGAAGCAAGGGGTCGGGCACTGTTGGTCGATGCCTTGAGAGATGATCCAAAGGATGAATCTGCCTGGCTTTTGTTAGCAAAGGTGGTAAGTGATAAAAAACAGCGGGAAGACTGCCTTACGCAAGTATTGAAAATAAATCCGGAGAACGAAATCGCGCGTCTGGGTTTGGCAAAGCTGGACAACAGGCATGAGAAAACCTCAGTTCCGGTCAGCAAACCGAAGCAGAATCGTAATTGGCTATTCGCAGCCGGCGGCAGCGTGTTATTACTGGGAGCGCTAATCGCATCGGGGCTGTTTTGGTTGATCAGAGAAAAGAACACGGAAGTGGTTGCGGTGGATATGAGTTCTGTATTTACGTGGAAAATGATCGACGAAGCTGCATTGGTAGAAGTGGGAAATCAGGTAAGAACCAGCCTGGAAGAAGAGAAACGCAAGTTGTTGGCCGTAAATCCGGACATCTACAATGAGTATCTGTTCTGGAACAACGCAGAAATAATGAGGTATACAGGCTATCTTTGGGTGCGATTACCGGTGAACCCGGATGATGCGGGAATAATAGAAGTGCAGGAACTGATCTTGTTCTACGAATTTTATGGACCAACCGATATAGAAACCCCCACAATGAAGACTGTGAATGTAACCGTTTATGTGAAAGTGCTGGATCAAGATACCGGGCGGCTAAAAATCAAACGGTATGAAGAGGACAGTTCGCCGTTCATATTCGATTGTTTTGTATGCCCGACCTATGCTTTCGACCAATGTTTTGTGCTGCAAGGATGCAATTGGATCAATCTTCGATAACTCTCGCTGCCGCGGCAGGAATATCCCTTCCAGAAAATCACTGCCCGCCGGGCGCCAACCTGGCTGCTGCCAAGCGGAGTGAATTGAGCTTCGCGAAAGTGGTTGCCAGGGAAGCTGGGAGAGGGTAATAACCGCTATTTGCACATCATCTAATTAAAAAGAAAATTATAAAAGCGTCTTCCGAAAGCAAATTTTGAGGTAAAGCATGAAATTCCCGGTAGTAAGCGGCAAGAATCTAAGCAGAAAGAAACTCAAATTTCCCGATGATCTCCCAGCCAAATATACGCTGGTCCTGATGGCCTTTTACAGGCGCCAACAGCTGGACATCGATACCTGGCTGCCGTATGCAAACCAGTTAGAACACAGGTCTAAAGACCTGGCTTATGTTGAATTACCGGTCATTTATGAAATGGGGCCCGTCAGGCAGTTTTTATTGAACGAGGGCATGCGGGCAGGCATTCCGGACCAGAAGGCTCGCGAAAGAACACTCACGTTGTACCTGGACAAAGCCTCCTTTTTGGGACAGCTGGGCATCGGCTCCGAAGATGAAATCCAGATTCTGCTGGTCGCCAATGATGGAAAAGTTTTGTGGCGAGAAAGCGGGACATTTTCGAAAAATAAAGGAAGATCACTGGAAGATTTTCTGGCTGGGCTTAAATAAAGCGTTTTCTTATATACTATAGATAGTGAAAATAGAGATAACAGGAATTGCGAAATGAAAAAGATAACCATATATCAGATCACAACCATATTGGCGACACTTATAACGCTAACAATCAACGGCCTGGCGAATGCCCTACCGCTCAACGGACAGGGCACCGGCGAGATCTCAGATCGTTTTGCCATTTATTTTGTGCCGGCCGGGTATGTCTTCTCGATCTGGGGGTTGATCTATATCGGGCTGATTGCTTTCACAATCTACCAGGCACTACCTGCCCAAAGGGACAATGCGCTGTTGAAAAAGATATCGCCGGCTTACTGGGTCGGGAGCCTTGCAAACAGCGTCTGGATTTTCTTATGGCATTATGAGTTCTTTCCACTCACCCTGATTGCCATGCTGGTACTCCTGGCAAGCCTGCTTTATACCTACCTGCAGCTGCCTAAAGCAAGCCCGGGCAAGCTGGACAACCTGTCCTGGTTCGTATGGCTGCCTTTCAGTGTCTACCTGGGTTGGATCTCTGTTGCGACCATTGCCAACGTCTCCCAGGTGCTGTTCGCTGCCGGATGGAATGGCTGGGGTCTCCTTCCGGAAGCCTGGGCAGTAATCATGCTGGTCGTGGCGACGCTGCTCGGGCTGCTCATGCAGTGGCGGGAGAACAATATCCCTTACGTGCTGGTATTGATTTGGGCATTTGCAGGCATTGCCGTCAGCCAGGCCGGGACAGCACCAGTTACAAACACAGCCTGGGTCACAGCAGCCCTGCTGGCCCTGGCAGTGATCACAGTCCCCGCTCTTAAAAAGATCCTGCGGAAGGGGAAAAGTTGATGTCGATCAAAATCGTAACCGACTCAACCTGCGACCTGCCCGAAGAAGTCATTCAGAAACTGGGAATCACGGTCATCCCACTCTATATCAACCTTTTTGATAAAGGGTATCTGGACGGAGTCGAGATCACCCGCCAGGATTTCTACACCAACCTGCCGAATTACGAGGTCCATCCGACCACCAGCCTGCCCGGGATCACGTCTTTCACCCTGGCCTATCAAACTCTGGCTTCCAGGGGGGCGACTGAAATCCTGTCGATCCACATCTCCAAGAGTTTGAGTTCGACCATCGATGTCGCCTATGCTGCTGCCAGCGAAATAGAAACTATCCCGGTTACGGTGCGTGATTCACACCAACTCAGCCTGGGAACAGGTTTCCAGGTGGAGCTGGCGGCCCGGATGGCAAATGAAGGTAGATCGATGGAAGAGATCCTGGCTGCACTGGATGAACTGATGCCGCGCACCTTCGTGGCAGCCGGCCTGCAAACATTGGAATACCTGCGCCGCAGCGGCCGGATGAATGCCTTTGTGGCCGGGATCGGCAGCCTGCTGCAGTTGAAGCCGATCCTCACCATGAAGCATGGACAACCAGCTTCTGAACAGGTGCGGACAACTACCAGGGCGGAAGAACGCCTGATCCAGATCCTTGAAGGGTTCCACCCGCTTGAGCGCTTCGCCCTGGTACATACCCATGCAACCAAAGAAGCCAAAGCCTTTTTGGAGAAGGTCGCTCACCTGATCCCCAAAGGAGAGATGTACTCAATGGATATTACCCCGGTGATTGGGGTACATATTGGTCCGGGCGCGGTTGGGTATGCAGTGGTCTCGAAGAATCCAATCGCCTGAAGAAAAGGCGCCCGCCGCCCATGAAAGGATACAGAGAATGAAAGCAGAAGAAAAACGAGCCATCATTGCGATCCCGATCGTACTGGTAACAGCCGCCGGGCTTGCCCTGGCAGGCAGCCAGGGAGGTCGCTTCGCATTTGGGATGCCCCTGTTCGCCCTGGTCATCCTCCTGGCTTTTATCATCCAATGGATTGTGTTTATTCCATCCTACCTCTGGAAAACGGAGAGATATTTCGATCTGACCGGGGGCATTACTTTTATCACAGTCACGATTGTGGCAGTAGGGCTCTCCCCGGTTAACGATGGGCGTTCGTGGCTGCTGGCGGGGATCATATCGATATGGGCGGTGCGCTTGTCCTCCTTCCTGTTCATGCGCATCCGGGCAGAGGGTGAAGACCGTCGCTTCCGGGACATCAAGACCTCCTTCCCCAGGTTCCTGCTGACCTGGACCCTGCAGGGGTTGTGGGTCAGCTTCTCACTGGCGGCTGCCCTGGCCGCGATCACAACCGAGGCCAGGGTCCCATTGGGAGGCTTCGCCCTGGTTGGGTTTCTGGTGTGGCTGTCTGGAATCGGGATCGAAGCAGCAGCCGACTCGCAGAAGAGCCGCTTCAATGCGCAGGAGGAAAACAAGGGCAAGTTCATCAACGTCGGCCTGTGGTCCTGGTCCCGTCATCCGAATTACTTTGGTGAGATCCTCCTGTGGATTGGCGTCGCAATCATCGCTTTCCCCGTCCTGAGCGGCTGGCAGTGGCTGACATTGATCTCCCCGGTCTTTATCACCCTGCTGCTGACCCGCATCAGCGGCATCCCGATGTTGGAGGCTCGCGCCGATGAAAAATGGGGCGGGCAAGAAGACTACCAGGCCTATAAGGCTGGAACCCCGGTCTTGATCCCCTGGCCACCTTCAAAACGCAAATAGACCTCTTGCAAAAGAGTCGGCAGGGCTGCACTGGTATGTGCACTAACACAGACAAGCCCGACCTACAGATAAAATATAAGGGAGCACTTTATGGTCTTACAAATACTGAAATACATTGCTGCGGCAGCAACCATCCTGGTAGGTGTGATCTCGCTTTTCTGGCCGAAGCAGGTGCTTGGCTTCACCGGCCTGGAAGTGAGCGGCGGGCGGGGAACTACTGAAATCCGGACCATCCTGGGCGCGCTCTTTGTCGGCCTGGGTGCGGCGGTACTCTATTTCAACACACCTGAAACCTACCTGGTTCTGGGCGCCACCTATCTGGTCATGGCCATCGCCAGAGGAATTTCCATGCTGATCGATAAATCAGCCGTTTCTTCCAATATCATCAGCCTGGTCTCTGAGCTGGTCTTTGGAATTATCCTGATCCTGTAGGAGTGCAATCATGAAAATAGCGAAACAGATCTCTGCGCTTGGGATCCTGGCCATGACCGCAGTCTTGATATATGGTTTTAGCGCCGGTGATTTTGGACAGGATGGTTCGAAACTGCTTCAAAACCCATGGGGCATCGTCTCGCTGGTCGACCTGTATACGGGCTTTGTCCTGTTCTCGGCCTGGATCGTATACCGTGAGAAGAATTTCTTCCGCTCACTGGTCTGGGTGGTCCTGATGATGGTATTGGGTTTCTTCACTGCCAGCCTGTACTCATTCATCGCTTTGAATACCAGCCAGGGAGACTGGAAAAAGTTCTGGCTGGGCAAAAGGGTGGATGGATAGACAGATAAAACACAGCCACCAGCGCCAGGAAGACCGGCCGTCAGACAGCGAAAGCGGCAGAAAAATCAGCATATGGCCAAACAAGAATTCCACAGCCGGATCATCAACCAGCTTGCCAGGCAGAAATTTATGCCGCTGGGGATCATCCAGAAGGGGAATTCACGCACCTGGTTCGATGATCGATTTTGGTGGCTGACCATTATTGAGTTCCAGCCCGATCCACGCAGAAGAGGAACCTATCTCAATGTCGGCGTCCATTGGCTATGGCATGTGAAAGACTATCTCAGTTTTGATTACGGGTACCGGGAAAGCGAGTTTGCAACGTACCTGGATGATGCGCAGTTCACCAATGCCGTGGAAAGAATGATCAGTATAGCGACAAAACGAGTGCAGGCATACAGAGATGAATTCAATACCCTGGAAAAAGCTTCTCGGAGGTTGGATCGCAGGTGGATGAAGGATTTCTGGGCGCTGTTCGATGCAGGCATCGCGGCCGGTATGCTGGGGAAACAAAGGAGCGCCGTGCGGTTATTAAAAAGGGTGCTGGCTTATCCGGGCGAATACACCTGGATCATTGAAGCACAAAACTCGGCGCAGGAATGGCTAGCACTGACAGATCAACCCGACGCATTCCGTGAAAGGGCCGAGACAATCGTCCGGCAAGCGCGTATCAAACTGGGGCTGCCTGATCAGAACCGACCAGCCTGGTGAAATGGCAGCCTCCTATCCTGCTGCTTTAGACCTGGCTGTGCAAGCAGGCAGGTGAGATCGATACGGCACGTCAAAGGTTCTCAGACCGGCTGGGATAACACAGACCGCCGCATAATAAACCATCAGAAGGTCAAAACCCGAGAAATTGTTAACGCAGACGGCTAATCTAACCGTTTTCCATTGTACTACGGGCCTGATACTCCTATAATGGAGTCAATCTCAATCAGGAGACTCCAATGGATATCCTGTGAAGACCTGTCAGATCACGGCTGTGGTCTATTGCAATCCTACTTACGGCATTTTCACTCGCAGCCTGTCAAAACCTGGATGACCTGAGGAATGCAATTCACCACTCAGTTACCAACAAAGAGGGCTGATCTTTATAAATACGCTGGAGCACGACGTCTTCAGTATTAACGGCGAAGATACGCCCTGACAGATAAACACAAGGAAAAGATCAATGGATAAAGTCAACGCTGCCCTTGGGAATGTACAAAAGACACTGTTCCTGCCGCTTTGGGGGCGGGCGGTGGAATCGAAAAAGACAAGGCCTATGCTGGTGGATGACACTGCGGTCAGGATCATCGAGCAGGTCGATTATGATTTTTCACAAATCACCCGAAATATGGATGACCTCAGCCAAATCGCCTGGATCAGGCGGAGCATGTACTGTGATCGGGTGATCCGGGAATTCCTGCAGGGCTATCCGGAAGGGACCATTGTCAATATCGGTTGCGGCCTGGATACGACCTTCGAAAGAACAGACAATGGAAAGCTGAAATGGTATGACCTGGATCTGCCGGATGTCATCGAACTCAGAAGCAAGTTCGTGCAGGAAAACGAGAGAAGGAAGTTCATTCCTGCTTCGTTCCTGGAAGAGGCATGGCTGGAGGAGATCGAAGTCAATGGAAATGTACTCTTCCTCGCAGCGGGGGTGTTCTATTATTTCCAGGAGAACGAAATCAAGGACTTCTTGATCCGGTTAACAGACAGATACCCGGGAAGCGAGCTATTCTTTGACGTCAGCTCCCCAATCGGGGTGAGAGTGGCCAACAAAAAAGTGGTAGCGGGCGCCGGACTGGATGAGAAATCTCACCTTGTGTGGGGGCTGGAAAACAAGAAAGAAATCCTGGCCTGGGATCCAGGAATAAAACTATTGGGTACTTACTACTATTACCGGACGCTGCACACCGGGTTAAGGAACATCCTGATGGGATTGTTGTCAGATGTCCTGGGGATACAATACATGCTTCATCTCAAATTAGGGGGATGAACCCTTGAACAAATGAAACAGCCCGAGACCTGCGAAAAAACATCAAAGAGCAGATACGCTGTTAATGGAACATAAAGGGTCTGCCTGCAATTGGCACGGTTTTGAAAATGAACTCTCCCCTATCCTGCGCAAGGTCTGGAAACAGGAGAGACAAAAGGTCTCCTGGACTTTATAGAAAGAACCGGGGAAAACTGACAGACCCCTATGAGGGGCTGCCGCTCAAAGAGAACTGGCAGGCAATGCTGTCCAACCGGGATGTGCATGAATACGGAGACTATGCAATCACCAAATACTACCCGGTTGGTGAACACAGTGGGGGGTGGGCTGGGCTGATAGAAACCCTCCAGGATGTTCTGATCTGGTTATTCTACAGATCTTCAGTGTGCCCGTTTATCCGTGGTTATTTCCTGCCACACAGACCCTGTTGCGTCCGGATTGTTTAGCGCCATACAGGGCTGAATCGGCGGCCTCGAAGGCAGCCTGCAAATTATCCCCATGCTCAGGGAAGACCGCCACCCCGATCGAAAGAGTAAGTGGTCTGTTCAGATTGCAATAGGTACTGAAATCCAATTCACTGATTCCCTGGCGAAGGGTTTCACCACGCTGGCGGGAAAATTCCATCGAGGCCGTCGGCAAGATCAGGATGAACTCATCCCCGCCGTACCTGCAAACAATATCCGTCCCGCGAACATTCTTGAGCAAAAAAGCAGCCACATCCCGCAGTAATCTGTCCCCAATAGCATGCCCCTGCATATCATTCACCTGTTTGAAGTTGTCGATATCCAGCATGAGAATACCAACCGTTTGATCATTCAGGACCGCTCTCCGAATTTCTTGATCCAGGGCCTCTTCCAGATATCTGCGGTTGAACAACCCGGTGAGGGGGTCAATAACAGCCTCCTGACGCAGCACCTTCTCAGAATGAATGCGCGTTGAGATATCCATAATCGACCCCAACATCTTCACCGGTTCCCCATACCCATTATGAATGATATAGCTGCGATCGAATACGTATGCATAGGTACCATCCGCTCGCTGGAAACGGTACTCTTTGGACCAAAACTCATCTCCGCGCTTGATGGCGGTCTGCATGCTGTTGAACACTTTTTCCCGATCATCCGGGTGCAAATGCTCTTTCCACCATTCCATATCTGTCCGCGGCTGTTCTCCCCGGTGCCCAAAAAGCAACTGGATACCCTGGTTCCTCCAGACCTGATTGGTAAGCAAGTCCCACTCCCAGATAACATCACTGGTAGTATAAGAAACCAACTGGAAGCGCTCGTTTGCTTCCAACAAGGCTTTTTCCTTTTGATGCAGGTTTTCCTGCAATCGTCGGTTGCGAACAATCAATATCACTGTCATGACAGAGACAGCAACCAACGATACAACCAGAAAAAACATGATCAATGCAAATCCCCGGGTTAGAAAAGCTTTTTGCCATACCTTTATGCCAGGATGTAATCTGTCGATGCAAATTCGAATGATAAAGAGCTTTCAATACCCATAAACGCTTTGATGGTGAATAAAAAAGAGCGGTCCCCTTCTCTAAAAAGGTACCACTCAATTGTGAAGTGCATCTCCTATTATACAATAATATATCAGAATAGATTCAGCCTGGCCTGTGATGCCAGGAAGAACAACCAGCCGGGCAGCAGGCTGACTAGCACTGTCAGGATGGCCATCAACCCGGTAATGGTCAATGCCCATGGTTCGGGAGAGATCTCGGGGTCGCCTGTACGCATGTACATATTAACAACCACTCGCAGGTAATACCAGGCCGATATCAGGGATGTCAACACGCCAATAACCGCCAGCGGAATGAGATCGGCGGCAATCACAGCCCGGAAAAGATAGAATTTCCCTACCAACCCCAGCGTGGGAGGCAGACCGATCAAGGAAAGCATAAAGATGGTCATGCAGGCGGCCAGGGCGGGATATTTACGTCCCAAACCGGCATAGCCGCCGATTTCCAACCCCAGGTCTCCCGCACGCTCCAAAAGGATGACAACTCCCCAGGCACCGTAGTTCGTTACGGTATACGCAGCCAGGTAGAAAAGGACCGCTGCGATCGAGACCTCTGCCACCCCGGGATTCCCGAAAGCCGTAAAGGCCATCAGGATGTACCCGGCATGGGCGATGCTGGAATACGCCAGCATGCGCTTGATATTGGTCTGGGGAATAGCGAGCAGGTTGCCGACCAGCATGGTAAGCGCTGAAAGACCCCACAGGATCGGGATCAGATCATCCGAAAGGCTGGAAAAGGCCAGGGCAAAGATACGCACCAGAGCCGCAAAACCGGCCAGCTTGGCTGCAGACGACATAAATGCGGTTACAGCAGAAGGAGCGCCCTGGTAAGCATCCGGCGTCCACATATGGAAGGGCACAATGGCAACCTTGAACCCCAATCCAACCAGGATCAGGGCCGCACCGCTCACCAACAGGCTCAGGTTAGCTCTGCCTTCAGCGACAGCAGCAATAATCCCGTCCAAGGCAGTGGTCGCAGCGGCTCCGTAAACCAGTGCAATGCCATAGACCACAAACCCGCCAGCAAAAGCACCCAGCAAGAAGTACTTCAAACCGGCTTCTTCCGAAGCGGCTTTTGGATAAGCAAAAGCCGTCAAAACATACAAGGGGATCGACAAAAACTCAAGGGACAGGAAGACAACGATCAGATCGGCGGCCTGGGCCATCAGCATCATCCCGCTCAGACTGAAAAGCACCAGGGGGTAGAATTCCCCTCGCTCGATCCCCATGCGCCTGAGATAACCGTAAGCCAGAGCAATCCCCAGCAGCCCGCTCAAAAGCAGCAAGGCATTGACAAAGACCGAGAAGCCATCCAGGACAACCATATGGTTGAAGCCGGCATTTCCTATCCAGGCAGCTTGATACCAAAGCAGTCCCAGCCCGATTGCCAATCCCAGTGCGGCCAGGTATGCAGTAACCCTTTTATGCTTTACCCACAAATCCACCAAAAGCAGAAGGCAGGCCCAGGCCGCCAGGAAGATGACCGGCAGGATGGTGATGAAATCGAGTAATTTTACAGGTGTAGTCATAAGCAAAAGTAACCGTAGGTCAGTTGCATAGTCCGACAAGGTTGGCAGGTTGGAAGCCCGTCCAACTATTTACCCTCGCCCCGTCTACCACCGATTGCGTCCGCTATCGGCAGAACGGCAAGAGTGAGGGGGAAACCTAAAACCCGACCAGCAGCTTTTCGACTGCCGGGGCCATCAGGTCGAAGAATGGTTTCGGGTACAGTCCAATCCAAAAGATAAAGACTAACAACGGTACCAGGATAAGGATCTCACGCCAGTTCAGGTCGAGCAGTTTCTTGTTTTCATCCTTATCGACCGGCCCGAGGAACATCTTCTGGAACATGGTGAGCATGTACACAGCCGCCAGGATGACGCCAACAGCCGCCAGCCCGGCAAACCAGTAAGACCCAATTGCCTGTGATCCGAAAGCGCCCAGCAGGATGGTGAACTCACCAACAAAGCCGTTCAAGCCCGGCAGGCCCATCGATGAGAGCGCCACGATCAGGGTCAGCGTACCGTAAAGCGGCATAACTTTCCACAGACCGCCAAAGGCCTCCAGATCACGAGTATGGCGGCGTTCGTAGATCATCCCTACCAACAGGAACAAGGCGCCGGTGCTAATGCCGTGGTTGACCATTTGCAGGATTCCGCCCTGGATGCCCTGAGGATTGAGAGCAAACAACCCCAGCATCACAAACCCCAAATGGCTGACTGATGAATAAGCCACCAGTTTTTTGACATCCTTCTGGGCAAACGAGACTATGGCGCCATACAGGATCCCGACCACGGCCAGGGCAGCAACCCAGGGAGCGGCTCGAACAGATGCTTCAGGGAAGAGGGGCAGGTTGAAGCGCAGGAAACCATAGGCGCCCATTTTCAACAGTACACCAGCCAGGATAACCGATCCGGACGTGGGCGCTTCCACATGGGCATCCGGCAGCCAGGAGTGCAGGGGCCACATAGGCACCTTGATAGCAAAGGCAGCCGCAAAAGCCAGGAAGAGCCACATCTGTATATCGCCCGGGATGCCGCCCCGGTCGATCAACCCAGGTAGTGAGAAAGTACCCTGATAAACGCCCAACCATAAGATGGCCAGCAGCATCAGGACAGAACCTGCCATGGTGTACAGGAAAAACTTGACAGCGGCATAAATACGGCGAGCGCCTCCCCAGATGCCGATCAGGAAGTACATTGGGATCAGTGTAAATTCCCAGAATATGTAAAACAGGAACAGGTCCTGTGCCAGGAAGACACCCGTCATACCCACTTCCAGCAGCAGGAAAAAGATCATGAAATCCTTGACCCGTTCTTCGACCGCCGTCCAGGTTGACAGGATTGAGAGAGGCATCAGGAACGTAGTTAACAGCACCAACAGAATACTCAGGCCATCAACTGCCAGGTAGTATTGAATATCCCAACCGGCAACGGAGATCCATGGGCGCCGAGAGATCAACTGCAGATCGCCACTGGCTGCATTGAACTGGTCCAGGACCCATAGTGAGAGTCCAAAGGTGATCAGGCTGGTAACCAGGGCCGTCCAGCGATGGGCCGATCTCCATTCAGGCTTCAGGAAGAGCAGCGCCAACACACCCAACAGCGGGAAGAAAGTCAGCAGGGTTAGGGGTTCAAGAAAAAAGTTCATAAATACCTCGATTGCGTGTCAAGGATTGATTTCACCGGTACATTTCCATGCTCATCACAGCGAGGGGGTACACGGTCTCCAGCGACTACCACTTCGACAAGGTCTGTGTTCACCCAGGAATTCCTCGCAACACTATCGAAACAATAAATATCCAAGAATAAGCACAACACCCAATAAAACCGACAGGGCATAACTGCGCACAAAACCATTCTGGAACCTGCGCAGGCGGGAAGCAACCCATTGGGTCAGGTCGGCCAGGCCGTTGGCAATTCCATCGATCAGCCCCAGATCGACCGGGTCTGCCAGGAAGCGAGCAAGCTTACCAAAGCCGGCTGCCAGGACAGAGTCATGCAGCCAGTCATGCCAGAAGCGCCCGTCAATGACCTCTGCCAGGAAACGAGCCAGATCCTTATAGCGGTTGATAAAAACAGCGGCGTAACCCTCATCAATCCAATACATGTGCTCAAAAACAACAAAGGCTGGTCCAAGCAGTTTCTTGAGCGCATCTGGCTCATTTGCAGCCTGCTCTCGCCGCCCATACAGCAGCCAGGCCAGGAAAATCGCAAACAGGGCGATCAAGGTAGCCTGGCCTGCCATCAGCCAACTGAACTCCGATATCCTCAACTCGCCAAGCGTGTATTCCAGCCAATGACCAAGTGTGTGGAAGTGCGGGAGGTTTAAAACCCCGCCCAAGACCGACAGCCCGGCCAGGATTACCAGCGGGGCAGTTATGATACGGGGACTCTCTTCAGCCTTCTCTGCAGCTTCATGGCGAGATTTTCCAAAAAAGACCAGCCAGACCTGGCGGCCCATGTAAAAGGCAGTCATGAAGGCTGCGGCTGTCAGCAGCCAATAGACAACCGGGTAATGCAGGCTGGCATCCAGTAAAATCTCATCTTTCGACCAGAAACCGGCAAAGGGAGGAATACCCGCCAGCGCCAGTGTACCCGCCAGGTACACCCAGAAGGTAACCGGCATCCTGTCTTTCAGCCCGCCCATATTGCGCATATCGTTGGGATTGAAGACTTCATCATCAGTATGGTGGAAACCATGTCCTTTCTTCCCATGAGACATAGCATGATACCCGCGTTCAATTCCCAGAATCACAGAACCGGCTGATAGGAAGAGCAGCGCCTTGAAAAAAGCATGCATGACCAGATGGAACATGCCAGCTGCATAGGCTCCCATCCCGACCGCGGCGACCATAAAGCCCAACTGGCTGATGGTCGAATACGCCAGGACGCGCTTGATATCATACTGAGCGACAGCGATCGTGGCTGCAAACAGAGCGGTCACCGCTCCAATCAGGGCAACGATTTCCTGGGCAGCGGGGACGGTTCCATACAGCGGGGCAGAACGCGCCACCAGGTAGACACCGGCTGTAACCATGGTCGCAGCATGGATCAGTGCAGATACGGGGGTCGGACCAGCCATGGCATCCGGCAGCCAGACGAAGAGCGGAATCTGGGCTGACTTCCCGACCACGCCAAGCAGCATGAAGAGTGTAATGGTAAGGATCACGGGTTGGGCGACATGTTCAACCTCTGCAAAAACCAGGTCGAACTGCAGGCTGCCCAAATATGTAAATATCAGGAAACTGGCAATCAGAAAACCGAAGTCCCCGATACGGTTCGCAATGAAAGCCTTGTTGGCCGCTTTCGCATTCTCAAGTGAAGGCCGTCCCAGGATATCCAGGTCATACCAGAAACCGATCAGCAGGAAGGAACACAGACCGACCCCCTCCCAGCCTACAAAGAGCATCAGGTAATTATCCCCACTGACCAGGATCATCATCATGGCGATGAACAGGTTCATAAAGACAAAGAAACGCTGGAAACGGGTGGGGTCGCCCTTGAAGCGCACGTCTTCGTGCATGTAACCGATGGCATAGATATGGATCAGAGTCCCAACGCCGGATACCATCAGCATCATGGCGACCGAAAGCGTATCGACACGGAAGGCCCAATCAAGATGCAGGCTCCCAATCGACATCCATTCAGTTACAGATACAATTTCGGCATGGCCATGGATTGCGGAAAGCGAAACGGCCAGCAAGATCGAAATCACAAATGCTGCCCCAACCGCCAGGCTGGCGACCCACCCAACAACCTTTTCTGGCAACCGCCCGCCAAAGACCATGTTGAACAGCAGCCCTATGCCCGGGAAGAGGACAACCAGCGGGGCAAGGTTGAAAAATCCTGTGCTCATTGCTTCACTAAATAGCATAAATCTTCACTCGTTGAAGAGAAAATGACCAAAGAATGGTATTGTAGAGGGCGCTAATCCTATCTGCCAATTCTCTCTTCTCCCGTCGCTACTCTCGAAGGCTGCTCATCTGATCCACATCGATACTGTGTTTCGATCTAAAGATCATCACAATCAGGGCCAACCCAACGGCTACTTCGGCGGCTGCAGCAGCGATCACAAAAAAAACAAACACCTGTCCATCCAGTTGACCATATTGACGCGCAAAGGTCACGAAAGCCAGGTTCGCAGCGTTCAACATCAACTCGATCGACATAAAGATGATCAGGGCGTTGCGGCGCGCCAGCACTCCTGCGGCGCCCATGGCAAATAACACTACGGACAAGATCAGGTAATATTCAATCGGGACCATTATTCCTGCCCTCCTCCTTGCTTACGAGGTCGGACCAGAACAATAGCGCCAACCATGGCAGTCAGCAGCAAGACAGAAGTAATTTCAAAAGGCAGCAGGTATTTGCCAAACAAGATGGCTCCAATTGCAGCCGGTGAGGTATCCGGCCCAAAGCCTGGCATCTGGATCTCGCCCAGGCCTGGTGTACGCAGGAACAACAAATAAGCTGCTTCAAGGATTAGTATCCCAGCCAGAACCACTGCCAGTGGACGCTGCCATGGCAGCACTTCGGGTGGGGTCAGTTTTTCAGCACCCAGCAGCATGATCACGAACAGGAATAGAACCATGATCGCCCCTGCATAAACCGTGATCTGCGCCATGGCGATAAAGGGGGCGTTCAGGAACAGGTAGAAACCGGCTACGGCGCCAAAATTCAACACCAGGAACAGGGCCGAATAGACTGCGCTGCGGCTTAAGAGCATCCCTGCAGCAGTGCCAATCCCCACCCCGGCAAGTATGAAAAACATGATTAGTTCAAAGTCTACAGCCATATACACCTGTTCCAGAGAATAGTTAATTACTTGTCCCTACTCCCTAATCATCCGGATTCTTCATTTCCGGCACTGCCCGAGTATGGACACCCGGCTTGACCTTCTGCGGGGTTAGTTCATCGCTGCCGGCCGGAAGCGGCTCGATCAGCATATCTTTATCATAAATAGCATCCCGCCGGTCAGTGAAGGTCAATTCATAATTATCACCCAGTGTAATGGCTTCCGTCGGGCAGGCATCTTCACAGAAACCGCAGTAAATACAGCGTAACATATTGATCTCATAGGTACTAGCATAACGTTCACCTGGGGAATAACGCGCCTCATCCGTGTTCTCAGCTGCCTCGACAAAAATGGCATCCGAAGGACAGGCAGCGGAACACAACGAACACCCAATACATTTCTCAAGGCCGTTCTCGTAGCGATGCAAGACATGGCGTCCCCGAAAACGGGGCCTGACCGGGCGCTTCTCTTCAGGATACTGAACCGTGACCGGTCTTTCGAAGATGGACTTAAAGGTTATCCACATACCACGCACAAGTTCAAGGACAGGTTCACCGAAGCGCATTGAACTTCCTCCGCAAAGAACGATCAACCAGACCAACCGTTAAGAAACCTGCCAGGATAGAAACGACCGGGATACTCCACACCAGCGAGTTCCCGAATTCATCCGCCAGCAGGATACCAGTGGCCGTTATCAGAACCAATCCAAGCACCAGGGGCAGCAGCACTTTCCAACCCAGGTCCATCAGGCGGTCATAACGGATGCGCGGTAGAGTCGCCCGGATCCAGACCATGCCAAACAGCAAAGCCACCACCTTTCCCAAGACATAAACCGGCCCCAACCAGGGGAAACGACCAATAAAAGGACCCAGGTAACCGCCAAAAAACAATGTGACGGCAATGATGCTGATCACAATCATCTTCTGGTACTCTGCCATAAAAAAGAGCGCGAACTTCATGCCTGAATATTCAGAGTGGAACCCGGCCGCCAGTTCTTGCTCAGCTTCGGGCATATCGAAGGGGGCCCGGTTGACCTCTGCCAGAGTTACAATCAGAAAAACAATGGCTCCTACCGGCTGTAGTACTACAAACCACATCGTTCGCTGTGCCTCTACAATTTCAGAAAGCTGCAGTGAATCCGCCATCAAAGCCACCAGGACAAATGACAGGCCCAGCGCCAGTTCATAAGAGATCATCTGGGCGGTTGAGCGCATACCACCCATCAGGGCGAACTTATTATTAGACGACCAGCCCGCCAGGACAATCCCATACACAGCCACAGAAGCGACAGCCATCAGAAATAGTATCCCAACGTTGATATCTGCCACGGCCAGGTTGACCTGGCGCCCAAAAAGAATTACCTGTGTACCAAAGGGAATGACAACTGCCAGCACTGTAGCCGGAACCACGGTCAGGATCGGGGCCAGGACAAAGATGACCTTATCTGCTCGGGCAGGGATCAGTTCTTCTTTAAAGACCAGTTTGACTGCATCAGCAACCGGCTGCAGAAGCCCCTGCCAGCCAGCCCGGTTAGGTCCAACCCGGGTCTGCATGCGTGCCAGGATACGGCGTTCAAACCAGGTTAAATACGCAAACCCACCCAGCAGCATGAAAATCACAACCAGGGATTTGATCACCCACTCTAGAACCAGGGCCAGATCGATCATCCCGTTACCTTCTTCCTGACTTTGCTGAGCACCGGCATTCCAGCCTCAAAGATTGGCAACCCCATACTGCGCGGCACCAGCAGGATCCCTGATGGAACGGTTGGATCAACAACAAGCAGGGCTTTTGCATTGTTTCCATTCAAACCAATCCTTAGTCTGGCTCCATTTTCAAAGCCCAACCTGTCGGCTTCATCAGGATTCATGCAGACCTTTAGCTCACCAATCCGTTCACGCAGCAATGGAGCCGATAAAACTGTGAGCCCCTGGTCATACAGCTTATTGACAGGAACGGCCAACAACAGACCTTCCTTGGGACGCAGCCCCCCTTTCCCCTTTGATACAGGAAACGAGGTAACCGGGGCAGGTCTCAACTGCATACCCAGTCCCTGCGTGTTCTCATAAACAGCGCCGCCATAGAATAGTTCCGAGCGGTTGATGACCGGCCATTGTTCTACGACCTCAGAAACCTTCAGGTAAGATATACCGCCAAAGGCAGGTATGTGTTCTGCAAGCTGGTCCATCACCAGTCCAGGTTCCCTTTCAAGGGCCGTATCCAACCTGGCAGCAATCTCTGCCACAATTTCATAATCAGGACGGGATTCGCCTCGAGGTGGAACTGCCTGGTAAAAACGCTGTACGCGCCGCTCCCCCGATGTGTAAGTACCCTCCCGCTCCGTAAACGCCCGGGCTGGCAAGACCAGGTCTGCATGCCCAACCGTGTCGGTCGAGAGGAGTTCCTGTACAATCATGAAGGGCTTGCGTTTCTTAAGCCTGACAGCACCATCCCCAACCGGGTCAGCGCCAACGATATACACAACCTCTGATTTATCGAAAATAACCTGTAAATCCTTAACCGGGCGAAAACCCAATTCCCAGGCACCCTGATCATTGGCTCGCTGCCAGACACCGACAAGCCCATTATTAGGCCTGGCATAATGCCCGGTATCGACCAGCAGGCTGGTGCAGGCGCCAGCCAAGCCGGAGGAGCCTTCCAGGCCAAGCCCTTCACTGCCATAGAAGATCACTGCATTGGCAGCTTTGGCAAAGACCTTATGAATCTTGTGCGTTGCCTTGTTCATGTCCTGAATGGTTTTAATTTCATCCCCATAAGCATAACGCACCACGTAATCGGCATGTTTCTCCAGTTTCGTTTCCCGGGGATTTACGACAATCAACATGGCGCCTCGTTCAGCAGCCTGTTTGATACGCAGCCACCAGAGCGGCGCTTCCTCCTGCAAATCAGATGCGACCACCAGAATGACGTCTCCAAGACCCAGATCAGCCAGATTGCTCCCGGAAGTCAGTCCCACCATTCCCGTCAGGTCGCCGCCACCCATGTTTGTATACAACAGGGTTTCCGCACCCAAACCATCTGCCAGTTGCAATAAATTGAATAAATCTTCATTGGAAAGACGTCCCGAAACCAGGAAAACCGGTTTCTCCGCATCCTGCAGTTTTTCCGCAGCCTGGAGAAAAGCCGCATCCCAGGATACAGAACGAAACTTGTCGTCCCTACGGACCTGTGGTTTAAGCAGGCGATCGTCCCTCTCCGTATAGTGATACCCGGCAAAACGTCCTTTATCGCAAATCCACAATTCGTTGACCTGCTCGTTCTGGCGGGGCATTACCCGTTTGACCACAATCTGGCCGTCGCTCCGGGCTTCACGACGGGTGTTCAGGGTTGTATTGCAGCCAACCGCGCACTGCGAACAAATTGAAGCCGCGGCCATTAATTCCCAGGGACGCGCCCCAAAGCGGAAGTCTGCTGTGGTCAAAGCCCCAACCGGGCAGATATCAGTTGTATTACCAGAGAAAACAGAATCAAACCCGGGTTCTGAAAAAGAAACGATATCCATAGAACGTCCGCGTTGGTAAAACCCGATCACCGGCTCACCTGCAACATTCTCCTGAAAACGCACACAGCGCCCACATTGGATACAACGTTCCCGGTCCAGGAATATCAATTCTCCCAGCGGCACTTGCTTCTCAGCATGATGTTTCTCGTCAAAGAGGAAGCGGCTTTTCCCGGGCCCGTGAGCCATGGTCAGGTTCTGGAGCGGGCATTCCCCCCCCTTATCACAAATTGGGCAATCGAGGGGATGTGAGGTCAGGAGAAATTCAAGAACCTCTTTCTGGCCTTTTCTAGCTCTCTCTGACTGGGTCAGCACGACCATACCTTCAGAAACCAGCGTGGTACAGGCAGTCTCCAACTTTGCACTGAACTGTATCCTGGGAAACCCATCCTCCAGTTCGGGATGTCCGGTTGCATGGTCGATGATCGGACGTCCCACCTCTACCAGACACTGGCGGCACATGGCTGCAGAACCCAACTTGGGATGATAGCAAAAGATAGGGATATGAACAGCTACTTTTTTTGCAGCATCGACAACCAGCATACCCGCCGGCACAGTAACCTGCTTCCCGTCAATGGTGAGCGTAACCCTGTCTGTCACGATGCACTCACCTTCCGCTTGATCCCAAAATCACCCGGGAACTTCTCAATACTGGAGACAACCGCCTGGGTAGAGAATTCACCCAATGCACACAGGCATTTGCCCTGCATCTGTCTGGCGACGCTATCAAGCAGTTTTACATCTTCAGCGGAACCATTCCCATCTCGGATACGTTCAGTCAGGTGCTTCATCCAGAAACTGCCATCCCGGCAGGGAGTACATTTACCGCAAGATTCATGTTTGAAGAACGTCATGGTTTTATCAATCAACCAATCCAACCTGACGGTTTCATCCAGCACGATGACCGAAGCAGAACCCAGTTCAGCTCCCAGTCTGTGGACAGATCCATAATCAAGTGGAGTATCGAGGGTCTGGTCATCGGCCAGGATCAGCGCCGAAGATGCCCCGGCCGCCATAATGGCTTTAATAGGCACACCATCAATGATGCCGCCGCCGTGTTCATAGATCAACTCACGAAAAGTTATTCCAAAAGGCAGTTCATAGTTGCCCGGTTTTCTGACCCTGCCCGACAGGCAGAAAATCTTGACTCCCACCGTATCTGCAGTCCCCAGTGACTTATACCAATCAGCCCCATTGTTGATGATCGGGGGAAGATTGGTCAGGGTTTCAACATTATTCACCACAGTCGGCTTCCCATACAGACCAGACACAGGGGGGAAGGGAGGGCGTATGCGAGGCTGTCCGCGTTTGCCTTCCAGCGATTCCAGCAAGGCCGTTTCTTCCCCACAAATATATGCCCCGGCACCCAAATGAGTGTGTACCTTCAGAGTGTAATCGGTACCGAACACCCTTTTTCCAAGATAGCCGGCTTTTTCCATGGCCGCGATGCGTTTATCCAGTTCGGCGGCAATCGGCCAGAATTCTCCTCGCAGGTAAATATAGGCTGTGTGAGCTTCCACAGCAAAGGCCGCAATGGCAACCCCTTCCAGGAATTGGAGCGGGTTGCTTTCCAGAATCTCGCGGTCTTTGAAAGTTCCGGGTTCGGACTCGTCGGCATTGACCACCACATAGTGCGGCCAGTTGTTCTTGTCGACAAACATCCACTTTCGCCCGGTCGGGAAACCAGCCCCACCGCGGCCGCGCAGGCCAGAGTCCATGACAAGCTGTGTAACCGCTTCCGGCCGCATACCCGTCACAACCTTTTTCAGGGCCTTAAAACCACCTTGTTTTTCATACACTGCCAGCTTATCGAGATCAGGAATATCACGGTGCCGCAGGAGGATATGCGTCATGAAGCGGCCTCCTTCCTGGACTCGATCCATTCCAGAGTCTTTTCGATGGTCATCCTTTCATGGTATTCCAGACCAGCCCCGGTCTGTACCTGGAACAGCGGCGCTTTATCACAGGCTGCCAGGCACATAACCGGTTCAACCGTAACCAGGCCGTCAGGCGTCGTACCACCGGGTTCAACACCCAGACTTTCACACAAGGCGGCTAAAAAATCATCGGCGCCGCGCAGTGCACAAGACAAATCAGTACACACCTGAATACGCAGCCTGCCAGCCGGTTCATCATGATACAACGAATAAAAACCGACCAGCGAAGCGACATCTGTCTCTGTAATATCGAGCATGGCTCCGATATCTTTCATATCACGGCGGTGCACAAACCCATTCTCACGCTGGGCCAGATACAGGAGCGGCATAACCGCCGAGCGCTTCTGGTCCTGCGGATATCTCGCCAGGATCTGTTTGACTTCTTGGGGATATTTCTCTATCAGTGTCACCGGTCGATGTCTCCCAGTACGATGTCGATACTGCCAATGATGGCTACCAGATCGGCAACCAGGTGACCTTTCGCCAGAACCGGAAGCACCTGCAGGTTATCCCAGGAAGGTGTCCGCCAGTGAACCCGGTAAGGTTTCGGCCCGCCATCGCTTTCAAGATAGACGCCCAACTCGCCGCGTGGAGATTCAACAGGACTGTATACAGCGCCTTTGGGTGCATCGAAGCCTTCTGTCCACAATTTGAAGTGATGGATCAGGGCTTCCATGCTGACACCGATCTCTGCGCGCGGCGGCGGTACGTATTTCCGGTTGTCACTGCATACCGGGCCGTATGGCAGCTTGTCCAGGGCCTGCTCAATGATTCCGAGCGTTTCGCGTAGTTCCAGAATACGGATGTAATAACGGGCAAAGACATCCCCTTCGGTCAACACCGGTACATCGAAATCGTACTGCTCGTAACCCGTATAGGGGCGTTTCTTGCGCAGATCCCAATCGACTCCTGAAGCCCTGAGGTTCGATCCGGTGACACCATACTGCAGGGCCTGCTCAGCTGTCAATTTGCCAATACCAACCACCCGATCCAGAAAAAGTGGGTTTTTGGTCAGCATTGACTCGTATTCATCCAGGCGCTTTGGCATCAGTTTCAGGAAATCTCGTACGGCTTTCTCAAACTCGACCGGTACATCCCGCCAGACGCCGCCAGGCCGGAAGTAGGTTGTCATCATTCGCTGGCCAGAGACTAATTCAAAAATATCCAGGATCAGTTCACGCTCCCGGAAACAGTATAGAAAAGTTGACATGGCCGCCAGGTCCAGGGCAGCAGTGCCCAGCCAGACCAGGTGAGAAGCCACTCGCTGTAGTTCGACCAGGATCACTCGCAAAGCCTGAGCCCGGGGCGGCACATCCAGTGCAACCAGCTTTTCAATCGCCATCACATAGGCCAGGTTGTTGCCCATATTATTCATGTAATCCAGCCGGTCGGTCATCACTTCGGCCTTCTGATAGGTCTTGGCCTCCATATTCTTTTCAATACCTGTATGCAGGTAACCAATATCCGGAATAACATTGATGACCGTTTCACCATCCAGTTCCAACAACAGTCGCAGCACCCCGTGTGTGGAGGGATGCTGAGGACCCATGTTGAGCAGCATGGTATCTCCCTTGAGGGCCCGGTCAGAGACCAGGTGCTTTAGTTCATCCAGGCTGACTTCCTGCAAGGTATAGCTACTCATACACTGCTCCGCTCAATCCCTGGCATACGGCTTGCGCCGGCCAATTTCCTCAAAATTGAAGCTGAATTGTGGTTCTTCGTAACCAAGCGGATAATCCTTGCGCAGCGGGTGACCATCCCAGTCCTGCGGCATGATGATCCGGCGCAGGTCCGGATGTCGTTCAAATTTGATTCCAAACATATCCCAGATCTCTCGCTCACGCCAGTTTGCACAGGCATACAATCCGGTCACGGTCTGGATTTTTGGATTATCCCCAGACAACGGCGCCCGGATCGAGATCACCAGGTTCTTTTCCAGAGAGGTAAATTGATATACCAGGTGGAAACGCGGCTCCACTGCCGGCCAATAATCGACCGCCGTGATCGTCGAAAGCAGTTCAAATTTCTGTTTATCACGCAGGAAAGCTGCCACCCCGGTAATTTGCTCCGGGCGGATATGAACCTGAGATTCGCCACGATGTTCTACAAAGCGGGCTTCAAACTTTTTTCCCAGGGCCTGGGTCACTCGCAATAAGTTCTTCTCCATACCGCTTCCTATCAGGCATGATCCTTCATTGTCTCCGACTGCACCTTTTCATATAGGGTAACAATCCCATGAATGAGGGCTTCCGGACGCGGGGGGCAGCCCGCCACGTAGACATCCACCGGGACCACCTCATCCACGCCCTGGACAATCGCGTAATTGTTGAATACACCACCACAGGAGGCGCAGTCGCCCATTGAGATAACCCACTTCGGTTCCGGCATCTGGTCATATAAGCGGCGCAGCACCGGAGCCATCTTGCGAGATACCCGGCCAGCCACGATCATCAGATCAGACTGGCGCGGGCTGGGGCGCATTAACTCCATCCCGAAGCGGCTCATATCATAATGTGCCGCCTGGGCCGACATCATCTCAATCGCACAGCAAGCCAGCCCGAAAAGCATCGGCCACATGGCGCGTGTCCGCGCCCAATTCACCATATCTTCCAGCTTGGCGGTAACGACGCCCATGTTCCCAAGCTTCTGTTCTACTCCCATTCGAGAGCTCCTTTTTTCCAGGCATAAAAATAACCAACCAGCAGAATACCAATAAAGATAAACATTTCGATCAAACCAAACAAGCCCAATTTACGGAAGCTGACCGCCCAGGGCAGGAAGAAAACGACTTCAATATCAAACAGAATAAAGAGCACCGCCACCAGGTAAAAACGAACCGGCATCCGGCGGGTTCCCGGACCAATCGGAATCATCCCTGACTCATATGGTTCCGATTTGACTTCTGACTTCCGACGCGGTCCAAACAGTCCCCCCAGGAGTATCGCGGTCACAGCGATGGCTGTCGAAAAAAACACAAATACAGCAATGGCCATGTAGTCAAACAACATTGTATCCTCGTACCCGAAATAAACGTCTAGTAAATAAAAATAAGATAATGTTTGTCTTATTATTCACAAGTATAACATACCGTGCGGTATTACACGAGCAAAGCAGAGTATTCTTATCCTTAATTAAGGTTCTCGCTTCCATCGTAAAGTAAAAGTGAAGCGAAGCCGCAAAGATTTACTTTGCATCCTTCGCTTCTGCACACGTGCCCTTCCCAATCCGGCGCTGACTCAGCTTAAATAGTCGCGTAAATGCCGGCTTCGGGTTGGGTGGCGCAGTTTGCGCAGCGCCTTGGCCTCTATCTGGCGAATACGTTCACGAGTCACATTGAAATAGCGGCTTACTTCTTCCAGGGTATGATCCTTGCCATCAATCAGCCCAAAGCGCAGTTCTAGCACCTGGCGTTCCCGCTCAGAAAGAGCTGCCAAGGCATGCTGCACCTGTTCGCGCAGCATCTCACGTGCGGCGGCGTCCATCGGCTCCAGGGCGTCGGCATCTTCAATGAAATCACCTAACTGACTTGAATCTTCATCACCAACCGGGCCTTCCAAAGAGACCGGCTCCTCGGCCGAACGCAGGATACGGTTCACCTTTTGTGTAGCAAAATCCCAGCGACGCTGCAGGTCCGGGTCCAGGGGCTTGTCATCCTTCCTGGCCGTCAAGATCGCTTTCACATCCAGGGGCTGCATATAGCCGACTTCAAGCGCCAGTTCCTCAAGAGTTGGCTCCCGCCCAAGTTTCTGGGTCAACTGCCGCTGAATGCGGAGGATCCTGGTGATTGACTCGAACAAGTGCACCGGGATGCGGATCGTACGCGCCTGCTCGGCAATCGAGCGATTAATCGATTGGCGGATCCACCAGGTGGCATAAGTACTGAACTTAAATCCACGCCGCGGATCGAATTTATTGACCGCACGCAGCAGTCCCAGGTTTCCTTCCTGGATCAAATCCAGGAAGGAGATGCCCCGTCCAAGGTAACGCTTGGCCACACTGACAACCAGACGCAGGTTCGCCCGGATGATAGCATGATCGGCATCTTCCGCCCGCAGGGAAACCGCATCCAGCTCGGTTTTCAACTGCTTGTCCTGAGGAATATTCCGGTTCAAGGTACGCAGAACCGGGAAGTTTCCTTTCTGCCTGACATTCTCCAGCAGCCAGCCAGCATAGTCAGGCGGCAACAGGTAAAGGCAAATAAAAACGCTGTAGGCATTTCGCACCAGTTCTTCCCACATCTGGTCTTTGCCCCACAGATCGGTATTCAGGTAAGAACGCAGGTAGGAAGGTGCATTAATTTCCCAACCAAGATGCAGTTCCTGGGCTTCTGCCAGGATCAAGGCCAGATCGGGCAGTGATGTGTCCATGCGTCTGGCGTCTTCAGCCAGGCGGCCCCAGGCAGTCACCATCTCCTTGAGCACCGCCAGGTAAATAGCCTTGACAGTAGAGACCCCTTTCCTTCTCGGCTGGCTCTTGAAGGCGCTGACCAGTCGTTCAGCATCAATGATGGTTGCCAAACGAAACTCGCTGTCGGCGCTCAACAATTTTACCTGGCCAATTTCGCGCAAATACAGCCGCACCGGGTCTTCCGATAACTCGGCCGCAATCTTTGGATTGCTCAGGTCGAGCGGCTCATCATCGATCTCTTCTTCTGCCAGGCTTTCACCATCCGGCTCGACGACACCGTTGAGGTCGTCTAAAGACGTATCCCTTTCAACCTCATCATCGATAACCAGTTCGTCCATTTCATCTTCTGGAAGTTCAGAAGAAACCAGTTTTTCGACTTTCTTCGGGGCCTGACGTGTTGTTTTTGAAGTAGCTTTTCGAGGCATGTCTCTATTCTTGTCGGCGTAAGGACAATTTCAAACTGGCCTGATCCAAATCTCGCAACAAATGTGTATGCTGTAACACCAGTTCCTGGTAAGAGGTGGTGCGCATATCCCCGTCTTGCTGGGCTTCTTCCTGTAAAAAGCGAAGCTGGTTGATATTCGCACCCAGGTTCAGACGTCGCATCTTGATTATTCCTCGCTGTAGTTCCTCCAGGATACGTTCTTCGACCGGATCTGGTTCACTGGTCTGCGCTCGCAAATCATGGACCAGTTCCTGCAGGGAATTCGCTGCCTGGATATCGATAAATTCACGGGGGTCTACCTTGTCCTGGTCCAGCGACTGCCGGATGATTTGCAACAGTATCTGATGGTCAGTATACCCGAAATCCTGGTTTTCGATGGGCGTCAGGCCCGCCTGCTGGAGCAGACGATCCAGCTGGTTCAGCAGTTCCGGACGTTGCAGCAAGATCCCCAGGCAGTAACATTCAGTCTTGAGGGCCGGATTAACTGCCGCCGTCGGGACCTCGGACAAGGTTTGTACCTGCTCTTTCCTGCGGCGCGGCTGCCGGCCAGGCCTGCCGTGAACCTGCGGCTCAAGCAGGGTGCGTTCATCCACCTTTAACCGTCGGGCCAGCATCTGCCGGTAGGAATCCCGCTCGATCGGATTGGGCAGGTCTTCGATCAAGGGAATCACCTGGCTAGCGATCCCAGCCTTAACCCTGGGGTCGCTGATGTCCTTGTCGGCCATCAACGTATCAAGCACATGCATCACGACCGGCTTGGCGGCTTCAACCAGCCGCGGCCATTCCTCCCGGTCACGCGCCACGATCTCATCCGGGTCGAGACCGTCGGGCAGGGAGGCCACCCGCAGGTTGGCCTGTAAGCGGGCCTCGTGTCTCAGTAAACCGCGCACATCGAAGCGCAGTTCACTGTCCCGATCCATGGCCTGCCGGGCCGACTCCAGGCCGCGCAGGACGCCTTTCTCCCCAGCCAGGTCGGGGTCCAAGGCCAGGACGATGTTGCGCGAGAAGCGCTTCAGCAGGCGGAACTGATCTTCCGTCAGGGCGGTTCCCATCGGGGAGACCGCATTTTCAAAACCGGCCTGGTGCAGACCGATCACATCCAGGTAGCCTTCCACGATGACGGCCTGGTCGGCAGCCCGGATTGGCTTGCGCGCCCGCTCGAGCCCGTACAGCAGGCGGCCCTTGCTGAACAGGGGCGTCTCGGGAGAGTTCAGGAATTTGGGCACATCCTCGGGATCGACGATCCGGGCACCGAAGCCGGTCATGCGGCCGCGTTCGTCCCGGATGGGGATCATGATACGGCGGCGGAAGCGGTCGTAGGTTCCGCCGGAATCGTTCTGCGACAACAAACCGCTGTCCAGCAGATCCTCTTCCGAATATCCCCTCCCGGTGAAATGCTTGAGGGCGTTATCCCAGCCGGGGGGCGCATAGCCCAGGCCGAACTTCTCGATGGTTTCGCCGCTCAGGCTGCGTTTCTCGTGCAGGTAAGCCAGCACTTCCGGGGCCTGCTTCAGGAATCCGGCATAATACAGGACAGCTTCTTCCAAGAGGTCGCGCAGGTGGTCGTTCTGCTCCCGGCGCTCCTGCTGCCGGAGAGTGAACTGCTCAACCTGCACCCCGGCTTTGGCAGCCAGATTCTGCAAGGCCTCCTTGAAGTCCAGTCCGTCGCGCTTCATGATAAATTTGAAGATATCGCCACCCTCATTGCACTGCCCGAAACAGCGCCAGGTGCCGGTCTCCGGCCAGACCACGAACGCGGGCGTACGCCGGTTGTCATGGAACGGACAGAAACCGGTGTAGTTCTTGCCTGCTTTGCGGAGCTTGACACCGCTCTCCGAAACCAGGTCAACTATATCGATCCGGGACTTGACTTCGTCTATCGTGGACATAGTATTATCAGTGTCATTTTGAGACCCGCAGCGCTGTGGCAATCTCCTCGAACAGGCTGCCAGGCGGTCGGGAAAACGGTGAGGCGGCCACGCCTCATAACGACATAACGTACTGGTTGAATTATAGACGCGCAGGGGGGATTCGTGCAAATTTTCTGGAGAATGGACCACGAACGACAGACAACAGATAAAGGATAAAGGATCATGAACGACAAAGAACCAGGAGTTATTGATTACTCATCGACCACTGGATATTCTTCTTGTTCTTCGATAACGTACCTGGTCCAGAATCCGTTTGTCCGGTCGAGCTTTCTGCAATATTCCAGGCAAGTGAGTTTGCAGCCCAGATGCTCTGTGATTTAAGGTTGTATTCCTCATTGGGGAAGTTTTTCTGCCAGTTCATAAATCAGGTCAATATAATCCAGCGAGAGCTTCCAGATATCCAGTAGTTCGAATTTATACGGCATGATTTCCTCCTTATCTTTACCGGACCACAGTCATCCGTCGTCCGTGGCCTGTCGGTTACTTCTCCAGGATCACCTGCACTTCATCGATCATGTCGCTCTGCGGCATCGCCCCGGCTTGGATCTTGACGATCCTGCCTTCCCGGTTGATGAAATAGTTAGTCGGCAGGGAAGAGACCTGGTAGTTCAACATGATCGCCTGGTCCAGATCAATCAGGATGGGAAATTCGATCTCGTTGGCTTCCTGGTACGCTCGTGCTTCCTCTACACTGTCCCCCACGTTGACCGCCAGTACAACCAGGCCATCCGCCTTATACGATCGGGCAATGGCCTTCACACCCGGCATCTGGTCCTCACAGGCCGGGCAGTTGATCTTCCAAAAGACGATCACGATTGGGCGGCCTTTATAGTTGGTCAGGATTTCGACCTCATCAAAGACATTATTCAGTACAAAGTTGGGCGCGAACAGGCCCGTCCGGGGACCGGTAACCAGTTCATCCACCGTCGGGGTGATGGTCGGTACGATCGTGGGTGTCCCGGTCAGCGTAGGGGTGGCCGTTGGCCGCGGCGTCCAGGTGGCCTGCATTGTCGCAGCCGGTCTGTCGGTCAGGGCCTGGACCTTTGTTTGGGTGGCTGCCTGGAACGAAGCCGCCCTTATATTCCAGCCAACATAACCGACATACCCCAGAAAACCCAGCGAACCCAGGATGAATAAGGTCGCGATTACTCTCCAGAAGGCCCTGAGAAGCCGCCTGAACATGCCGTTCATTTTTTTCGGTTCTTCTTCAACGCCCTCAACCGGCGCCGGAACTTCTTCCAGAGAGTGTGAGGGACGCGCAGGTGCCGGCCCGGATTCGTCCTCATACGTAAACTTGATCGGGAAAATCGGTGGGGGCGGCTTTTCCTGCCAGCGGGCAGGTTCCGGTTCGGTCGTCAGTTCGTCTTCACCCTGCTCTGAAGACAGGAAGGATAGAATAGAGTCACCGCTGGCAGGAGTTTCGAGTTCATAACCAGCGCGTGCAAACGGCGAAACCGACCTGGCCGGCGGGGAGGTTGAATTCAGGGTGATATCAAACTGGTCTGCAGATAGAAAATCAGGGATATCCCGGCTGCCCGGGACGGCGTCCCCCTGCGGCTTATCCCCCAGGGTGAATGGGGACACGGAATCCGAGCCTCCGGTTCCCGTGTTGAGTTGTTCTGGAGTAAGAAAATCCGGCACAGGTTCGTCATTCGCTGGAGAAAGCCCAAGGTCGCCGTTACCGAATGAAAAAGGAGAAACTGATCCCACCGCAGGCGGGTTTACCACAGTTTCTCCTTTCAGTTCTGCCAGACGGTCATGCGCCTGCCGGTTCCCCGGCGTCAGGCGCAGCACCATTTCAAGACAATCTTGCTTTTGTTTCTTTTCTGTAACGATCTCGCTCAGCAGCATCCAGGCCGGGGCTGACCGCGGGGACCGCTGCACGAAAGCGATCAACTGGCGGTGGGCCTCCTGCAGATTGCCCTCCAGCAGGAGCTGCTCAATATAGTGAAGAGAGTTCTCGTCCGGCTCAGTCATTGACGATACTAAAAGCCCTCCAGGCTGCCCAGGTCTGCCAGCCCGGCAGACAGGCCTGCAATCTGCCCGACCAGCGCCAGACGGTTCTGCTTGAGAACCGGATCCTCAGCCATGACCAGTACTTCATCAAAGAACCTGTCGATAACCGGGATCAATTTCTCAATCGTGGTAAGGAATTCGTCAACCGACGACGGCGAACCGACAACAGTGGCCTGGATGGCTATATACAACGCCTTTTCTGCCTCTTCAACCAATTTACCGTCATCCACAACCTGTAAGTCTTTGGCCAGTTCCGCGGCGCGGATGATACGCACACAGCGTGCATACCCGGGCAGGATCTTATCCCAATCATCCCGTTCGACCCAGGCCTGGAGCTGCCGCGCCGCCCGTGCTGCGGCAGCCGGATTCTCCGGCTGGGCGGCCAGGACTGCATCGACAACATCATAACGCAGGTTTTTATCCTGCAACACTACCCGCAGACGCCCGGTGAGGAATTCCAATACCTGTTGTTTCACCTCATCGCCAACCTCAACCGGCTGCAGGGCCGCAGCCTTTTCCACTGCAGATTTCAGGTCAAAATCGATGTCATGTTCAATTAAAGGTTGGACCGTTCCAATTGCGGCTCGCCGCAGGGCAAAGGGATCTTTGGCCCCAGTAGGCGCCAGGCCTGCCGCAAACAACCCGACCAGGGAATCGATCCGGTCAACCAGCGCCAGGCCCAGGCCTGCTCCACTGGAAGGCGCCGGCTGGTATTGTTCGGCAATCGCAGCAGCAACGACTTCGTTCTCCCCCGAACGCAGCGCATATTCACGGCCGATAATACCCTGCAAGGAGGTCATTTCCACGCACATCTGTGTCACCAGGTCGGCTTTGGCCAGGTAAACAGCCCGCTGCAAATTGGCCAAGGTCTCCCCGCTGATCCCCAGTTCAGGGGCCAGTTGGTCAGCCAGCCTAAGCATACGTTCCGATTTGTCGAGCATCGAGCCTAGATCGGTCTGGAAGATCAAGCCGCTCAAAGCCGGGCGGTAAGCTTCCAACTTCTGTTTGAGATCTTCACGCACAAAGAAATTTGCATCTGCAAAACGGGCATTCAAGACATGCTCGTTACCTTCGCGGACGATATCCAGGTGCTGTTCATCCCCATTGCGTATGGCGATAAAGTTCGGCAGCAGTTTCCCGTTCTTTTCGACCGGGAAGTAACGCTGGTGCTTTTTCATTACAGAGATCAGCACATCACGCGGCAGCGCCAGGAAATCTGGGTTGAAGCTTCCCAATACCGGGGTCGGTTTCTCTACCAGGTGGGTCACCTCTGCCAGCAAGCCCGGTTCAACAATCGCCTCTCCGCCGGCTTTGGCAGCCGCGGCCTGTACCTGTTCTGCAATCAAATCCGAACGCCCCTGGCTGTCCAGGACGATCTCGGCCTTGCAGATCAATTGCTCGTACTGATCGGCAGATCTGATCTCTATCTCAGGTGAATCATAGGGACGCAAGCCGCGGGTGGTCCTGCCGGCCGTCAGACCGGCATATTCAAAGGGGATCACCTGCTCGCCCAGCAGCGCCGCCAGCCAGCGGATCGGGCGGGAGAAAGCCGCACCGGGATCATTTTCGGCCCGGCGGGAGGGGGACAGCCAACGCATGGTTTTCACAAAACTGATCCCGGCTGCGAACCCGGGCAGGGCCTCCAGCAGGACCTCGCCGGCAGGACGGCCGGCTTCCTTGATAACCGCACCAACATATTTCCCACCATCCACTTCCACCACCTGTAGGTCCTTTACGTCCAGACCTTTGCCGCGTGCGAAGCCTTCTGCGGCTTTGGTCGGCTTGCCATCTGCGTCGAAGGCGCGCTCAGCCGGCGGCCCCTTGACCAGTTCTTCCCGGTCGGGCTGCCTGGGTGACAGATCGGCCGCCTGGACCACCAGACGCCGCGGCGTGGCATCCACCCTGATGGCGCCATGCTCGAGTCGCAGTTCTTCCAGCCAGACCGGAGCTTGCCTCTCCAGCTGCTCCAGGGCGGCAGTCACATCCCCAGGGGGCAGTTCCTCCACACCGATCTCAAGCAGGAAAGGCAGCGGAGCACCGGCAGCTTCCATCCGCCGGCCGTCGTCCGTTGTCTGTCTACCATCACCCGTCGTTTGTCGTCCGGCTCCCGCGACCTCTTTTAACAGCGGGTACTCAAGCCGCCGTCGCTGCTCCAGATAAGACTCGGCCACCTGGCGGGCCAGGCCACGCATCTGGTGGAAGAAAGCCTGGCGCTCAGTAACGCCAACAGCGCCGCGGGTATCGAGTGTATTGAAGACATGTGAGCATTTCAGGACATAATCGTGCGCCGGGAGCACCAGCCCCTGTTCCAGGCAGGCTTCGGCTTCGGCCTTGTACAGGTCGAACATCTGGCGCACACGCTCCACACCGGCTACTTCGAAATAATATTTGGAATGTTCGAATTCTTCCTGGCGGCGGATCTCGCCGTAAGGAACTTCGCCGCCCCAGGGTTCCGACCAGATCTCACCGGCATTGTTGAGCGCGATC
The DNA here is from genome assembly GCA_016927315.1 of Anaerolineales bacterium. Lineage (GTDB taxonomy): Bacteria > Chloroflexota > Anaerolineae > Anaerolineales > Villigracilaceae > JAFGMV01. The sequence goes on along the minus strand of JAFGMV010000064.1, from coordinate 44,034 downwards.
AGGATACGTTCCAGGCCATAGGTCAGTTCGACCGCCACGGGATCAAGCGTCACCCCGCCAACCTGCTGGAAATAAGTGAATTGGGTGATCTCCTGGCCATCCAGCCAGACTTCCCAGCCCAGGCCCCAGGCTGAAATAGCCGGTTGTTCCCAATTGTCCTCCACGAAACGAATGTCGTGCCAGCGCGGGTCGATCCCCAGCGCCTTGAGCGAATCCAGGTACAGCTCCTGCGGGTTTCCCGGATCGGGCTTGAGGATGACCTGGTACTGGTAATGGACCTGGAAACGGTTGGGATTCTCACCGTAGCGCCCATCATCGGGACGCACGGAAGGCTCAACATAGGCCACATTCCAGGGCTCAGGTCCCAGCACACGCAGGAAGGTGGCCGGATTCATCGTCCCGGCGCCCACCTGGGTGTAATAAGGCTGCCAGATAAGGCAGCCGTGGCGAGCCCAGAATTCTTGCAATTTGATGATAATCGCTTGGAAGGTGTGTTGTTCTGCCATAATCTCTCGTTCTATCATTTTGGGAATAATATCGAAAAGATTATACCGTTAAAAGAAATATCCCCTATAAAGGGTTTTGAACCTGTACAAGGATTTCCTGCCCGAATCCTTGCGGTATCCAGGATTGATCCTGTATACAAGCTGGATGCACACATTCAAGTATCCGGGGGGTCAATTGCAGCTATCGCCGCCGGGTCTCCACACAAAAAACTGTACGACTACTTGTTTACCAGGTGCACTTTGATGGAGAAAGCATCCGGTCTCCGGACGGACACTGAGCCTGTCGAAGTGACAGCCGTAGTACAAACCTCGCATCGACCACTGCCGACGCGAAGTTCACCCACCCCCGGAGAGAATACGGCTTACAAATGGACCAGGTCACCGGCTGACCTGGAGCAGGTACCTGGCGGATATGGTCACTGGCTCGCTTATATGCTCTTCAGGAATAGCCCGGTCAGCTCCACTGGATCAGACCGTGCGCCTCCCTGTCCAGGGCAGACAGGCTACCGATACAGTTGATCCGTCTGCCGGGAACACTGCAGCTGCAGGTACGGGAACCATCAGCGGCTTAACTCCTGGAGAGCATTCTCTCTCAACATTCCATACTTGACGGACCACTACTTGTATTTTGGCATGAGCTGCCCATCTCGTCCGGGGCATTCTCAAAGTCATAGTAACTGCTTTGACAATGTCACACTACTTTGGGTATAGGTATTCGTGAGGCTGTCATCAGATACAGAAGTCACAGCATGCGCCTGTTCGCCTTCGCAGGCGTAGACCCGTTCAGCCCAGTCTTCTTCGTCTGCCGGTTCAGGCAGGTCAATATCAGGTGTGTCGATCAGGCCAAGATAGGTATACCGGCGTGAGTTAAAGTCGTCGAGTAACAGCTTCCCGCCTATGCCCTGGTCGAGACCTATGGCGCCCAGGCGCACTTCATCCAGGGCAGCACTGGATTCGTCCACCACAACCTTGCCCTGGTAGATATCATTCACATACAGGCTCAGTTCACGGTTGTTGCTACTCCAACTGATCTCCACCGCAGTCCAACCGGTATCAGTCAGCGTTTCAAGAGCTGGCCACCACCACCCATCAAAATTATGATACATATCTAATTAAGGCTGAAACCAAAGTTTTTAACTACAAAGGATACGAAGGAACACGAAGGAAACCTTCGGGTTTAGCATTTTGCTCTCCTTTGTGCTCCTTTGTGGTGAATAATTTACCTTTTCGGTGCGTCATCTCTGACATTGGGAAAGCCGTGCATCTCGTCTCCAGGCGCTTGACAACCCCGTCATTTGGCAGTACGCTGGCAGCTGTGCAGACTGACTCCCTGTCCTACGCCGGTAAGACCGTAAGGAAGGAAAAGAGATGAAACCTGCCGCCCGTCCAACTGTATGGATAACCAGAACCTATGACCGTTTATCCGGCTGTTATGACCTTTACATGAAAGTCTTTTACCCGGTCGGGGAGAAGGGCAGAAAGCTGGTCGCCGAAAAACTGGAGCCCGGCAAGAGAGTGCTGGATGTGGCCTGCGGCACCGGCACGCTGCTGGCCTTCGCACATCAAAAGGGCTTGCAGTGCAGTGGTATCGACCTGTCCCCCGGGATGCTGGCCCAGGCCCGGAAAAAACTTCCCCAGGCAGGACTGAACTTGGCTAGCTTCTATGAAATTCCTTATCCAGAAGAGCATTTCGATTACGTGGTGGTCACCAACGCTTTGAGCGCCACCTTTGTCGAACCGGTCTGGGTCATCAGCGAGATGCTGCGAGTGTGCAAACGCGGCGGGGAGCTCTACCTGGCTGAATGGCCCAGCGCGCCACAGGCAACACTGCGATCAAGGTTTCTGACCTGGCTGGCAAGGTTGAGTGATGACGAGCCCAAGGATTACCTGGCGGTCTTCAGTGAGCTGGGATACCAGCCAAAAATTGACTGTATCAACAAACACTACCAGGTCTATGGCATCAAGAAAGCCAACGGGGGTTGAGATTGTTCAGGTGGGGTTTCACCATCAACTTCCCACAACAGCAACATCGGATTTGGTCCATTCACCTCGTACAATTTCCCCGATTGCAATCAATGACATTTCCCTGTCGGGGAATATCACCAAATTAACATAACCGCCTGGCGGTAATCGAAACCTTTCCGTTGAATGGATTTCCCGTTTCCTTACCCCCATCCATTCTTGTCTACCCGGCTCTATCGCGCCAGCTAGTCTCCAAGATCGGCCAGACCGTGGTACAGGGCCAATACAGCTGCCTGGGTGCGGTCAGTGCCGCCCAGCCTGGTGAAGAGGGCTCTGACGTAATTCCTGACCGTTCCTTCCGAGAGATACAGCCGGGCTGCGATATCCGCATTTGACAGACCCCTGGCATCTTCAGGTCCATCAGGACCACATCCGGCCGGACGGCGGATAACCATCTCCAGGGCTTCAACCCCGTCACGGGCAATCCCCACGACTTCGATCTCTGGCGAGGTACCCAGGATGGCCTGCATGCCTTCGCACACCACATCCTGTTCATTACAGATCAAAATCCGCTAGAATCAACCCATGGAAAAAGACATCCTGATCATCGGCGGCGGTCCGGCAGGTCTGTCGACCGCGCTGTTCCTGGCCCGGATCGCCCCGCACCTGACCAGCCGCATCCGGATACTGGAAAAAGAGCATTATCCCCGCTCCAAGCTGTGCGCCGGAGGCCTGGTAATCGACGTCGAGCGGCTGCTTATAAGGTTGGGGCTTGATATCGCTGAAATTCCCCATGCGGATACCCGGACAATACAATTCAATTGTCAAGGACGGGGGATGAAAATCCATGTACCGGTCGGACACGCGCTGCGGGTCATCCGGCGGGATGAATTCGATGCCTGGCTGGCCGGTAAAGTAAAAAAGGAAGGGATCGAAATCAGGGAAGGGGTAACCGTCGTGGATATCAGGCGAAATCCTCGCGGGGTGATCGTGGCGTCAGACAATGGAACATTCCAGGCCAGGCTGGTGGTCGGTGCGGATGGCTCCAAAGGGATCACCCGCCGCAGTCTCTTCCCGGCCGCTCGCAACTTTTCCGCACGGGCATTGGAGATCATGGTTCCTTCAAACAGCCTCCCAAAAACAGCCGTCTTCGAATTCGCCCCCATATCAACCGGCGTGTGCGGGTACACCTGGAACTTCCCCGCGCAGGTCCATGGGCAGCCGATGCGCTGCTGGGGTATCTATGATGCCAACCTCTTCTCTACCAGCAGCCGGCCGGGTCTAAAGGAACTGCTGGTTTGTGAAATGAAAGAACAAGGATACCCATTCAAGGATGAAAATCTCAAGGGGCATCCTATCCATCTCTTCGACCCAGCCAACCCGCTGGCCGCCCCGCATGTGCTCCTGGTCGGTGATGCTGCCGGAGCCGACCCGCTCTTTGGGGAAGGGATCAGTTTTGCCCTGGGGTATGGACTGCTGGCCGCCCGGGAGATCAGGAGCGCTTTCAACCGCAAGGAGTTCTCATTTTCACGCTTCAAGTTCCATGTAGCAACCAGCAGCATGGGCCAGGCATTAATGACACGCTGGCTGATCGCCCAGTGCCTGTATGCCTTTCGCTGGCGTTGGTTTCAGTTTTTCGTGTGGCGAATCATGGGATGGCTGGCCAAAATCATCGGCTGGCTGTTCGTGATTAATTGGGCCCACTAGCAGGCCCTGCCCCATGATTTCATAAAAGCTCAACAGCGGCCTCTGTCCGTCGTTGAGCTTCAATATGCAGCATGGGAAAGAGCAGGGTTACAGTGCTGAACCCGGCACACGCCAGAGAGCCGGAGAGATTATGGAGAAAGCGGCCGGTAAGCCGCCGCCAACCGCGAACTTTTCCATTGCAGCCGCCTAATCCACAGCCGCATGGATAATACGATATGCGTTTCCTTCCAGTTCAGCTGCGATCATGCTGGCCGGTTCCAGCATATCTTCTACCAACAGGGTTGTTTCCATGATCCAACCACTACTTTCGAATACGTTTGATGAACTCTGGAGAATTCAAACTGCGCTCCAACAGGTAAGTCAGGTAGTACTGCATCAAGTCTTCGACTTCCTTCTTCACAGATGGAACCGGTTGGGCCTGTTGAGCATCCCGAAAGGAACTGCGTTGGAAATGCCGCAGGTATTTGAGAACTTCAACCGACACATTCCTTAATCTCGAAAGTCCGGTACCGCAGTTCGGGCACAACACGCCGCCTGTATCAGGGGCGAAGAATTGATCAACCGCTTTGATTTCTTTTTCGCAATTGGCACAGGCAAATAACTGCGGGCGAAATCCGAGATGATCCAGCAGACGCATTTCATAATAGCGCAACACCAGCCAGGGCTCCAGTCCTTTGTCAAGACGAGCAAGAGTATCCGTCAGCAGACGAAAGATTGAAGGATGGCTGCCCTCTTCTTCATAGGTAAACCGATCCAGCAGCTCAACAACATAGGCTGCGGAGCCGGTTTGCTCCAGGTCTTCTCGCAAGGACAGGTAAGCATCAACGGTGTCTGCCTGGCTGACAATCAACAGGTCACTGCGCCCGCGCGCCAACTGCAAACGAACCCGGGTAAACGGTTCCAGATGCCCGGCTTTACGGGAAGTCACCTTACGCGCGCCTTTGACAACCGCTCGAACTTTGCCCAACTCACGCGTATACAGCACCAACAGGCGGTCAGCTTCCTGCCAATCCCGGTGGCGCAGCACTACAGCCTCAGCACGGATAGAACGAGGTCTTTCGGGCATCAGTTCAACTCTAGGGCAAAGTATACATCCCCATCTCGGTAATGGGTGACCTGGAAGCCAGCTCCCTGGTAGAAAGCAACCACTTCCGTCCAGGTTTCAGTGGTCTCCAATATGATTCTTTCAAATCCAGCTTTACGGGCGCGCGTCAGAAGTTCCTGCAGAATACGGGTACCCAACCCGTTTCTGCGCCAATCCTTGTGAACCGACATACGCTTAATTTCGGCTTGTTTTTCCATACAGGGTACACATGCTCCGGTTGCAATAATCACTCCCCGGCAACATGCAACCAAAAAGATCGCATTTGCATATGTGTTGGCAATATCATTCAAATCCGGATTTTTGGTCATATCCAAAGACCCCCAATGCTCTACCAGCCCGTTCAAGATCAGGTTTTTTACTGCCGCTTGATCTTCCGGCTGAAAAGGACGAATGACGAACTCATCCACATCAAACCCGCTGCAAATCTTCGGGAGTAAAAGCTCCGGGCAACAGACCGCCGACAGTGGATTCCATCGTTACTTGCCCCTTACTATCGGCAACCAGGACAGCTGTGTCCAGACCAAATTCGGCCATCACCTGGCGGCAGCTGCCGCAGGGGGTACCGCCATTTTCTGTCACCACCGCGATTACATCGAAATCTTTATCCCCTTCTGACACTGCCTTAAAAATCGCTACCCGCTCAGCACAGATTGTAGTGGGATAGGCGGCATTCTCAATATTAACCCCGGTGTAAATGCGGCCCGACTTTGTTCTCAGGGCCGCTCCAACCTGATATCTTGAATACGGTGCATAAGCTCGTTTGCGCGCCTCGTTGGCCAGATCAACCAAAGCCTGTTTTTCCTGATCATTCAACTTCGACACTTCCCTGATCTCCTTCCCGGGCAACTCGATGTGCACGAACTCGGCGAATGCGGCGACCGCTTACCTGTTCAATGGTCAGCAGCAGATCATCGAATTGGATCGACTCACCGCCCTGCGGCACACGTCCCAATTGATCATAAAGGAAACCGGCCAGTGTATCAGCTTCCACCTTGGGCAGATAGCTTCCCATAACCTGGTTGAAATCATCCAGGTCAATACGCCCCTGAAACAGGTACTCATCCGGCCCGGTGGACTGGTACAAAAGCTCTTCCGCGGGATCGTATTCATCTTGTATCTCACCAACAATTTCTTCGACAATGTCTTCCATGGTAACCAGGCCAGCGACGCCGCCGTATTCATCCACCACAATCCCCAGATGGGTACGCTGTGACTGCATTTCCGTCAGCAGGTCATCTGCCTTTTTTGTTTCAGGAATGAAATAAGCCGGACGAAGGTAATCACGCAGTGAAAAATCCTTGGGTTCTTCATCCATCAGTCGCAGCAGATCCTTGGCATACAGCAGTCCCAGAACATTATCTACCGCGTTATCAAAAACAGGCACACGTGAATGACCAGATTTGTTCAACATCTCGATTACATTCGTGAGGGAAGTATTCACATCAAGCGCCAGGATATCGACACGCGGCACCATGATCTCTCGTACCAGCGTTTCTCCAAACTGGAAGATTGAATAGATCATCTGGCGTTCTTCCCGTTCCAAGCTGCCCGAGTCTTCATCTGATGACTCGACCCAGGATTTCAATTCATCCTCAGTTACCTGTGTCGAGTTGGTTGGCACGCGCTCCGGCCCCAGAATCCGCAGCGGCAGATAAACTAGGGGCTTAAAGAGAATCACCAAAAGACGCCCAACGCCATACAGACGCAATGCCCATCTCTCTGCATTTTTTCGAACATGGGCTTCTATACCAAGCTCACTGACCATCAGCAAAACAGCAATGATCAATAAAACTATGACCTGGATGACCAACAAGGCAGCAGATCCGGTGAACCAAGAACCAAACAAAAATAAAGTCAGGCCGGCAAGTGAAAAACGGACCAGGGTTTGGCTCAACCGCAAAGTAGCTTTGAGGCGCTGGTTTTCAACCAATGCCAGGGTTTTTTCAACATCTGTTGAATGTTCCCCCCGATCTCCTAACAGGCGCAGCGGCCGTACATTAGACAGACTCACCCGTGTGGCTGCTATTAGCAGATCCAGAATGTACACGGCGAGAAAACCCGCCAGCCCTATTTCAGTTTCCATCCTTCTCTTTCAACTTTCGAATTGGACGCGCAGGGACGCCTGCCACCAGTGTATCTTCCGGAACATCTTTGGTCACCACAGACCCCGCACCTGTTCTGGAATGCTTTCCAATCTTCAATGGCGCCACCAGCATGGTATCACTGCCGATAAATACATTTTCACCGATTTCAGTCGGATGCTTCTTCGTTCCATCATAATTACAAGTGATTGTACCGGCACCGATATTGGTTTCAGCGCCGATATCAGCATTCCCGATATACGAGAAGTGCCCCATCTTGACCCCGGCCCTCAGGGTCGAATCTTTGACCTCTCCAAAATTCCCCATGTGAACTCCCTTGCAAAGGTAGGCGCCCTTACGCAGACGTGCAAACGGACCAATATCCACATGATCTTCTACTACCGCATTATCAGTCACGGCCATCAAGAGCCTGCAATTATTTCCAATCTTTGTATCACAAATCAGTGAATTCGGGCCAATCTCACACCGGCTGCCAATTTCGGTTCTCCCTCTTAGATACGTGTTCGGTAAGATAACAGTATCCTGACCGATTCTGATACCTTTATCAATATAGGTCGATTGCGGATCAATAATGGTCGCCCCATTTAGCATATGGAAACGGTTGATTCGCTCCCGCATTACCGCTTCGGCTTCAGACAGGTGTATCCGAGTATTGACCCCAATCAATTCTGTCGGGTCGCTTCCAACAACCGCCTGAACAGCCAGCCCATCCGCTACCGCCAGCCCAATCAGATCGGTAAGGTAATATTCGCCTTTGGGAGACACTTTAATTCGGTGTAAGGCTTCCCAAAGCCAGGAAGATGAAAAACAATAGGCGCCGGCATTCAATTCCTTTATCTGCAATTCATCCGGCGACGCCTGGGCTTCCTCGATAATTTCTTTCACAGTCCCATCACTCTGTCGGACAATACGCCCAAACCCGCGAGGATCATCAGCAACCACCGTAAGAAGCGTGATTGGGCCGGTGTTCTCTGTTTGTGTTTCTACCAGTTCTCGGATCGTTTCGGAACGCAGCAGGGGCATATCTGCATAGGTTACCACGACGTGATCCGTCTGGCCTTTTAGCAAAGATTCAACCTGCAAAACAGCATGGCCGGTCCCCAGGCGTGGCTCCTGGATCACAAAGCGTACCTGCTCGGCGATCAATTCACTGACCTGTTCTGCGCCATTCCCAATCACAACGACCGGTTTCTCCGTTGAAACTTCTTCTACTGCATCCAGCGCATAACCTAACATTGGTTGGCCGCAGATTGGATGGAGCACTTTGGGAAAATCAGACTTCATACGTGTTCCCTGTCCAGCGGCCAGAAGCACAGCAGTAACGCTCATACATTCTCCTAAAATAGCAAAACAGACCTGTGCAACCAGCGGGGTGACACAAAGCCTGTTATTAGAAAGAAGACCCCGCCTGTATGCGGGTCAAATAATAAATTTTGCTGGGGCGCCTGGATTCGAACCAAGAACCACGGCTCCAAAGGCCGGTGTGTTACCGTTACACCACGCCCCAATGTGCCCACAAGGCGGGCAAAATTGTATCACAAGCTGCACGCCACGGCAATCCCACCCAAACAGGGATTATTACCAAACAACCGGCGCCTGATGAGCAAACTTCCACTTTCAGGCTGTTGTTTATTTCTTCTTCGCATCCGGAGTCAAACCTAACTGGGTGGCCTGTTCATAGGACAGTTTATCGGGGTCCAGAATAATATTACCGGTCTTCTCAACCGCCTCTTCCCAAAACGCATCGGCTTCTTTATTGCTTTTAGCTTTCTTCTTTGAAGCCGGTTGGTCAAGCATCTTCTCCAGTTGTTCTGTCTTCACATTTGAGCCGGCTGATATATTCTCAGGTTGGGATGATTCTTCACCATCGGCATCCGGTTCGCGGGAGGTTACTCCCAGGCTCTTTAACTCCTTCTTGATATTCTCGCGGTACTCTTCAAGCGGCAGCAGCCTCTCGGTCAAATTCTCGTACCTGGCAATATCATCCCCTGCGATCAACAATGCGTGCGAATAATCAACAGGCGCCAGCACAATATCCTGATCCCCATCCTTGAAAATATGCAGGTTGTGAAATTTTTCCTGGTGGATGACTCGGGAAACTTTCTGAGAAACACTTAATATGTTCACCAGGGTCGAAAGCAGTGAAACTTCCATACTGCTGTCTTTTAATTCCCCGGCCCGAACCAATACCCGTCCCCTCTCGGAAATCAGCAGGACTGCATGTGCGTCAATTTGTTTACGAAGTGTGGTCAAAAGCGTCGATAAAGACTTATCGTCTTCAACCACATCATTTTCTTCAATAAGTATGGTACGATCCAGGCCAAGTTCACGTTCGACCACATCCAAAAAATCTGCCAGGGGGATTGGCTTCTCAAACAGTGCGGTTGCCCCGGCAGAACGCATATCCTCGCGAGTTTTCTTGTCCGTCATTGCAGTGATCAGGATCGTTTTAACATCTGGATGGCGTTTACGTACTTTGGCCATTAATTCAACACCAGTAATCCCTGGCAACTTATAGTCCGAAACCAGCATATCCAGTTTCTTGTTTTGTGTGGCTTCCAGTAAGGCCTCTTCCCCTGATGGCGCCTCAACGATCTCCAGATCATGCCCTAAACTATCCAGGGTTGCATGGATCAGGCGAATAATATCTCGCTGATCATCTACAATCAATATACGAGGAATGCTCATAGGATAACTTCCATCAACCAGACTATAGCCCATACTGGGCTGATTGCATTATAGCAAAAAACGGTCACTCAATGGATACACTAACGAAAATGTAGACAGCTATGGGCTGATGACCGGTTGAGCGATATCCGCTGCTCCATGCAATCCTGAAGTCAGTCCATCCTGGACTTCTACAAAAGGATATTGGATATCGCGAAAGACATCGTAGGTAACCGGATAATAAAGTGGGATAAATGGAACTTCACTCACAAGTAGTTCCTGAAGGTGAAAGGCTTGCTGCCGGGCGTCATCCAGACTGCTCGTAGAAAGGAACCCACCGCAGGCATCTTCTACCAAAATATCTTGGGCTCTGGAAAAAGCACATAAATAATCAGGGAAATATCCCAACCGGCCGCCCAATAAAACCAGATCATAATTCTTTGTTCCATAGACATCCACAATCACATCCTGATAAGCTTTCAACTCCAGTTTGACAGGGATACCCAGATTCTGCAGCGAATGCACAATTTCTTGTGCCGCCATTGCCCGAACCGGGTCGTGATCGACAGTGGGAGCAAGCAAGGTGATTTGTGGAAAATATACTCCTTCCGGCAAAACCAATCCCTGCCCGGGAATCGGAGTATTTTCAGATTGGTTCCAGGCCGGCTTCTGCTGCCAGTCAAAACCTGCTTCCCCGAGCAGGGCGGCTGCCTGTTCAAAACGTTCCTGCTCAGTGTCCCCCACACAGGGCAAGATACCCCCAGGATTTGACCAAAAAATATCATGGGGCGAAACATAACCGCTGGCAATCGAGATATCCCCGGCCAACTCATTCTGGGCCAGGTCGCTCAAGTCCAGGGTACAGGCCACTGCCTGCCGAAAGGCAGCGCGTGAGAAGTACGTTCGAGACAAATTGAAGGCCAGGTATCGTAAACTTCTTCGTTCATTACCAGCCACATTGATACCCGGATCTGCCTGGAATTGAACAACTGCTTCCTTAGAAAGACCCTGCTGACTTAAAACAGCCTCAACTTCACCGCGTCGCAGCGCATCCAGAGCAGCATCTTCACTACTGTAAACCAGATAAACAGACCGCTCAAAAAAAGGACCGACATGATAAACCAAGGTCGCTTCTCCATCAACCTGACCATACGCCGCAAGTGTTTCTGTGTTCTCGCTGTTACTCAGGATATAGGCTCCATTGGCATAGGAAGCAGCCACTGTGTTACTTCCAAAATACTCCTGGTTAAATCCGTTCACAATCGACAAACCCGTTTCCCTTTGCTGGAATTTCCAGGGACCTAGACTTGGCTCTTCCTGGTTGTCAATGGAGAATAATACCTGGCGGGCTGTATCCAGGCGTAGTTCATAGGTATCCTGCAGTTCCCGAAGTTCATTTAGTATGTAAATCAATTCTTCTTCATTCTTGGTCAGGTTAGCATTCGTGGGTCCCTCTTCGTATCCATAGGCAATTGCCAGTTGTTCCTGGTCAACAATTGCCTGAAGCCCAGCCACCCGGGCTTCATAAGCTGCAATTTCTGCGCGCAACGTTTCATCCGGAATCAACCGGGTGATATCATCCACAAAGGGTTTCCAATAACCTTCCTGAACAATCGGGGCCAGCAATATTCCATAATACCAATCCGAGACCGCTGGCGCCTGGGTGAAATAATATTTCACCTGATACCTGCCGGCTGCTTCGATATGATCCAGCACAAGTGGGTTATAGTAAATTTGCCAATCGTTTTTCAGTTGGTAAGCCAGGGCTGTATTGCCCGTAAAAGCAACATCTGAAGCAGTCAATTCTTCGCCATCCGTCCAGGTGAGCCCATCCCGCAAGAGTATCGTAGCAGTCACATAACTACCTTCCTGAACAAACTCACCCGGAAAACCATCTGCAACCTGTGGAACATATCCCAGTGGTGAAGAGTTGAGTTGGTACAAATGCGGCCAATACGCTCCCTGAACTGCTTGATTCCAATATCCAGATCCAGAACGACCATAGATTGCCCAAACATTGGTTGCGGAAATATCCTCCAGGATGCCAAAACGAATTTCTGGTGCACGCTCAATCCCTATGGAGGATGTTGTTTCAACAACCGCTTCTGGTGTGACTGTTGTAGGGATATCTAATGGAGAAGCACACCCTGCCAGCAAAGAGACAACCAGCAGCACCGGGATATAAATGTTTTTTGACGGAGAAAATTTCATAACTAAGAATCGCAACCATCACCATAATCAAATGTTTCCAGTCCCCACATATTGCTCGAGGCGGTCGTACTGAGAACAAAATTACACATATCTACACGGCTGGCGGCTACATCCAGGCGCATATATAACGGTATCGAAGGCAGTTCAGAAGAAAACAAAACCTGTGTGCTCCGGTACCCCTGTTCATACTCCATGTCACCGGGCAAGGACTGCATTGCAAGCCGACAGGCATCATCGTACTCTTCGTTCACGTACCCGCTCAGATTAGTGCCCACCCAATCATTTTCTTCTGCAGGAATAGATGAATTCATGAACCAAGCACACGGGGGTTCTGGCCCGGTGGACCCCATTGCATATTCCGCCAGGAAAAAATTACGGCCAAAAAGAGGACCCTCTGGTCCATCCGCATAGAGCTCAACCTGAGAAAGGTAGCTGATATCCACTCCAATACCGCACTGGCCTAAAGACTGGGAAAGAATATCACTGACCTGGCGTCTCTGGGCAGCTGAGGATGTTACATAGCCCAAAACCAGAGGGGTGGCCTGTGGAATCCCTTCAATATTTTGAGCCTGCCGAGGGGTCGCAGGATCATTATCCAGGTCTCGCCAGCCGATTTCCTCAAGCAGTTGAATGCCAGCACCCACATTAAACGCATACGTATCCACCTCGGGATAGAACAGGGGATGCCCCGGTGAAATGTATGTATCGGGTACTACCGAGAGACCATACAAGACTGTATCGACAACCTTCTGACGATCAAGGCATAGCGCCACCGCCTGGCGGGTACGTACGTCTGAAAGAATATCCGGTCGGGCATTGATAGTCGCAAACGCATACGGATCATCATAAGCGGATGGCAGGATACCAAAGTCAAGCCGTTCCATGGCCATATTTTGTCCAAAAATTAACTTGGCTTGACCTGCGTTCTGCAGCTCAAGCAGCAAAGGCGTTTGACCATCCAGAGGAATACTGGGGTCGAGTATATCACAAGCCCCATCCAATAGAGCTGATATTGCCTGGTTCGGATCAGGCATGAAACGGAAGATGAGCGTATCAAATTTAGGGAGTCCTTCATCGATACGGAAATAATTCAGGTTCTTGGTCAACTCAATTTGTTCACCCGGCAGCCACTCTTCGATCACATAGGGACCCCAACCAACCGGCATTCTGGAAGCCTGCTCAAGACCGGGCAACTCCTGAGCTGAGTAAGTATTCCACAGATGCTCCGGTAAAGGCAGCCAATAATTTGTAAAATACGTTGGATCGATAAATCCCGGTTTCCCCCACCACTGTATGGTTGTATTGTCAGCAGCTTCATAAGCTCGAGTACGGTCAAGCAAGTAGCGCGAACCTGGCGTTTCCGGATCATTTGCCAGTTGATACGCATAAACTGAATCTGTGGCTGTCAGCGGGGTGCCGTCTGACCAGACCAGGTTTGGGATGATTCTGAAATTAACCACCATCTGGTCCATCGATAGTTCCATGAGGCCATCGTATGTTACAGCACAGTCGTCCATCCGACAGCCCGTTGGTTTGACCATTACACCTTCTTCCAGGGTTACAGGTTGTCCGGCAGCATCAATAATCTCATCACCTGTTTGTACCTTTGTCGTGGTGATCTGAGCCTGTCCGTTTTCCAGACTGGGAATATCTTCAAAAATTACCGGTTGATATTCATAATCAATCTGATCCATCGGGCCATCGTATATGGCTGAGAGCACACTCCAGGCAGCTTTGTTCGGATTTGCATACCGGTACAGTGTATTCGGTTCATCACCCAGGCACACTTTCAGTACCCGCTGCTCCGGAATTGGCGTCGGTGACGGTGTCGGGGAGGCGGCCAGCAGCACCGGCGGCGTTACTTCTGGAGTATTCGCTCCGCAAGCAGAGACGATCGTGATGATGATGATGAACAATAAGAGAAAAAGGGCGCTTGGCATTTTTGATTTTAAAAACATGATGATCCCTCCTTAAAGGGAACAAAAAAACAGGATTCAGTTGGCAGCAGCAACTCTGAATCCTATCCTGTTGTTCAGAAAGAAGTCAAGGGTAAAGTACCCGGTACTTATTGGGTACCCCGCAGACGGGGATCCAGCGCATCCCGCAAACCATCACCCAAAAAGTTGAAAGCGAACATGACAACGGCCAGAGCTAAGGCCGGGAAGAGAGTCTGGTTGGGATTAGTTCGGATCGCACGCGCACCATCCGAAATCATCGATCCCCAGGAGGGGGTCGGAGGATTAACGCCCAATCCAATAAAGGACAGGAAAGCTTCGGTCGAGATATACCCGGGGATCGCCAGAGTCTCAGCCACAACCAATGGCCCGACGATGTTTGGCAATATATGTTTGAACATGATCTGCAGGTTGGTAGCCCCCATGGTATGAGCCGCTTCGACAAATTCTTTCTCTCGTATAGAAAGTACCTGCCCGCGCGTCAACCGGGCCATGGTCTGCCATGCTGTAATACCAATACCAATAAAAATAAACAGCATGCCGCCCATATTTTCATCCCATTGGCTCATTGCATACGCAAACGTTCCCGGCTCCAGCTTTGTGAGGGTAGAACGGAAAAAAGCCAATAATAAAATAATGAACAACAAACTGGGGAAGGCATACATAATATCGACAATACGCATCATGATATTATCTACCCGTCCGCCAAAATACCCGGAAATACTGCCGTAAATGACCCCGATGATCAAACTGATCAACGGCCCAATCAGGGCCACCGTCAATGATACACGAGCACCATAAACAATCCGGCTAAACAGGTCGCGGCCAACATAATCAGCACCTAATGGATAGTTGTTATTGATTACTGCATAGGACTTCATACTGGGAAAAACAGACAGTAGCCATTCTGGCACTGTGTTCTGATCTTCCAAAATTTGTATTTCAAATGATTTGACTGCAATTACAGGGGCCAGCACCGCCACAAGCACTAATATAATAATCGTCACACCGCCGATAACGGCTGCACGATTACGTAACAGGCGGCGGAAAGCATCACCAGCCAGACTTTCACGCTTTGTTGTAATCGGCTTGCCACCTGCGCCAAACTCATGGGAATCCAGTTTAACTTCTGCCATAATTTCCTCTTTCAGACAATCTCTTTGAATGCCTAATCGTAGCGAATGCGAGGATCGAGATAAGCATACGTAATATCAACTAACAAATTAGCAAGAACCAGCACCACTGCATATAACAAAATTGTTCCCATAATAACAGGGTAATCACGGTTGGTAATACTGGTGACAAAATATTTGCCCATCCCCGGAATACCAAAGACGATTTCGGTAACAAAGGTTCCTGTCACCAGTGCTGCGAATAACGGACCAATGATGGTCACAACCGGGATCAAAGAGTTTTTCAACGCGTGTCGCATGATCACCATGCGTTCGCGCAACCCTTTGGCTCGGGCAGTACGGATGTAATCTTCACGCACAGTCTGCAGTAAACTGGCACGCGTCAGGCGGGCAATCACAGCAGAACTCCCCAGGCCAAGTGCCACAGACGGCATAATTGCGCTCCGGAAGAAACTCCAACCCAGGTTGTATGGAATAAAACCCAGGAAATAAGGCGGCCGGGTACCCCATCCTGTGGGTGGTAACCATTTCAGGGAAACTCCGAAAATCCAAATCAGCAGAGGCCCCAGCACAATCACAGGCACAGAAACACCAACAATAGAGATACTCATACCAAGATAATCCCAAATCGTGTTCTGCTTAAGTGCCGCCAGAATACCCAACGGCATTCCAACAACCAGGGCTACAATCAATGCCATCACACCCAGTTGTGCCGAAATTGGTAATTGTTGTCGGAAAATGTCGTTTACTGTACGACTGCGAGATGAATAGGTTGGTCCAAAATTCATCCATTGGAATTGAAGAGAACCAATGTTGAAATCAATCAAATAATCATTATCAAGAGTTGCTGCAGAGGATTGTGTAGAAAAATGAGGAATCATAACTTCATACATGTAACTGCCATACTGTTTCCATAAGGGATCATCCAAATGATAACGTTTATTGAGATTTTCCAAAACTTCTTTTGAGACTGGTTTATCTTTATCAAAAGGGCCACCAGGAATAGCACGCATCAACCCAAAGGTTATCATCGAGACCGCGACAATAACGATAAGCATATAAAGTAATCGGCGAACAATAAACCGACCCATAATAATCTCCTACAAACCGACCTAACAGTCAAAAGAGGGGAGAGTTAAACTCTCCCCTCCTAATCGAACACTAACTACTTATTTGCTGATATCCCATTTTTCAATGTGTTCCATACCAGACGATACCGAGAAAGTTCGGGTTACGTAAGGTTTGGTCATTGAAACGCGAGTGTACCAGTAGATCGGGATCAAGGCTGCATCATCATAGACCAGAATCTGTTCAGCTTCTGCATACATTTCCAGTCGTTTGGCGCCGTCAGTTTCAACAGCTGCTGCATCCACCAGATCCATGTACGCCTGGTTATTCCAATTCAAACCACCACCTTCGGGCGGATTGTTAGAACCACCGAAACCAACAGCTTCACGATCAAAGTTGTTTGCATCAGGATAGTCCTGGCACCAACCCATACGATAGATCTGCGGGGTATTCTCGGGATCCTTGGTGGTCTCAAGGAAGACTTTCCATTCCTGGTTGACCAGTTTGACATCAACGCCCAAAACATCCTTCCACATCTGCTGGATCGCTTCAGCAATTCGCTGGTGGCCTTCAGAGGTGTTGAACATCAGGGTCAGATCGAGATCGGCAGCTTCAAGGCCTTCTTCATCCAGATAGGACTGGAGTTCGGAAGCAGCGGCTTCAGGATCGTACTTGATTCCCAAATCAGGATAATCAGCCATGGTCGGGGCAGCGAACAAGCCCGGACGAGCCAGCCACTGAGCGGGTTCCTGGCCGCCTTTGGTGACGTTGTCAATCAGGCTCTGGCGGTCAATAGCCATGGACAAAGCACGGCGGACGCGCACATCACTGACAATGTCGGCTTTGGTATTGAAACCATAGAAGTAGGTACAGAATACAGGAGCGATCACCAGTTCTTCGGAAAGAGTTGGATCGGCTTTGATACGGTCAATGTCAGCTAATGGGGCAGCAGTAACATCAACATTGCCAGCTTCATATTCAGCAAAGGCAGGAGATTCGTCGAGCATCAGCCAAGTAACTTCACCAATGGTGGGCTGTGGAATTGCATCAGTACCGGGCCAGTAAGGATTGCCGATGATGGTGATGCTTGAATCGTGGATCCACTCTTTAAGGGTATATGGACCATAGGCCTGGAAGTTCTCAGGTTCGGTCCATTTGTCACCAACAGCCTCTGTACAATCGTCGCCCTCAATGAGCCATTTCGGCTGCGGGCGTGCAACCCACAAGCTGGCGATCTGCGCATTGTAAGCAGCCGGGGCCAGGTAGGTCATCGTAAAGGTTGTGTCGTCAATAGCCTTTGCACCAACAGCAGAGAAGTCAGCTTCACCAGCGTTGAACTCGGCAGCACCTTGCAGTACCATGCCCAGAAGATAAGCATAAGGTGAGGCAACTTCAGGATCCTGGTTTCGCATCAGGCCATATTCGAAGTCATAAGCAGTGACCATGCGGTCCTTGCCATCACAACCTTTAACCTTTTCAACTTTACCACTCTTGGCATTATAGTGTACCCAGGGCACATCATTACGCAGGGTAAAGGTAAGGGTCTCGGTGCCATCAGCGTTGGTGACACCTTCCCATTTGGTAGCGATGCCGGGCTCAGTAGCAGAGGTTTCTTCGTGCAGACGGGTTAGACCAACAAAGGTCTCTTCAACGATCTGAATGGAAGAAGTATCTTCTGCAATAGCTGGATCCAGGCCAGGAACATCACCCGGGCCGAATGTCAGGGTGATGGATTTTCCGGCGCCCGGGGCAGCGGGAGCGCCCAGTTGGCAGGCCGACAGCGCCATGCTGGTGACAAGTACCAGGCTAAGTACAACGAAAATTTTCGAACGCATATTTCTCCTCCTCGAAAGAGATTTAAAGGATAGTCTAAACGGATTTTTCTACAACTTTTCTTGACATAAACTAGCATTTTAGCTTACGACCGACGCATCACCTCCTTTACTTTTCAAGGCTTAATCTTTCACCAAATGACAAGCCACAAAGTGGCTTGATCCAACTTCTCGCCATTCAGGCCGTTCTTCGGCGCAGATCGATTCTGCAATCGGGCAGCGTGTCCGGAAGCGGCACCCAGATGGCGGATTAACCGGGGATGGTATTTCACCTTTCAAAATAACTCGTTGGCGCTGTTCCTCCACCAAAGGATCAGGAATCGGTACTGCAGAGAGCAAGGCTTTTGTATATGGATGCAGGGGGTTGTCATAGAGTTCCTGGCGCCCCGTCAATTCAACGATCACACCAAGGTACATAACCGCAATACGATCACTGATATGGCGGACCATGGAAAGGTCATGTGCAATAAACAAGTACGTCAGATTAAACTGTTTCTGTAAATCCTCCAGCAAGTTGACAACCTGTGCCTGAATAGATACATCCAGGGCCGAGATCGGTTCGTCACAAATGATCAATTCAGGTTGTAAGGCCAGCGCCCGGGCTACGCCAATACGCTGGCGCTGCCCACCCGAAAACTCGTGCGGATATCGGTTTTCAAAGGCCGGATTAAGACCGACCAATTCCAGTAAGTTTTCAACCCTTTCTTGTACAGCCTTCCCGCGGGCCACGTTGTGAATGACCAGAGGTTCGCCAATAATCTCACCAACCGTCATTCTCGGGTTCAAACTGGCATATGGATCCTGGAAGATCATTTGCATTTTCCGGCGTGTTTTTCTGAGCTCTTCCCCCTTAAGATGAACCAGATCCAGATCACCAAATTCCACCGACCCGGCAGTGGGGCGGTAATTAGGGAGCTGCAAGATCGTTCGCCCCGTAGTGGATTTGCCACATCCCGACTCGCCAACCAGACCCAAGGTTTCGCCCTGGTGAATATCAAAGGAAATTCCATCAACTGCATGGACCGCGCCAACCTGGCGTTGAACAATAATTCCCTGATAGATGGGAAAGTGCTTTACCAGTTTTTCAACGCGCAATAATACTTTGTTTGATGACATCAGCGCGCTCTCCCAGTTCGAGGGTCAACCCAACAGGCAACTCGATGTTCGGCTGCAATTTCACTAAGCTGTGGATTTTCATTCCAACAACGTTCCACCGCAAACTTACAACGCGGTGCAAACGGACAATAGCCTGGCTTTTCCATCAAAACCGGTGGAAGCCCATCAATTGAAGTTAATCGCTTCTTCTCATCCAGGTCCAGCCGGGGCAGACTACCAAGCAAGCCCATTGTGTAGGGGTGCAGGGGGTTTGCATATAATTCTTTCACAGAAGCTTCTTCAATGAAATAACCCCCATACATCACAATAACTCTCTGGGCCAAACCAGCCACAATTCCCAGATCGTGGGTGATCCACACGATAGACATTCCAAGTTCATCCCGCAGCCGTTTGATCAGTTCTACAATCTGGGCCTGGATGGTCACATCTAAAGCAGTGGTCGGTTCGTCCGCCACCAGAATTTGAGGGTTACAGGCCAGAGCCATCGCAATCATCACACGCTGGCGCATACCCCCAGAAAACTGGTGGGGATAATCATTCAGGCGCTCTTTCGCCTTGGGGATATTTACCAGTTCAAGCAGCTCCACCACACGATCCCTGGCCTGCTCCTTTGACATTCCCAAATGGATTTCAAGGGGCTCGGCCACCTGGCGTTCAATGGTTAGTACCGGGTTAAAAGAGGTCATCGGATCCTGAAAAATCATACTGATCTGGGATCCGCGCACGGTACGGATTTCATCGTCAGTCATTTTCAGTAAATCCTGACCTCGAAAAACAGCAGAACCATTTACAATTTTTCCGGGAGGGGAAGGGATGAGGCGCAGCATAGAAAGCATGGTTACACTTTTACCACAACCGCTTTCGCCTACGAGACCAACGGTTTCGCCCTCATCTAGGGAAAAAGAGACGCCATTTACAGCATGAACCGTTCCCTCGCGGGTTTGAAAATGCGTCTCCAAGCCCTGAACACTGAGTAATTTGTTGGGCATCTAGGATATCCTCTATGGATTTGGCCTTTTCATATAAAAATATGAAACTGTTTTGAAGGGTTGTGCTTCTTCAAAAATCTAGACCATATGGTAATAAAATTATACACGAATTTACAATAGCGTCAATTATGGCGCCGGCCGGCTGGCACACCAATAAGTTGTCATACAAATATAATATTCACTATATCACAAAACCGGTTCGTTGACAGCCCCCATCCTGAGGTAAAATCCACCTCACTCATCTTCCAGGAGGAGAACCATGCTAAAAGAATTCAAGGAATTTGCCATGCGCGGCAACGTACTGGACCTGGCCGTCGCAGTAATCATTGGAGGCGCTTTTGGAAAGATCATGTCTTCTTTGGTCAATGATATCATCATGCCATTTTTAGGACTCGTACTCGGGGGGATTGATTTCAATGGCCTGGCATTTTCTTTCCGCGAGGCCACAATTCTATACGGCGCGTTCATCCAGAATATTGTAGACTTTCTTATCGTCTCAATCGTAATTTTCTTGTTTATCAAAATAGTCAACAGCTTTCCAAAAAAGGAAGCCCCCGCAGTCGAACCGACAACCAAGGAATGCCCTTACTGCCTGACATCAATCCCTCTCAAGGCAACCCGTTGTCCGTAATGCACATCGCAGCTATCCTGACCAGTCGGTGGGAGTGTGCAAACCAATTCCTTCCGACCTGGTTTTCTCGATCTCCCCTTGCCCTTATACGATTTCTAATATTATGACATTTCTCGATCAACTCAATCAGCAGCAACGACAGGCCGTCACAGCCGGGAATGGTCCCGTGCTGGTGCTGGCTGGTCCGGGGTCTGGAAAAACCCGTGTACTGACTCAACGCATCGCATACCTGATTGCATACCAGGGTGTTCGTCCCTATCAAATCCTGGCTGTTACCTTCACGAACAAGGCAGCCCGCGAGATGGAAGACCGGGTAGCCTCTTTGCTGGGGGAAGATGCTGCTCATGGACATGGCATGATGTTGGGTACTTTCCATTCAATCTGCGCCCGCATCCTGCGGCGTGAAGCTGACCACCTGCCCATCAAGCCTAATTATGTCATCTTTGATCAGGACGATCAGGTCCGCCTCATCAAGGGAATCATCAAGGAACTCAACATCAATGAAAAACTTTACCGGCCAAACAGTATTCATGCTGCTGTTTCGAATGCAAAGAATGAATTGATTGATCCGGATAACTTTCCTACAACCAACTACCGGGATGAAATTGTAAAACGAGTTTACGATCTCTACCAGAAAAGATTGCTGACCAGCAATGCAGTTGATTTTGATGACCTGCTGCTCTGGACAGCTCGCCTGTTGGAAGAGAACCCGGAGGTACGCGAAGCTTATTCACAACGCTTTTCACATGTCCTGGTCGATGAATTCCAGGACACCAATATCGCTCAATATATGCTTGTAAAGCACTTGTGTTCAACGCATGGCAATATTTTTTGTGTCGGGGATCCAGACCAATCCGTGTACGGCTGGCGTGGGGCCGATTGGCGCAATGTACAACGCTTTGAAAATGACTTTCCTGCTTCTAAAACGATTCTACTTGAGCAGAATTATCGCTCCAAGCAGTCCATTCTCGATACAGCAATGGCCGTCATCGACCGCGCCCATAATCGCCGTCGCAAGAAACTGTTTACAGACCGCGGCCAGGGAGAAAAGGTTATTTATTTTGAGGCCCGAGACGATTATTCAGAAGCTTCTTTTGTGGTCGACACGATTGCACAACTGGTCGCCGGCAATCGGTTCGACCCAGGAGAGTGTGCTGTCATGTACCGCACCAACGCCCAATCCCGCCTGTTAGAGGAAGCCTTCCTGCAGGCGCGCTTGCCTTACCGATTGGTAGGAGCACAGCGCTTTTATGGTCGCCGGGAAGTAAAAGACCTGATCGCCTATATCCGCCTGATCTATAACCCCAATGATGAAGCCAGCCTGGGACGTGTAATTAACATCCCTGCACGCGGGATCGGAAGTAAAACAATCCTGAGCTTATATCAAACCGCACGAAATGCAGATACATCACCCGGCTCTGTGCTTCTGGACCTGGTCCGAGGCGCAGAGTCGCCTTTCTGGGGCCAGTTCACCGCCAGGGCAGTTGGCCCGCTCTCGACCTTTGGCACTGTACTGGCCAGGTGGCATACTGCCGCCCAGACGCTGACCACAACAGAACTCTTTGATTGCATCGTAAGCGATATAGATTACAAAGCCTATATTGATGACAACACAGAAGAAGGCGCCAGCCGCTGGGAAAATGTCGAAGAACTTCGCCGCCTGACCCAGGAATACAGTGGTCGGCCATTGGAAGAATTTCTTGAAAACGTTGCCCTGATCGCCGATCAAGACACCCTGACCGATGCGAATGCACCGACCTTACTGACCCTGCATGCAGCCAAAGGATTAGAATTCGGCGCAGTTTTCATTGTCGGGTTAGACGATGGAATCCTGCCACACAGCCGTTCATTTGACAAACCTGAAGAAATGGAAGAAGAACGTCGCCTGTTCTATGTCGGCATCACCCGGGCCAAAGACCGGCTCTACCTGGTACGCGCCATGCAGCGAGGCGGGAGAGGTTGGGGTGAAGACACCTACCCTTCCCGGTTCCTTACTGACATTCCAGAAATGCTGCTGGATGGCCAATCCCGCGGCGGCGCTCATCCTTTTGGAGGCGACTCCCTTACAGATACTCGCTGGAAGCCCTCTTCGGCATCCCCGAAATCAGCCCCTGTAATCGAAGCCCGATACCGGGCCGGAACACGTATCTCTCACCCGACCTGGGGTGATGGAATTGTCTTGAACAGCAAACTCCAGGAGGAGGATGAAATTGTTGAAGTGGCTTTTGAAAGCGTCGGTATAAAAAGACTGGCTACCTCACTGGCAAACCTGACCATCTTGAGCTAATCCCTATGAACTGGTTGTATAAAAAGGCATATCCCATTTTCGCATTCTGCCTGTCAATCTCCACACCCATCACAATCGGTGTGCGGCTGCTGCTGGTCAAGGATCGACAGGTATTGCTCGTTAAGCATGTTTATCAAGATGGCTGGTACCTGGTTGGTGGAGGAGCAAAACGCAACGAGACCCTGGAACAGACTGCCCGCCGAGAGGCTTACGAAGAAGCTGGCGCAAAATTGGGGGAAATACGGTTGTTTGGAATATTCAGCCATTTCCCGGAAGGCCGCACCGATCACATCATTGTATTCGTCTGTGAAGAATTCACTTTCAGCGGTCAAAGCGATGCTGAAATTGATGAGCTTCGTCTCTTTCCCCTTGATCAGTTACCTGCTGATATCCTTCCAGGGAATTCCCGGCGTATTGCAGAGTATCGAAATAATCCGAACCAAATTTCCTATGGAAATTGGTAACAATGAGTTTCATATGTTTCACAAGATCCCTCCTCAAATGCTCAAACGTATGCAGGAATTAGAAACGCTCGATACCGTCGACCGGGTGGATGGTATCCCACATTTGCAGCGCCTGCGTCAGATTCCTCCGGAGACGGGAAAATTTTTAGCCCTGATGTGCGCCAGCGCCCCAGCCGGAAAAGTGATAGAAATTGGCGCCAGTGCCGGGTACTCAGCCATGTGGCTGTCATTAGCCTGCCAAACTCGCGGCGACCGATTGGTTACTTTTGAAGTCCTTCCAGAAAAGGTTGAACTCGCAAATGAAACCTTCAGGCTGGCCGGTGTTGATACGATTGTAGATCTGGTCCATAAAGACGCACGACTGGCCTTGAACGAGTATAATCAGGTGGCCTTCTGTTTTCTTGATGCTGAAAAAGAAGTGTACCAGGATTGTTACGACAAGATCATTTCAAATCTGGTCAGGGGTGGCCTGCTAATCGCCGATAATATCATCAGCCATAAAGAGCAGTTAGCTCCTTTTGTCAGTCATGCTGTGAACGACCACCGCATTGATGCCGTGGTTATTCCCATCGGCAAAGGAGAATTGGTTTGCCGGAAAACCTGACCTGCATGATCAAGCGTTTTATCGTACAATATGTAAATTTTTTAAACCACTGGAGACCGTTTTGAGTCAAGCTTTTTCAATTGTAATCCCCATGGCTGGTTGGGCTACAAGACTTCGCCCCCAAACCTGGAGCAAACCAAAACCACTGGTCAGCGTAGCCGGCAAGACTACCCTGGCACATACGTTGGATATGTTCAAGACTCTGCCGCAAATAAAAAATGCAGAATTCGTTTTTATCGTTGATCCATTCTTGGGAAAATCACAAATTTCCCAATACATGCAGGAACACTATCCGGAACTGACTGTTCACTATACAATCCAATCTGAAATGAAAGGACAATCCCATGCACTTTGGATGGCCAGGGATCACCTCAGCGGCCCTACTCTCATGGTCTTTTCAGATACACTTATCAAGACTGATTTTTCGTTCCTGGAGAATGAAATACTTGATGGCGTCGCCTGGGTCAAACCTGTTCCTGATCCTCGTCGTTTTGGCGTCGCTGAAGTAAGCAAGGATGGTTTGATCACCCGGATGATCGAAAAACCAGATAGTATGAATAACAACTTGGCATTGGTAGGTTGTTATTTCTTCGCTGAAGGAAAAGGTCTGGCAGCAGCTATCGAAGAACAGTTGACCCAAGACATCAACCTGCACGGTGAATATTACCTTGTCGATGCAGTCAATATGATGATCGCAGGTGGATCGAAAATGCGCACAGAACAAACTGATATATGGGTCGATACTGGCACAGTCGCGGCTGCATTGGAGACCAATGCTTTCCTGCTGGCTAATGGACATTCCAACGCAGACAATTTCTCAAAACCAGATGTAAAGATCATTCATCCAACCTATATTCATCCCAGCGCACAGGTCAAAGAAGCTGTGATCGGTCCAAATACATCCATCGGCCCTGATTGCAAAATCGACCAGGCTGTGATTCAAAACAGCATCATCGAAGAAGGCGCCCAGATTACCAGGGTTGCACTCGCTGGTTCATTTATCGGACGCAACTGCCTGATCATAGGCCAGAGCCATTCGGAAAAACCAGTTACTATTAATATCGGTGATGATTCGCTGATCAGAATGTAACCCTGCAGCCCAGTTTTTATGATTAAATGCCCGATGTTGTTGAGTGTCAATCACAAACCAGCTATGCAGAAAAGCCCGTCGCCCTGACCTGGCAAGGCCAACGCCTGGAAATCCTGAAAATCATATCAGGCTGGCGCACACCACAAGAAAAACATTTTCGTGTTTTTACAAGTGATGAGCAAACCTTTGAACTTGTTTACCTGGAAACCAGTGACAACTGGCTCATCCTTCCACTTTAGGAGTATGCATGCAAGACTCTATTGAGAAAAGTTTTCTTGCAAACCGCCTGAACAAACTAAAACCTTCTGGTATTCGAAAATTCTTTGATATCGCCGCCGCAATGAAGGATGTTATATCCTTGGGTGTCGGGGAACCGGATTTCACAACCCCCGAACCAATCCTGAACGCCGGTATTCAGGCACTCAAAGGTGGTGAAACCCATTACACCTCAAACCTGGGTATTCTTGAACTGCGTCAGGGTATTTCCCGCCATCTGGCACAACGCTATAATGTCAACTACGATCCGCTAACAGAAATTCTTGTCACAGTTGGTGTTTCTGAAGCGCTTTACCTGGCGATGAGCGCCACCCTGGACCCTGGAAATGAGGTGATTGTTCCGACGCCCTGTTTCCCGGCTTACCAGGCTGAAGTAATCCTGGCAGGTGGGATACCGGTTGAGATCCCCAGCAGGATGGAAGATGATTTTCAACTCGACCCCCAGATGATCGAAGACGCCATCACTTCGAGGACCAAGGCCATCCTGATCGGTTATCCCAACAACCCCACCGGTGCAGTCGCAGAACGAGAAACGTTGGTTGAACTGACCCGGATCGCAGAAAAGCACGACCTGCTAATCTTCTCTGATGAAATTTATGATCGCCTGGTCTATAATTTTGAACATATCTGCGTTCCGGCTTTGAGCGAGGATACCTGGAATCGCACACTGCTGATGGGAGGTTTCTCGAAAGATTATGCCATGACCGGTTGGCGTATTGGTTATGCGGCCGGACCTGCAAACATTATCCGCGGCCTGACACGCATCCATCAATACACAATTATGTCCGCACCGACCATGGCTCAGGCAGCTTCAATTGTTGCCCTGGAAAAAGGGGAAGAGCATGTGCAAACCATGGTAGAAGAGTACAACCGTCGCCGGCGCCTGATTGTAGATGGACTCAACCAGCTGGGGTTAAAGACATTTGAACCTCGCGGCGCTTTTTATGCTTTCCCCAATATCTCTGCCTCAGGCATGAGCGAAGAAGAATTTGCTGAAGCCCTGCTCAAAGAAGAAAGCGTCGCCGTTGTTCCGGGAAGCGCCTTTGGCCCAGGCGGCGAGGGATTTGTGCGCTGCTGTTATGCCACTGCCTACGACAAGATCGAAGAGGCCCTGCACCGTATGGAGCGCTTCATGCACCGGCATGGCTAACCATCACAATCTACCCTAATACTGAACAACAATGCCCCTGAAAAAGCTCAGGGGCATTTGATTATCTCAGGCAATTTCCAGCTTGATATCCTGCCTGCGAATTTTATACTTGCCGTTCCTGGCCAGTACTTTATTGACAAACTTCTCCGGCACATCTACCAGAGTCTGCTGATCATCGATATGGATTGCACCAATCGAATATCCCGGAATATCAGCGTGAAAGGCAATGGCGCCAACCACGTCGTTCGGGCGAATACCCTGGGATTTTCCGGCGCTTAGTGTCATGCGCACCATGCCCTCCTCATGTGATGAGGTACGGTTCTTGAAGCGCTGGCTGCTTTTGCGCCTGGTATGCTGGCGGACTGGTCGGTTACTCGCCGAGGAATTACGCTCCCTGACCTCACTGATCTCGGCAATCGGGCGCTGTTTCTCTTCCGCCCGGGCGATCTTGAGCGCCGCAGTTGCGATATCCACCGGATCGTGTCCCTCTTCCATCAGATCCAGGATTATCTGTCGTTCGCGCTGCCCCCGACCACGCTGCAGCCAGATTCGCACCTGCCCAAGCAGTTCGTCTTCGCGTTTTTCCTTGATTTCTTCCAGGGTGGGCAGTTTAACGCGTCTAACCTGCTGGCGGGTAAATCCCTCGATCCGGCGCAGCAGGCCGGTTTGTTTGGGATTGATCAAAGAAATAGCAGTACCAGACTTGCCCGCCCGGCCCGTGCGTCCGATACGATGTACGTAGATTTCAGGGTCTTCCGGCAGGTCATAATTGAAGACATGTGATATGTCATCGATATCCAACCCGCGGGCCGCCACATCGGTTGCCACCAGCACCTTAATCTGGTTCTGGCGGAAGCGCTCCAGTACCCGTTCGCGGGCATTCTGCTCCAGTTCGCCGCTCAAGGCCTCGGCCGGGAAACCGCGCCGGCCCAGTTCATTGGCCAACTGGCTGGTCCCCGCCCGGGTGCGCACAAAGATCAGTGCACTGCTGATCTCTTCAGTCTCAAACAGGCGCGCCAGGGCGGCTGATTTGTCCCTTTCATTAACCAGGTAATGGCGCTGTTCGATGGCTTCCACCGTTAACTGTTTGCGTTCAATCGTCACTTCCTGCGGATCTTTCAGGTAACGGGCGGCCAGGTGGCGGATCTGCTTGGGTAAGGTTGCCGAAAAAAGTGTCGTCTGGCGTGTCTCGGGTGTCTCCTGCAGGATGCTCTCGATATCATCAATAAAACCCATGCTGAGCATCTCATCAGCTTCATCTAACACAACACAGGTGACGCTCTTCAGGTCAAGAACCTTGCGATCGATCAGATCCATCAGGCGCCCGGGGGTTCCAACAACCACATCTACGCCCTTTTTAAGCTGCCCGATCTGGGGGCCATAGGCCTGGCCGCCGTAAACTGCCAGCACGCGCACCTTGAGATGCCTGCCATAGTCAACCATAGCCTCGGCAACTTGCATGGCCAGTTCTCGCGTCGGAGCCAGCACCAGCGCCTGTGGAACGCGCTGACCGGCCTCCAGGTTTTGGAGGATCGGGAGCGCAAAGGCTGCCGTCTTGCCGGTACCTGTTTGGGCCTGGCCAATCACATCCTGCCCGGAGAGCATCAGCGGGATCACGCCAATCTGGATAGGGGTGGGGTCGGTATAGCCGAGATCTTCGGTGGCTTGCAGCAGAGGAGCCTGCAAGCCAAGTTGGGTAAAATCGTTAGTCATCAAAACTCCTGGTTCTTCCCACAATGAACGATCAACATACAGGCAGAACAATCTCCCGCTGTACACCCAAAAAGATTTCCTGGTGTCAGGAGATTATCGCAACCTGTCCGGCAGGTTTCATTATGAGAATTGTTTTTTGTTTTGAAAACTCCGCTGTACGGCTTCCCCCGTTTCCCCTACTTCAACCGCCTCTCCTCTCGGACCAGGCAATTATTCAAGAAAAACGCCCGATGATCATACCGGGCAACCTTTGGGAATGCTCAAAACAATAATAGATTCTTAAGTCGCTGCTTACAGCGCGGGCGCCAGTATACCACACAATTAGGGCAATCACATCTTAATTGCCTGTGGCGATAGGGCAATCGCTTCTAAGGGTTTCCTGGACATGGCTATCTCCTGTAAGTCCTAAGATAACCAGTTTTATCTCATTTCCATGCTCATTTAGATGCGATTGCCCTGGCTCCATTCAGGCTAGGAATAGGGAGGTTTTTCTTGGTCCCCAACAAATGCCCGACCAGTCGGTCGAAAAATAATTCCATAGCTTTCTTTTGTCAAGAGGAATTGCGCTAACAGAGGAATTGCTATAACTGAAAGCCTTCAAAACCCTGGAAGCATGAAACTTTTTCCCCGTTCCATTGGTCTGATTGCATGGAGGAATTATGTTTCAAACAGACCTGATCGTTTATCTGCAATCTCTCCGTATGAATGGACTTACCACCCTGTTGACCATTATCACCGAACTCGGCGATGACAAGACCATCGCCATTATTTTGATGTTCATTACATTTGGGATTTGTTATCGGTATGGAATTCTCTTGATGCAAATCTTCCAATGGTCGCTGGTGCTTAATACCAGTCTAAAACACCTTTTTGCGCTACCACGACCAACTTTCGTGAATGGGGATATCCAAAACCTGCAGCATGGTGAATTTGACATCACTCCCTTTACAAGCCAGGGGGCAAGATCCTTCTGGGGCTCCCTGAAACCCGAAATCATCTCTTCCTTTCGCACTCTGAACAACCCCAATTACGGCTTTCCTTCCGGGCACGTATCCGAATCCACCTCACTCTGGGGAGGCATGAGTCTCCTGTTCAGGAAACGCTTTTTATACTGGCTCACACCGATCCTGGTAATACTGATTGGCTTTTCCAGGATATATTTGGGGCGGCACTTCCTGGCAGATGTCCTGGGAGGCTTGGTACTGGGAACATCTATCGTTCTCCTGACCTACGTTTTCCTGTTCAAGCTGAACTTTAGAATACATCTCTTTGAGAAAAACAGTCTGGCCCTGGCAGCGCAAGCACCGAATCTTTTCATCCACATTTTCCTTTTTATCATCCCGTTGTCTTTGTTGATTGTTTCCGCAGACTCCTTTGGGAAAGGAACTGGCTATCTGATCGGCGTCAATACGGCCTTGCTGTTCACCCTCTCAAAGGGATTACCAGATGATACCGGCTCACCGTTCACGCGTCTGGCGCGGGTTTTGCTGGCAACCATGCTGTTCTTTGCCGCAACCTACATGATTAAAGGATTGAATGAATTATTCTCCCTGGATCAAATCGCTTTTTTTGACAAATTCATTGAGGCCGCCGTACCGACCTTTGTCAGTTATACCAGTACAGTATCCCTTGGTCTAAAACTCAAGCTGTACAAAAGCCGCAGCGCTAAACCCTAACTATTGGCATCCGTCACCACGCATGCGATCTCGCTTGGGTTTACCGGCAGCTAACTCCCGGCAGCTACGACCCTTGCTCCATTCGCAAGCAGATCACTTGGTACATCGGCAGCTTTATGGTTGAATCTTTTCAGCCATCTGATGGTGCAAGGATGTTTTTCCCATGAATCCCACACTTGAGTTGATCCACAATCGAAAATCTGTACTCGCTTACAGCGATCGAACGATTGCTACGGAGACAAAACGAAACTGATCGAAGCCACCCTGCGGACGCCTACTGCCGGTAACCTGATGTTGTACTCGATCATCGAAATCAGTGACCAGGCGCCCAAAGACCGCCCGGAAAGAAACTGCGACAACCAGCTCTTCATTGCCCGGGAGCCGTTGGTCTGGCTCTTCCTGGCTGACTACCAGCGAAGGTATGACACTTTCCTGAGCGCCGGGGTCGAGCAGTTGTGCAAAGACGAGAATCTCCCCTTGTGCAAACCCGAAGAAGGCGATCTCTTCCTGGCCTGCTGTGATGCCCTGATCGCTGCCCAGAACGCCGTCATCGCAGCCGAGGCGCTGGGATTGGACTCCTGCTACACCGGCGGTACCATGGAAAACTACAAACAGCACAAAGAGATGTTCCACCTGCCGCAATACGTCTTGCCGATCACCCTGTTGTGCTTCGGTTACCCGACCCAACAGCAAAAGGAGCGGCAGCAGACATCTCGTTACGATCCCGAATTCATACTCTCTGAAAATCAGTACCATCGGCTGAATACCGCTGAACTGGACCGGTTCTATAATGGGGAAGTCGTTATACAGGGGCAGGCTGTCTATCAGCGCAAATTCGGTGCGGCGTTCTCCGTCGAAATGGGCCGTTCG
This sequence comes from Anaerolineales bacterium, assembly GCA_016927315.1. Classification (GTDB taxonomy): domain Bacteria; phylum Chloroflexota; class Anaerolineae; order Anaerolineales; family Villigracilaceae; genus JAFGMV01. The sequence goes on along the minus strand of JAFGMV010000064.1, from coordinate 12,920 downwards.
GTACGGGCTATCCTGGCCAACTGGAATTCCTGATGGGTACACCTTCCATTCCCACCGATCTGGAAAGCATCGAAAGGTTTGTGAAAAAGCATTCAATCAGACAAGTTTCGCAGTATAATAAAAACAGACCCGTCCGCGCCCAGAGTACAGAAAAGAGGCCGCCATGCCCTATAACAAAGAAATCGCCCAACGCATTCGTGAAATGCTGGAAGATATTCCCGAGGAATTGAACGAAAAGAGGATGTTTGGCGGACTGGCCTTTATGATGGATGGCTTCATGACCTGTGGGGTGCACAGGGACCGCCTGATCGTTCGTGTCGGTAAGGATAACTACGAAGAGGCCATGGCACAACCTCACACGGTTCCGTTTGATATCACCGGCCGGCCGCTATCGGGCTGGGTCATGGTTGAGGCAGACGGCATTACCGGAGAAAAAGAATTGAAAGAATGGGTGCAGAAGGGGATCGAGTTCGCAGAGTCACTGCCGCCCAAATAATTGATACCAGATTCACAGAAGAAAAAACTGGCAGCAAGCAAGCTGCCAGTTTTAATCTATCTGATTGGCTGAGTAGCTGCTTGTACTGTGTTCACATGATCCCCTTTGCGATCTGTGGTTTAATGTCAATTAATGAAACAATCACTGCGCCTGCCTGAAAAAGAACTCACCGGCGTCATCCACGGCTATTCGCTGGCGAACTGCCCCTTCCTGCACCTGCTGGGTCATTTTTACCAGATCCACGAGCGGCTGGTGCTGGGACCCCGCCTAGACCGTATCCCGATTGACCGGCCGGTTTTCATCGTCGGCCCGTATCGCTCCGGGACCACCATCCTGCAGGAGATCATCACCGCCCATCCGCAGGTTGGTTACTTCTGGTATCTGACCAATGTCTTCGGGCAGTCAAATGTCCTGAGCTACAGGACCACCCGTCTCTTTTTCACAATCGGCCTGATCGACAGCACCCCCATCTCTCCCGTTCACAACCCTTCCATCCCGGCCCACATCCTGTCACCCTTTGAATGCGAATCGGTCTGGCGGCCCACCCGCCGCAGTCTGTGGGATGACCGGGACATGCTCCTGGACGCTGGCTTCAGCGACCCAGCCTTCGAGCGCCGCCTGCTGAGGCTGATCCGCAACCACCTGTATGCCGCCAAAGCCAGCCGCTTCCTGAACAAGAATCCCATCAACAGCCTGCGGTTGGCTTACCTCCACAAACTTTTCCCGGAGGCGTGTTTCATCAACATTGTCCGTGCCCCGCTGCCAACGATCTTCTCGCACTACCGCACCGCAGCGCGGGTCGAAAATGCCTTCAACCAGGACGCCCACACCCGGTACATCTTCCGTAAACAGCTCTACATCGACATGCTCTCCCACCGCATCCGGACCGCGCAATACCCCGAGATCCAGACCCTCAACCGGCAGCATCCCCTGCTGGGGATTGCCAGCCAGTGGACCGCCATGCAGCAGGCCATCATGGGCGCCGCAGCCGCCAACCCGGACATACCCCTGCTCAATATCCGCTACGAAGAACTGGTCCGGGACCCCGAAAGGACACTGGAACGGATGTGGACCTTCACCGACCTGGATGACGAGCAAGCCGCAAAGATCACCCGCACCTACCGCCAGCGCCTGGCCCCCCGCCCCTCGGTCATGCTGACAGACGAGGAAAAACAATACCTGCCGCAGATAATGGATATTGTCGCCCCAACAGCCGGGCAATTGGGGTATGAGATAAGACCTTAACCCTATCCATCTGTGTTCAGATCATCACATTTGGGGTTCTGTGGTTTATAATCGCCCTGCATGGACACAAAAACACTCACCGTTCTCGAATATCCCAAGATCCTGGAGCGCCTGGCCAGGCACTGTGACTTCAGCGCCTCGAAGGAACTTGCACTTGACCTCACGCCAGACACATCCATCGAATGGATCCGCAGCCGCCTGGCCGAGACCAGCGAAGCACGTCGCCTGCTCTCGACCAGTGATGTGACCCTCGGCGGCGCACATGATATTCGTGAAAGTGTCGAGTTGGGGCGGCGCGGCGGCACCATCGAACCCATGGCCCTGCTGGATATCAAATCCACCCTGCTGTCTTGCCGCAATCTCAAAAAGATCCTTGAGAAACAGGTAGAGCAGTACCCGCATCTGGCAGAACTGGCCTTTCAATTGCCCGACACCTACGGTATCGTCGAAGCCGTTTCCCGGGTGCTCTCTGACCAGGGCGAGATCCTCGATTCGGCTTCAGCCAGGCTTGGTTCCATCCGCAAGGAACTGCGCACCTCCTATGAACGCCTGATGTCCAAATTGCAGAAATACCTGACCGGTTCCGACACCGCCTCCATGCTGCAGGAAGCAATCATCACCCAGCGTGACGGGCGCTACGTCATACCGTTGAGGGCCCAGTTCAAGGGCAAGGTCAAGTCCATCATCCATGACCAGTCTTCCTCCGGACAAACCCTGTTCGTGGAACCGCTGCCGGTAGTGGAATTGAACAACAAATACCGGGAACTCCAGCTGGCCGAACGCGATGAAGAACAACGCATCCTGTCGGAACTCTCTAACCAGATCGGTGAACATGCTGATGAGATCATCCCCGGCATCGAAGCCCTGGCCGAACTGGACCTGGCCTTCGGCAAGGCCAAGTACGCTGAAGACACAGAAGCATCAGAACCTATCCTTTTTAAGCCAGAGAATAGAAAACCGGGAGTAGAGAACCGCAATCGCAGTCGGGTTGGAAAATCTGGCGGTAACCAAAACCCAGAAATCATAGATCAACCATCAGTCATTTCGCTCAAACAAGCCCGGCACCCACTGCTGGACCCCAAGAGCGTTGTGCCCATCAACTTCAACCCGTCGCCTGAGACCCGCGCGGTGGTGATCACCGGCCCCAACACCGGCGGCAAGACAGTGTCCCTCAAGACTGTTGGGCTGTTGGTTCTGATGGCCCAGGCCGGGCTGCACATTCCGGCCCAGTCCGGTTCAGGCCTGCCGGTTTTCGAACAAATCTATGCCGACATCGGCGACGAACAGTCCATTGAACAGTCCCTCTCGACCTTCTCCAGTCACGTTACCAGTATCATTAGCATCCTGAAGGCAGCGGATGAAAACACCCTGGTTATTCTCGATGAACTCGGCGCCGGCACCGACCCGGCTGAGGGCGCCGCACTGGCGAGGGCTATCCTGTCGTACCTGCTCGAGCGAGGGATCACCACCCTGGTGACCACCCATCACCCCGAGTTGAAGGCCTTTGCCCACACCACCGCAGGTGTGGTCAATGCCAGCGTGGAATTCAACGTCCAGACCCTGCGGCCTACCTACCAGCTGACCATCGGGCTGCCCGGCCGGTCAAACGCGCTTGCAATCGCCAAACGCCTGGGCCTGCCCGAAGAGATCCTGGCAGCAGCCCGGGCTGATGTCAATCCGGAAGACCAGCAAACCGACAAAATGCTCAACGACATCCGCAGGGAACGCAACCGCACGTCCCGCGAACGTGAGAAGGCCCGCAAGGCCCGCCAAAAGGTGGACCAGGAAGCACAAAAGCTGGAACAGCGCATGGAAGAGATCGAAAAGGAACGCCAGGAAATCATCGCCCGGGCGCGGGCCGAGGCCGAACTGGAAGTCGAAGTGCTCAAACACAATATCAAAACCCTCAAAGAGCATCTGCACAAGGCCCGTCAGCCGCTGGAGGCCGTTAAGGAAATCGAAACAGCCGTCGAACAGGTCGAAGAAAAAATCGCTCCCCCGGCCAAGGCAAACCGGCAGCCATCCCCCAGGGCTGGTCTTACCCGGCCGCTGGCGGTGGGCGATACAGTTCACCTGTACACCCTGAACGCCGAAGGGAGTGTCACTGCCCTGGGCGAAGAAGATGCCGAAGTGCAGGTAGGCGCCCTGCGGATGCGGGCCAGACTGGAGGATATGAGCAGACCGCAGGCAGCGGATAACGGGCAGGAACAAGAAAACACTAAAGTTAAAGCCAAACAACACAAACCAACCGATAATAAGTCATCAGTGGTCAAACCTCCGTCGGCTGTCGTTCCAAAAATGGAGATCAACCTGCGCGGCAAGACTGTGGACGAGGCCCTGCACGACCTGGAACACTACCTGGACAAAGCCTATGCAGCCGGGATGCCGTTCGTACGCATCATCCACGGCAAGGGAACCGGCGCCCTGCGCCAGGCCGTGCGTGAAGTCCTGCGAGACCACCCCTATGTCACTTCCTTCGAAGAAGCTGCTTCAAATGAAGGCGGGGCGGGTGCAACCGTGGCAAAGATCAGCTAAGGTGACCCCAAAAGAAAGGCACTCATGCTCAAGAAAAACCGCCGCCTGCTTGTGGCGCTGCTTGTCAGTGTACTCCTGGTTGTTTTCATCGACCTGTTCACCAACAGACTCGATATTGTCAAGTTTTCCTGGGATTTCAAGTACTACATAGACCTGGCTCGGAACGGCTTCGCGGCCAAACCCCTGCTGGGACCATACGCCTACCGCTTCATCACTCCCTTCATCGCCGGTGCGCTCAACCGGGGAACAGGCCTATCGCTCGAAAATGGTTTCAAGGTCGTCGCCTATGCCGGGGCGATTTCGCAGCTTCTGGGAATCTACCTGTTTATCAAGTGGTTTACAAAGTCGGAACAGAGCGCCTACATCGCCATGCTGGTGACAGCCTTCTCGATGTGCAACCTCAAGTTCCTGGTGTTCGACGTGTACCGGCCTGACCACCTGGCCTATGCATTCGTGATTGCCCTGTTTTTCTTCAGCTTCAAACAGAACTACCTGCCGCTCCTGTTCGCGACAACCCTTGGCTTCCAGTTCCGGGAATATGCCCTCGTACCGTTGTTCAGTTATCTGCTTTCTTTTGTCTCGATCAGGAAAACAAAAGTATATGCCCTGCACCTGCTGGGTGCAGCCCTGGTTGTGTTTGCAGCTATTCTCCTGCCGATGATGCTCATCCCGGTCACCGGCAGTGACCTGAAATTCTTGAGCTTCGATTCGCAATTCTTACACAAACTAGGCCGGATCCTGTTTGACCTGCAAAGAAATTTCATCTTCCTTTACGCTGTGACGGCTTACCTGCTGCCTTCCCTGATGCTTTTATCGTTCAAACGCATCAAGGCCATCTTCACGGAACTGGGCGCCCGGGTAAAGTGGTTCCTGGCAATCTACACCCTGGTTGTGCTGGCCTTGAGCCTGGTCGGTGGTCACGATTTCTGCCGCTATGTCACTTATCTCTTCGTACCGCAGGCCATCATTGTAGCCCTGGCAGCCAGGACGGCCTCGAAGTACGAAATTGCCGCCATGCTGGCAGCGGTCTTTATCTATAACCGCATCTGGGCGCAAATCCCCATGGACAATGTCCAGGTATATCTCGAATTCCTGCACGGATATTCGAACCTGTTCTCCCCGGCAGTGGTCTGGTCCTTCATCGAATGTCTCCTTTATATCCTGGCTGCATTCATCCTCAGGCAGTTCCTGACCAGGAAAGCTCCCGAAAAAATGACATCTTCGTCATAAGTACATATTTCCTACGGACGAATGCGTGTTGCTGTGTATAATAAGGAGCACAGGGAAATGTTATGACCTTAGACCAAGCCATTGAAAAAATGCAGTCCGTGATCACTGGCGCCAGTTCGGGGGCGGTGATCAGGGTTGTTAAAATGTCTGATGAAGAAGCCCGCTTGAGCGTATATGCGCCGAACAGTGACCTCAATGCCATTAAAGAGGCCTGCTTCCAACCCACCATGGACTTCCTGACCCGAGAAGGCCTGGATTTGCAGGTCTTCCCCTACGATCTTGAGACTACGCCGCCTCCGGAATAAGCGACCTCCGATGTATAATCACCTTCCGAGGTCTTTCTGGCTTCGGAAGGATTTTTTTGTATTTCTATACCGTACATCTGTCATTGCAAGAGCGGTGTTCTTCCACTCGAAGCAATCTCCTGGTAGATACAGATACATTTGTGCATAATAAAATAGAGGCTTGCTTCGCAAAGAACGCTCGCAATGACATGCTTTGCGGATTTGTACAGCAGAAAATTTTGTATAAAGGTTGATTATGAAAACTTACAATGGACTTCTCTCCCGTTATGGGCGCCTGCTCGACTTACCAAAACACACCCGCCCCGTGACCCTGCTCGAAGGGGATACCCCACTCATTCCCGTCCCGGGCCTGGTCCGGCTAATGGGAGGCGGGTTCGATCTCTATGTAAAATACGAAGGGCTCAACCCGACCGGCTCTTTCAAGGACCGCGGTATGACCGCAGCAGTCAGCGAAGCCCTGGGCCGTGACGCCAAAGCCGTCATCTGCGCCAGCACGGGCAACACAGCTGCCTCCGCCGCCGCCTATGCGGCCCGCGCCGGACTGCGCTGCATCGTCCTGATCCCGGAGGGCAAGGTGGCTGCCGGGAAGCTGGCCGGGGCAGTAGCCTACGGTGCAGAAGTGATCCAGATCGAAGGCTCGTTTGACGACGCCCTGACCATGGTGGTCAAAATCACCAACAAGCACCCCATCTGCCTGGTCAATTCGATCAATCCTTACCGCATCGAAGGGCAGAAGACCTCCGCCTTCGAAATTTGCGACACGCTGGGGACAGCCCCCGACTGGTTGTGCCTGCCGGTCGGCAACGCCGGGAATATCACCGCCTACTGGGCCGGTTTCAGGCAGTACCACCAGGAGCAGGGCAGCGGACTGCCGCACATCCTGGGCGTCCAGGCAGCCGGGTCGGCGCCGCTGGTGCTGGGACACCCGGTCGAAAAACCCGAGACCGTCGCCACCGCCATCCGTATCGGCAAACCAGCCCGCGGCGAACAGGCCCTGGCCGCCGCCGATGAATCGAACGGCCGCATCATCGCCGTCAGCGACGACGACATTCTCAATATGCAGCTGCTGCTCTCGCAGGTGGAAGGCATCTGGGTCGAACCGGCCTCCGCCGCCGGGCTGGCCGGCCTGCAGCATGAGATCGCCGCCGGGAACTTCGAAGCACACGGCCAGCGCATCGTCGCTATCTGCACCGGCCATGGGATGAAGGACCCCGATATCATCACCAGGAACCTGAAGCCGACCGTCCTGCCGCCCACCCTGGAAGCCCTGGAAGCGACCATCCTCGAATAACCCTGCCGGTTTTACCCCGGGAATGAACCAACGGAGACCACCATGCTCCTGAAGCGAACTCCCCTCCTGCTTGGATTGCTGCTGGGCCTCCTGGCCTGCCAGGCTGTCAGCGGCAGTCCGGCCGTTCCGCAGCCGGCAGCCAGGCCGACCAGCACACCGGTTCTTGCCGTGCCGGCAGACGATACTGCCTACGAATTATTCGACGAATCGCCCGCCCCCGACCGGTTTACCATCGTCCGGATCGGCCAAAGCGGCGGCGGCCTTGCTGGGATCCTGCGCCTGGAAGCGCACAAGGCCGTCATCCTGGACCGGGATCCGTATGTAGAGTTCTTCACCGGTTGGTGCCCACCCTGCAAAGCCCTGAAAGAGAACCTTGATGACGAACGCATGATCGCGGCCTTCGATGGTACTTACATCATCCAGCTGGACCTGGACCAGTGGGAAAAAGAACTGCCCGGGCTGGGCTTTTACGTGCCGGGTGTCCCGGCTTTCTATGAAATCGACGAACAGGGACAGCCAACCGGCCGGATGATCACCGGGGGCGCCTGGGGAGAGGACATCCCCGCCAACATCGCCCCGCCGATGAAAGAATTCTTTGACCAGGGGCGGTCCGATTGAACCTGCCGGAACACGGCGCCGGCCATTTCCGGGACAAACCCCGGAAAATAAACCCGCTTGTATCTAATTCAAAAGTACTGTACAATTTTGTTAGTATCGAGAATCGCCCCACTTTGTTCACTTTGTTGGGAGGCTAACAATGGACATTATCAAAGTATCTGCGAACTCCCGCACCTCTGCAGTGGCCGGGGCTATTGCGGGGGTCATCCGCGAGCACAAACATGCGGAAGTGCAGGCCATCGGAGCTGGCGCTGTCAATCAGGCCGTCAAAGCCCTGGTACTGGCTACCGGCTATCTCAAGAATGACAGTATTGACATTGTCTGTGTGCCGGAATTCGTGGACGTAGAAATCGACACCAAGGTCCGTACAGCCATCAAGATGGTGATTGACCCGATCGATAAAATCTCCTGATCCTCTCCTGTTGACCCCATGCAATTTCACCTTTGGTACCACTGTCAAACAACCCCTGACGTGGTATATTTGTCTGTATAGGTGTATGTCATTGTGAGCTGCCAAACGATGGCGGCGCGGCAATCTCATCGCTGGCGCGCCAGCAGTACAAGTTAACGAAGAGATTATCTCCTCCCCGAACAGGGAATGACGTCCAGCGGAGTATAAAAACGCCTGATGACCAACAGACCCGGACGGGGTTGGGCCCGTCGCCTGCTTGCAGGAATCCTGATCCTCGGCCTGCTGTGCGGCCTGACCATACAGCAGTTGTTCGCGTTCTCTCCTTTGGAAGTGCAGGCCGCACCGGTCAACCGGCCGCTTTACGCCTGTCCTGATCCAACAATATCCCAATGGACCTTTACCGGAAACCAGACTTCTCCATCAACCGGAACAGGTACGTTCAGCAATGGATCGGGGCTAACAGGTCCAACATACCCCGGCGGGCAAATTGCAGCTGAAGACCCGGCGATAAGTTTTTCCGGATGGGATAGCCCTACGTTAGGCACAAACGATTATCTGGAACTCCAGGTTAACCTGACCGACAGGTTGAATATTAGTCTCGAGTTAGATTCAAATGTCTCTCCGGATGGGCCGACCACCCTGGAAATACGCTATTCTACGAACGGCAGCAGCGGCCCTTTCCAGACCTTTGGTTCCCCAACAACCCTGTCCAATGATGGGAACTGGCACCCCTTAAATTTTGATTTGAGTTCCATTAGCGGCTTGGACAATACTCCCAATGTGGTCATCCGGCTGTATGCCTACGCCGCCGCAGCCTCCGGAGGAACCTGGAGTATCGATAACGTTACCGTCTATGGAGGCTGCTATACATCTCTGATGGTTGTGATCAGCGAGGTGGCCTGGGCCGGTACGCAGGCCTATACGGGCGACGAGTGGATAGAACTGTATAACCCGGGATCCCAGGACATTGCACTGGATGGGTGGATCCTAAAAAATGACGCCAACACCATTGAGATAAACCTTTCCGGAACGATCCCCGCCGGTGACTTTTTCCTCCTGGAGCGCGGCGACCCGAATGTAACCTCAGCGCCACATAACATGATCTACTACAGCTCTCAGCTGTCTGATACCGGCGCCACATTACACCTGCTGGCGCCAAACCGTATAGATATCGATACGGCGAATTATGACAGCGGGTCCTGGCCGGCCGGCGGTGGGACCAATGCCGCCAGTATGGAACGCATCATCACAGGAGGGGTCGTCAGGCCAGACCAGCCAAGCAGCACATTCGCCTGGATCACCAACGATGGCACCATAAGGAATGGGGTCGATGCGGCTGGTGGTAACATTTACGGCACCCCAGGTCAGGCCAACTGGGCCTTTTCTGTCACCCCAACCCATACATTAACCCCCACCGATACCCCGGTCCAGTATCCCGAGATGACGGTGATGATCAACGAAGTAGCCTGGATGGGAACAACAGCGAATACCAGTGATGAATGGATCGAGCTCTACAACCCGGGTACGGTGCCAATCAATCTGTCTGGCTGGCGTCTATATGATAATGGAGATATCAACATAGCTCTTTCAGGCGAAATCCAACCAGGGGACTATTTCCTGCTGGAACGGGATGAACCGGCGACAAACATTGACGCAGATCAACTTTACACAGGTAATTTACTGAATGGCGGCGAAACCCTTTATCTGGATGCTCCTGGACCGATTACTGTTGATGCAGCCAATTCAAATGGCGGTTACTGGCCGGCCGGTGAAAATTCAGGCAACTACCCCACCATGGAACGCTACGAAGGCGCTTCGGATCTCTCCAACAGTGATACTGCCTGGACCGATTACAAAGGGAACCCAAATACCGACCCGAATGCTGCCTATGCCCGCAATGGAAGCGTGATTTACGGCACTCCGGGCCGAGAAAACTATTCTTACACCGTCCCCACGCCCACGCCCACCCTCACCCGTACGCCCACCCCGACCCGCAAACCGACTGCGCTGCCGACCGCCGCGCCGCGCCTGGTCATCAATGAGTTCCTGCCGCGGCCCAACGCCGACTGGAACGGCGACGGGGCCGTCAACGTCTACGACGAGTTCATCGAGATCAAGAACGTCGGCGGTTATGCCGTCGACCTGCGCGGCTGGAAGCTGGACGACGAAGCCAACAGCGGTTCGAACACCTACACCCTGCCCAGTGTGCAGCTCAATCCCGGCGAGCGCATCGCCTATTTCCAGGAGGATACCGGTATCTCGCTCAGCGACGGCGGCGACACCGTCCGCCTGCTGAATTCACGCAGCCAGGTCCAGGACGCCTACACCTATACGGTCGTCGAACGGGCCAACCGCTCGACCTGCCGCCTGCCGGATGGGAGCATCGACTGGCATAAGGAATGCTTCCCCACGCCCGGCGAGGTCAACTCGCTGGAAGGGCGCCTGCCCACTGCCGGGAACCGGGAGGGCACCTTCGAGATCGTCTGCCTGCTGCCAGATACCCTGCCCGAGCCCTTCCTGGAGGGGGAATGCCGGGCCGGCGGCCTGGGCATCTGGCGCTCGGATTACTGGGATGAACAGCCGCAGGAACACTGGTTCCCCGGAGACCTGTACAAATGGCTGTGGTTTATGTATTGAGGTCAAGGCGGGCAGCCCCTTCGCATAACTGAGGCTGTTTAAGTAGCGGGGACATGAGACTAAAACACAGAAAAGAAGCCTGCAAGCCATACATACTGGAGCAACCGGGTTTTCTGCCGCCGAGTTCAGAAGTTTTGATCCCAGCAGACCACCGGGTACGAGTGGTCAATTGAGTGACCGATAAGATTGACTTAGCGCCATATATCGCCCATTAATTCAAAATGAGTCGCCCACCTGCGCTGAATATGTGGGCGACTCATGGCGCCTGGGTGGGCGATAGAGGTTGCCTGGATGGTCGATATAGGCTGCGCAGGTGGGCGACTTTTTATCCGTCTTGAAGGCGGATAAGGGCAGGGGGCTTTGTATGGCTGGACAGCCCTGGGGATATACTTCCCGTCTTTGATCAAACGCAGGAAGGTCTCGACACAGCGGGGATCGAATATCTTTTCGGACTGCTCCACCTGTAAAATGGCTGGGCGATTACAACACCCTGCGCCGGCAGCTTGTCCTTTGTAGTTGGAGAGTCCGATCTGCGCTGAGGCTGCTTCGGCGTCTTCCGCCGACTCGCAGAGTCATGAGGGATGCAGGAAGATGACTGTCACCAGTACTGCACTACCAACCTTCAGGGCAGCCCACGCCGGCTGACCTCCGCTTCCAACTGCTCCGGGGTCCGGTACCAGACTGTGTCAAAACCCAGCCGGCCGGCGGTCTCAATGTTCACCTGGCTGTCATCAATGAACAGGCACTCCTCCGGACGGTACTCGATATTCTCCAGGAACACCTGGAAGATCTGCGGGTCCGGCTTGACCAGCTTCACGTCCCCCGAAACCAGGATGTAATCCAGCCACTCGAAGAAGGGGAATTCCCCCCGGGTGGTGTAGAACTTTTCACTGGACCAGTTGCTCAGCCCAAAGAGCGGGTAACCGGCATCCTTGAACCTGCCCAACAAGTCCACTGAGGACTGGATCGGGCCGCCGATCGATTCGATCCAGCGCTCATCATACGCCCGAATCAGGTCGGCATACCGGGGGAACTGCGCCGCAAGCAGGTCCACCGCCTCGGCAAAGGGGCGGCCTTGATCCTGGCGCTGGTTCCATTCCGCAAAGCCGATTTCCTCCAGGAACGCGTCGATCTGCCGGTCGTCTGCAAAGAATTTCCGGTAAAGATAATGGGGCTTCCAATCCAGCAGGACGCCGCCAAAGTCGAAGACAATGGCCTTGATCTGGTTGTTGTGCGCTTGCATCTATCCCTTTTCGATGACCCACAGATGCGACAGGCCGGTGATTTTCAGGGGCGTCCGCTCCAGGAACTGCAGGAACGCCCGCAGGACCTTCCCCGTTCTCCCAAAGCGGTTGATGAGATTGTCGTAGGCGCCGAAGATGATCGTCTGGGTGACAAACCGGACCGGCAGCCCTGCGAACAGCCGCTGCAGGTCACGGCGCGTATAGACCCGTACATGCGGCACCAGCCGGTCGCGCCAGGGGCGCGGCAGGTAATTGACCAGCGGGATATTGCCGAAGCAGTAGCGGCCGCGCCAGTAGATCCCGTGCGTCTCGAAGGGATAGCCGCGGTTGGGGCAGAACAGCACGATCCGGCCGCCGGGCTGCAGGACGCGCACCATCTCCCGTACGGCCAGCGCATCGTCACGGACGTGTTCGATGACTTCGTGGCTCAAGATCAGGCTGAAACTTCCCGCCGGGAACGGCAGGGATTCCCCGGCCCCATTGACGATCCGGGACGAGCGGGCGGCGGCCTCCCGGCAGCGTTCCGGGTCGAACTCCAACCCGGTCACCTTTGCGCCCAACTGCTCCAACTGCTGAACATACATGCCCACCCCGCAGCCGTTCTCCAGCACCCGGCCCTGCAGGCGTTCGCCGGCCGCACCGGTGATCATCTCCAGCCGGCGCGTCTGACCCGCCCGCCAGACATAGGAAGGCTCGCCGCGCAGGGCCGCTTTGTCCAGGTCTCGTTCAGTCATGGGGCCGATTATACCTGTATGCGCTGGTTTTGTCTCAAAACCCCCACCGCTCGAAGCGGAACCCGGCGGCAGCAGTGGACCCAGCAGACTGAAACCCCGCTTCGCGGGTAAGTCTTACGCTCAACCAGGCTGGGAGGCAGGGAATGGGTGAGACAACAAACTGTTTTTGCAAC
>JAFGMV010000063.1 GCA_016927315.1 Anaerolineales bacterium | reverse complement strand
GCCATACCAGCGATCAAGATCAGCCAACGTAAAAACGAATGAATGTTCAGAAGTATTGCCATCGTCTATCCTTTTGATACCACTTATTCTTGGATCACACAATAGGCCAATTTCTTACACACAGAAACATCATCCAGTTGATATTTTGTGGCTTGTCTCTATCTCATCAAAATGGCGTCATTAACACTGAAAACACCCATCAAGGCATATAAGGAAACAGCAATTTCGTCTATAATCTGGTTATCGGTATGCGATACTTTACCAGGAACTTTTCCCGCAATTGGAACGTCATGAGTATATATCGCAGGAAAAAGGAGAAAACGAATATGAAACGTACCCTGTTTGTCATTTTGGGATTATCACTCATGCTAACTGCTTGTATGGCCAGCCCTGCCTCGAAGGAAGCTATGCCCGCGGATTGGTCTCAGGGGATCGGAAGCGCTGCTCCGGACATGATGGTCGCCGAAGCACCCATGGAAATGCAGGCCATGACTGATGAAGTACGTGAATCAAACAACAGCTATACCGATGAGGCCGTATTAACTCAGCGAATGGTCATCCAGAATGCCGACCTCTCGATTGTGGCGGTTGATCCACAGGAAAAGATGGCCGCGATAGTAAAACTTGCAGAAAAGCTGGATGGGTGGGTGGTTTCATCCAACCAGTACCAATCCTACACTCACAGCGGCAATCCTGTCCCAGAAGGAAATATCACCATCCGTGTACCAGCCGACAAAATGAACCAAGCACTGGATCAAATCAAAGCAGACGCCGTCGAAGTGATTTCCGAAAACCGTTCTGGGGAGGATGTCACCAAGGAATACATCGACTTGAAATCCAGGTTAAAGAACCTGGAAGCCGCCGAGGGCGAACTGACAGAGATCATGGAAAATGCGAAAAAAACCGAAGATGTTCTTTCGACCTTTGAACAGCTGACCTATTACCGCGAGCAAATCGAAGTAGTCAAGGGCCAGATGCAATACTATGAAGAGTCGGTCGCAATGTCAGCCATCTCAGTACGCCTGATTGCCGAAGAGACCGTCGAACCGATCGAGGTTGGCGGCTGGAAACTGGAGGGCACGACCCGCGACGCAGCCCAGGCGCTGATTAATTTCTTCCAGGGATTTGTCAGGTTCCTGATCTGGCTGGTAATCCTAATCATACCGGTTGGGGTGATACTCCTGATTTTGTTATGGGCGCTCTGGCTACTCTTCCGCTTCGTCTGGCGGAAACTGTTCCCAAAGAAACCCAAACCAGAGACACCACCAACAGAAAAAAAGTAAAGTAAGCACTGAGCACTCAGAAGGACCGGGGCAGTTCATATGGATTGCCCCGGTTTGATTTATAATTCTGCTAGTTATGGACAAATTATCCCACGACGCACAGTCCCTGTTTGGTATACACCTGACCGGACGGCAGATCATCTCCCTGGTCAATTATGAGCGTGAACTGCTGGAATGGAACCAAAAACTAAATCTGACTGCTATTCGCGATGTGGAGGGTATCCGCACCAAGCATTTCCTGGATTCTTTCTCCTGTGTACTTGCCTGGCGGGCAAATCCCCCGTACAGATTGATCGATGTAGGGACGGGTGCCGGTTTTCCAGGTATTCCATTGAAGATCATCTATCCCTCCATGCAGTTGACACTGGTCGAATCGGTAGGGAAGAAAGCCAATTTTTGTCGCCACATCGTAGAAAAACTAGGATTGGAGAACGTAGAAGTCATCAAGGCCCGGGCAGAAGAACTGGGGCAACTGAAGAATCACCGTGAAAAATATGATTGGGCGGTAGGTCGCGCAGTAGCCAAACTCCGGACTTTAACCGAATATTTACTGCCTCTGATCCAGATTAACGGGAAAATGCTGGCACAGAAAGGTGAAAGCGGGCCAGAAGAAGCCCATAAGGCAGAAAATTCGATCAAAGTACTGGGGGGAAAGTTTCGCCAGTTGATCCCAATCACCCTTCCGGGCGTGGTGGAAGAACGTTACCTGATACTGGTGGATAAAGTTGCCGTAACCCCAAAACCATACCCCCGTAAACCTGGTATCCCCTATAAACATCCTCTTTAGGCCTCAGGCGAACGATTTTTAACTGTCCCTGCTTGAACATCCCAAACAGCCGCCTGCTCGATAAAACCCGGTGCGAACATGTTCACATCGGTTGCCGTCAGCAGCACCTGTTCACTCTCCTCAAGATAAGCAAGCAAGTCTGAACGCCGCTGCAGGTCAAGTTCTGCCATGACTTCATCAAATAAAATAACCGGCCAGTGCCCGGTGCGCTCTTTCATCCATTCGACTTCGGCAAGCTTGAGAGACAACAGCGCGGTACGGATCTGACCGCGGGAACCGTAATCCCCCAAATCCAGACCATTTGCCAACAAACGTATCTCATCCCTTTGGGGACCAATTGTGGTAACACCGCGGGCAATTTCTTCCTGTCTCAGTTGATTCAGCCGTTCAGTGAAACCAATCTGGATCTCTTCCAGTTTCAGATTGGATCGATCCACCGGTGTATCTAATTCCATGGGGATCTGGCCTTCAGGCTTTGGCAACGGGTCATAGGACGGTTGGTAAGCCAGCCGCAGGATTTCAGAACCATTGGTCAGGCGGTGGTGGGTTCGCCCGGCAAAGCGTTCAAGTTCCTGAACCGCACGGATCCGCCACAAGATAATTTCGGACCCCAATCGCGATAAGGTCTCGTCCCAAACAAATAATTGATCGACATCCCCTCCACGTTCATTCAGGAGTTTGAGTAGTGCATTGCGCTGCGATAATGCCTGCCCATACTCGCTTAATGTACGAGTATAAGCTGGAATTACCTGGGCCAGTGCCAGATCCAGATAACGGCGGCGTTCTTCTGGGCGGCCTTCAATGATCTGTGACATCTGCGGGACAAACACCACAGCATTAAACAAACCTATGGCTTCATTAACCGGTTTCTTGACCCCATCAACAAGGACTTCTTTTCGAAGCCGCTTCCCATTGGAACCTATCGGCTCCAGTATCAAACGCACTTCCAGCCGGTGCCTGCTGTTCCCCTTCTGGAACTCTGCCACTAACCGCGCCACGGCCAGGGAATCGCCCTTCGCTTCCAGGAAATTGACAACCTGGCGATCGACATTGGTCTGGAAAGAAGTGCACGCCGCTAAAAAATAAACCGCCTCCAGTAAACTGGTTTTACCTTGGGCATTATCCCCGACCAACAGAATTACCCGTCGGGGTATATCAATATCCAGGCGGGCAAAATTGCGGAAATTGGTTATTGAGAGATGGTTAAGATACATCTTTTTGCTTGCAAATAAATCTAAACCTTGTCTTCCACCGGCTCTTCCGGTACCCAAACCTGCTCAGCCCGGTCGGTATAAAGAATGCCATCCAGATGGTCGATTTCGTGTTGGAAGATACGCGCCAGCCAGCCGCCGGCTTTGATACGCAATGGCTGACCATACCGGTTCTGCCCTTTGACAGTCACAGACAGAGACCGGTCGACTTCACCGACCAGGTTTGGAACGGAAAGACAGCCTTCTATCCCCAATATGGTTTCCTGTGATTTCCGCTTTATTTCCGGATTGACCAAAACATACAGCTTCGGCTCAACCACTTCAGGCTCCTCAGAATCTTTGACTTCCTTGGGTTCAGCATACTCAACCACAATCACACGTTCCGAGATACCCACCTGCGGTGCAGCCAGGCCTACCCCGGGAGCATCCCGCATCGTATCCACCATATCGTCAATTAATGCTTGGAGGGTATCATCGAACTTTTTTACAGGATGGGCCTTTCGCCGTAGAACCTCATCCGGGACAAGTGAAATCTCTCTAACCGTCATTGCATTACCTCATAGCTATTCCAGTGGCGTGTCAATATCCGGTAAATCTTCCAGTTCACGTAACTCATTCGCACTGCGATGGTAAGTCGCCAGCCAATCGGCGACCCTTTCTCGTTCTACAGACACTTCAAGCTCTCGCTTCTGGATGATACGAATATTCCGCCGGTCCTCAACCTCTGATTGAACCATGGCCGGGTCATGTACATCATTGAATGTAAATTCGGTATTCCCAACCATAATATAGACTGTTCCAAAATTCAAGAGAATTCCCATGACACCAACCCGTCGATACTCAATTGATAAGATGTCTTCTAACTTGGCAGACTTACGTTGTTCCAGACCCAATGGTTTCTTATCAATATCAATGATCTGTTCAGGAGTAACCTCAAAACGGTCATTTCGCCAGTCCACAAACTGGTAAATCCACCAAAGCATCAGCCCCAGAAGCACCAGCAGCAGAACCAATACCATCGTTGACTTGGTCTGCCCAAAATCCTTTACCAGGTTCAAGCCCATCAGGTAGAAATCCAGGAGGATCAACAGGGTCGGTATTCCAGCGTCTTGCAGTAAAAGGTACCAGTGACGCCGGTATACGATTGAACCCCCCTCTTCCGTACGCAGCCGAAATAAATTGGCCAGAAGCAAACGCCATAACGGAGGTGTCTTCTCGGCTTCTTCCGGATCAGGGGAAGCCTCTTCAGGCGGCGATTGTTCCAGACCAAGTTTCATGCGGATGGCCGATTTCATTTTTTCAACTTCAGCGCCCCGACGCACTTCTTGTACACGCTTGCGATAATATTCGATCATAGCCGCAATCTGATAGGGGTGCTCGACATGTTTCAGTACAATCCGGCTGGTATAAGTGCGGATCACTACATTCCCAAAATCAAATATCCGTCCCAAAGCACCGGTCTCAATGGATACAGGCAGGATCGTGGACAATGGAGATTCCTGCCGGCTTTCATACAATCCGATGACCTTTTCAAGCCAGATTACGCGCCGGTTTGTGATCACATAATAATCGTTACCCCAATCAACCACAACCCAGATGATCCACAAAATATTCAATAAAAATGTCGTTATCCCTACTATGGCCGGAATGGTACTAAGAGAAATCATCCACAAGAACAACAAAATCGCCGGGATCAGCAATGCCGTTATCGGACCAATCAACATCTCATAAAGATGAACTCGGTCCTTCTGGGTCAGGAGGTAAATCGTTTCGTCTGGTTTCAACCAGTTGAAGCGTTTTTTTTCCATCAATTGGCGGCTGTGCAAAACAGTCTTCATCCAGTTTTTGAAATACGAAGTGGTCTCCTGTAAATTCTTGATCTGCTCCCGGCCGAAGCCAAACAGGACACAATCAGATTGCGCCGTAACACTCGATTCACGATGCTCACGTGAAGTCAGGACTTCAAGACCAAAATAGTCCCCGGCAACTAACGACAGGTTTTCAGAGACGAACCCCTTTTTCTCTGTCGTAGACACAGTCCCGGAATAAATGATCAAGAAGGTATCGGCCTTATCCCCCATTTCATAAACCGTATCTCCTTTAGAAAATACAACTTCTTCAAGATCTTCAGCGATGGCTGCCAGTTGGTCTTCGCTGAAACCATAGAAGATATGGTTCCCTTTCAGAAATTCGGTACGCTTATCTTTACTGACCACAGGTATATTCTACTTCTTCTTTTAAGAATTTGCGAATTTCCAACCAGCCTTATCGGGAACGCACCAGCATGCAGCCGTAAGGCGTCGTTTCTGCAGGATCCGGCAGTTCAGCGTTCAACAAGGCCAGGACTGCTTCATGGGTGTACAGGTGTTCAGGAGCACGTTTGCAGAAGGTAACGTCGTCGAAGGCGCCTTGGTAACGCAAAACGCCCTGCCAGTCGATTACATACACATGGGGGGTAATTTGCGCCTGAAAAAGGTCCGCAGCCGCCTGCTCCTCGTCCAGCAGTACCGGCCACAGCCCGCGCTGGCGGCTGACCCCGGCCATCAACTCCCGTGACTCGTTCATATTGGAGGCCACCGGGAGGTAAACCACCTGGTCCCCCCACTCCCTGCCCCACTGCAACATCTGCTCATCTGCCCGGGTCACCCAGGGACATTCTGCTGACCAAAAATTGATGACCACGATCCGGCCGGTGTAGTCGCTTAGTTGGTGCACCCTGTCTTCCAGGTCGGGCAGGCTGAAATCAGGTGCGGTTTGGTTGGTTTGCATGATCAAATTATACCCGCAAGGCTTCAGCAAAGACCCTGACCATGATAGAATCGACCCATGAAACAATGGCGATTCTGGGGCGGGGTGCTGGTCAGCGCTCTTTTTATTTGGCTGGCGCTGCGCGGCCTGAAGCTGGATGAGTTCTGGCAAGTGGTCAAAACCGCCAATTACTGGTGGATCCTGCCCGGTGTGGCGGTTTATTTTATCGGCGTCTGGATACGCACCTGGCGCTGGCACTACCTTATCAAACCTATCAAAGATATACCGACACAAACCATGTTCCCGATCACAACCATCGGTTACATGGGAAACAATATTTACCCGGCACGCGCAGGTGAGGTACTGCGAGCAGTCATCTTGAAGCGGAAACAGCAGGTTCCAGTTTCAGCTTCCCTGGCCACCATCATTGTCGAACGAATTTTCGACGGTGTGGTCATGCTGGCATTTATTTTTGTCAACCTGGCTGAATTGTCACGGGTCACTGCTGTTTCTATAGATGTGTGGCATTGGGAATTAACCATCCAGGACCTGGCCTTATGGGGCAGCGTTGCGTTCTTCGGGGCTTTGATCATCTTCCTGCTGGCAGCCATGTTCCCCAAGATCACGGTCAAAATCGGTCTGCGGATGATCTACAAATTGCTGCCGGGCCGCTCCCACACATCTGTCATCGGTATCATGAACAAGTTCCTAGACGGGCTGGCGTCCCTGCGCTCTCCCATCAATGTACTGATGGTCTTCTTCACCTCGGTGCTGATCTGGCTGCTGGAGACCGCCAAATACTGGTTTGTAATGCATGCCTTCAGCTTCACTGTCAGTTTCTTCGCCCTGATGTTGATGAACGGTGTGGTTAACCTGGCGACAACCCTGCCGGCTGCACCCGGCTATGTTGGCACCTTCGATGCTCCCGGTATCGCCGTTCTGGAGGCATACGGGATCAGCAAAGCAGTCGCTACCGGTTATACGCTTGTACTGCATGTTGCACTCTGGCTGCCGATTACGGTATTGGGGGCTTATTACATGACCAGGGAAGGCATCAAATGGAATGACTCGCTTCGGGAAGAAACCAAATAATTGTCACTGTAAAGAAGCCCTATCATTCCGGGTTTTCAAGCCTGGGTTATACTAAAGATGGTAGTTTGCTAACCCACAGGAAAGTTAGGGCTGACCATGAATGAAAATAAAGGGACCCCAAATAACAAGTTAAGGGTGCTTATTGCCGATGACGTCCAGGAAACCCGCCGCAGCACCCGCCTGATGTTATCCATGCACCCGGACGTAGAAGTGGCAGCGATTGCAATCAACGGCCGGCAGGCAATCGATATGGCCCTGGAACACCACCCGGATATCGTTGTCCTGGACATCAACATGCCGGAGATCGATGGGTTATCTGCCTTTGAACAGATCAGCAAGGTTTATCCGGACATCGGCTGCATTATCATTTCAGCCCAGAGGACAACCGATACCCTGCGCAGCGCCATGTCTGTTGGAGCCCAGGAATACCTGATCAAACCTTTCACCGTTGATGAATTAAATGCTGCCGTTGATAAGGTTGGTGCAAAAGCCAAGGAAAGCAAGCAGCGTATGCAGCAAGCCGACCTGCTGCGAGAGAAAAGCGAAATATACCTGAAACAACTGGCCGACGAATATTCCCAGGCCCGGCGTACAGATGACGAAGCTATGGAAGTATTCGAACTGCTGGCTGCCAACCCTTTATGTGAAATCCGCTGGCTGCGCACCCTGGCCATGCTCTATATCGTCCGCCACGAGTGGACCAAACTCAAGAATCTGGCCGCCAGGCTGGAAAAACTGACCCAACCCAAGAACGACTGAGGACTGATCCAACCAAATGAATAAAATGAAAGCAGCCATTATTGGCGCCGGATACAGCGGTATGGCCGCAGCCTGGGACCTGGTCAAAGCCGGAAATGAAGTGACCCTCTATGAAGCCGATGACCATCCCGGCGGGCTGGCAGATGGTTTCAAAGAACCTCATTGGCGCTGGTCTGTCGAAAAGTTCTATCACCACTGGTTCGCCAGTGACACTCACATGTTGGGCCTGATCGATGAACTGGGGCTGAGTAAACAGGTGCTCTTCCCACGCCCATACACAGTCCTGCTGCATAATGACAGATGGTATCCGTTCGACTCAATTCTCAAAGCGATCCTGTTCCCCGGGCTGGGCTGGGGGCTCAACAAGATCCGCTTTGGTCTGGTAGGCCTGTATCTGCGGCTTAGCAAGAACTGGCAAGCACTGGAAAAGGTTACTGTCGAAGAATGGATGCGGAAATGGGCTGGTGAAAATGTATACCGTTTGATGTGGGAACCGCTGGTAATCGGTAAGTTCGGCAAATACTACCAACAGGTCAATATGGCCTGGATGTGGGCTCGTTTACACGCCCGCACGACACGCCTGGGAACCTTTGAAGGCGGTTTCCAGCATTTCGCCGATCTCTTTGCCGAGAAATTGATCACAGAAGGCGTCCAGATCAAGCTGAATACCAGTGTCTCTTCCATCAAACGAGAGTCCACAAACGGGAAACTGGTAGTGGAAAGTACTGCCGGCAGCAGCCCCTACGATAAAGTACTGGTCACCACTTCTCCCGGACTGATGGCCCGCCTGGCCCCGGACCTGCCAGACTCCTATTTGAAGGGCTTGCTGAACCTGAAATCCATGGGGGCGGTGGTCCTGGTGCTGTCCCTCAGGCGCCAGCTCTCCCGCCAGGGATACTACTGGTTCAACATCCCTAAAACAGCCGGGTACCCGTTCCTGGCGCTGGTTGAACACACCAACTATGTCTCCCCTGAAAACTTCGGCGGGGATCATATTGTTTACATTGGCGATTACCTGGAACCCGACCATGCGTATTTCAGCCTGAGTGCAGAGGAACTGCTGGAACGCTTTGCGCCCTCGCTGAAAAACTTCAACCCAGACTTCGAGATGGATTGGATCAAAAAGACCTGGGTCTTCAAAACCGACTATGCTCAGCCTGTCCCCCTGGTGAACCATTCGCAAAATATCCCGCCCATTCAGACCCCAGTGGAAGGCCTGTTCTTTGCTTCCATGAGCCAGGTGTACCCCTGGGACCGCGGCACCAACTTCGCGGTCGAGATCGGCCGCAAAGCGGCAAAAGTGATGCAGGCAACCTGAGGTTTTCTCTACCTGACTGCGTAGAACACCCCCACAAAATCATGTTTGTACATACAGTCCACCTGTGTAAATCCTGCTTGTGTCAGCCAGGCCAGCTGGTCGGTCAGTAAAGCATCGATGTCATAGGTTCGGCGGCGCTCGATACTGGCCTGGACTTGGTCTTCGGTCGCATCTGACCTGCGCACCCGGGCCAGCCAGCGGTTCCAATACATTTCCTGGATTTCCGGCGTGGGACCTTTTACCTGGTCGATATTCAAAAAGACACCCCCCGGTTTCAAGGCTGTAAAGATCTTCCTGAAGAGCGCCTGCTTGTCCGCATGGGTCAGGTGGTGAATCGAGAGACTGGAAATGACCACTTCATAGTCAGTTTCAGCGTTCAACGCACGATAATCGCCGACGATATATCGAAATTGATCCTGCTGCCCCTCGAAACGCTGCCGGGCCGCCCCCAGCATCTTCTCTGCCAGGTCGTAGAGCACGAAGCTTGCCTGTGGGTAACGCTCCAGAATGTGACTGGAGAACAGGCCCGTCCCGGCGCCCAGGTCCAGCACCCGGATAGGATCCTGTACAGGGTATGGTACCAGACCGACCGCCGTCCCGAACAGGTCCGTATAACCGGGCAGGGCAATTTTCATCCACCGGTCGTAATAATCGATCGTTTCATCAAAGGTTTCTCCGATGGGCATCTTCTCTCACTTTCTATACAGGTGCTGGAAGGCATTCGCACAGTGGCCGTTCATGGTACTGACGGTTACAGAAGACTTGTCCAGGGTTTCAAACTCATCCGTCAGGGTATCGATCCAATCAAGGCTGTGGTGCCTGACGATAACACCCTCCGGCAGCCGGAACATGCCGTACGCGCCCAGTTCATCAGCGAACTGCCGGTAGCGCCGGAGGTTGCGCTCATCCTCCTGCAGACCATAATCAACCAGGTACAATAACCCGCCCGGGCGCAGCAGATTTCTGGTGGTGTTGATCAATTCCCGCTGGCCGGCGTTGGTCGGGATACAGGTCAGGACAGCCACCAGCAGAACAGCATCGAAAGCGTCTGCCGGGTAAGACAGGCCGCCTTCCGGGATGACTTCCAGGTTCAGGCCAGGATGCATATCCCGTCCCCGACGGATCATCTCAGGCGAGAAGTCCACCCCGGTAACCTGCGTAAACCCGGCCTGCGCCAGCAGGTTCCCCACACGCCCATACCCGCAGCCATAATCCAGGATCCGGCTTTGCAGGGTAAGGTAATTTGTCAATAAAGACACATGAACCGGCAGGGTAAAAGTTTTCTGGTCGGCGACCCGATCCCAATACTCGACCTGGTGATCCGGGTCAGTCGATACCTTTCCTGCTTGAAAATCATTCATGGTGGTTGACATCAATTGAACCTTCCTTTTTTCGTCGTACCCGCAGCAGAGCGATCTTGGTGGGATGATTAAAAGGCTCCGGGGAAACCGGATAACTTCCCTGGCGGGTTTCAGGATATCCGGTGAAATCATCCGGGACCGGTACCAGGGTCTCGATCTCGAGGTAACCATCTGCACACAGGGCTTCCAGGGTTTGCAGATATTCCTGCCCGGACAGGAAGACAGCATTATTGATTGCTGCCAGAACCCCGCCATCTGCGATCAATGGGCGCACCTTGTTGATCAACCGCCGGCTGTCCCTGGCCAGGTCCAGGCTGCCTTTGTCGGTTGCTGAGAAGAACGGGGGGTCGAGAAAAACACAGTCAAACATCGCACCGCTTCTTTTCAGGCGGCTGACCACCGGCCAGAAATCGCCTGTCCGGAAGTCGTTCTTATCGATTGGAAAACCATTCAGGGTGTAGGATGTCTTGGCAACGTTCAGGAACTTGCGGTTCAGGTCGGTATGCACAACCTGCCTGGCACCGCCGGCCCTGGCAGCCACCCCCAGGCTGCCAGTGTAGGCAAAGACATTCAAGACCCGCTTTCCCTGTAATTGCTCGCCGGCCCATTTACGCAGGTGACGCGTATCCAGGTAAAGACTGGCATCCCGGTTCATTAACAGGTTGATGGCATAAAGGACACCGTACTCCCGAACCCAAAGATCGGGGGGGCCCCCGTAAAGTATGTTTCCCCGTTTGTCCTCCTGACGGGTCCCACAGCGGGTTTTTAGTATCACGGTCTCCAGCCAGGGAAGCCGCTCACGAAAGAACGAGTTCGCAATCTCTGCCAGGGCACTGCCCTCCGGGAAAGGATCCGCATAATTATGGATCACCAGGGTATGACCGTACAGGTCGGCCACCAGGCGGGGCTCTCCTTCGATAAAACCGTTGAACAGCCGCAGGGCTGCTTCATGCTTCTCATCAAACAGCGTCTGGCGTGCATTCAAGCATCGTTCGAGCAGGGTGAGAAGATCAGAACCAGTCATCGATCATCCGTTGAATTCAATCACATCAAAGTTGCGAAACCGGCCCGCAGAAGCCCTGCAGCCGACTTTCATTCAGCTGCGTTATTTCCTGCGAGGCCGACGGCTGCCTCCCTGGCGGCCGCCCGCACGCCTGGACTGTGACTTGGGTATACCCTGCGTTCCTGCGGGTTCTTGATTTTCCGGCTGCGGTGGAGGTGCATGCTGAACCTGCTGGTAATAATTATCCAGCAGCATGGTTATGATATCCCACTGCTCATCATCCTGGGCCAGGCTGCGCGCCAGGGGTTCAAACCGATGACTGCGGTCGGTTTGCAGCTTGTCGCGGGCGCGCAGCTTTGCCTCCAGTTGGGCTGTCAGGCGTTCTGAAACCACCGCCTGCACTTCCTCCTCAGTTGGCAGAGAACACTGTTCCATTTCGATCTCATAACGTTTGGCAATGCGGTCAAACAAAGCCTTCTCATTGCCCGATACCAGTGAAATTGCCACACCGCTGGCGCCGGCCCGGCTGGTACGTCCGGCCCGGTGGATGTAACTCTCGGCATCTTCAGGGATTTCATACTGGAAAACATGTGAGAGTTCCGGGATATCGATTCCGCGCGCCGCCACATCGGTGGCCACCAGGAAACGCAGTTTCCCCCGGCGGACACGCTCCAGAACCCTTTCGCGCTCTTTCTGCGGCAGGTCTGCGCTCAGTTCATCGGCATCGTAACCATACCGCTGCAGTACAACGGTCACATAGTGCACCCGGTTTTTGGTGTTACAGAAAATGATCGCAGCCGTCGGGTTCTCCAGTTCAATCAGACGCACCATGACATGGTCTTTTTCCATCCCCGGGATCAGGTAATATCGATGTTCCGTCTCGGTAACGTACACATGATCACTGCTCAGGGTCAGGAACTCCGGTTCCTGCGCAAATTCCTGCGCCGTACGGAGCACCTGGTAGGGGAAAGTCGCCGAGAACATGCAGGTATGTACCTTTCGCTTAGGCAGATAACCCTGCATCTGGCGCATATCCGGATAAAAGCCCATCGAGAGCATGCGGTCGGCTTCATCAAAGACCAGCATTTTCAGATGATCGAGAGAAAGAGTGCGCCGCAGCAGGTGATCAAGGGCCCGGCCAGGGGTGCCCACCACGATCTGGGCGCCTTTTTTAAGACCCTCATTCTGGCTGCCATAACTGACGCCGCCATACACGGCCACCGTACGCAAGCCGGCCTCGCCGCACAGGGTCTCAGCTTCCTGGGTAACCTGTTTGGCCAGTTCACGCGTCGGCACCAGGATCAGGGCCTGGGTCTGGTTCTGCTGCGGGTTGAGCTTCTCCAGCATGGGCAGCAGGAATGCGCCGGTCTTCCCACTGCCGGTGCGCGCCTGGATCAGCATATCCCGCCCGGCCAGCAGGTAAGGAATGGCGCGCGCCTGGACGGGCATCAGCCCATTCCAGCCGGCGCGCCTGGCCGCCGCCCGCATGGTTTCACTCAGTTCTTCAAAAGAGAGGTCGGGGATGAAACTACGATCAGGCTGGCGATTGTTCTGTTCGTCCATCGAGTTGTTCAATAAATTATCCATTTCACTTATCAATATTCAAAATTTCTTTCACGCGGCCTACCTGCCCGTCCACAAGTCGGACTTTGATCCCGTGGGGGTGGGCCGGTGACTTGGTCAGTATATCCCTGACAACACCGCGGGTCAACTTTCCGGTCCGCTGGTCCTTTTTCAGTACAATTTGAACCTCACAGCCCGGTTTGATGTCTGCACGTCTGGTACCATTCATCGTTACTCCATACGTTTTCTGGTTGTAGTATAGCACAGCGGTTCAGGTATAATGACGCAGTTGTCCGATCACAGCATACGGGACAATATCGGAGTAACAATGATAAAAGCGCTAATTTTTGACTTTGACGGGCTGATTCTTGACACAGAGACGCCCGAATTTCAAGCCTGGCAAGACCTTTACAGAGAATACGGGCAGATATTGAACGCCGAAACTTGGGGGCAGATTGTAGGCGGCACTGCTGCTTCAGACTTCGATCCGCTTATTTATCTCCAGGAATTGGTGGGTGCACCCCTGGATCTTGAAATGGTCGAATCAAGGAAAAAAGCCCGGGATGCAGAGCTGATTGCAGCCCAACCCATCCGACCCGGGATCGTTGATTACCTGAACAGCGCCGATCAAAAGGGAATCAAACTGGCGGTCGCATCCAGTTCCACGCACAGTTGGGTGGATACACACCTGACGCGCCTGAACCTGTTCCGGCGTTTCGACAAAATCATCTGCCGGGATGACGTCCCGCGCGCCAAGCCCTTCCCTGACCTGTTCCTGGCAGCAGCTGAGGCAGTTGGCGCCAGGCCGGAAGAAGCGATTGCCTTCGAAGATTCGCCCAACGGGGTGCTGGCCGCCAGACGCGCCGGGATGTTCGTGGTCTGTATTCCCAACCCCATGACCGCCCAGTTATCGTTTAACGGCGACGCCGATATCACCCTGAACTCGCTGGATGAACTGCCGCTGCACGAATTGCTGGGAAACTTCTAATCCGGTAAAATCAATCTATGCCAACCTATACTACTCCACCCAACCGGGAAGTCTTTAATACACGCGTCTGGGATGTGGTGCGTCAGGTGCCGGCAGGCAGGCTGGTCACCTACGGCCAGGTAGCCCACATCGTCGGTCCACCGCCGGGCATGCACCTCAAGGATTACCTGGCTTTCGGCGCCCGCTGGGTCGGCAGCGCCATGGCTGCCTGCCCGGAAGACGTCCCCTGGCAGCGGGTCATCAATGCCCAGGGAAAGATCAGCCTGCGAGCCGGGGCAGAAAAACAGCGCCAGCTGCTTGAAATGGAAGGGGTGGAATTCGATGATCGTGACCGTATCGACCTGGAACGATTTCAATGGTCCGGGCCCGGGCAGCCTGAGCAGGGACGCTTGTTTTGATCGTAAGCCGCCTGGCCGGGGAACCCCAGGCAGGTCAGACTGCACACCGGATGGAGTTCAATCGAAAGGCGGAAAAAGCAACCCTTGAATACGAGACCGATCTTGCTGGCGCATGGTATCTGGGACAGTTCAGCCCGCTTCCGCAATATGCGGGCAGCCCTGCTCGAAAGGGGGTTGGGGCCTGTCTTTGCAATGGATTTCTCCCCACGGGATGCTTCCATTCCTTTCCAGGAGATGGGGAACCAGGTGCAGGAAGCCGTCGAGAGACTGCTTGGCGAATCGGATGCCGGGGAAGTAGATATCGTCGCCTTCAGCATGGGCGCACTGGCAGCGCGCTACTATATCCAGCGCCTGGGGGGCAGCAAAGTCGTCAGGAAATTCATCTCCATCTCGGCTCCCCACCATGGCTCTCTGCTGGCCTGGTTCAGCAGCAAACCAGGGGTAAAACAGATCCGCCCGGGCAGTGACTTCCTGCAAGGGCTGCACCGCGACCCCGACCCGTGGAAAGGCGTCGAAGGGATTTCCTTCTGGACCCTGTTGGACCTGATGATCCTTCCCTGCTGGAGCTCATACCTGCAAGCGGTTCCCAACCGGGTCTTCCTCGTCCCCGTACATCCCTGGATGCTGACCACCCGTCGGGTGATCAAAGCCGTCATTACATTCCTACAAGCCTGAACAGGCAGGCAGCAAACAGGTTCTGTGCAGAAATAGAATATGTAAGGCTGATATTCAAAATAAGTCGCCCACCTACGGTGAATAAGTCGCTTACTTATGATCCGTACGTGGGCGGCTTATGGTCCATACACGGGCGGCTTATGGTCCGTACACGGGCGGCTTATTCACCGTTTATGAGGCCGATATTCCGAAAAAGTAAGCCTGAGCGCTTCGTTTCCCAGACAGACCTGCTTTCGCAGTGAACGTGGGTTCAGCCGCCGGTGATCCAGGACCGGAGTGTGCGCCTGATTATCCAACGAATACAAGAAAGTGTATAATTACATCCAGATGTTTCAGTTACCCCAGGAGGTAGGATATGTACGAAAAGAGTATCGAGTTGTTCAATAAAGCTGTCGCTGATGAAATGACGGCTGTTCACCAATATATGTATTTCCATTTCCATTGTGAGGACCAGGGATATGAACTGTTGTCCAACCTGTTTGAGCGCACCGCGATCGAAGAAATGATGCACGTAGAAAGAATCGCCGATCGTGTACTCTTCCTGGGCGGGGATGTAGACATGGCAGCCTCCCAAGAGGTCAAAAAGGTTCAGGATGTGAAAGAAATGCTCGCCATGGCCTCCAAGATGGAACAGAGTAGTATCCGTGACTACAATTTGTGGGCCAATGAGTGCTCGGCCAATGCGGATTCCGGTTCAAAGAAAGTCTTCGAGGCCCTGGTTGATGATGAAGAACGCCATTACGACCAGTACGTCACAGAAATGGAAAATATCGAGAAATTCGGGGAACGTTATCTGGCGCTGCAGTCCATCGAGCGCAGCAAGAACCTTTCGGCCGCAGCAGGCGCCGCCGAAGCCTGAGTTTCAACCTGACTTGCAGGGCCATCTGGAGCAGGTGGCCCTGTTTTTTTTTTTGATAAAGGAACTCCTAAATGAAATGGCAGGAAATCTTTCCCGTGGTCGTCTCGATCCTGGTGATCGTTTCTGTGGCCATCCTCGAAAGGCACAGTAAATTCGTGGCTGCAATCACTGCGACCATGCCCATCGGTGCTCCCCTGGCATTGTGGATTGTATTCACTGCCAACAGGGGCCGGCAGGATACAATGGTCAACTTCAGCCAGGGACTGCTGCTTGGCGTACTCCCCACACTTGGTTTCCTGGTCGCCGTCTGGGCAGCCGCCAGGGCAGAGCTCAAACTGGGCCCCATGCTGCTGACCGGTTACCTGGTCTGGGGGGGTGGGGTCGGGCTGATTTTCCTGGTCAAGAAAGCCCTGGGAATATAACACTTGTATCCAAAAGAAACCAGGTGACAGTTCCTTCAAAGTGACTGTCACCTGGTAGTAAACCGGGGGATTGAATTTTATCTGCGCACCAGGTCTTTACAAGCTTCCGATGGTTTGCCTACCCCAGCAGCACCTCAACCTTGTTCGTCTCTCCCAGCTTCTCTGCCGGGATCAGGATGCCCTCGAGCACTTCCCCGTTCAGGGTCAGGGTCTTGACCCCGCGGCAGACACCCTCCGGGTTCCTGACTTCGATCTCAACCGTCTTGTTCCTGAAGCGGCGGGTGGCTTTGAAACCCTCCCAATCACCCGGGATACAGGGATCCAGGCGCAGGCCGCCTGCTTCGGGGCGGATGCCGAGAACATACTGCGTTGCGCTGTAATAGAACCAGGCTGCCGCCCCGGTCAACCAGGAGAGGCGTGTGTTCCCGGCTCGCGGGGAATAAGTCGAATAGGTGGTCTGCCCCTGAACGTAGGGCTCCAACTGGCGGACCTCGGCTTTCTCATTGTATGCAGCCGGCATCGCCGCCCGCAGGTATTCATAAGCCTGGTCGCCATTGCCCAGCATACATTCTGCCATGATGCCCCAGCCCTGGGTGTGGTTGAAAATGCCGGCGTTCTCTTTGATTCCGGAATTGAAAACCACAGCCCGCATAACCGAGAACGGCGCCTTGACAAAAGGCGGTGCGGCCAGCATCAATCCATACGGTGTGGCCAGTTTTTCCCTGACACTCTGCATGGCCAGCCGGGCTTGTTCCGGGGTGGCCGCCTCACTAATGACAGACCAGACCTGGGTATTCAGGTAAACCTGGCCTTCGTCATAGTCTTTTGTACCGTATACAGTGCCGTCTTCGGTTATAGCCCAGATAAACCAGTTGCCATCCCAGGTGTGTTCCTGGATGTTGGCATCCAGTTTTTCCCGTTCAGCCAGGGCCCAGGAGGCTTCTTCGGGCTTCCCCAGGTTTCCGGCAATTTCTGCATAGGTAGTCAGACCCAACCGCAGCTGGAAGGCCACGAATAGGCTTTCGCCGTAATATCCCAGGCGCAGGCAGTCATTCCAGTCGGCCTGTAAACCGCAAGGCAGGCCGTGTTTGCCCATCCGTTCCAGGTTGAACTCCAGCGCCCGGCGCAGGTGACCAAAGACCGTCGCTTCGCCTTCATCTGCATATGGCAGGACCTTGTTGTAAAAATCCACCTTCCCGGTCTCTCCCACAAAAGCCGGTACGGCATTGAAGAACCATAAACAGTCGTCCGAACGGTACTCTTCCAGCGGCGGGGGCGACTCATGCCCCGGGCGGTGTTCGAAGGCCTGGATGACCGGGATGGCGCCTCCATTCGAGAGCTGGCCGGTCAGCATCAATTCCAGCCTGGCCTGGGCATCCTCCGGGATGGCGGCAACGACACCCAGGATATCCTGGACCGAATCCCGGAAGCCCAGCCCATCACGCTCGCCGTTGTAGACCAGGCTGGCGGCCCGTGACCAGGCAAAGGTAATCAGGCAGTTGTACAATCCCCAGACGTTAATGGTGTGGTTGAGTTCTTCATCCGGGGTTTCGACCACCAGGCTGCCAAGCTTGGCATGCCAGTTCGCTTTCAGCTTCTGCAGTTCGCTTTCGGCGCGTTCCGGGGAGCCAAATTCCGCCGCGGTCTTCCTGCCGACCGTCTCTGCATCCCCGATCCCGAGCATGACCAGGATTTCCCGGCTTTCGCCCGGCTGCAGGGCCAGGTTGGTTTGCAGTCCGCCGCAGGCGTTATCGCCGTAAGCGCTGCTTCCGGAGCATTGCCCCTGCTCAACCACCTGCGGATTATGATAACTGCGGTAGGTACCGATGAAGGCTTCGCGGTTGAAGTCATAGCCATCCAGGGGGGCGCCGGCCAGCCCCATCCAGGTCTGCATGGCTCCATGCCCGGAATCGACCTCATCACCCGCTTTGGAGAGATGATCATGGATAGATACCCGCAGCAGCTTGTCCTCCGTCAACTCCCCTTTGACGATGAAGATCGAGTACTGCAGGTTGACCCGGTCCTGGAAAGTGATCCACTGGTTGGTGAACTCGCAGAATGTAAAGACAGACAGGTCGCGCGGGCGGTCGCTCTGGTTAGTCACCTTCAAGCGCCAATACTCGAATTTCTGCCCCAGGGGGACGAAATAAGTCGCCTCGGCTTCGATGCCTTCATAGTGGGACTGGATCACACTGTACGCCGTCCCGTGACGGCAGGTGGACTGGTATTTCTCCAGTGGTTTTCCCACCGGCTGCCAGGAAGCAGACCAGTAATCGCCGTTTTCACGGTCATGCAGGTAAAAGTAGCGTCCGGGCTGGTCCATCGGGACACTGTTGAAGCGCAGGCGCAGGAAACGTCCGCGCGCGCCGCTTTTATAGAAACCGTAACCGCCGGCATTGTTGGTGATGATGGCGCCGTACTCGGTCGAACCCAGGTAATTACTCCAGGAAGCAGGCGTATCTGGCCGGGTGATGACATACTCCTTGGCCTGATCATCAAAATAACCGTAATTCATAGGGTGCCCTTCTTTTAAAACAGGATGAGATTACTTCAGCAAAGAAAAGTGATCCTATTTTACCGCATTCGGCTGTTCCACCGCCATCCGGACAAACACAGGGATGGATCCCTTGGTCGGGATTGAATAATTCGGGAACTTTTCCCCAAAAGGTTTCGAGCCGCTAAAAACAACCGGCGGGTGAATTTAACCTGCCTGCCGGTGGATTTGGTCTCGCTCTGAAATCCCAAAAATCCCGCCTGAACGGATCATCCGTGATACGGAACCTGCCCTTTTGGCAGCCCGGCCGCGCATGTTGGAACACCCTGGTCGGATTTCACCAAAGCTGCCTGAAACGCATTATTCAGGAACAGGTTATTTGATTCAAAGCGCCATTTTCTATATAATGGAAACGTTCTTCTGTGGTTGGGCTTTCCAGGAAGGTCGGTGCAGGACATATGAAGAAAAAAATAAACTTCAGGAAAATCGTCGGCGGACTGCTGTGTACTGCCGCCGCAGCCGGGATGATCTTCGGGTTGATCGGCCTGATCCAGATTTGGAACGTGCGCCCCAGGGTCTTGAGTACCCTGGATGAAATGCTGGCCTCACTGGACCTGACCCTGGAGGCCGCCGAAGAAGGTCTCACCCTCCTGGACCAGATGCTGGTGACAACCTCGGAGAATATCATTTACCTGAAAGCCGGGGTGGACGCCCTGGCGGAGGGCATCCACGACAGCGGTCCTATGCTGGAAGCCCTCACGATCCTGACCAGTGAAGACCTGCCGGAATCGATTGCAGCCACGCAGACCTCGCTGGCCTCAGCCCAGAAAAGTGCCCGGTTGATCGACGACACCCTGAGCGCGTTGAGCAAGATCCCGCTTCTGCCGATCAAAGCCTACCAGCCGGAGACGCCCCTGTCCACCTCCCTGAAAGAGGTCTCCGCCAGTCTCGATCCCCTGCCTGAATCGCTGGCAGCCATCGAAACCAGCACGAAGGATATACAAGAAAACCTGGAAACCGTGGAGAAAGAACTAACCCGGCTGTCTGACTCCATAGCCAAGATCGAGAAGGACCTGACAAATGCAGGGGAGATCATCGACCAATACCAGGCCTCGACCAGCCTCCTCACTGTGCGGGTGGAAAAAGCCCGGGAAACAGCGGCCCGCTGGGTCAACAGCATCACCTGGGGATTGACCTTCCTGCTGGTATGGTTCCTGATCGCCCAGGTCGGCCTGCTGGTGCAGGGGCTGGAGATGTGGGAACAGGCCTGCAAACAGAAAAAGTGAACCCTTTCCCTTTTTACCAGAACTCTATACCAACCGGTATATAAGGAGAGTAACCAACTATGCAGCTCTGGTCGCAAGACTCGATTTTTTATCACATTTACCCGCTCGGCCTGTGCGGAGCCCTGCATCGTAATGACTTCACATCCGCGCCTCAACCTCGCCTGCAGCAGCTCTTCGATTGGCTTCCGCACCTGGAAGTGCTTGGGATCAATGCCCTCTATCTTGGTCCGGTGTTCGAATCCACGTTCCATGGCTACGATACCGCCGATTACTACCGGGTTGATCGCCGCCTGGGGGACAATACCCTGCTGGCCGAATTCAGCGCCGCCTGCCACACCCGTGGCATCCGTCTGGTCCTGGACGGTGTGTTCAACCATGTCGGGCGCGAATTCTGGGCCTTCCAAGACATCCAGCAGCATGGCGAAAACTCAGACTACGGTGACTGGTTCCGGGGGCTGACGTTCGACGGCCGCAGTCCTTTTGATGACCCCTTTACCTATGAAGGCTGGAACGGTCATTACGATCTGGTCAAACTCAACCTGCACCAACCGGAGGTGCGCGCCCATCTTTTCGACGCCATTTCAATGTGGGTGCGTGAATTTGGCATCGACGGACTGCGCCTGGATGCGGCTGATTGCCTTGATATTGATTTCCTGAAAGCCCTGCGGGTTCACTGCAAGAACCTCCGGGAAGATTTCTGGTTGCTGGGCGAAGTGATCCATGGAGATTACCGACAATGGGCCAACGACGAGATGCTCGATTCCGTCACCAACTATGAATGCTACAAAGGGCTGTATTCCAGCCATGTCGACAGCAATTACTTCGAGATCGCCTATTCGCTCAAGCGGCAGTTTGGCCCGCAGGGCATCTACCGAGACCTGCCGCTTTACAACTTTGCTGATAATCATGATGTCAACCGAGTCGCCAGCAGCCTGACAGAGCCGGCACATCTTAACCCGCTCTATATCCTCCTGATGACTATGCCGGGCATACCCTCCATCTATTACGGCAGTGAGTGGGGGCTGGCAGGCCTGCGCACGGAAAGCGATGACTCGCTGCTGCGACCGCAGCTAGACCTGGCAGCCGTTCGCCAGTCTGCCCCGCACCCAGACCTGGCTGCGACCCTGTCCCGGCTGGCCCGCATCCGCAGGAATTCCCCGGCCTTAAAATATGGCAACTACCAGGAACTGTGGGTTGCCCAACAACAGCTGGCCTTTGCCCGCCAGACAGCAGATGAAAATATTCTCGTGCTCCTGAACGCCAGTGACCAGCCTGCCAACCTCGATCTGACCTGGCCGGTACAGGCAGCCCGGCTGTCAGACCTGCTCAACCAGGGGAAAACATTCCCGGTGTCTGGCGCACTGATTGATCCAATAACAGTACCCGCACACTGGGCTCGCATCCTGAAAGTTTCTTGAGATAAGCGGTTATTTCACCGAGGCAGGTACTGCATACCTGCCCGGCATGGCAGTTGCGTCAATTACAGGGCATGCCCGCTATTATGAGCAACCAGCCCCATGACATAGCAGGTCAGCAGCATGAGGAACCATAGGATCACACCGGCAACGAGAATGACTGCCTGTTTCCTGGTAAATTTTTCATTTTTCATCCCTAACGCAACCCCGGCTTCCCAAAGATCCAATTGGATCGATGACCCGGCAGGCAGCAGCAAGGCAGAGCAACTGCGCAGAAAACCAGGAACCCAATGACCGACCAGGGGGTTTCATCAATCCATACTTCAAGGCCAGACGACTTCTCAGAAAAGATTGCCCATGAACCTCTCCTTCCTTTACTTGTCAAAGACAGGGTGCACTACAATATTGTAGCTTCTATCGCAGGGAAGGCTCATCAGAGCAGCGTCCCGAAGGTGGCTCTACCCGGTAGAGGGTATGATAGAAACCCTTCAGGAGGTTCGGATCTGGTTGTTCTACAGATTTTTAGTGCATCGCTCAAGGATGTGATTTTCCCCCAGGGCGCTGAATCAGGTAAAATGTGCCCAAAGGCCAATAACCTGCGTTCCAATTTCCCCCAAACCGGAATTTTTAAGCTAAGTGATGATCATTTATCGAACGCTCGTGCTATAATCCAAACATAACCTTAATCGTATCCGAATTTCAAATCAAGCGCCTGGATCCATGTCCTTTGCCCACCTTCACGTTCATACCGAATACTCGATGCTGGATGGCTTCTCGAATATCAAGAAGCTTGTCCAACGCGCCAGGGAACTGGAGATGCCCGCCATCGCCATCACCGACCATGGTTCGATGTTCGGTGTGATCGAGTTCTGGAATGCAGCCCACAAAGCCGGCGTCAAGCCGCTCATTGGTATGGAAGCCTACATGGCAGCCCGCGGCATGAAGGACCGGGATGCAAAACTGGATAAGAAATCTACCCATTTGCTTTTACTGGCTGAAAACGAGACCGGGTACCGCAACCTGCTGACCATTGCCAGTGCTGCCCAGTTGGAAGGTTTTTACTACTACCCCCGTATCGACCATGATTTCCTGGCAAATCATTCCGAAGGGTTGATATGCACGTCTGGTTGTATGTCGGCTGAAATCCCGCGCGCCCTGCTGAATGAAAACCCCGCTGAGGCAGTCCGCTACATGAACTGGTACTACGAAGTCTTTGGACCGGATAACTTCTACGTTGAATTACAGCAACACAACATCAAGGAAATCACCGAACTGAACCGTAAACTGGTGGAATTGGGGGCTAAATACTCAGCTAAATATGTTGCTACCAACGATGTACATTACATCAACCAGAGTGATGCCCGGCTGCAGGACATATTGCTGGCCATCCAGACCGGTTCACTGTTAAGCGATAAAGACCGTATGACGATGGATGACGATTCGTATTATCTGCGTACACCGGCTGAAATGGCCGCATTATTCCATGAAGTACCTGAATCGCTCAGCAACACCCTCGAAATCGCAGAACGATGCGATGTGGACCTGTCATTCAAAGGCTATCACCTGCCAGAGTTCACCGTTCCCGAAGGCCACACTGCTGAGAGCTACCTGCGCCACCTTTGTGAACAGGGCCTGGAATATCGCTACGGGGCCAAAGCCGGCGCCGCCCTTATTCGGGAACGCCTGAATTACGAACTCCAGATAATCCATGCTATGGGCTTCGATGCCTATTTCCTGATCGTATGGGATCTGTGTAACTTTGCCAAAAAGCAGCGTATCTGGTACAACGCCCGAGGTTCAGCGGCTGGCTCAATTGTGGCCTATACCCTGGACATCACAATGGTCGACCCGATCGAGCACGGGCTCATTTTCGAGCGTTTCCTCAACCCTGGACGAATTTCCATGCCTGATATCGATCTGGACTTCCGGGATGATCGCCGGGTTGAGATGTTGGAATACTGTGCCAGAAAATACGGTGATGACAAAGTTGCCCAGATCATTACCTTTGGTACACTGGGCGCCAAAGCCGCCATCCGGGATGTCGGCCGGGTCATGGACATTCCCTTGTCGGAAGTGGACCGCATCAGCAAGATGGTACCCAACGTTCCAGCCAAGAACATCAACCTGGCAGAACTGGTCAACGAAGTAACCGAGTTGAAAGAGGCCTATCAGTCGGCGCCTCACATCAAACAACTAATCGACACTGCTTCCGAGATGGAAGGCGTGGTCCGAAACGCCGGGACTCATGCGGCTGGGGTGGTCATTGCAGACAAACCCCTGACCGAATACTTGCCACTCCATCGCCCTACTTCAAATTCTGAAGAAACGCCGATAAAATCAGTGACTCAGTTCGAGATGGGTATCCTTGATTCACTCGGGATGCTCAAGGTCGACTTCCTGGGCCTGGCGACCCTGACCGTGATGGCCCGGGCCTGTGATCTGATCGAGACACGGCATGGTAAAAAATTCGACCTGAAGAATATCCCGCTTGATGATCCCAAGGCCTTCGAACTGATGGGCGCCGGTCAAACAGCTGGTATTTTCCAGTTGGAAGGTGGAGGCATGACTCGCTGGCTGGTCGAGATGAAGCCCGAAAACCTGGACAATGTCATCGCCATGGTGGCGCTCTACCGCCCGGGTCCGATGCAGTTCATCCCTGAATACATCAAGTGTATGCATGGCGAAAAAGAACCGACCTACCGGCACCCTGCCATGGAACCTCTCTTTTCCGATACATACGGTATCCCGATTTACCAGGAACAACTGATGAATGCCGCGGTCCAACTGGCCGGATACACCCAATCCGAAGCCGACGATCTACGCAAAGCAATCTCTAAAAAGATTGCCGAGAAAATCCAAAAACACCGGACCCAATTCGTCAGCGGCGCCGTAAAAAAAGGAATCCCCCTGGAAACAGCCAACGCTATCTTCTCCGATTGGGAAGAATTCGCTCGCTATGGTTTCAACAAAAGTCATGCAGCCGACTATGGGGTTATCGCGGTCCAGACTGCTTACTTGAAGGCCCATTATCCGGCCGAATACATGACTGCGCTTCTCTCAGTGTGGAAAAACGATACCGGCAAGGTTTCCTTGTACGTTGCCGAAACGCGCAACATGGGGATCGATATCCTGCCTCCCGATATAAACACCAGCGGTTGGGACTTTACCATTGAAGACCTGGATGAGAGTAACGCGATCCGCTTCGGCTTGGGAGCGATCAAGAATGTTGGCCAGGCGCCGGTCGATATTGTTTTGAACGCACGCCGGGAACATGGGGCTTTCTCTGATCTGAATGACTTCGCCCGCAGCGTTGACTTGCGTACGATCGGGAAACGCGCCCTGGAATGCCTGATCAAAGTCGGCTCCCTGGATACTCTTGGCAACCGCGGCGCTATGCTGCAGTCACTGGACCGCATCGTCGCCGTCAGTACTTCCCACTTCAGGGCAGCTGAAGCCGGGCAGATGAGCCTGTTCGGTGAAGCCACTGGCGTGACAGATGAGATTATCCTGCCAGAAGCCCGTGACATCGACCAGCGCGAGATGTTGAACTGGGAGCGCGAACTGATCGGTCTGTATGTCTCAGACCATCCCCTGACGCCCTACCAAAAGACCCTGGCCCGTATTGTCAGCTATTTTTCGGGTCAACTCGGAGATGCGACCCATGAAGAAAAAGTCCGTGTCGCCGGGCTGGTAACGGGCGTACGCCCCTACCAGACAAAGACCGGTAAACCCATGGGCTTTGCCACCCTGGAAGACATCCAAGGCAACCTGGAACTTGTGCTGTTCCCACGCACCTGGAAGGAATTTGCAAATCTGCTTGAAATCGGTAAGATCGTAATCATTGAAGGAAAAGCAGACACCAACGGCAATCCGCCAAAAATCCTGGTAGACACCGTAAAAACAGAAGTATCGCTTGTTGAGTCTCTTGATGCGCTCATAAATGAAAAACCCTTTGAAGAAATAAACCCTGCGGCTGATCCAACTCTCCGGCAAATGTCCGAACCGAAGCAGAAAACACACACGCCACGAAATATCTCGGAACCAACCCCAGCCTACGCATCCAATCTACCTGCTGATCATTGGGAAAGTGACTGGGACGATGACGAGATGCCACCTCCACCAGAGGCCTTTCCTCCCGGCTGGGACCAGACCTGGCAGCCATCTTTTGAAACAGCAGTAGTAGCATCCATGCCGGAAGCGGTTCAAACAAACGGCAAATCTGAATCTGAAAGTCAGGAACAGTTTTCAGCCATTGATACCCAAAACAGCTTCAGCAGGTATGAACAAGCCCCATCAATGCCCTCCCTTTATATTCCCATCGCAAGAAACACAGGAGGAAGCCACCCGCCCCGGCAAATTACAGTTCTCCTGAAACCGACTGGCGATGAAGCCCGCGATAAACGCCGGATCAAACTCCTGCATGGCATGCTGATCTCCTTTAACGGCCAAGATCGCTTCTCTTTCCAGGTATATGAGAACGGCAAGGGGCATATGATCGATTTCCCGAACTTCACAACTGATATCTGCCCGGAATTACTTTCCCGTTTGAAGAAACTAACCGGTGAGGAAAACTGGCGCATTGATCCCATTACTATCCTGTAACATTTAGATGACCAACCAGTCATCCTGTTTTTCTATTCAAATAATGAAAGGATATTAAAAATGCCAGCAACATCTGCCTCCAGTGCAAGTTACGTTCGTTTTTCAGATAAACTAACCGATGGAATGAATGACATCAGCAAGATTATCCAGGACAATAAACAGACAATGGACTCGATTCAGGAAATCGGGATCGAAATGACCACCACGATTGCAGCCATCGGCGGCGCAGTCATCAAATATGTAAAAATGATTGATGGTTTCCTGGATACGGTTGTGCCCTTGATCGAAAAGGTTCCCTTCATCGATAAAAAAATCGTCAACTTTGCTCAGGATGCCCAGAAACTATCCCAGACCATCCTGGATGCCTGTAACAATTCCGAGAAGGTCGCCGGGGATGTGAACAGTGCCCTTACCAAAGGTGATGTTGGAAAGCTCAAAGGCTACGCTGGCGATCTTAAAAACCTGAGCAAAGGCCTCCAGGGGGTTGCCGCCAGAATCAAGTAAGAAATTATTTTGGCCTGACCGCGTTCCAACTGGTTCTGTGTACAGTCGACACAGAACCAGCTTTTTTTACTGAAGATGATCGGAAACAGTCATCGCCACACCAAACAGGCGCTTCTTTCCAACATCAGTCTCATGTCACTGTTTTGAAATCAATACCAC
This sequence comes from Anaerolineales bacterium, assembly GCA_016927315.1. Lineage (GTDB taxonomy): Bacteria > Chloroflexota > Anaerolineae > Anaerolineales > Villigracilaceae > JAFGMV01. The sequence continues at coordinate 69,012 of JAFGMV010000063.1, read as the reverse complement.
CAATTTATGGACTGGTTCACGTATAATCTTAACAGGAGCAATAACTGAGAAGGAGTGAATATGTCCGGACCACGTGAAGTTCGCGCACCGCGAGGCACAAAACTGACCTGCAAATCCTGGCTAAGTGAAGCAGCATATCGCATGATCCAGAATAATCTCGATCCGGAGGTTGCAGAAATACCGGAGCAGCTGGTTGTTTATGGTGGACGCGGGCAGGCAGCCCGTAATTGGGATTGTTTCGATGCCATCCTGGAATCGCTTCAAAACCTCGAAGATGATGAAACCCTGCTGGTTCAGTCAGGCAAACCCGTAGCTGTCTTCAGGACTCACCCTGATGCCCCCCGGGTTTTGATTGCGAATTCCAACCTGGTACCCCATTGGGCAACCTGGGAACATTTCGATGAACTGGCTGCCAAAGGTTTGATGATGTATGGGCAGATGACAGCCGGCTCCTGGATATACATCGGCGCCCAAGGGATTTTGCAAGGCACTTATGAAACTTTTGGAGCACTGGCAAAGCTAAAGGGCTGGAACTCCTTGAAAGGGAAATTCGTCCTGACCGCTGGCCTGGGCGGCATGGGCGGCGCCCAACCACTGGCGATTACGATGAACGAAGGCGTAGCGTTAATCGTTGAGGTGGATCCTGAACGAGCAGAACGCCGCAAGTCTATCGGCTTTGTGGACGAAGTTGTGGATACGCTCGAACAAGCCATGACACTGGTGGAGGCTGCCCGGGAAGCCGGTATCCCACGCTCTATCGGCTTGATCGGTAATGCGGCCGATATTTACCATGAACTAGTAATTCGGGGAATAGTCCCGGACGTGGTTACCGACCAGACTTCTGCGCATGAGGCCCTGATGTATGTGCCCTCCGGAATATCCGTAAAGGCAGCAAACCAATTACGTCGATCAGAGCCGGCCAGGTACAAGGAGATGGCAATGGCATCCATGGCCAAACATGTACAGGCTATGTTGGCATTCCAGGAATCCGGTTCGGAAGTCTTTGACTATGGAAATAACATTCGTCAACAAGCTTGTAACCATGGTGTTGAAAATGCTTTTGATTTTCCGGGTTTTGTACCAGCCTATATTCGACCGCTGTTCTGCGAAGGGAAAGGCCCTTTCCGCTGGGTAGCGCTTTCAGGCGACCCGGAAGATATTTATCGAACCGATGAAGCAATAATGGAATTATTTCCTGAAGACGAACACCTGCACCGCTGGTTGAAGATGGCCAGAGAATACGTGCCGTTCCAGGGACTGCCAGCCCGTATTTGCTGGCTGGGCTATGGAGAACGGGTGAAGGCCGGACTGAAATTCAACCAAATGGTATTTGATGGAACCCTGAAAGCCCCGATTGTCATAGGACGCGATCATCTCGACAGCGGTTCAGTCGCCAGCCCCAATCGAGAGACCGAAGCCATGAAAGACGGCTCAGATGCGGTCTCGGATTGGGCGATCTTGAATGCCCTTATCAACGCGGTTGGCGGGGCAACCTGGGTGTCTTTCCATCACGGCGGCGGGGTTGGGATGGGATACAGCCAGCATGCCGGGCAGGTCATTGTAGCTGACGGCACCCCGCAGGCGGCTCAACGCCTGGATCGCGTCCTGACCACCGATCCCGGAACAGGGATCGTTCGACATGCAGATGCCGGATATAATGAAGCCATTGCTGCCGCAAAAAGGTATGGAATAAAGATACCAATGTTGAGGTAAGAAACTATGGACATCGATAGACGTATCCTGATTGTCATTGCCGTTTTGCTCATGGCAGCTTCAGGGGTCTTTATCTACCTGGGTCTCAGGGATTCTTCGAGTATACAAGGCCTAAAGAATCTGGCTCTTGTTACCTGTGCTAGTAAGAACAAGGAACTATGCCTGATTTCGTTTGGATACAGTGAGGAACAATCCCTGATTAACATCAGGAATAAACTGACAGAAGAGGGAATTTATTTGCAGGTACAGGCGAATGCGAGCCTCGACACATTTTTGTGTGAAACCGTTGAAGTCTCTCCAGATACCATGCTCTGTACCGGTCCGGCGATTGACCCGGGAACACCCATAAAGATCTTTGTGTACTCCGGTTCAGATATCCTCCTTGCAGAAGGATCGTTTGTGATTCCATCAGAAGAAACTCCACAGGCTGTCGCCACCAGGACAGCTTTTACTGAAACGCCAACAGGAACAGCAACCGCGACTCCGATTAAAACCGACACAGCTGAACCGACATCCACCCCGACAGAAGGCGCTGGCGTCTCTTATCCAAACGACTAAAACATTGGCCCTCTCGCGATGATGCTTTTCTCAGGATTGATAACCCACTGGACGGTTGCTGTCCCTTTACTGGTAGTTTTATTTTTTTGTTATCTCTTACTGACTGCGATTTTGAGCCGCCTAACAGGAAATAGCTTACCCCTCAGTGAAGCTTTCTCCCTGAGTGTCAGTGGGGCGCCATTGGTTCTTTTGCTTGCTGCGATGATCAGTAAATGGGTGGGAAACAAGTTTTTATTGGCCGCTGCTGCGGTTTTGCTCTATTGGAGCATTTGTGTGCTTTACAAACACAGAAATTCCTTTTTTACCCATTCAGAAACGCGCTGGACATTGATCCTGATTGGCGTTCTGCTCGCCTCCATCCTTATCCGCCTGGCGTTTTTGTCCGCACTGTTGATGCCTCCCTATTTCGATTCGCCCCGGCACTACCAATTGATCCATATGATGGTGGACATCTTCGAGGATCACTCCAGTCTGTCGGGCTTTTGGCTGATCCTGAAAAAATATTATCACATTGGTTATCATTTTACCCTGGCGGGACTTGTAACCTGGTTTGAGATGGATGCTGCCAGGTTAATGCTGGTCTGGGGGCAAATTGTACTGGCTTGTTTGCCGCTTCCCCTCTATTATGTTATCCGCAGGCAAACCTGTAATAATGCAGCGGCGCTTGTAACTGTATTCCTGATGGGATGGGCCTGGGCCATGCCCGCTCATGCCGTCAATTGGGGGAAATATCCCGCATTGTCTGCACTGCTGGCGTTCCAGTTCGGCCTGGGAGTACTCAGCTTCAAGACCCCAAACAGGATTTTCAGATGGGCGCTGGCGGCGTCCGGCCTACTGCTCTCGGTCGCTTTCCATACGCGCATCCTCTTTTTCATTGTCGCCACCCTCATAGGTTTTTTTGCAGGCAGATATTGGGTAAGAATCAGCCCCCAGTGGCGGCGCATCTGCCTGCTGCTGGTTACTGCCTGTCTGGTGGGTCTCTTGTCCATCGTATCCGGGAATAAAACACTGAACCTGGTTTTCGAACCCTACCTGGGAAGCTACCTGCCAATGACTTTACTCGCCGTATCCCTGCTGTCCTTTTCCTACTATAAATATCCCCAATTCACTTTTTCGGTGCTCCTTACGGTACTGCAACTGTTTGTTCTCTTATTCATACCCGTCCCGCAGCAGTTGGGCGCTTATGGGGGACAAACCTTGCTAGACCGTCTGATCGTAGAAATGAGTCTTGGCATCCCCCTGGCCTTTTTCGGAGGTCTCGGATTTTCAGTGATAGCAGATTATTTCCACACGGAACACCAATTTTCCCGAAATGCCATTCGCGTGGCAGGCGCCCTGGCTGTCGTTTGGATGTCGTATGTCTTCATCCGCCACGATTCACATCCCTCTGACTGCTGCCAGTATGTGAAGCAGGATGATCTTCTGGCCATTACCTGGTTAGACAAATCCCTGTTTGATGACATCCGGATAGCCATTTCCAGCCGGCAAATGGATGTATTTATGCACCCATCTCCAGACAGTATCGTGGCAACCGACGCCGGTTCGTGGATCACCCCCCTAACTAGCCGGCAGTCCGTTCTTTTTCCATTTACCGCTGATTTCGGTCTGGAAATCACCCTCACCGAGCTGTGTGAACGAGGAATTGAGTATGTCTATGTAAGCAGTATGGAAGAAAGTTTCAGGAAGGCCACCCTGGACCAGCACCCGGACTGGTACAGGCTGGTTTTCTATACGCCTGGGGCAAGTATTTACCAACTCGATGGTTGTTATTTACAAAAAGTGCCCATCCAATAGGCGTTCTTCCGGATTCCATCCAGGCATTGATTAAAATCAATCTCCAGCATGACCTTCCGCAAAGAAACATCCACTAATTATTGACATTGGTGGACGATTCTTTACATCAGGTGATACGACAAGTGACCTCGTATAGCTGAAAACAGTGGAATTTACTGCTGTTGGTCTGATAGGGTCCAGGTAAGTGTATCCTCGGCGCCGGCCTGCCTGTATTAAAACACCCTGACAGATGGCGGCCTGGTGGAATGTGCTGCACCCGGTCGGTACAGCCTGCACCAATCCATTTATGACTATGCCCACCTGCAGCCAGCAGCACCGGAAACCATTGAAAATTACCTGGTTTACTTTTCCAAACTGGTAATGGATAAGATGGAAGATCACCAGGCGCTGGACCACGAGTTGAACAACCTGCTGGCGGCCCTGGAACTTGCTGACCAGCATGAATATGAAGACCTGCTCATACAGACTGTCCATAATCTGCATTCTTTCTTGATGAGCCGCGGTCTCTACAATCTCTACGAAAAATGGCTGCAACGTGCTGCTCAGCACACCCGAAATTCCGGAGGTCAAACTGCCCTGGCACGTAACTTATGCCATCAAGGTATTGTCAAATTGCGGATGGGACAATATCCTGAAGCCCAGTCGCTACTTCAAAACGGATTGGAAGTTGCCCAACAACAAAAAGCTGAAGAGATTGAGGCTGAATGTCTGCAGAACCTGGGAAATATCAGCTACTATACGGGTGAAAATATAACGGTAAAAGAGCTTTTTACCCGGGCGCTCGATAGTTTCAGGAAACTAAACCATAAAGATGGGGAGGCCAGGTCCCTGAACAGTCTGGGATTGGTAGCTTACGAAAAGGGATCGTTTGAACAGGCAATCCATAACATCGAACAGGCTCTGGAAATCAACCGCACGATCAATAAACTGGAGAGCGAAGGAACCGCACTTACTAACCTGGGTCTGGTTTTGGCAGACCAGGGAAATTACAGTACTGCAATCGAACGCCACCTGGAAGCACTTGAAATATTTCGGGAACTGGGGAATTTACGCCTGGAAAGCAGCACGCTCGATAACCTCAGTTATGCGCTGTCCCAACTGGGACGTTTCTCTGAAGCAAAGGCCCATTCTGAAAGAGCTCTTTAGATATTCCAACAAATCGGTTGTCGGCAGGGACAGGGTATCGTACTGGCTTTTCTGGGAGCGCTTTTACACCTGTTGGGAGATGCCTCAGCCGCCCTCAATTACTGCCAACAGGCTCTCGAGACTACCAGTAATATGAAGGAACGCTATTCCCGGGCGGTTGCATTGACCATTAAGGGACATGCTTTGGTCGAACTGGAACAATTGCAGGCAGCCAAAGAGGCTTATCTGCAGGCAGTCGAAATCTGGCGAGATAACGACCAGTATTTTCTGGCGGTAGACCCAATTTCCGGGTTGGCAAGGCTGGCTTTGCATCAGGATCAACCTGCGCAGGCGCTGGAATTGGTCGAAGAAATCCTGACCCATCTGGAGACGAATTCCCTGGATGGCACATTGGATCCGTATTGGATCTAACTGACCTGTTATCAGATACTGGATACTACCAGAGACCAGAGCGCCCGGCCACTGCTTGAAAAGGCTCATGCGCTGTTGATCGTACAAGCTGAAAAGATTGAGAACGAAGAAGATCGCAGAAGTTTTCTGGAAAGAGTACCCTCGCACCACCAACTTGTGATGCTCTACAATAACAACATACCCGTAAACGAATGAAAAAGGGCTGCCAGCCCTCAGCCAGGCAAAAAGTATTGAAGAAACAAGATGTATCTACATGAAGATACAACGACTTCTTTTGGTAGCAGTGATTGTCATACTGTTATCCTCCTGCAAGCCAGAATGCTCCCGCTCCAGAATACCCTTGGGGATGCTGCTGATGCTGGCAGTGATCGGCCTGCAGACACTCAGGGAGAGAATAACTCCGAAACATTGAGTAAGACTGTTTCGCTGTATGTGAGGGACACGCCGGGTTCACCCCACCCATGTGTCCTTTTTATCCCACAACCTTAAAAATTGGAACTTCCCGTGGTTAGATTGAAGACCTTCATGTTAGAATCTCCGCTATGACTCACGCAGAACTTATCGCTTCCCAACTTAATGTCAAACCAACCCAGGTTTCTTCCGTCGTCAAGCTGTTGGACGACGGCAATACTGTCCCCTTTATCGCCCGTTACCGCAAAGAGATGACCGGTTCACTCGATGATGAGCAGGTGCGCATGATCGCAGATGAGATCGTCCGCCTGCGGGCGATCGATGAGCGGCGGACGACCATCCTGGCTTCCATTGAAGAACAGGGCAAACTGACCGATGAACTGCGGGCAGAGATCGGGGCCGCTGAGACCCTGACCCGACTGGAAGACCTGTATGCCCCTTACAAGCCTAAACGGCGTACCCGCGCCATGGCAGCCCGCGAAAAAGGCCTCGAACCTCTGGCTGAATTGATTCTCAAACAGCCGCGCGGCGACCGCCCCATGGAGGAAATCGCCGCCGGTTACCTGAGTGATGAAGTTGGGAGCATCGAAGATGCTCTGCAGGGCGCCCGCGACATCGTCGCCGAACAGATCAGCGACAGTGCAGTAGTACGCCAGTCCGTTCGTGATAAAGCGCTCAAATGGGCTACCCTGAGCGTTGAAAAGATCGACAAGGCTGTCGACGAAAAAGGCGTCTACGAATCCTATTACGAGTTTGAAACCCGCATCGACCGGCTGCAGCCGCACCAGATCCTGGCCATCAACCGCGGGGAGAAAGAAAAGATCCTGCGCGCCAGGGTTACCATCAACGAACGCGACTGGCGCACGGTCGTGGATGATGAGTTCCCGGCCAACCTGCTCAGCCCGGCAGCTGACCAGCTCGAACTGGCCATCCGTGACGCAGCCGAGCGACTGCTGCTGCCAGCCATTGAACGGGATGTGCGCCGTGAACTCTCTGAAAAATCAGACGGGCATGCCATCAATGTCTTTGCCACCAACCTGCGCGCCCTGCTCTCTCAGCCCCCCCTGGCAAACCACACCGTCCTGGGCATCGACCCCGGCTTCCGCACCGGCTCTAAAGTGGCAGTAGTAGACCCGACCGGCAAGCTGCTCGATACCGGTACCATCTATCCGCACGCCCCCCATAACAAATGGATTGCAGCCCTGGAACTGCTGCAAGAAATGATCAACCGTCACCACGTCACCCTGATCACGATCGGGAATGGGACCGCTTCCCGCGAGACCGAACAGCTGGCTGCCGAATTGACCAGCGGGACCGAAGCAGTCAAATACCTGATCGTAAACGAGGCCGGGGCTTCGGTGTACAGCGCCAGCCCACTGGCCCGCCAAGAATTCCCCAACCTGGATGTCTCCATCCGCGGGGCGGTCTCGATCGCCCGCCGGGCACAGGACCCGCTGGCAGAACTGGTCAAGATCGATCCTAAATCGATCGGCGTCGGTATGTACCAGCACGATGTCGACCAGACCGCCCTCAACCATGCGCTCGATGGTGTGGTGGAAAGTGTAGTGAACGCTGTCGGCGTGGATGTCAATACGGCCAGCCCGGCCCTACTGACCCATGTGGCTGGTGTGGGCCCCAAGCTGGCCGAAGCGCTTGTCGCCCACCGCGATGCCAACGGGGTCTTTCGAGCCCGGGAAGAACTGCGAAAGGTCAGCGGCCTTGGTCCCAAAGCGTACCAACAGGCCGTGGGCTTCATGCGCATCAGGGAAGGGAACAACCCGCTGGACGCCTCCGCCATTCACCCTGAATCATATGGGATCGCCAAGGCCCTGCTGTCCCGCGCCGGCCTCACCCCGGCCTCTTCACCGGAAGAACGCAAAACCGCCATTGAGACCCTGACCGTCCAAACCCCGCTTGAGAGCCTGGCAGCCGACCTGGACTGCGGTCTCCCGACGTTGAACGACATCCTTGAGCAGCTGGTGCGTCCGGGTCGCGACCCGCGTGACCAGACCCCGGCGCCCATCCTGCGCACGGATGTACTCAAGATGGAAGACCTGGCCCAGGGCCTGACCCTGCAGGGCACCGTCCGTAACGTGGTCGATTTTGGCGCTTTTATCGACATCGGCGTCAAACAGGACGGCCTGCTGCACCGCAGCCAGATCCCCCACGGGACGGTATTGAAAGTGGGGGATATCCTGGAAGTCGAAATACTGAAAGTCGAACCCGAACGCGGCCGCATCGGTCTGGGATGGATTGAATAATAATCCGGCGCTGCATTTGCCGTAATCTTTCAGCCTGGTTCCTCTGAGAACACGCCCGGAAATTCTGCTTTCCGGGCGTTATGCTTTATGCAGCGCCCAGGTAAGGTTCTGGTAACAATCATTGAGCTTGCGCCCCGCACTGATCGGAAGCATTCCTTAAGTGGCGAGTCTTTATCGCCTTTTTCTCAGTAACGTGTGCCGCGATCAGCAGCCTCATGGTAATATAAAACATTTCCTCACGCGTTGAGTCTGCTTTGCTTCGCTCGGCGTGTTATGGACACAAGGAGCAAGGCGCTGGTGTGCGCCGCACAGAGCAACACATCCGACCCGAAAACATCCATGGGAACGACCAAGAAAACGGGTCTTCAAACAAAAATCCTGTGCTACAATCCAAAAGTCCCTATTCACAAGAAACCGAGTGGTCATGACTGCATCCCAATTCCTCTCCCAACCCATCTTTGAGAAATTCCAGGCATCCTACGAGCATCTGCCCAAGCAGCCCGGTAGTTCCGAGACCATCACCGCCTCTTCCCTCGAGAAATTCATCGAGACCTACGGGCAGGAAGAGGAACTCGTACCGGGGGAGATCCTGTTCATCCAGGGGGATGCCGCCGACAAGGTCTGCTGGATCGAAGCCGGAGTCCTGGCCATCCTGCAGGGCAGCCTGGACGATCCCAAACTGCTCACCTTCCGTTATCCCGGGCAGGTGGTGGGTGAGATCGCCCTGCTGGAGGACATCCAGCGCACCGCCAGCGTGGCCGCCATCTCCAAAACCCGGGTCAGGAGTCTCTCCAAGGATAAATTCCAGCGGCTGCTGGATGCCATCCCGGATGTGGGCGTCGATCTGATGCGCCTGCTTAGCGCCAGGCTGCGGGAGGTCCAGCCAGCCGAATACAGCTCCGGGATGTATGACCACCTGACCGGGGCTTTCTCGCGGCGGGCTCTCGACCTGCGGCTGAACGAAGAACTGAAACGCGCCCAGATATACGAATACAGTTTTGCCCTGGTCTTTATCGACCTGGATCACTTCAAGGAAATCAACGATACCTGCGGGCATGCCCGGGGGGATGATGTGCTGGTTACATTCGTAAAACGCATCAAAGCTGACCTGCGCACCATCGACCTGCTCTTCCGTTACGGCGGGGACGAGTTTGTCCTGATCCTGCAGGGCGTCGACCCGGAACGTGGTGGCGTCCTGGTGCAGGGGCTGCTGGATGAGGCCAAAGCCACCCCCATCCCCGGCGACCCACCCATTGTGCTCTCGTTCAGTGCCGGTATCGCTTACTATCCTGAAAACGGGGAAACTACAGAAGCACTCATGAAAGCTGCAGATGAGTGCGTATACCGGTCCAAACAAAGAGGACGCGGTATGGTTGTCAGTGCTGTAATGCCTGAAGCGCCCCCGGATACATAAGCCATGGAACAATGACCGGCATGCTTTCCTGGTGGGGGTAAAAAGAAGAGACCGCGAGCAGTACAGCGGTCAGCAGCCCCACAGTTACCATGACTCTGCCAGGCGGCCACAGCCGCCGAAGCATCCCCATCGCATATAGAAACAAAAACGTACCCTCAGCCAGGAGACTGCTTCGCCCTGGGGGCTCTGTAAAATCATCCGTGGTTAGTGATAGAATAGGCATCTATGGCTGCTGTTACGACCCCGGTTGAATTCACCATGCCCCGTCCTCGTTACGCCCGCCAGGGACCCATCCGCTGGATACTTTCGCACGCCTGGCGCTACTGGCCGCTGCTGCTGGTGATCTTCCTGGGCGCACTGGGGAATGCCGCCCTGACCACATTGATCCCGATCCTGACCGGGGATGCATTCAATGCCATGCTGGCCAGCCCGCCGGACTTCGCAGCCCTTCTGCCGCTGGTCCTGGTCCTGGGCGGTTCGCAGATCATCCGAGCCTTCCTGATGTTCAGCCGCAACTTCGGCGCCGACTTCCTGGCCCAGAAGATCGAACGCGATATCCGCGATGAGTTGTATATCTCACTGCTGGGCAAGAGTATGACCTTTCACAACCTGCAGCCGGTCGGTGATACCATGGCACGCGCTACCAACGATGTGCGCGAAGTCAATTTCATGTTCAGCCCCGGGGTCAACCTGGTAGTGGGGTCCCTGCTGTTTCTGGTCATGCCAATCGTGTATCCCATCCTGCCGGTGGTATTCCCCGGCACGTTTAAACAGCTTGACCTGCTGCACCCCTCCCTGGTGCTCACCCCACTGGTATTTGCAATCATCTATTTCTTTGTCCTGGCCCATTACCTGAAAACACTGGCGCCCATCACCGATGAAGTGCGCGGCAATTTCGGGCGCATGAACACCCACCTTTCCGAGGCGCTGGACGGCGTTGAGATCGTTAAAGGCGCCGCCCAGGAAGACGCCGAGATCAACCGCTTCGGCACCAATGCCCGCAAATTCCGGGATGCCTTCGTCCGGCAGGGCGACCTGGAAGCCAGCTTCCTGCCCAACCTGCTGCTGGGACTGGCCTTTGCCGGCGGCCTGGTGCACGCCCTGCTGCTCTTCCGCTCCGGGGATATCACCGTTGGCGGCGTAATCGCCTACTTCGGCTTGCTGCGCATGCTGGATTTCCCCACCTTCGCATCGTCGTTTGCCTACACCCAGATCTCATTGGGCATTTCCAGCAGCCGCCGCATCCTGGAGCTGATCAACAACGAGACCAATCTCGACCAGAACCTTTCCGGCTATATCGGCGCGATGCAGGGAGAAGTCGAGTTCCGGGAAGTCTGCTTCAACTATCCCGACGAAAATGAACCAGTGCTCGAGAAGATCTCCTTCAAGGTCAAAACCGGGCAGACCGTGGCCATCGTCGGGCAAACCGGCGCCGGCAAGACCTCGCTGGTGCGGCTGATCAACCGCACCTACGACGCCGGCCGCGGGCAGGTGCTGGTCGACGGCCGGGATGTACGCGACTGGAACCTGGCCTCGCTGCGTTCGCAGGTCTCGATGATCGAACAGGATATCTTCCTGTTCTCGCGCACCGTCAGCGAGAATATCGCCTTTGGAAAACCGGGAGCAACCCAGGAACAGATCGAGAAAGCGGCCCGTTCGGCCCAGGCGCACGACTTCATCCAATCCTTCGACCAGGGTTACCCGACTGTCCTGGGGGAGCGCGGCGTGACCCTCTCCGGAGGGCAGCGCCAGCGCCTGGCGCTGGCACGCGCCTTCCTGACCGACCCGCGCATCCTGATCCTGGACGATTCGACCAGCGCTATCGACAGCGCCACCGAAGACCGCATCCAGCGCGCCATCGCCGCTGCAGCCCGGGGTCGCACCACCTTTATCATCACCCACCGGCTCTCGCAAATCCGCTGGGCCGACCTGATCATTGTCCTGCGCCAGGGACACATCGCCGCCATCGGCAGCCACGATGATTTGCTGAAAAGTTCCGAAGCCTATGGAAGGATCTTTAGAGAATAATACTTTGGGAAATTGGTGAGCTGGGATTACTTTTCCGGGTAACCAATCACCAATCACCGATCACCAGGAGTACTTATGCGCTGGCTTTTACGCTCGAAAATTCATAAAGCCGCAGTCACCCAGGCCGATTTGAACTACATCGGCAGTATCACCATCGACATCGACCTGATCGAACGCGTCGGCATCTGGCCGGGCGAGAAAGTGCTGGTAGTCAGCAATACCTCCGGCGCCCGCCTGGAGACCTATGTCATCGCCGGGGAGCGCGGGACCGGTCAGATCACCATGAACGGCGCCGCCGCCCACCTGATCCATGCCGGCGACGAGATCATCATCATGGGTTTCGAATTGACTGACCGGCAGATTGATCCCAAGGTCATCCTGGTCGATGAGAACAACCGCTTCCTGCGCTATTTGAGTGAATGTAATGGATGCTAAGTAATGACTCTGCGAGGCGGCCGCCGCCGCCGAAGCAGCCTTGTGGCTGGTAGATATGCTTTTTGTTGCACTGTGACTGATTCGCTCCGCTCGCAGAGTCACATATAGGTATAAATGGGCTTTTTCGCTGGACTTGACACTGAGAAATACGACCGGCAGTACTCTGACCGGCAGTTATTCGCGCGCATCTACCAGTATTTCAGGCCGCAGCTGCGGCGAATGCTGCTGATCGCGGGAATGATCGTGCTGATCGCCCCCATCTCGGCTGCCCTGCCCCTGGTAGTCAGTTCGGTTATCGACCGTCTGGGAACCCAACCCGGCCTGGATGTGATCGGCCTGATCGGGCTGGTAATGACCCTGCTGGCTTTCAGCTATTGGGGATTGAACTGGGCTCGCCGCAGCCAGATCGCCCGGGCGGTCGGCGACGTGGTCCTGGAACTGCGCACCAATGCCTTCCAGGCCGCCGCCGAGCACGACCTGTCGTTCTATGACCAGTTCTCCTCCGGACGCATCGTCTCGCGCATCACCGCCGACACCAATGACTTCGGCCAGCTGGTGGTGATCGTCGCCGATGTTGCCACCCAGTCCATCCAGGCCGCCATCCTGGCAGTGCTCCTGTTCCTCACCGAGTGGCACATGGCGCTGTTGTTCTTCTCCTTCTTGCCGCTGATCCTGTTAATGGCCATGGGCTACCGCCGCCTGGCCCGCATCGTCACCCGGCGCGGCATGCGCGCCATGGCCGATGTCAACGCGGCCATCAAAGAGACTGTCAGCGGCATCTCGATCGCCAAGAACTTCCGCCAGGAGGCGAGCATCTTCGAAATCTTCGATGCAGCCAACCAGCAGTCCTACCGGGTCAATGTGCGCCGGGGGCTGGTGCTCTCGCTGGTCTTCCCGACCCTGAACGCCATGAGTGGCGTCTTCATCGCCATCCTGGTCTACTACGGGGGCATGAACATCCAGCAGGGCATCATCACAGCCGGGGCCTGGTACCTGTTCCTGCTCAGCCTGGACAACTTCCTGTTCCCGATTATGAACCTGTCAGCCTTCTGGGCCCAGATCCAGCAGGGTTTGTCTGCCGCCGAGCGGGTCTTCGCTCTGATCGACGCCGACCCGAACGTGATCCAGGTCGATCACAAAGATGTACCGCACCTGAGCGGGGACATCCGCTTCGAGGCGCTCGATTTCCGCTACAGCGGGGCAGACCCGGTGCTGAGGCGCTTCGACCTGTGCATCCGGCCTGGGGAGAACCTGGCGCTGGTCGGGCACACCGGCGCCGGTAAATCGACCATTGCCAAACTGATCGCCCGTTTCTACGAGTTCCAGGCTGGCCGGCTGACCCTGGACGGGCACGACATCCGCACCTTCGACCTGCAGCAGTACCGCCGCCAGTTGGGGATCGTCTCGCAGGTCCCCTTCCTGTTCTCGGGCAGCGTGGCCGACAACATCCGCTACGCCGCACCAGACACCAGCGACGCTGAGATGCTGGCCATGGCCCGCCGCATCGGGGAAGGCGAATGGCTCGAGACGCTGTCCGAAGGCCTGGGGACCGAAGTCGGCGAGCGCGGCGCGCGCCTGTCGATGGGACAGCGCCAGTTGGTGGCGTTGATGCGGGTGCTGGTCCAGAAACCGGCCATCTTCATCCTGGACGAGGCCACCGCCAGTATCGATCCCTTCACCGAATGGCAGATCCAGCAGGCTCTCAACCTGATCCTGGAGAACGCCACCAGCATCCTGATCGCCCACCGGTTGTCAACCGTGCGGGCCGCCGACCGCATCGTCGTGATGAAGAACGGCGGCATCATCGAAGAGGGAAACCACGACCAGCTTCTGAAACGGGGCGGCCACTACGCCGAACTGTACAACACTTACTTCCGGCACCAGAGCCTGGCGTATGTTGAAAAGGCCCGGCAGTTCGCAGAGGGGGATTGACCGAAGAGATACCATAGAAGCAAGCGAAACAAGTGGGAGGAAACAAACAACGCGATGACAAAATTTGACCCGAAAATCCACCACCGGCGTACCATACATATGAAGATGGCTATTTTAGCGCCCCCCAGGCCAGACGGAAAGAGGAGAGCTGCCCTTGAAACCTGCTCGTTTACACCTGTTTTGCGATCGCCGTCGGCTTTTGCAGCCAACTATGACTGTTATGCCGAGCCAGCATTGGATCCTGGGCAGTGAGCAGGTAGCCTTCCAGTACCTAAGGAGGATCCGGGCAGAGTGTGCGCCATCGGCGCTGACCGGTATGTCTCCTCATGCGCCTGCATGAGAAGACATACCATGAAAAGACACAACCGTTACCGTCTACGCCCAGCCGCGCAGACGGACCGCTTCGGCCACCCGGTTGACTGCCACCAGGTAAGCGCCCAGGCGGTTATGGACATTGTGCTGGCGCGCCATGTTGTGCACGTTCCAGAACGCGGTAGTCATTTTCTTCTCCAGGCGCTCGTGGACGTCACATTCATCCCAGTAATAACCATAGGTGTTCTGGACCATTTCGAAGTATGAGACCGTGACGCCGCCGGCGTTGCACAGGAAATCCGGGATGACGTAGAAACCTTTCTCGTGCAGGATGATATCCGCTTCGGGCGTGGTGGGACCGTTCGCCAGCTCGACGATGACCTTTGCCTTGACGCGCTCGGCGTTGTGTTCATTGATGGCGTTTTCCAATGCAGCCGGCACCAACACCGTTACATCCAACTCGAGCAACTCCTCATTGCTGATGCTGGCGGCGCCAGGGAAATTGATAACTGAACCGGTTTTGGCTTTGTGCGCAGAGACCTGTGCAAAGTCCAACCCCTTGGGGTTATAGATGCCGCCACGCGAATCGGTGACAGCCACCACCTTGAGTCCGAAGAGTTCTTCACCCAGTTTGTGGGCAAATGAACCGGCGTTGCCATAGCCCTGGATGGCGGTCGTCGCGTCTTTGAGATCTATCTTGAGCGCCTTCGCCGCCTCACGCAGGCAGTACATACCGCCGCGGGCGGTAGCGTCGCCGCGCCCGGCAGAACCACCGAGAGCCAGAGGCTTGCCGGTGATCATGCCATACTCGCTGTATCCCTGCATAAAGGAAAATTCGTCCATCATCCACGCCATGATCTGCGGGGTGGTGTACACATCGGGGGCCGGGACATCCTTCTCCAGACCAAGGATGCGTCCCACCTGTCGGATGTAGGCGCGGCTCAGGCGTTCGAGTTCAGTCGCCGAGAGCGACTTGGGATCGCAAATGATGCCGCCCTTGCCGCCGCCAAGCGGGATATCCACCACGGCACATTTCCAGGTCATCCAGGCTGCTAAAGCGCGGACGGTATCAATCGTCTCGCCGCTGTGATAGCGGATACCACCTTTGTTGGGACCGCGTGCATCGTTGTACTGCACCCGGAACCCGTGAAAGATACGGGTGGTACCATCGTCCATCTTGACCGGGAGCGTGACGTGCAACTCTCGCAGCGGCCAACGCAGCAGTTCATGGACAGCCGGGTCGAGCTGGAGGTGCTCAGCGGCTTCATCCAATTGCTTCTGTGCCATCGCAAATGGGTTAAACGCGTTTGTGTTCATTGTTATCTCCTTCGAGTCTTGCATGATTCGTTGGCGCTTTGCTCGATGATCAGAAAAGTGCAACGTAATTTCCTGTGCTGAGTTGTAAGGACGCCCAGAGGACGTTAAAATAGGGTAAATACCTGTCTAAAGGGATGGGTTACTCCGATACAAGTTAATTCCGTAAATTTATCACTTCTTTCCATTATCGTCAATTGTCTGTACATGAAGAAAGTAATTATTTTTAGGTGACATCAACCCCGTTCTGCTTGCCCGGCGCGGGGCTTCAATCTTGCCGCGTTCGGCCCAGCCAGCTGCGTCCGCCGGCCTCGCTGGCCGAATGCGAGCAACCGCAGTACCCCACCGACAGGGAGGAAGAGATCGGCTTGTTCCTGTTCATCTCGGAAGAGAAGTCTGGCTGCACGGCCTACTGGCGCAGCGGCGGTGAGGCCGGAGTCTTGACCAGGATAATCTACAACACAACCGGCGCGGGCGTGATCCTGGTGTGCAGCGCCAAGCAGGCCGAGGCCTAAACACTGGTGGATGCGCTGCTGGAATATATTGCGGCTCGGTAGGGCAGATCGCGGTCCGCCCTTAACAGGGCGCCTTCGGAACACAGAACCTGAAGGTATTAAGAACCTTCAGATTCTAAGAACGTACAAAGCTGCCCCGGTGAGTCGCCCCGACAGCGGAATAACCGTGAGAGTACGGCGACGCCGTGACCCTGCAGATATAAGTGCACTGCTGCTGGGAAAAACCAAATAAAGGGAAAACAAGAAAAAAAAGAATACAGAAAACGCGCCCTACGTGGGCGACTTTTTTGGAATATATCACCGACCTGCGCACCATATATCGCCCACTTATGCACCCTGGATGGGCGACTAATTCATCCTGCATAAGGCTGATATTCCGAAAAAGTAAGATTGAGCGCCTGAACAGGAATGTGCAGTAAAGATCTTGTTTTGCCTGAAACTTTCCCGGCCAGGCTTCCCGCTTACACCTGGTTTCTATTGTGCTGAATGAGATCAGTGAACAGTGGTTGAATGGTATCCATGAAAAACTGTTATCCAAACAGATTCACTGACCAGCCCATCAGCAAGAACAGGATCAATCACCCATTCTGTGGACCCGATCGTGGTGAACGGCGCAGCATGATCTTTCCAGTCAGCCAGGCCATATGGTGTAGCAATAGGTCTGCCTGGATTGGTATCAGGCAGACCGGGATATTCTATCACCTTTAGCAGTCCTCCTTTGCACAGTCCTCCTTTGCAGTCTATCTTTGCATCTTGACAACCCGTTTGATTTAGCTTAGAATATACAAGATTGTATATTCTGCAATAGAAAGGTTTTATGTCTACCACCCGACTGGTTCTCCTCGGCCTGTTGCGCCGTCAGCCCCTGCATGGCTATGAACTGAAGCACATCATCGAAGAACACATGGGCGATTGGACTTCCATCGCCTTCGGTTCGATCTATTTTGCGCTCGGCAAGCTGGAAGAAGAAGGCATGCTCGACAAGGTCGCGACCGAAAAGCAGGGCAACCGTCCATCACGCAGTGTCTACCAGCTTACGGAAACCGGGCGGGACGAATTCCTGCGCCTGCTGCGTGAGACCTGGCGCACCACAGAGCGGCAGTACTACGACCTGGATGTCGCGATTGCCTTTATGGAGGCGCTGCCGGTGGACGAAGTGATCGGTTACCTGCGAGGCCGCATTACCGGGTTGGAACAGACACTGGTCCATATGGAGGCGCACGAAAAAGAGCAGATGTCTCGCAATGAAGTTCCTGCTGCCGCTCAAATGGTCTTTGAGCACTCCCGCCTCCACATGCAGGCGGAACTAACCTGGCTGCAAGACCTGCTTGGAAAAGTAAAGCAGGGTAGTATACCCTGAGAGGGTATATTTTTTTGCCCACTAAACAACCTTGTATATTCTAACTAAAACAGGAGTAAAGAAAATGACAAAACCAAGAGTCCCCGAAACAGACCAGGGCATCCAGGGAGAGCTGCTGGTTGAAACTTACGATCAGTTTTCGCAAAACATGCGCGACAAAGGCCTTCTGGGCTGGAATGACCTGCTGGCAGCCGGTATCGACCACGGCCACGCGCTCGAGATCGGACCCGGTCCCGGCTACCTGGGACTGGAGTGGCTGGCCTGTACCAACCACACCCACCTGACCGGGCTCGATATCAGCCCGGACATGATTAATCTGGCTGAAGAAAATGCCCGCGCTTACAACCTTTCCGATCGGACAACGTATGTTCTCAGCAGCGGAGACAATCTGCCCTTTGAAGACGACTATTTCGATGCCGTCTTTACCAATGGCTCTTTACACGAGTGGGCAAAGCCGCAGGGCACTTTCAACGAGATCTGGCGCGTGCTCAAACCCGGCGGTCGGGTGCATATCTCTGACCTGCGCCGTGACATGGCCGCCCCCCTCCGCTGGATGATGTGGATGATCTGCCAGCCAAGGGATATCCGCCCCGGTTTCATCACATCCCTGAACGCCGCCTACACACCCGGTGAGCTGCAGGATCTGCTGGTTGAAACAACAATGCAAGCGTGTGCCGTCAAATCAAATCCCTTCGGACTAACCATCCAGGGTTACAAGAGTGGGCTGGCTGTCTGAAAATGCCAAGTCTCATGCCCGGGATGCCAGGGACCAAGGAAGCCTACGGCATCTCGATTATCAGGGAAGATCTACGGGTTGGAATACCACCCAGGGCTTTTGAACGCTATCGGTTAAAAGAGGATGGCTTTGTTGTCCTGATCACTGGCCACCGCGGGAAAAGCGGTTTTGGATTGTTGAACAGGGAAACCATCGATCAGACCGTCTTTGCCGGATTTGTGCAGCAAATCGAAGAGACTGAAACAGTGTGCTGGTTCAAGGAAAAAGCCTATACCATTTCGAAACTGCTGGGCAGGCAATTATCCCTGAGACCCGAATTTTTAGAAGCCTATTACCTGACTGTTGGAAACAGGTTACTGGTGATTAAGAGTACCACGGTCACAATGAGCTTTACCCCGGTCGATATATGGAAGGCCAGTCTTGCCCGCCAGGGTTTTTCAGAAGCGATTAAGAATATGGACCTGCTGGAAGAGTTCTAGCTCACCCAAAAGAACCAATCGCGTTCCAGGTTGACCTGTCGCCAACAGGAACACCAGCGCCGTTGAAAATTCCGGACTGAAACAGGAAAGGCTGCAGGCGTACACAAGCCTGCAGCTTTTCTTGTCTATGGCACACACAAATTGGTTTGATATGTTCATCGGGGGAAATGAACATATCAAATTGTTAATATCAAGACCGAAATGCCTGTCCGAAAGTCCATCCCAAGTCGCCAATCCCAAGAACACAATCCTAAGAAAACCTTGACAGAAAATACTAACTCGTGTAATATTTTGCTCCAATAATACTAAACTGTTTACTATATAAACCAATTATGACAGTCAGACACGCCATCCTCGGGCTGCTTGCCCAAAAACCCCGTCACGGTTACGAATTACGGGCGGCCTTTTCCGTTGTTGTTGGCGGAGATATGAACTGGGAGGTCAAACCTGCCCAGATCTACACCACCCTCGACCGGCTGGAGGAAGCCGGACTGGTAGAGCTGGCCTCCGACCTGGGTGAAGGCGATGAACCATCTCGCCGAGTTTACAAAATCACTACCGAAGGTCGGGTAATACTAGACGAATGGCTGTCCTGCGGGGTCACCCCCGAATACATGCGCGATGAATTCTTCGTCAAGCTAATGATCGCCCTGGTCACCGACATGGCAGATCCCTGGCGGTTGATCCAAACCCAACGCTCTCACCTGTACCAGGATCTGCATGACGCCACCAGACAACGCGAAACTTACGATCCGCGCACCGAAATGGCCCAGATCCTGCTGCTGGACAAGGCCATCATGTACCTGGAAGCTGACCTGCGCTGGCTGGACATGATCGAGACCCGCCTGGATGAAGTGCGGGACCAACCGCTTCCCGAACCAGAAATCCGCAAGCGGGGCAGGCCAAGAAAAGGCCAGACTGGATCCGAATATCCCCCTCCCGATTGATCATGATTACCGTTTACTGGTTCAAGGTTTCTGGCGGCAGGTCCAACACCATATATCCTGCGCGCCTGCTTGGGACTGTCTATTCACAAGAAAGCTTATTTTCTCCTCACTCAGGAGGTCAACAATGTCTATCATTTCAACTGAAAACTTATCCAAGGTCTATGGTAGCGGGGCAACCACAGTAACCGCCCTTGAAAAAATAAATCTCAAGGTCAACTCAGGCCAGTTCGTCGCCGTTATGGGCCCCAGCGGCTGCGGGAAATCCACCCTGCTGCACCTGATCGGCGGGCTGGATAAACCCACCGAAGGCGACATCAAGATCGAGGGCGTTTCGATCACCCAAATGCCTGACGACCAACTGACCGAACTGCGCCGCCGCAAGATCGGTTTCGTCTTCCAGTTCTTTAACCTGATCCCTGTCATGACGGCGGTTGAGAACGCTGCCTTACCGGTCACCCTGGACGGCATCAAACCTGCGGACGCCTACAAACGCGCCACAAAATGGTTAGAACGTTTTGAGTTAGGCGACCGCCTGTCCAGCCGCCCAGATCAGCTCTCCGGGGGACAGCAGCAGCGGGTGGCTATCGCCCGGGCGCTGGTTGCCGATCCGACCCTGATCCTTGCTGACGAACCAACCGGCAATGTCGATACTCGCTCCGGGGATGAGATCGCAGGCCTCCTGCGTGATGTTTCCAAACAATATGACCGCACAGTGATCATGGTGACCCATGACCCGCGCATTGCTGCCTACGCTGACCGGATTGTCTTCCTCAAAGATGGCAAAGTGGTAGACGAAACTTTACTGGATCGCAAGAATCATGGCGCTGCGGCAGTTACCCGTATGATAAAAGAAATTGGGGATTAGGAGTCTCCGATGAAACTGCAACTCTCTCTCGCCGCCCGCTACCTGGGCCGGCGCAAATTACGCACAACCTTGACCACCCTGGCAATCATCTTTGGGGTACTGCTGATCTTCGGCATGAACACCGTTCTGCCCACTATGATCGCAGCCCTACAGGCCAATGTTCAGGGAGTTGAAGGGCAGATTGACTTCAGTATTACCAATATCTCCGGCGAATCCTTCCCTCAGGAGATCGCCAACCGGCTTCAGAACGTCGCTGGGCTGCGGGCTGTTTCCGCATCTCTCAACCGCACGATCAACCTGCCGGCCGATTACATCGACAGAGATCCAGCACGCCCCGACACACTGATCGCTGTCAACCTGGTCGGGGTTACCTCCGAAGATGCCCGCTCTGTTCGCGCCTACGCGATCATAGAAGGCCGGTATCTGGAAGATTCTGACACGGCTTCCGCTGTGATTTCACAAACCCTGGCCGATGCGCTCTCCGTCAAAGTGGGAGAGAGCTTCTCTCTACCCGGGGCATCAGGTCTCACGGAATTGACCGTGGTCGGTATCCTGCCGCCCAATATCATGCCCATTACCGAAGAAATCCTGGTGAACCTGCCCCAGGCGCAGGAAATGACCGGTGAAACGGATCGGGTCAACCTGATTGACATTAACATAGAAGGTTTTGCTGATGAAGCGCGCCGGAACGAGATCCAGCAGCAAATCGAAACTGCCCTGGGTAAAAACTACCAGGTTGGTACACTGACGGCCGGGGATGAAATGTTTGCCGCTATGGAACTTGGCCAGATTGGCTTGAGTGTATTTGGAGCCCTGGCCTTATTTATGGGCGGCTTCATCATTTTCAACACCTTCCGAACAATCGTCACCGAGCGCCGCCGGGATATCGGCATGCTGCGCGCCCTGGGTGCTACACGTCGTACGGTCATCGGGATTATTCTGGCCGAAAGCCTGCTGCAGGGATTGATCGGTTCGGCCATTGGTCTGATCCTGGGTTACCTGATGGCATTAGGGATTATCAAGATCGTACAAGGCCCTTTAAGCCTGTTCATCAATCTGAAATTGGGCGCCCCGGTAATCTCCCCACTGCTGGTGCTGTTCTCTGTAGGGTTGGGCGTGGGCGTCACCGTCCTGGCCGGCCTGCTGCCTGCGTGGAACGCCAGCAGGATCACCCCGCTCGAAGCACTGCGCCCGTCACAAGCGGAGATAGATGTAAAACGCAAGACAGGGATCGGCTTCATCGTCGGCATGCTTATCCTGATCGTGACCACATTCGTGGTGCTCTCTGGGCAGTCGGCCCTGATCATCCCAGGAGGCCTGTTCTTCCTGGCAGGACTGGTCTTGGTAACCCCGGCACTTGTCAACCCGCTGGCGAACCTGTTTGGACCGATCATCTCCTGGATCACCGTTCGCCAGGGAATTGGCGGCCTGGCGAAAAGCAACCTCAAACGACAGCCTGCTCGTGTGGCTGTAACCGCTTCCGCCAGCATGCTTGGTCTGGCAGTGATCGTCGCCGCTGGTGGTCTGGTTTCCAGTATGACGGGAATAATCGATGAACTGATGCTTGCCAGTTTTGGAAGTGATTATCTGTTTGTGCCGCCTTCAGTCATGCTGTGGGGCAGCAATATCGGCTCCAGCCCTGAATTTGCCCAGGACCTGAGGGAAGTGGAAGGCGTTGAAGAAGTCAGTACGTTCCGATACGGGGCCACAACCACGAATGGACAAGCTGTCTCCCTGATCGGGATCGATCCGGAAGCCTTTCCAAACGTCAGCGGATTGCATTTCCTGAAAGGCAATCAATCTGCTTATAAAAAGCTCGCTTCCAAACGAACCCTGGTCGTAAATGGCGCCTTTTTGCTGGCAATCGACGCAAAGGCCGGCGACACGATCGAACTTCAGACCACAAACGGCACGGTTTCGTATGAGATTGTGGCCGTCGGGATGGACCTCTTGAATGCCAAGGTGACAACAGCCTATCTCTCACAAGCTAATTTAGAAACCGATTTCGGCGTCACAGAAGATGTATTCATCCAGCTGAACCTGGCAGAAGATGCAAGCCGCGAAGCCGTGAAGACCGAGATCTGGTCCCTGGCAGCCAATTACCCCCAGTATAAGTTAATTTCAGGTACTGATTATTACGGCGCGATGAAGACACAGATGGACGCCGCCTTCAGTGCGGTTTACATTGTCTTTGTTTTTCTGGCCATACCATCCCTGATCGCCATGATGAACACGCTGACCATCAGTGTTCTCGAGCGTACCCGCGAGATCGGCATGGTGCGGGCTGTGGGTGGTACCCGCCGGCAGGTTCGCAACATGGTCCTGGCTGAAGCCCTGCTGCTGGCGGCAATTGGCACCTTCTTCGGGATCCTGGGCGGCATGTACCTGGGGTATGTCTTCGTAACAGGCATCAAAGTCCTGTTCCCGCTGGGGTATTACTTCCCGGTGAGCGGCATTACCACGGCCGTGATCATTGGCCTATTCTTTGGTCTGCTGGCGGCCATCATCCCGGCCCGGCAGGCTGCCCGCCTGGAAATTGTCCAGGCTCTGCGTTATGAGTAAACCGGTCGGCCATACATACTCCGCATGACCAGAATGAATACACAAGAAAAGAGCCGATCAACACGATTGAATGATGGCCTCAGGCTCAGTTACCATGAGTACGGCGACTCTGCAGGGAAGCCCCTTCTTTATTTCTCAGGGGGCACGGCTTCCGGGCAGATCGGCCGCATGATCGATCCCATCGCAACTCAGGCCGGTGTCCGGGTGCTGGCCCCCAACTTGCCAGGCACCGGGTCGTCTAACTTCAAACCCGGGCGCAGCACAGGGAAGAAGACGCCGATACCCCGCTCTCAATGGCCAGGTATGCAGCCGGCTATCCCCAACAGCCAGACAACCTTTATCCCCGGTGAAGGTCATGTTTCGATGATGCACAACCACGGACCTAAAATCCTCGAAGGATTGTAATTCACATGGTTTTTACGAAGCAAGCCAACCAGCAACCATAAAAAACAAGACCGGCCTTCTTATATGCGCCTGGTCTTTATGGGAAAGGCAGTAAACATGGAATCGATTTACCGATCAACCCACGGACAGGCAGTGATTCACAGCCTGTATGACAAACACCTGGCTGATAGCGGCATCCAGGTCGAAAACAAAATGATCAGTACCCGCTTTGGCCAAACCCACGTACTGCTGACCGGGCCAGAAGGTGCTTCCCCACTGGTGCTGCTGCATGGCGGCAATACCACCAATCCAGCTACCCTGGGTTGGTTCAAACCCCTGCTAGAGAAGTACCGCATCTACGCCCCAGATACCATCGGACACCCCGGCAAGAGCGTCCCGGTCAGGCTTTCACCGCGTGACCACAGTTACGGCCAGTGGATTGTCGACGTTCTGGATGCCTTCGGGCTGGAACAATCCGCCTTCCTGGCCGGATCCTACGGCGCTGGCATCCTGCTGAACGCAGCGGCTTACGCCCCGAAAAGGATCTCCAAAGCGGTCCTCATCATCCCCTCCGGGCTGGTTTCGATCCCCGGGAAAACCATGTTCTTCGACCTGCTGCTGCCGCTGATTGCTTACCGTCTGTTTCCCAGCCGAGAGAGATTGTTGAAAGTGCTGCAGCCCATGTTCCTGGGACATCCCATCCCCGAGGAGCTGATTGAAATCACCACGGCGGTTTTCAGATATGTCCAGGTTGAGGCCGAGATGCCGCGCAACGTAACGATGGATGAGATGTCGGCTTTCACAGCGCCCATCCTGGTGTTGGCGGGAGAGAAGGATCGCCTGTTCCCCGGCCATAAAGTGGCGGCCCGCGCCCGTGAAATCTTCCCCAACCTGGCCGCAGCCGAAATCCTCCCGGACAGCCCGCATTTTATACCCCAAGAACTCCTGCCGACCTTGAATGCACGGGTGGACAGGTTCCTGTCAGGAATAGAATAGACCCGGCCTCTTTTGACCGCGTTGAGTTCACAAAAGGATACTTTGTAAGGAAAGAGACCATGAAAGAAATCAAACCCATAAAAATCAGTACTGCATTCCTGTTGTTCGCAATCCCGGGAATGATCTTTTACATCCTGATCAAGATCATGATGCCAGTCCTGCTGGAAACCACGACCATCAATCCCTTCCTGGTATGGATCATCCTTGGAACCTGTTTCTTGTTTGGACCGTTGTTCTTCCTGTCCCTGCACCTGCTGAAGCGGGACGGTTACCCGATATCCTGGGAAAGTATATCCGCTCGTTTCAGACTCCGGCGTCTGACCGGGCGTGACTGGTTGTGGATATTGGGTGGCATGCTCGCTGCATCCGCCATTACCGGCCTGATCATCGGGCTCTGGACCCTCTCCCCGCTCCCTTTCAGCCTGGATGAATTGAGAAGTTTTTCGCCAATCCAGATCGAACGGCTGGAGGGAAGCGACCGCTGGATCTTCTTCCCCATGCTGGTACTATTGTTCTTCAACTATTTCGGCGAGGAATTCATGTGGCGGGGATACATCTTGCCGCGCCAGGAAGAAGCATTGGGCAAATGGGCCTGGCCGGTGAACGCCGGGCTGCACCTCATCTTCCATTTTCTGTTCGGGCTGAAGGCTCTCTTGCTTTTCCTGCCTTATCTCCTGGCCATGCCCTATGTCGCCTACAAAACCAGGAACACTTACACCAGTATCATCATACATGCCATGTTGAGCGCACCGATCTGGATACTGATCACACTGGGAATCGTAACCGCCTGAACCAACGGCAAGCACTGCGCCCGAGAAAACAGGTCGGATTTATTACCGGGGTCATCACTTCTTTATTCTGGCTGCCAGTGGTGGGTTTCCCACTGTTATTTGTGGCTATGCTGGGATCTGTCCCCTGGTATATCCTGCTTGCACAGGATCTCTTTCTCCTGGCGCAAAAACTCGTTGAAGCAGACACACTTTGATGAAACCAACGTTGTAGGCGCCATCCTCTCTGTTCGAGGACAGATCCAGCTAACTGGTCGAACCTGTCCTTTTATCCGCAGGGAATGCAACCATAATGCGGGCCCATCCTGGACCTCACAGTTAACGCCGTGATGCAAGCATTTTGCAACGTTGCAATTCCAGACAGAAAAAACCCTTTGGAGGCAGGCCAATGAAGAGTGTTGTCTATAAACACTACTTCGACAAAGCTATCGAGGTTGAGTTACGGAACAGGGAACCCTGGCCCAAAGGTTGCATAGGCCGCCTGGGGTGTCCGGATCGCTCTCTTGACTCTATTCCAGCAAGAGGGTTTATCATCAGCCCATAAGGAGCTTTGCTTATGGAATCAGTCATTTCCCTGGTGAAAAGTGAAGAACATTACGAGGGGTCAAGAATTCCTTGGAACCTTTCCAACAAAGTCTAATGGAAGCCCTGAAAGGATTGGATTCGATTGTTCTCAAGATCAACATGGTCATTGCCAGAACCCCCCGCTACATACAACCAGGGGGTTGCATTGGCTGTGACGCCTGTCGGCGCCGTCAGGAGTTTTATCGATTTCATCCTGGCAGAGGAACCGGCCTGGGGTGATACAAACGATGGTTTTGAAATCTATGGCTTTTCACAACTGGCGAAAGAACACCCCAGGTCGAACTGCTGGATCTGCGAGAGGATGAAAATCAATTCAAACAGCTTGCCCACCCAAACGGTAAACTGGAATTGCCACTCAGCCAGACAATGTCAGAAAGCCCATTCCTGGTTTCCATTACCCGTCCAAAAACACATTGCTCGGTTGCCATGACTGCAAGCCTCAAGAATGTACTGGTAGGCGCTATTCACAAGTACTCCAACCGCAGGATGCTTCACGGTGAACATAGCATTCATTATCTTCTGGCTTCGCTTGCAAGGTATGTATATCCCCAATTTGTGATCGTCGATGGAACCATCGGCATGCAGGACGGCGGTCCGGTTCGGGGAACAGAGACCCAATCGAATTGGGTCCTTTCGTCGTTCGATGCCCTGGCCGCAGACACAGTCGCGACCTACCTGATGGGTTTCGAAATTGACGATGTTGGTTAACTCAAACTGATCCGGGAACTCGGGATTGGCTCTCTGTATCCAAAAGACAGGATAAGGATCGTAGGGCATCCTCCAGATGATCTGGTTTCCCCATACAAACCACACCGGAATTTTACAAAAATAAGAGCCTGGAAAGTAACAAATGATTGATCCAAGAACGCCGGTCAGTGTGGGCTGACCGGCGTTCTTCCTAAACAGGAGCGAAGATCTCAAGCCGCTGCTTTACATCTGTGAAAACTTCCACCCCATCCAGGTCTGCTTCAGCAACTGCCTGACCAAGTTTTTTCGGATTGACCGTCCAATCACAGTGGAGCAGATGGTTTGGGAGGATGGTCTGCGGACTGTACTGCATTTTGATCTTTCGCAGTGCAGCGATATGCCCTGCCATCACTCCAGGCGCAGACAGGTCTTTCGGTACCAGGCTGTAAACCAGTGCATCCAGGTCATGCAGGTCTGGGTCGCTCTCGTCAAGCATATTACTGTCTCCGGTTACATAGATCTTTTCGCCGTTCATCTTGATCAGATAGCTTATGTGCGGTGGTTCCCAGTCAATGAAGTGACGGGTTTGGTAAACCTTGAGATGCACTCCATTGATTGTTTCACTGATGGGTTTACCGAGGTGCACCGGGTAAATAATGCGGATCTGCTGTGCCGGCAGTTCGGTCTGGGCCAGCAGCGGGTAAGCGATCCCGGGCGGGCCAACAACCATTGCACCGGTCCGGATAGCCGCTTCAGCTACTTCCTGGCTGCCAAAATGATCGGGATCGTCATGAGTGATCAGGATCAGGTCAGCTTTCTCCGGCAGCGGATTAACATATGGTGAAAAGGCATCGATAAAGATCGTCCCTTTTTCGCTTTCGATTTTCAGCGCCCCAATACCAAGCAGTTGTACAGAAATAACACTCATCGTCATCCACCGTTTAAAAACTACCGTTCCAGCAGGCTGTCAATCTCCTGCATCTGGTCGGCAGTTAGCGGGCCAAACTCCATTGCTTTGCAGTTTTCTTCAACCTGTGCCACCGTCTTGAAACCCGGGATCGGGATGGTGTTGGGGCTGCGGCCCCAGATCCAGGCCAGGGCGCCCTGGGCCAGGGTTCTGCCGCTGCTGGTCAGCACTTCACGGACTGCTTCGATGGCCTCCAGCCATTCCCGGGAGGGTTTACCATTCTTGAAACCCGGGAACCATTGGGCATGCTTGCGGACATCATCCTCTTTGAAGCTGGTATCAGGGGTGAATTTGCCAGTCAGGATGCCCATTCCCAATGGTCCGCGGTTGATACTGGCCAGGTTCATTTCTTCGCAAAAAGCCAGAAGTTCCAGATTGCCATCAAAGATATTCAACTGTTGTTGAACGGCTCCACAGTTGGGAGAAGTTGAGAATGCCTGGACGGCATCTGTGCGGTCTGTGCTCCAGCCATAGGTTCGAATCTTGCCTTCCTTTACCAGATCTTCCAAGCTATCCCGAACTTCAAGCGCCCGTTCAATGACCAGCCCCCAGACGTGCAGTTGATAGAGATCGATATAATCGGTATCAAGTCTTTTCAGGCTGGTTTCCACGTCCTCTCGCAGATGACCGGCAACGTCACTGTTCTCTTCGTTATCACCATATGTTGTAATTTGTTTATTGGCTTCATCGACATGATAACCAAACTTGGTAGCGATCACTACCTGGTCGCGGCGGCCTTTGAAAGCTTTTGCCAGTATTCGTTCGCTGTGGCCGGCTCCATAATTGGCGGCTGTGTCAAAAAAGTTAACCCCCAACGCCATTGCCTTATGAATAGCCCGGACCGATTCATCATCGTCAACCACGCTCCAACCCGCCGGACCTTCTAGAAAGTTCCATGGTCCGCCAATCGCCCAACAGCCCATCCCCATTGGGCTGACTTCAATGCCGGAACGGCCTAACCTACGTGTCTTCATAACTTTCTTCATAAGTACTCCCTTTCAATTCTTGAATCAGGTTCTCTTTGTTTCAATCACGAATATCCATCATGCCTTGGATGCGTCTGCCAGACGATATTCATAATGAGCCATTTTCATCCTGCTTTACCAGGTGGAGGTAGTCGATCCCCCATCAGGCTTCCAATTTCACCACAGCGGTTTGATCCAGCACCTCGAAGAGCGTAACCGCTTTTGGCGCACCAGTCGGTATATGACCGTCCTGGTTATCGGTACTGACCGTTTCAAGTAATTCATGGTATGTCATTCGATAGGCAGCGTAGTGATCTCCTTCCCAAACAAAGCCTATCTTGGCCAGGTCCGGATGAATGCAGCCCTGAACCCGTTTCGGGTCGATCAGATATGCGCTATCGACATAATCCAACACGACCTGTCTGACAGCTTCCACGTTCTTTTGATGTGTTGGTAGTTCCATAACCGTATTCTCCTTTATCAGATACGAGAATGCTTTTCCGGGTTTCCGAGGTGAAAATGATATTGTACGCACCCGCAGTATTATCTTGTTCAACCCTGAAGGAGTTACCCAAGTGTACACTGAATAATAAAGCGCCTGCTGCAGCAAATTGACTGAAATACTTCTGCCTCTGCTGGCAGAGCAAGGCATGATCGCATGCAAAAGAACCTGATGGCCATTCCAGGCGCCGCACCTGACTGGGATGGTGCAGCAGATCACCAATGAACCATACATTAGTATCCTGGATCTCAAAAAGCAGGCTGCCGGGGGTATGTCCCGGCGCTTCATGGATACGGATACCGGCAATTTCATCTCCAGCGCCGGCCCATTCAACCATGTTGGCATCAACCAGGGGAACCACGCTATCCTGGATGAAACAGGGTCGATCAGGGAGGTTCTTCCAATAGGTCCACTCATCCACATGCATCACATATCGGGCGCACGGGAATGTGGGTACCCACTGTCGGTCCCTGAATGTTGTCGCCAATCCGACATGATCCGGATGCAGATGGGATAAAAGGACATAATTTACGTCTTCGGGTCCGAAACCCAAGGAGGCCAGTGTTTCCAGATAAGGTAGTTTCTGGTGATCCCAATACGGTTCATCCGGGCGAGTTTTGTCATTGCCGGTTCCCTGTTCTATCAAAATGACCAGACCAGACTGTTTCAAGACAAAAAACTGTGTACTGGAAATGATCATTCCCTTGCGGCTGATGCGGGCATCTTTTCCTGCAGGCGAAGCTTCACGAAGCTCTTCAAGGGATATCTGCGGGAACAGGAAAGTATGGGGAAAGGCTTCGCCTTCCCATTCCACAACCTGTACAACTTCCCAGGGTCCGATCTGATGCGGTCCTCTCGTCTCTAAATAGTTCATTGGGTCTCCTACTCACACAAACAACTTGTATCCGACAGCTGTTTGGCGCTGCAGCACAATGACCTATTGTGATACCCAACCCATCGATAGGTCTCGGTTGGATATTCCCATACTTCCGACAAGATCGATTTCATATTGAGAGTATTTGCTACCGAAACCCGGTGGTGACCATCTTCAACGAAATACTTCGGGCCGATCTTATACAGACGTATCGCACTCCAGGAACTGCGTTCGGAAGTCAGGTAAATACTCACCCAACGCTCGCATAAGTGTTTCTTGCGCGGCATAAAGTTCCGGTCAAAATCTTTGGTGCGGTTGACTGTGCCAGTGATCTGGGAGAGAGGAATTTCCTGTAACCCCAGGTATTGGCGAGTGTGGTTTAGGAATGATTTGTAGTCCGAAATACTTTCCAGGCCAGCCTGTTTCCCGGTAAACAGGTTCCTGCGCCAGGCTGACCTGCGTAGGGTTTCGAAAAGCTGGAAAGCGTAACCACGCAGGGTGGGGAAGGGCATTTGCATCATCATCTCATTCTCCTTTCTCAAAGCAGTGTCCTGCTCGCAACCGGTTGCAAAATCATTGAAAAAAATATATTGATCCATCTAAGTACAATCCTGCTGCAACCGGTTGCAAAATCATTGAAAAAATATATCATGCTGATTCCCGGATCACCAAATCCACCGGAACAGATACATTGATTACCACACCTGTCTCCAGGTATTGCAGCAGGTTCTTGGCCAGCATTATTCCAGAGGTGCGAATATTCTGGCTGACAGTAGTCAAGGGTGGATGGCTCTCCTCAGTAATGGACAGGTTATCATACCCCACAACAGCCACATCGTCCGGGATTCTCCTTCCCCTGGATTGCAAGATTTTCATGGCTGCAATCGCCATCAGGTCGCTATTAGCAAAAACCGCATCCAGGTCGGATGCCTGGTCCAGAAACTGGTTCATCAAAGCAGTACCTGATTCCGAACAAAATTCTCCATACAAGACCAGATGGGGATCCGGATCGAAACCTGCTTCCCGCAGGGCATGTTCATAACCATCATAACGATGTTGAACTTCCAATTCCATTGCCGGCCCTCCCATGAAGGCGATCCGCTTTCGCCCGATCCCAAGCAGATGCTCGGTTGCCAGACGACCGCCATTGAAGTTATCCCCGGTGACAGTGCAATAGTTGTACTTCGGGTTGGGCACACCCCAGGCAATAAATGGCGCCTCCATTTCAACCAGGGTCCGGATATGGAGCTGCTTACGCGTGGAAGTCATCAGGATAAATCCGTCTGCACGGCCAGTACTGAGATACTGATACGGCCATTCTGTATCGAATGGATCGACGTTTGCCATCAACAGGTCATATCGATTCTGGTAGAGTGTGCTGGTAATGCCACTCAGGATTTCAAGCGTAAAAAGGTCAGCAACCGAAAAGTCCTTGTGAAAAGCATGGGTTACAAATGCAATTGTGCTGCTTTTCTTCATGCTCAACCGCCGCGCAGGAACATTGATCTGGAAATTGTTGTCCTTGGCGATCTGGCGGATACGCACTTTGGTCTCATCACCGATCAATGGACTGTCATTCAAGGCGCGAGATACAGTTGACTTGGAAACTCCAGCCAGACGAGCAATGTCTGCAATGGTTTGAACCTGCGTTTTGTTCATATTTTACCTTTGTCTGTGCAACCGGTTGCATTATATAACAATAAAGGCTCCCCTGTCAAGGAATCTTACAAAAATGATCATAGCCTGGTTTTTCATACCGAGAGGGTCCACGGTCATCGCACTATTCGGGGGACCCTGAGGAATCCGAAACAGCATTCTATGACCCAATACAATCTCAAAATGCTGTGTCTATCCTTTATATCAAGCTTCTCGGCATACCCTGGCGATCCTCATAAGTAAATCAACAGAAATCAAGTGCAAAGGCGCATCCATGCCTGCAGCAAGTTAGCATGTCACCAAGCGGCGGTCTGCCTTACCCAGGTAGAACCAGCCAGCAGGTTGATTCAAACATGCCATATTCATCTGCTGTCTGGGGGGTTCAAGAAAATTATGTAAAGGGGAAGATCAAGCCGGCCGGCGATCCTGAAAACGGACAGCCGCCGGGTTGTACCTCAGGAACCTCAAGATTCCCATACGGCTGTTATTACTTCTGCAAATACCGGAATGCCGGGGCTCCCAGCCCAATTGGCATCCAGAAGGTGATCGCTCTGTAAACCAGCATGACCACCACAGCATTGCTGTATTTAACCCTCAAAGAAGTGAGCGCCAGAACCAGCGCCCCCTCCATAAATCCAACTCCTGAAGGCGTTGGGGAAACAATCATGAACAGATATCCAATCGAGAAACCGCCGACAATGGTCCCGCTCGAAAAGGGAATACTGAACCCTAAAAAGATCAAGGTCAGGATGCTGATCAGAAGCCCCTTGCCGATCAACGCAAAGACCAGCGGCTTGAATAGATTCTGGCGGTTCACTCTCAATGCGGTCAACCCATCTGCAATCTCTGCTGCAAACTCATGGGCCCGCTCTTTGCTGAGATACTCACGCTTGATAATTGGACGCACAATATGGTTAATCCCGCGTGCCGCCCAAGCCAGCACACGACCCAGGTCTTGGGATGAGTGTATCCCCAGGATCATCAGGAAAGCCAAGGTTGACGTAATTGTCAGCAGGATCAGCGATGCGATCACTTCCCCGATCTGGATATCATTTCGCCGGATCAAAACGACCAGACCCAGGGCCAGCACACACAAAAAACTGCTGAAATCCAGCAGAACATACAGGGCGCTGGCTGCTGTAACCTTACCAGGCGGATGACCACGCCTGACACCGTTCTGGATATAAAGGGCGGTGCCCCCCATACCTGCTGCCGGAGTGACATTATTAACAAAGTTAGCCGCCACAGCCACCAGCATCAAATGCCAACCACTCTCTTTCATGTCTAATAATTTATATATCGAACGATACGTAAGCCCCGTGAAAAACACCCAGATGAACTCCACCCCAAAAGCCAATCCAACAAACCAGAAATTACCGCCCTGGAGGATCTGGACGGTCTCTTTAAGTTCAGAAAAACTCAGAATAATAAGTGTAATCCCTAAGAAGAATATCAGGGAAACAATGAATTTCTTCATAATGACCGTGATTATACTGGATAGCAAGGAAAAACTTGAACCAACCCAACTAGATGGGTGCACTAAAATGTTGGGAATTTTATTACAGTGCTGGCATCCTCAGCGCAGCATCCCGAAGGTTGATCTGCCCGTTAGAGGGTTTGATAAAAACCCTTCGGGACGTTCAGATCTTGTGATTCTACAGATTTTTAGTGCACCCCAACTAGATAGAGCAATCGCATCTAAACTCGATGATCTGGTCGTTTTCGAGCAAAAATGATCCTCTTGTGGTAAAAAGCCCTCACCCGGCCATCTCCCACCGGGAGAGGGGAAGTCATCCTGACATCAGGCGCCATGATTGGGATGAGGGAAAAGTACCTGGTGCAGGATGGACGGCTTAGGAAGACTTTACCACGGGAAAAACAAGCTTCTAGCGGCAATTTGGGCATACAGTAACTGCGCTTGCCCTGCCCGAATAGAATAGCCTTCAGGAAAGCAACTCAGCAATTCGCAGCCCCTGTGTTGTGATCGATAGAATACCTGCCGCAAAAATATGGCGGCTTACTTTCAGCAAGCCACCAGTTCAAATATCTCCTGAGCTTATATCGTTAACGCCCCGGCAATGTCATTCAGCGTCTGCGGCCGGTCAGCAGTGAAATAAAATATAACACCTGCAGCACCGCAGTGACCAAGGCCGCGACATAAGTCAGTGCAGCCGCGTTGAGGACATGATTGACGCCACGCTGCTCATCTCGCCCAACGATCAATCCGGAATCGGCTAAGAGCTTTTTTGCACGGGCAGAAGCATTCAACTCCACCGGAATAGTCACCAGCGCAAAAAAAGCGCCCGCAGAGAAGGCAACCACACCGATCCAGGCCAGATTCATCCAGTTAAGCAGCAGACCTATCATAATGAAAATCCAACCCATGGTTGAACCGATATTGACCATTGGTACCAGGGCGCCGCGGAAGCGCAGCGGTAGATAATCTTCCTTATCCTGAATGGCATGCCCAAGTTCATGAGCCGCAATTGCCAGTGAGGCCACCGAGGCGCTCTGAGCAACACTCTGGGAAAGGCGCAGCGTCTTGGTACGCGGATCATAATGATCACTCATTTTTCCGCTAACGCCTTCAATCTTGACATCATACAGCCCGCCAGAATTGATCAGTCGCCGGGCAGCCTCCAGTCCAGTCTGGCGGCTGCGGGCTGGAACCTGGCTCCATTTCGTATACGCCGCCTTGACATACCAGGATGTCAACAGCATCAGGATGAAAGCCGGGATCATAAAGATCATGTAATTGACATTGAAATAAGGGAAAAACATATTCGTACCTCCAGTCCCTAACTAAATTAGTCTGTTACTGTTTCACCAATGGCCTCAAACAGGACTTCGATAGCCCTATCTAATTGTGGATCTTCTCCAGCCAGGAAATCCTCTTCGGTTATTTCGACAGCCACATCTGGCGTCAAACCTTCGCCGTTGATAGCCCTGCCATTGGGTGTCACCCATTTGGCAATCGTGATACGAGCGGCGCCCTGATCATTGGGCAGTGGGATCCAATTCTGAACCGAACCTTTCCCATACGAAGTTTCTCCCACCAAAAGGCCCCGATCATAATCCTGGATCGCACCGGCCACTATCTCAGAAGCCGAAGCAGAGAACGAATTGATCAATACCACCATGGGTATCTCTGTCGCCATACCTCTGCCCAATGCATTATAGTCCGTACGCGTGCCATCCCCATATTGTTCATACAGGATAACACCATCATCGATAAACTGGGATGAGACTTCAATTGCCGTGATCAGGTACCCGCCGCCATTGTTTCGCAGATCCAGGATCAACCCTCGGGGATTTTGAGACAACAATTCCTTTAAAGTAGCCCGTAATTCTTGCGTGGTTGTATCGCCAAAAGACGCCAGTTGGATATAGGCAATGTCATTGTCCAGGATTTCACCGGTAACATTTTTGATCGTAATCACATCACGCATTACTACGATGTCAACTGGTTCCGATTCTCCATCCCTTAAGACAGTCAGTGTAACCTTTGAGCCTGCAGGCCCCAGCACCTTCAGCCTGACCAATTCACCGTCAATACCAGTCATATCTTCTCCATCAATCGCTATCACCTGGTCGCCAGGTTTTATCCCGGCGATTTCTGCCGGGGAACCGGGCATTGGGCTGATAATGGTCAGGTAGTCTGTCGACGTATCCACATATGCGCCAATCCCTTCATACTCTCCGGCCAGACTATCATTGGCATCTTTGAATTCCTGGGGATCCATATAAGAGGTATGCTCATCACCCAAAGCTTCCAGCATTCCCCGGATGGCGCCGCGCATCAGCAGTTCGTCATCCACTGGCTGGTCGACATAGTACTGGTGAACAAGTTCCCGGGTCTGCCAGAACGGTTCATAGAGTTGTTCCAAATCATCCGGAGTAGCGACATTGGCTTCTTCGGGAACCGTAGGCACCGGAATAACTGTAAATTCAGGCTCCGGCAAAAACTCTTCCACAGGCAAAAAGTGCCTGGTGGCAAACCCACCCGCATATGCGGTTACAAACAAAAACATTGACAGACATCCGGTTATGGCTATCCGTAAAGCTTTATTCACAGAAACCTCCTGTGGACACAAAAGAAGTAAGTATCCAGCATGGATAATAACATACCACGTGCTGATTAGAGAATAATGAGATCATACCTTTCAAATATATGAAGATCATATGAGTTTTAAGTGAACCAGATTAAATCGGACTTCCCGGTTCCTGGTGTGAACTACCCTTTTCTCCCTGTAAATCGTTGACCCGCTGTGAAAGTTCGTCCAGGAATTGATCCTCAGCCTTGAACGGTTGGCGGATACCCTCCCCCATTCGATTAAACCATTCCAGGCGCTTGCCGCGTAAACCCCGAGCAGCCAGGAATGCCAACAGGTTGGAAAGCAGGAAGATTCCAATGACCAATCCAGCCACCAGGTAACCATTCCCATTATTCATAGGGCCTTCCCTTCCAGCAACCCGGGTAGATCAGGCCAGCGCTTCAATACGGCATTGGCATTGTCCGACATCTCCTGCCCTCCAAACAAAATACTGAAAAAACCATACTCCAGGGCTGCCCGGGTGGTATGCTGCAGGTCATCAACCAGGGCACAGTGATCAGCGGTCACTTCCCCGGCGGTTTCCAGAGCAATATTGAAGGTTTCTCTCTGGGGTTTGCAAAAAGGCATCATCGCATTGATATCGACGATCGCTTCAAAACAATCTTCAAGCCGTAAAACCGACAACACCCGTTGAGCATGGGCTGCATCTGCATTGGTAAAGATCAACTTACGTGCAGGAATTGAACGGATGACTGCACGCTGTTCAACATCAGGTCCAATATATTCAGCTAACGGAAGATCATGCACATAAGCCAGGTATTCTTTCCTGTCAATCGAGTAATTGGCTTCCAGACCACGCAAGGTTGTTCCATATTTTCTGAAATACTGTTCTCTCAATATTGGAATATCTTGTGCAGGAATCCCCAGGAGTTCATGCATATAGCTGCCAATTCGTGTCTTGATTGCTGACCACAGGCCAGAAGAATTCGGGTACAGCGTATCATCCAGATCAAAGAAAACCGTTGTAAAAAGCATACTACATTATAATATCTTCATGCCAATCAAACTCCTGACGCCCGAAGTTGCTTCCCAGATTGCAGCCGGTGAAGTGATCGAGCGTCCAGCTTCTGTCGTCAAGGAATTGGTCGAGAATGCGCTGGATGCCGCCGCCGCGAGCATTGTTGTCACAATCCAGGAGGCTGGACGAACCTTGATCGAGGTGGCTGATGATGGGGAAGGTATCCGGTCAACCGAATTACCCCTGGCTGTGTCACGCCATGCGACTTCGAAACTGTTGCACGCCGCCGACCTCTTCCACATCTCAACCCTTGGATTCCGGGGAGAGGCCTTGTCATCTATTGGATCGGTGTCTCGTCTGACGATTACGTCCCGGCATGCTGAAGAGCAAAACGGTGTAACCTTACAGGTTGAGGGCGGCAACATCGGTAAAAGTAAACCAATCGGTATTCCGGTGGGAACCGTCGTTCGCGTGGAAAACCTTTTTTACAATGTTCCAGCCCGTCTAAAATTCCTAAAAACAGATACGACAGAAAAAAGAACCATAGATGATCTGCTGACCCGATATGCAATGGCTTATCCAAAGGTTCGGTTTAAGTTAACGGATGGCCATAAGGTATTTTTGCAAACCGCAGGAGATAACGATCAGCGGGCAATACTCGCCACGCTGTATGGGATCGATATCGGCAAACAGATGCTGGAAGTCCTGGCTGAAGAAGATATGCTCAAATTGACCGGCTTTATCAGCCCGTTAGCAGTGACGCGCTCCAATCGCCGCGAAATCACTTTTTTCATTAACGGGCGTTGGGTTCAGGATGTCGCACTAAGAACGGCGCTCATCCAGGCATACCATACGATGTTGATGGTCGGACGGTATCCGATCGCAGCCCTCTTCCTGGAAATGGATCCGGAAGATGTGGATGTAAATGTACATCCTGCCAAAGCTGAAGTGCGCTTTCGTGGGCAAGACCGGATTTTCAGCTTTGTCCAGCGGGCCGCGCGCAGGGCGCTGCTGGCCTATTCCCCGGTCCCTTCCCTGCCTTCCCGGCAATTCTGGGGAGGTCACAGTCCCCAGGAAAACCTGGATTGGTCATTGGACAGGGAAACTGACCTTCTTCCCAAACAGGAAGCCGCTATCCCGGATACCACCCAAGCCATCACAACACCGGCGCAATCCTCCATCTCGAATATACCGCTCCTGCGCCTGATCGGACAGATTGGCGCCGCCTATCTGGTTGCTGAAGGCCCAGACGGACTATACCTGATAGACCAGCACGCCGCACACGAACGGGTTCTGTTCGAAAAGCTGTTGGCCCAATTCGAAATGAAGAACATCCCTTCCCAGGCTCTGCTCTCCCCAATCGCGGTGCAGGTATCCCCAGGCCAATCAACGCTTCTGGAAGAACAACTGCCTGTATTACAAACCTTTGGTTTTGAAATAGAAACCTTCGGTCCCAATACATTCCAGGTGCGGTCCATGCCGGCATTATTTGGCGGCGCTAATCCGGAAACCGCACTACGCGCCCTTGTCGAGGATTTCGAAGAAGACGAAACACCCCTGCAAGAAGAGATCGAAACTCGTATCGCCGGGAGGGTCTGTAAACGCCTGGCAGTAAAAGCCGGGCAGACCCTTACCCATGAAGAACAAAGCGCCCTGCTGACCGACCTGGAAAACTGTGATTCCCCGCGCACCTGTCCGCATGGACGGCCTACCATGATCCATCTTTCAGTCGACATGCTTGAAAGACAGTTCGGCCGACGCGGAGCCAGATAACCCCTGTGAGCCAGTGGTTTTTATTCACAGGTATCGCGATGGTGATGTGGGGATTATGGGGTTTCTTTGCGAAACTGGCGACAAACTATATCCCCCCAATGGATGCTTACATTTTTGAGATCTCTGGTATGCTGTTAGTAGGCATCGTAACGATCTCCCTGCTGCGCTTTCGACCCACTGGCCATCCACAGGGTATGCTTTTTGCAACCCTGGCTGGTATTGTAGTAGGGATTGGCACTATTCTGTTCTTTTTTGCGGTATCACGCGGGCGCAGCAGTGTTGTCGTTACCGTGACAGCTCTTTACCCGCTTGTCACTCTTTTGCTCGGATTCCTTTTCTTGCAGGAACCATTAACCATGAAACAACTTATTGGAATCGGTTTCGCCCTCCTTGCAATTATCTTGTTATCGACATAAAAAGAATACCACCACTGAGGAAATCGTATCGGTATGGATGAATTGATTGCTCTTGTTGCAGAGTTTGGGGTACAGACTTTTTTAGAGAATACATTTACTTTTGTTGCTCTGATCAATAGAGAAGGTCACCTGGAAAGCAGCAACCCGGTTGCACAGGCGCTGGGTGATGCTGCTTCAATCAAAGGCGCCGCCTTTGTCGAACTGCTCGCGCCAGAAAGCCATGCCCTTTTCAGGAAGCTTGTAAAAGAAACCCTTGAAAAACAGGATGTAAAGAAAGCAAGTTTAGAGTTTGTCGTAGGCGCGGAAAGAAATTCGCTTCGCTTTAATTGTTTTCTGACCCCGGCACCGGGCAACCGCCTCTTGTTCTTTGGCGAACCTGCGGTTAAAGAGATCCACACCATGTTGGAAAACGGAGCTCTCATGAAAGCGCTGGAAAAAAGCACCCATGAGCTAGAAATCGCCAAACAGGTTCTGGACCGCAAACAAAAAGAATTACAGGCTGTGATTGCCCAGGCCGAAGAAGTTTCCCACACTGACCCGCTGACTTTCTTACCAAACCGCAAACAGATACTTGGTGACCTGCAGCGTGAAGTAAATCACGCCGAACGATACAATTCTCCACTTACAGTTTCGATGTTGGACATCGATCATTTTAAAAAGGTCAACGATACTTTTGGACACGCGGTCGGAGATGAAGTCCTGCGGATATTAGCAAACCTGCTGCGGGAGAACGTTCGCCACCCCGATTTCGTGGGACGCTACGGCGGGGAAGAGTTTCTCCTGATCCTGCCGAACTCAAAAATCGACGAAGCCGGCAAACAGGCCGCTCGCCTTTGCAAGATCGTCCGAAACACTGAAATCAAAACCAACCAGCAGGTTGTGAAACTCACCATCAGCATTGGAGTAGCCCAATTTAGGATTGGCCAGGATCATTGGCAAGACCTGCTCCAACGTGCGGACACTGCACTTTACCAGGCCAAGAATAATGGTCGTGACCAGTGGGCTGCCCTTGATGAAATCCAGAAAACGCACCGATGAAAGCCCTGTGGTTGGAGAACAATGCTTTATCTTTCAAGTCTGATATTCCCCGACCCAATCAGCCTAACGAGGCCCTGATCCGTATAGTCCATACCGGATTATGCGGCACCGATCTGGAAATGGTGAAAGGATATTACCCGTTTACGGGCATTCCCGGCCATGAATTTGTGGGAGAAGTGGTCGAAGCGCCGGAACAGGAGTGGATTGGCAAACGAGTCGTGGGTGAAATCAATGTTGTCTGCCATCAATGTGAACAATGCCGCAGCGGACGTCCAACGCACTGCGAAAACAGGTCGGTCCTGGGAATTAAAAACCGCCACGGAACCCTGGCCGAATTCACAACCCTGCCTCTGGAAAACCTGCATCCCATTCCAGAAACCGTGTCAAACGAAGCAGCAGTCTTTACTGAGCCGCTGGCAGCCGCACTTGAAATCACCCAACAGGTGCAAATCCGGGCTGCAGATCGGGTGCTCTTGATCGGGGCCGGGAGATTAGGCCAGCTCATTGCCCAAACCCTGGCTTTAACCGGCTGCAGGCTGGCAGTCATCGCTCGCCATGATCACCAAAAAGAGCTGCTTTCCAAACACAAGATCCGGCTTATATCAGAAAAAGATATCCAGCCTTGGAGCTGGGATTTCGTAGTGGAGGCCACCGGATCGACTTCCGGCCTGGAACTGGCTCGCAAGGCGCTGCGTCCACGCGGCATATTGGTGCTGAAATCCACCTATGCCGGTGACACAACCCTGAATTTATCGTCATTTGTCGTCGATGAGATCACCGTCATCGGCTCACGCTGCGGTCCTTTCGGCCCGGCGCTGCAATTGCTGGAAACCAGAAAAGTGGATCCAACTGGATTGATCTCTGCCGAATTCAGGCTTGAGGATGGCCTGGCTGCCTTTAAAAAAGCGGCCGAACGGGGGATATGCAAAGTTTTGGTAAGCGTTTAATCACCCCCGCGTGAAGAAGTTGTCGCCTCTCTTGACCCGGACAGGTGTAAAAACCGTCCAGCCTGTTATTGTTTTCTTGCCTTTCTGGGTAAACTGACCTGGAAGGTAGTCCCCTTGCCAACTTGACTCTCCACATCAATACTCCCCCCATGGCCGATCACAATTTGTTTGCAAATTGACAGTCCCAACCCAGTACCCGTGGCCACCCCTTCCGAATCCCGAACCCGATAAAACTTTTCGAACATGTGAGGAAGGGCATCTTCAGGAATACCGATCCCGCAATCCTTAAAGAACATCACCAGGTCGCTGTTGGCAGATTTCAGCGAAATCTCGATGGATCCATTGGGACGGTTATATTTTATGGCATTGCTCAACAGGTTCAGGATAACCTGTTTGATCTTATCTCGATCGGCTTCCAGCAGGAACTCCTGTTCGGGTCCGCTCTTCGAAATCGTTATTTTCTCCTGTTCCGCCTTTGACTTCATAATATCGATACACTCATTCAATAATTCGACAACATTGAACTCACTTGGTCGAAACCGGACCCGGCCAGACTCGAGACGGGCCAGATCCAGGAAAGAAGATGCCAGGGAATTTAACCGTAATGTTTCATTATGGATGTTGTTAACAATCTGATCATGCTGGGTTTGAGACAGTTCCGGCCTGAGCAGCAGGTATGTAGCCGTGCTGAGCGCCGCCAGAGGCGTACGCAGTTCGTGGATCAACTCTGAGATCAGGTCAGACTGCAGGAACAGGCGGGCATTCTCAATAGCAACCGCAGCCTGGGCGCCCAATACACACAGCAAATCTTCATCCGTATCGCTGAATTCTTTGCCCTTTTTATTGATCACCTCCAGGACGCCAATCACTTTCTCTTTGGTAATAAGGGGAACCCCCAGAAGCGACTTAGTCGGGAAACTGGTTGCCTGGCCTATTTCGCCAAAATGACGCGGGTCCTTGTGGACATCAGCTGTACGGACGATTTTTCGGTTGGTAACAATCCATCCTGCGATACTTCCTGCGAGCGGCACTGTGAGCCCACGCATGGTAGGCTGGTCCATATTGGTTGCAACCTGAAAATGCAGCTGCTGTGATGTGCTGTCATATAAAAGGATTGAGGCCGCTTCAGCATTGGCAATAAAAGCAGCCGCGTTCACTATCCGCTCGAGCAGTATGTTCAAGTCCAGGGTTGAAGCCAGGTCACGCGTGATATCGATCAACCGGCGATAACCTTCCAGGCGAATATTAATCGGGGTTGTACTATCTTCCATTCAAGACACTCTCAGTGATAGCAGGAACAATTTCCGCCGCATCCTCAAGTATGACGATGTCGGCGCGCACGTCTATGTAGGTCGGTGTATTGTTGATAACGATCAGGTGGGCGCCGCGATCAACCGCCTGCATCGGTAAACCCGCAACCGGTAATACTTCCAGCGAAGACCCAATTATCATCATCAGATCACAGCTGCGGCTGGCGCGCAGCGCTTCCAACCAGGCAGTCTGCGGAAGCTGCTCTCCAAACAGGATCACATCCGGCTTCAGTACACCGCCGCAATCAGAGCAGGCAGGCAGATCACCCTTCTCAACGAATGGCCTGACAAATGGTTCCGCCGTAAACTGTCTGAAACACTGGGTGCAACTCAGTGTTCGCAGTGTCCCATGCATCTCAATCACATTCTCAGACCCCGCTTTGTGATGTAGAGTATCGATATTTTGAGTGATCAGTGTCTTGAGATAACCGGCTTTTTCCAGCGCTGCCAGGGCAAGATGAGCCTGGTTAGGTTCTGCTTCTAATAGTTGACCGGCCAGAGGGCGAAACCATGCATAGAAACGCTCTGGAGCATAACGAAAAGCAGTCAGGGAAGCAACCTCCAGCGACTCATCCCTGGCCCATAACCCTGTTCCTTCCGATCGAAAATCTGGTATTCCGGATGGTGTTGAGATCCCTGCCCCTGTTAAAACAACGACCCGACTGGCTTTTCGGAACAGGTCAGCAGCATACTCGATTTCTGTCTGTACCTGGCCGGCAGGTACGCTCATCCTTTCTCAGCCCTATGCTCAATGACCAGGTTGGATATTTCAGAGAATTGCTGATATGTCAGGCTTTCGGGACGGATCATGACCGCCGGCTGTTGTTCACGCATGGCCTGGAAATAAAGTTCCGGAGCAGGGGTAAACGCAACAGAGATAGAGTACCCCAATTTTTCCTGAACCTTCGCGCGATGAATATGGGTATCGGAACGCATACGATTGTTTAACACAACTACCGTTTGCTGTTTGTTAAGACCCAGGGTCGCCATATCCTCCAACAAAGCCTTCGTATGAAGGATCACATTGGGAACCCCCTCAACAACAACGATCCGCATATGACACATGGACAGGATTTTCTGGACAAATGCTGGCAGTCCAGACCCCAGGTCAAGAATAACAAAACGGGCCTGTACGGCCAAAGTCGAAACAATGGCTTCATATTGCTTAACCTGGTTGTTCAGCAGCATCTCCCGCGGCCGGGATGAAGCCAGTAACAGGGTCAATCCGGATGAATGTGTGACCAGGTTGCTTTTAACAAGAGCACGGTCTATATCTGCCGGACGACTGGACAACAACTTTCCTAACCCCTGCGTATCCGAAATACCCAAGTCCAGGCCAAAAGTTCCCTGACCAGGTGTAAACTCTGCCACGATCACTTCTGAGTCTGCTTTGGGCATCAGGCTTGCCCCCAGATTTAGAGCCAGGGTCGAAACCCCCAACCCTCCCCGTGCAGATAGAACACCAACCACAAAAGCGGCATTTTCATGGACGCTTGTTTCCGCAAGTTCTTTGACCGGCCCCGCGGTGCTCTTGGTAGCGCGCGCCAATAGCGCCTTTACGTGGGCCTGCAGTTCTGAGGGGTGGGTTGGCTTGGTCAGGTAATCGTCTGCACCTACTT
The DNA here is from genome assembly GCA_016927315.1 of Anaerolineales bacterium. Classification (GTDB taxonomy): domain Bacteria; phylum Chloroflexota; class Anaerolineae; order Anaerolineales; family Villigracilaceae; genus JAFGMV01. The sequence continues at coordinate 25,239 of JAFGMV010000063.1, read as the reverse complement.
CAAAACCGGTTACCTTATCATCAAGCTGGGTCTTGGCAGTGAACATCAGGATAGGTGTATTGGCTGTCTCTGGCTGCTTGCGCAAACGACGAGCAACTTCGTACCCATCCATATCCGGCATCATAACATCCAGGAGGACCAGATCAGGATTTTCCGTGAAGGCCTTTTCCAATCCTTGCTGCCCGTTGGCGGCTGCGGCGATTTGATACCCCTGCCGTTGAAGCATCAAGCCTACCAGGCGTAGTGTATCAAGATCGTCATCAATGATCAAAATTTTTTCAGCCATAATCCTGTCCCATCATGTCCAACGATTAAAGTCTAGCATAAAGCAACAATTCAAGCAAGACAAGTACCCTCAAACAAGACGGCTTCCTCAAAGCCAGAGATGATGCACCGAAAAGGTAAATTATTCAACTCAAAGGACCCAAAGGAGCACAAGGTTTGGTTTTAGATGGCATCCTCGGCGCAGCGTCCCGAAGGTTGATCTGCCCGGCACAGGGTCGAATAGAAACCCTCCGGGAGGTTCGGATCTGGTGATTCTATAGCGTTTTTTTGTGCTCCTGCTTCAAAATCCAAATAACGGCTGGAAACTGCCTGTGATATAATGGACTTCCAGCTGGGGAAGACCCCCAACCATGGGGATGACAGGCTTCGACGGGAGAGGCTGGCCCCGGAATGCGAGCCGAGAGGCGCCGAACTCGCTAACTCAGCGCAAAACATTAAGTGCCAACCGCACTTCCTACGCTGCTATGCCCCTCGCCGCCTAAGGCGTGACATAGTGGTCGGTCTCCACAACGTGAGACCCGTCCGCCTGCCCCGAACTCCGTCCGGTGGCAGATGCGGGCGTCAGAAAGACGGAGTGCCGCATGCCCACGTTACTAAGCATGTGAAAGAGGGCTCTCGGGTCCGAGTGACTGGCCGGCAGGCTTCTGTGCCAGACGGGGATCTGCCGGTGACGAGCACCGCCTGGCTACGCTCGTAGATTTCCGCAGGTTGAATCTTTCGGACGCGGGTTCGATTCCCGCCATCTCCACCTTTTTTTCTTGTACTGCCGGGCTGTGCCCGGCAGTATTTCCTTTTCTTGCAATTCTGTCAGGGGCTATGCTATACTGACTTATTGCAACTGATCTTTTCGTTGGAGGAGAATGTTATGGAAACCTTAAAACCTTTTTTGCTCGTCCTTGCGGTGATTGCCGCCGTAAGCCTGGCCTGCGGACCCAGCCCTACAGAACCACCGCCCCCGGCGACCGAGGCTCCCACAGACCCCCCCGCCACTGAACCGCCCACCGAGCCCCCGGCTCCCGTTGCCCAGGAATACTTTACGGAAGAATTTGAAGGAGACATCAGCAGCTGGTCAAAAGTAATAGCCCTGAACGCCAGCGAAGGTGATGAAGATGAAGCGTACATCGAAGTTGAAGATGGACGTGTCGTCTTTGACCTGGGGAAATGGCTGATCGGGTATGTGTTTTATGAAGCCTACGAGTATGAAGATGTGCGCATCGATGTTGTGGTGGAAAACCGTGGACAGAACATCAACAATGTACTTTTAATTTGTCGTTCGTCTGATGAAGGCCATTACCTGGTGAACATTGCCAACAGCGGTTTGTATGCCATGTACGCATTCAATGGCGATACGGACAATTATGAGCGGATCGCAGACGGTGGTTCCAACAAAATCAAACAGGGGAAAGAAATTAATGAATACACCCTGATATGCGAAGAAAGAGACCTTAAACTTTTTATCAACGGGAATGAAACCCGGGTCTATACGGATAATAAATTTATTTTCAGGAAAGGCAATATCGGTATCGGTGTTGCTTCTGAAGATCAACTGCCGGTCAAACTTGAAATCGATTCGGTCACGATCAGCCAACCGTAAATACCTGAAGAGAGAAACCCTAGGGCCGCCCTGTGACAGGGCGGCCCTTATCCATTAAAATAATTCTTATGAAAAAACGCTTTCCTATACACCTGCTTGTGCTGCTGATCCTCCTGGTCCCTGCAGCCTGTACGTTTCCCCAGAATACAACGCAGCCGACTGCCAGCCAGCTGCCTGCTCAAGCTACTGTTGAACTCACGGCGACAGACCGGCCGGCTGAAACTCCCCTGCCAACGCTGACGCCAACCACAACCCCGACCCTCAAGCCGGCAGAACGCTACTTTAATGAACCCTTCGAGGCAGGAATACAACACTGGTCTCAAATACAATTCTTCGGGAATGAAACCGGGGCAAATATCACCGTCAGGGACGGAGTCCTGGCTTTTGAACTGGGGTCAGAACTGACTTGGGCCTACCTTTTGTACCAGGCTTTCACCTATGAAGATGTTCGTCTGGAAATCAGCGTCGTCAACCGGGCCAGTGAACAGAATTCAATCGGGTTGGTTTGCCGATATAGTGAAACCCAGGGCTGGTATGAGTTCAATGTTTCCAATGACGGCATCTACAATATCCTCTATGGTCAAAAACTTGCTGATGGCATATCACAATATAACCCGATTGTTACAGGCGCCGCCCAAAAGATTAAACCAGGGACTGAGCCAAACCAATATACCCTTGTATGCCAGGAAAAGGTGATCACGATCCTGATTAATGGTGTCCAGATACGCTCCATCAAAGAAGAACGCTATAACCTGGAAGGTGGGCAGGCAGGGATCACCGTCTCGTCTTTCCAGTCTCTGCCGGTGATCGCGGAGGTCGATTGGGTTGAAATCAGTGCCCCATAACCGACCGGCATACGATAATTCTACAAGATGTTAACGTAATTCTTGCACCAATAAGGTATGCTATAGCAGACTGGCATTGAGCAGTCTGCTATTTTATTCTCTATCATCGCAAGAGGAGTAACACTATGGGAAAAATCATCGGAATTGACCTGGGTACAACCAACAGTGTTGTGGCCGTTATGGAAGGCGGCCAGCCGACTGTAATATCTACCGCGGAAGGTGGGCGTCTCTGCCCCTCTGTTGTGGCCTTTACGAAAAATGGTGAGCGCCTGGTAGGGCAGACTGCCAAACGTCAGGCTGTGGTAAATTCAGAGAATACTGTTTATTCCATCAAACGCTTTATGGGGCGTCGCTACGATGAGGTAGAAGAAGAACGAAAAATGGTTCCTTACCAGGTTGTAGCCGGCCCGCAGGAAGAAGCACGGGTCAAGATCCCTCTAACCAATCGGGAATACAGCCCGCAGGAAATCTCGGCCATGGTGTTGGGCAAGCTGAAATCAGATGCTGAATCTTACCTGGGCGAGACCGTTACCCAGGCTGTCATCACTGTCCCGGCTTATTTCAACGACAGCCAGCGCCAGGCAACCAAAGATGCCGGTAAAATTGCCGGTTTGGAAGTCCTGCGTATTATTAACGAACCGACCGCCTCCGCCCTGGCCTACGGCCTGGACAAGAAGAAAGACGAAACCATCTTGGTATTCGACTTGGGCGGCGGCACCTTTGACGTGTCGATCCTCGAAGTTGGGGAAGGCGTCATTGAAGTCAAATCCACCAACGGCGACACCCATCTGGGCGGCGACGACTGGGATCAGAAGGTGGTCAACTGGGCCGCCGAAGAGTTTAAAAAAGAGCAGGGGATCGACCTGCGGTCTGACCGCCAGGCCCTCCAGCGATTGCGTGAGGCTGCCGAAAAGGCCAAGATCGAGCTTTCCACAGTCATGGAAACTGAACTCAACCTGCCCTATATTACCGCAGATGCTTCTGGCCCCAAACACCTGCAGTTGAAGCTGACACGCGCCAAATTCGAGCAGATGACCGAAGACCTGCTCAACCGCTGCCGCGGTCCCTTTGAATCCGCTTTGAAAGACGCCGGACTGAATGCCGGTGACCTGGCAGAAGTCGTGCTGGTAGGCGGCTCATCCCGTATGCCGATGGTGCATGAACTGGTCCGCAAATTGACCAATGGGAAAGAACCGCACAAAGGGGTCAACCCAGATGAAGTGGTGTCTGTCGGCGCCGCCATCCAGGCCGGTGTTTTGGGCGGTGAAGTCAAAGATATCCTGCTTCTCGATGTAACTCCACTCTCTTTGGGCGTGGAGACCCTGGGCGGCGTAATGACCACTATGATCGAACGCAATACCACCATCCCAGTGCGAAAAACCGAGGTGTATTCGACTGCCGCAGATAACCAGACAGCCGTCGATATCCATGTCCTGCAGGGTGAACGCCCGATGGCGACGGATAACATGTCCCTGGGCCGCTTCCGCCTGGACGGTATTCCTTCGGCCCCACGCGGCATTCCCCAGGTCGAAGTTACCTTCGATATCGATGCCAACGGCATCCTGAATGTAACCGCCAAAGACAAGGCAACCGGCAAAGAACAAAAAGTGACCATCACGGCCTCGACCAATATGAGCAAAGATGATATTCAAAGCAAGGTCGAAGAAGCCCGCTCTCACGAGGCTGAAGACAAGAAACGCCGCGACCTGATCGATGCCCGCAACACGGCAGACAACCTGTCTTATCAGACCGAGAAAACCCTGAAAGAACTGGGCGACAAGGTATCTGAAGCGGAACGCAAGAACATCCAGGAAAAGGTTGACGCCTTGAAAAAGGCTGCACAAGGTGAAGACGCTGCCCAGATCAAGAAACTCAGCGAGGAAGTCCAGAATGCTTTCCATGCACTCAGCCAGCAGTTGTATGCCCAAGAACAGCAGGCTGGCAGCCCCCCACCGCCTCCCGACGACAGCGCCGCTGCTCCTGATGGCGACACTGATGGCGACGTCATCGACGGGGAAGTCCGCGAAGCCGACTAGTACAATCGATTAGAATCGAAAAGCGCATGGTGCAATGCACCATGCGCTTTTGCTTGTTTACGAGACTGCTATCGATAAATCGTGTAATGGTACAACGGAATCAGAGCGGCTTCTGCCTCACACAGGATCCGTTCTGCCTCAATATAAAGCTGCTGCCTTATGACCGGGTCTTCGGTTCCCGCAGCCTCATCAATAATTCGATCCAGCTTTGAAATGGAAATTCCACCATAGTTCGAATTTCCATCCGAATAGGTAAGGGGCCCAAAGAAATTATCAGGGTCGTTGTAATCTGCCAGCCAGCCCAAGCGATAAATTCCGGGGGGATTTGCTGACAATTTTTCCTGGTATTGATCCCAATTCATCAACTCATAATTGACTTCCACTCCCAAGACAGTTTGCCACATGTCGATCGCAGCTTCTGCTACTTTCGCATGCGCCGCCGGAGCCGCGTCCCCTGAAACATTTACCCAAATTGTTACCGCCGGAAAACTGCTGGTGTCCGTATAACCGGCTTCTTCCAGGTATTTCCTGGCCTGCGCCGGGTCGTAGGGAATTCCAACCTGGTTGTACAGGTCACGCCCAAGAATTTCAGGAGGAACCAAGGTTGTTGCAGGCCGGCGGTTGGCATCATCATATTTGTCTACAATTTCAATGATGGCTTCGCGGTCAATGGAAGCTGCAAAGGCCTTTCGCACAAGCACACTGTTAAAAGGCGCCATCTCGAGGTTTATCCCAAAATAATAAACACTGGGTATTTCTTTCTCATTATAAGTCAACCAGGGAATCCCCTGGTTAAATGAATCGAGCGGCAGTGTCAAACTACCAGGCAGTGGTGTCGGGGAAGGGATGATCGTCGGCTCAGTGGTCGGCCTGGGTGTATTGGTCGCCTTTGGCGGCAGGGTTGGTGTCGCCGCTGGGGTACAGGCAATGAGCAGAATCGAGCCCAAAAGAAACAATCGTATCGTTTTATTCATGTGAAATCCTTTACCGTTAGTGTAATTTGTTCTCATTTTAGTTTCTTTCACCTTAATAAGCAAGAACATTACTCACGGTGATATAATCGCCACATGAAAACGAGAACGAAAAGGATACTTATTGGTATCCTCGCTGCCGTTCTGGCCGTAATCGGGATCTACTTCTTCCCTCCGGTTCATGCGCGCCTCGCCTGGCGGGTTGAGAATTTACGCACCCGGGTGATCTATTTCTTCAACCCCCCCGACAAAGCACTCTTCACCCCAAACGAGGAATCCCAACTGGATGCCATCGTCCAGGCGACCATGCAGGCTTATCTGGCAACTCCCTCGGCAGCGCCTGAGCCCGACCTGCCGACACCGGTTCCGACCATAACGCCTACTCCCTTTCCCGACAGAGTTGTCCTGACAGATGTTTTCTATGAAGATCAGCATGGACGAACGAATTACTGCGGCCCTGCAAACTTCTCTATGGCCTTGAGATACTGGGGCTGGGATGGCAACCGGGATGTAATCGGGCAGGCTGTAATGCCAGGAAATACCAAAGGGGGCTTACCCTCAAACGTAGATAAAAACGTCATGCCCTATGAAATGCAGGAATATATTGCGGATAATGTGCCTGCGCTCGGATCCGTTTTACGCTATGGGGGGAACCTCGATCTGATTAAATCACTCATTGCCGAAGGCTTCCCGGTATTGGTAGAAAAGGGAATCTACGAATTAGACCTCGCCAATCGGGTCAGTTGGATGGGACATTATGCCTTCATCACCGGATACGATGAAGCACAACAAATTTTCATTTATCAAGACTCCTATCAACCCGCAGGGGCGCCTCCCGGACCGGATAGACTAATTACATTTAACAAGATGATTGAAGGCTGGAGGGCATTCAACTATGTGTTTGTTGTGGTTTATCCTGCAGAGAAAGAGAACGAGGTCACGGCCTTGTTAGGACCCTATGCAGATGCCCGTTGGGCTGCCAGCCGTTCACTCGAAGTAGCCCATCAGGAATCACAGACTTTGGAAGATATCGACCAGTACTTTGCCTATTTTAATATTGGTACTGCTCATGTAGAACTACAGGAATATGCCGACGCCGCCTATGCCTATGACTTTGCATTTCAGATCTATGGTGATCTGATTGTCGAGGACAGTGTCCGTCCCTATCGCATGATGTGGTACCAGACCGGCCCCTATAAAGCTTACTACTACAGCGGGCGGTATTCTGATGTGATCAATCTGGCAACCACGACATTGAAAGATACCATCAGTGAGCCGGTTCTTGAAGAAAGCCTCTACTGGAGAGGTCAGGCCAATTTCATGGCAGGACAAACCCAGGCTGCCATTGATGATTACCGCGCCGCGCTCAAAGTCCACCCGAATTGGATACCGGCGATCCAGGCCTTACAGGATCTCGGCGTACAGCCTTAGGCATGAAACTGCTTCATTTCGCCGACGCTCATATCGACATGGCCAATTACGGCCGCCATGATCCCGAGACTGGACTGCCGCTGCGCGTGCTGGATTTCCTCAAATCTCTGGATAAAATTATCTCGACAGCAGTTGAAGAACGAGTAGACCTGGTCATCTTCGCCGGGGACGCTTATAAAGACCGTTCCCCGGCGCCCACCTTTCAACGCGAGTGGGGCAGGCGCATTATGCGCCTGTCTCAGGCCGGAATCCCGACACTGCTGCTGGTCGGCAACCACGACCTTTCTCCCGCTGTGGGACGCGCGCATGCCCTCCAGGAATTCGACACACTGCAGATCCCTCATATTCATGTGCTCGATACACCCAAAATGCTGGGACCTGATGAACTGGGCATCCCGCTGCAGGTGATTGCGATCCCCTGGGTTTCACGCTCGGGCCTGATGGCAGCCCTGGGAGTCAGCGGTGAAGATCTTACGGAGGTCTACTCCCAGATGGAAGATCGCATCTCCGATCTGGTGAAAAACTGGCTGGAAGAAGCAGACCCGCAACTGCCTGTTATCCTGACCGCCCATGCTTCCATACAGGGAGCCAGCTATGGGTCCGAACGGACCGTCATGCTGGGGGCAGACCTGGTCCTGTCCGGGTCCCTGGTCAGGGATGCACGCCTGGATTATGTCGCCATGGGCCATATCCATAAGCCGCAGAATCTTAACGAAAATGCCCATCCACCGGTGATCTATCCAGGTTCGATCGAACGGGTGGATTTTGGTGAAGCAGGAGATGAAAAGTACTTTGTGATCGCCAATGTCACCCGTGGAAAGACACAGGTTGAATGGCGCCGGTTGGACAATGTGCGCCCATTCATCGATCGTTCGGTAACACTCACATCCGATCAGGATGTCACCCAAACCCTGACCTCGGCTTTACCTGAAAACCTGGAGGGGGCGATCGTGCGCCTGACCATCACCTACCCGCGCGAGTGGGAGTCCCTGATCGATGAAACTGCGCTGCGTGATGATGCGAGCGAGGCCTTTGAATTCCACCTGGTCAAACGCCCCCGGGTGGAAACCCGCATCCGCCTTCCGGAAGACCAGAACATCAGCAGTATTTCGCCAATGGAACTTCTCGAAAAATACTGGTTGAGCATGCATATAAACGACCAGGAGGAACTCAAGGCCTTGCAGGAACTGGCAAAAGAGGTGCTCTCCGCAGAGGAAGAAGAAACCAGATGAGCCGGGCGGGGTTTCTTCTAGCCTGTCGTATTTCAGTTTTTTTGGAGAACCGACTATGACCAAAAATGCTGCCCGTGTATTGGCGATCTATTTGATCCTGCTCAGGAAGTAAGGGGGAATGGTCATAAACGGCTCCCTTCCGGGAAGCTGTTGTTCTTATCCGGTTCATCACCGATAAAGCCTGGTCGGCCGGATGTTTGTTTCGTAATTGACTTCCCCCTTTTTCGATTGTATACTGAATCAAGTTCCACTCAAACTCCATTAAACAGGATATTCCCATGCAAAAATCAAAGAACTATCGCTGGCTCGTGGTTGTGATCTTCTTCCTGTTCATGCTCCTGCACCAGACCGACAAACTCCTGATCGGTCCGCTCAAGGGTCAGATCAGTGAGGATTTCAACATTACCAATACCCAGTTTGGTATGGTCGTCACTGGCGCACTGGTCGTAGGCACCATCCTGTACCCAATCTGGGGCTATCTGTACGACCGCTTCGCACGCGCCAAGCTGCTGTCATTGGCTTCCTTTATCTGGGGTTCGACCACCTGGTTGAGCGCTATTGTCCGGACTTTCCCCGGGTTCATAGCGGCCCGCGCCTCGACAGGTGTGGATGATTCTTCCTATCCCGGTCTATACACCCTGATCGCCGATTACTTTGGTCCACAAGTGCGCAGCAAGGTTTACGGCATCCTGCAGCTCAGCCAGCCAATCGGGTACCTGGTCGGCATGGTACTGGCGTTGATGGTCGCCCCCGGACTGGGCTGGCGCAACATCTTCTTTATCACAGGCGGGCTGGGCATCGTCCTGTCAATCGCCATATTCTTTGGGGTTAAGGAAATGCCGCGCGGTAAAGCTGAACCCGAATTCGAAGGCATGGAAGAAATGGCGAAGTTCACCTTCTCATGGGAGCAGGCCAAACAGATCATCAAGAAGCGCACCATGTGGTTCGTCTTCCTGCAGGGTTTCGCCGGTGTTTTTCCGTGGAACGTGATCACCTACTTTTTCTTCGACTACCTGGCCAAGGAACGCGGCTACGACGAGATGAGCATCCTGTTCACAATGGGACCGATCGTTTTGATCCTGGCCAGCGGCTACTTTGTTGGCGGCTCACTGGGAGATTGGGCCTTCAAAAAGACCCCCAAAGGACGCATCATTGTCTCGGCGACCGGCGTAATCATCGGGGCCTTGTTCTTGTTCCTGGCAATCACCACACCGATCCAATCGCGTATCGCCTTCTTTGTACTGATGTCCATTACCGCCCTGTTCATGCCCTTCTCGTCACCCAATGTCATCTCAACGGTCTACGACGTGACCGTACCCGAAGTGCGCAGCACGGCCCAATCGGTGGAATACTTCATTGAAAACAGTGGCGCCGCGCTAGCCCCCCTGTTGGCAGGTATCATCTCAGATGCCTTCAGCATGCAGACTGCCATTCTGACGATTTGTATCACCGCCTGGGTGATCTGCTTTTTCTTCTACCTGGGTGCTATTGCTTACGTTGAAGGCGATATCAAGACCCTGCGGGATGAAATGGCCGCCCGGGCCGCTGCCCAGAAGGCCTGATCAACCGGGTTTTCTATGCAGATCACCAGAATCGATCTCAAGAACAAACGGCAGGTGCGGGATTTTCTCGCCCTGCCTTTCCATATCTATCGAGACAATCCCTGCTGGGTGCCTCCTCTACAGATGGACGAACGGGTCCGGCTCGATCCCAAACGCTATCCCTTTTACCGGCACTCGGCTGCCGAATTTTTCCTGGCCTATGAGGGCAGCCAGCCCATCGGGCGCCTGGCTGTGATCGCCAATCGTCATTACAATGACTTCAACAAAGAGCAGACCGCTTTCTTCTATTTATTCGAGTGTGAAAACAACCAGGAAGCAGCCAGGGGACTATTCGATGCCGGTTTCTCCTGGGCCAGGGAACGCGGTCTGACCAGGATGATTGGCCCCAAAGGATTTACGCCGTTGGACGGCGCCGGACTGCTGGTCAAAGGTTTTGATCTGCGCCCGGCCTTTGGCCAGCCCTACAATCCCGATTACTACCCGGACTTGATCGAAGCCCAGGGGTTCAAGGGCTTTCGGGAACTGGATTCAGGCCACATGAGCGCAAGCCTGAACTTCCCCGAGCGCATCCACGAATTATCCGAACGCATCCAGAAGCGGCGAGGCTTGCACATCGCCCGCTACCGGACGCGCAGGGAACTGCGCTCCCTGGTATCTTTCTTCAGGGAATTGTACAACGGCTCCCTGGCTGGAACGCGTGAGAATACACCCCTGACAGAAGAGGAAGCCAACATCATGGCCAACCAGTTGATCTGGTTTGCCGATCCGCAGTTGGTGAAAATCGTCATGAAAGGCCAGCAGGCTGTTGGTTTCCTGCTGGCCTACCCCGATATTTCTGCCGCCCTGCAGAAGACCAGGGGCAGGCTGTTCCCCTTCGGATGGCTCACCCTGCTGCGTGAGATGAAACGCACTGACTTCCTGAACCTGAATGGCGCCGGCCTGCTGGAAGAATATCGCGGTCTGGGCGGCACCGCCATCCTGTTCAGTGAGATATACAAGTCAGCCACCGAAACCGGACAGTTCACCCATGGCGAAGTGGTCCAGATCGGAACCGAGAACAAAAACATGCAGCGTGAGATGAAAAACTTCGGGATCGATTTCTATAAAACCCATCGGGTCTATCGACGTGAGATAGGAAAGGATTAGTCAGGAGAACAAACATGGTCAAAATAATCGCCGATACCACCTGCGGTCTGCCGCATGCAGTACTGAAAGACAACGGCATCCCGCTGGTACCGCAGATCGTCATCTTTGGGGAAGAATCTTACAAAGATGACTCTGAACTCGACACAGAAACCTTTCTGAAAAAGCTCAAGGCCTCCAGAGACCTGCCCAAGACGGCCGCCCCACCGCCGCCGCTCTACCATCCCCTGTTTGAAGAAGCCCGACAGAACAGCGATACCCTGATCGTGGTTGCCCCATCCGCCAAGGTCAGCGGGACGGTACGCTCGGTCGAAGTCGCCAGCCAGGACTTCCCGGAGGTGGACATCCGCCTGGTGGATACCCGGACCATCGCGGGGAACCTGGGGACCATGGTGCTGCTGGCCAATCAGTGGGCCCGGTCAGGGGAGTCTGCCGATACCATTGTTTCCAGGCTGCAGGATCTCGCCGCACGCCAGCGTACCTATTTCCTGGTTAATACACTGGAATACCTGCAGAAAGGCGGGCGCATTGGAGGCGCCCGGGCCCTGCTGGGTGAGATGCTGCAAATCAAACCAATCCTGACCGTGCAAAATGGACAGGTGGAATCTTTTGAACAGCAGCGCACCAAAAAGCGTGCCCTGGCGCGCCTGATCGAAATTGTCCAGGAACAGGCGCCCACAGGACTGGCCTCCCATCTGTGCGTCATGCAGGCTGAAGCCGAAAATGAAGCCAAAGCCCTGTCAGAGGAGTTGAAATCCAGGCTGGATATCCAGGAAATCCCAATTTACCAGCTGCCACCGGCGATTGTGGTGCACGCCGGTCCCGGGGCTATGGCAGTCGGCTTCTTTGCGACCCCTATGGTATAATCTTTCCACTTTCTGGAAAACACTCCCGCCTCCGTGGCGGTTTTTTAAGGAGAACTGGTATGTCTGGGCATTCAAAATGGTCGACGATTAAACGAAAAAAGGGAGCTGCGGATGCCAAGCGCGGTCAGATTTTCACCCGCCTTTCGCGTGAAATCGTGATCGCAGCCCGAACGGGCGGCGGGGATTTGAACTCCAACTTCCGGCTGCGTCTGGCTATCGATAAAGCCCGCGCCGAGAACATGCCGAAAGACAACATCGATCGCGCTATCAAACGCGGCACCGGTGAAGACAAAGATGCTGCAGCTTTCGAAGAAATGATTCTGGAAGGCTATGGCCCACATGGTTCAGCCCTGATGGTCGAGTGCGTTACCGATAACCGCAACCGGACAGTTGCCGATCTGCGGCATGCCTTCAGCAGGAACGGCGGCAACCTGGCCGAACCCGGGGCCGTCGGCTGGCAGTTCGAACAGAAGGCGTACTTTTCCTTCCCGGCCAGCACCCTGTCTTTCGATTCTTCCTTCGAACTGGCAATTGAGGCCGGTGCAGATGACGTGCTGGAAGACGGCGACAATATTGAAATCGTTGGGCCGGTGGATGTTTTCAAGACGCTCAGTGATGCGCTTGGAGCCGCTGGCGTCAAACCGGATGAGGCCGGTCTGCGCATGATCCCCAAGCAGGAGATGGACCTGTCTGCAGATCAAATACTCCAGGTTCTGCGGGTGGTTGACAGTATTGAAGAGATGGACGATGTACAGAATGTCTATCACAATGTGTCGATTACTGACGAGGTCCTGACCGCCCTGGAATCCGAATAACCCGCCGGAAACCCGTTGAAACCCTCCGCTAATCCACGCCATACCCCTGACGTCGATTAGCGGTTTTTCTTTTATTTACGATGTTAGCGCTTGGGATTGACCCCGGAATTGCCGCCACCGGTTACGGCCTGGTAAGAGAGCATCGCGACGGTTCGCTGGAAGCAGTGTCTTTTGGCGTGATCACCACCCCAAAAGAGTTATCCATTCCTGAAAGACTGCGCCTGCTTTATATCGAACTGGGTCAGATCGTCCGAGAGCACCATCCGGATTCATGCGCTGTGGAAAAGCTCTTCTTCCAGCGCAATATCAGTACGGCCATCTCGGTAGGACAGGCACGCGGTGTTGTCCTCCTGTCACTGGCCGAAACAGGGCTGCAGATCGGCGAGTACACCCCCAACGAAGTCAAGCAGGCCGTCGCCGGATATGGTTCGGCTGGCAAGCAGCAGGTCCAGGAAATGGTGCGGGTGCTCCTGAATCTGCCCGATATCCCCCGGCCGGACGACGCGGCCGATGCCCTGGCCGTGGCAATCACCCATTTACACACCAAACCATACGACCTCAAAGAACGGCCATAAAACAGATCCGTATTGACAGGGCGAAGGCAATCAAGACCCTGGCTTTGATGGAGATTACAATGGAAGCAATCATCGACCTCAACCTCATCAAACCCTATCCGTTTTTTCGGTGTCCACCTGTACCCACAGGGGTATCTGTGGTTAAATAGATATATGATCGCAACCATACACGGCAGTATTTCCCTGATCGAAGAAAACGCCCTGGTAGTTGAAGTTGGCGGGGTCGGGATGCGTGTGTTTGTCCCTGCGCCGCTCCTGGCAAAAATCAAGGTAGGCGAAAGCATCCTCCTGCATACACACCTGGCGGTACGAGAAGATGCCCTGACCTTGTACGGTTTCAATGCCCAATCGGACAGGCAGCTTTTTGATCTGCTGCTGGGCGTGGATGGGGTCGGCCCGAAAGTGGCGCTGGCTGTTCTGTCCACCCTCAGCCCGGACACGGTCCGGCGGGCGGTCGCCAATGAAGAAGCCGAACTCCTTTCACGTGTGCCCGGCATCGGCAAGAAAACAGCCCAGAAAATCGTGCTGTATTTGCAAGACCGCATCAAACCTGCTGATATACTGGAAGGTGTGGCTTTCCTGACCGATATCGACAACGAAGTGCTGGCCGCCCTGACCGCCCTGGGGTACAGTGTGGTCGAAGCGCAGACAGCCATCCAGTCCATTCCCAAGGACGCTCCTGAAAGCGTCGAGGAGCGCCTGCGGCTGGCATTACAAAACTTCACGGGAAGCTGATTCCCGTTCCTGGCGGAAGCCGAATTTGGAATACGGAGAAAGCCCACATTCCAACATTTCGCGGAGAGAAATTCAGGAGGAAGAAATGGACCTGTCATTAAAAACAATCGCCTTCATGGGTTCCGGCGCCATGGCCGAAGCTATGATCAGCGGCCTGGTACGCAAGAACCTGGCTGACCCCAAGAAACTGCTGGCCTCCGATGTGCGCCAGGAACGTGTTAATGAACTGAAAGAAGAATACGGCTGCATGCCGTATACCGATAATGCCAAGGCCGCTTCCCAAGCAGACGTGGTGGTGCTGTCAATCAAACCCCAACGCCTGGACACGGTCCTGGAGATCCTCAAAGGTTCAGTTAAAAAAGAAGCGCTGGTCCTGTCAATCGTGGCCGGCGCCCCAATGCAGAAGATCAGCGAAGGGCTCGGACACCATTCGGTTGTGCGCTCCATGCCAAATACCCCGGCCCAGATTGGGAAAGGGATCACCGTCTGGATTCCCTCTGAAGGCGTCAGTGAAGAACAAAAGGAGATCGCTTCCACCATCCTGGGCGCCCTCGGCGATGAGATCCTGGTCAATGATGAGAACTATCTCGATATGGCCACCGCCCTGTCCGGAACCGGGCCGGCCTATGTCTTCCTGTTCATGGAAGCCATGATCGATGCCGGTGTGCACATGGGCTTCTCACGACGGGTATCTGAACAACTGGTCGTCCAGACCATCAAAGGCTCCGTCTCATATTATCAGAAGATCAACCAGGGCGACGAAGTCCATGTAGCCACCCTGCGCAACCAGGTCACTTCCCCGGGCGGGACAACTGCCGAAGCCTTGTACTATCTCGAAAAAGCCGGTTTCCGCACTTCGATCTCACGGGCTATCTGGGCTGCTTACCAGCGCTCGCTCGAACTGGGCAAAGGCAAGCCGGTTCACATTCCGGAGACCCGCTCCGTCAATGGCAAATAGGGAAGCGGCTGCCTGTACCGCCATGAAACCAGCCCGATTGAAATACAACCGGACTGGCAGTTGCCGTACCATTCATTGGAGACTCATTCATGCTAGATATCCTGCTGGTTGGGCTGGGCGGATTCATCGGTTCAGTCCTGCGTTACCTGCTCAGCGGCCTGGCTCAACAGCTGACCAGGAGCATTAATTTCCCTTACGGTACATTGACCGTAAACCTGCTGGGCTGCTTTGTGATCGGTTTCCTTTCCCAGCTGGCCGAAGCCAGGGGCCTGTTCTCACCCGAAGCACGGCTGGTGGTCTTTATCGGTATCCTGGGAGGCTTTACCACTTTCTCATCCTTCGGCAGCGAGACCTTCAACCTGGCCAGTGATGGGCAGTTCATACCCGGGCTGGTCAATATCTGCCTGAATGTGGTCTTTGGACTGCTGCTGGTCTGGGGCGGTCGAATTACTGCTCATCTGATCTGGAGGTAACATATGACAATGCTCCCTGAAGACGGCAGTCTGCTGCGCATTTTCATCGGCGAAAGCGACAAGGTTGGCAGTACGCCGCTCTATGAATGGATCGTTTTGATGGCTCGCAAACAGGGGCTGGCCGGAGCGACTGTCCTGCGCGGGGTAATGGGCTTTGGCGCCAACACCCGCAAGATACGCACCTTCAAGATCGAGAGGCTGTCCAACGATATGCCTTTCGTGGTCGAACTGGTCGATTCGAGCGAGAATCTGGAAGCCTTCCTGAAGCTGATCGAGCCCAATATCCGGGCCGGGCTGGTTACGATGGAAAAAGCCCGGGTGCATATCTACCGCAGCGACAATTAGCCGCAGAGAAAAAGGATAAACCCAGATGACCGATAAGATTGTATTTTGACAGTTGCTCTTTCCTGGTGATAATTTAGGTCAAAAAAAAATTGGGAGTGTCTTCACGGTTAGGCATACACTGAGAACTGGTTTCCTTGAAAGTGTGTATGAAAATGCCCCGGCCGTTGAAATCAAGAAGTCTGGTTTGCAAGTTGCACAGCAATACCCAATCAAGATCAAATAAAAAGGCATACGTGTCGGTAATTTCTATGCCGCCTTACTGGTCAACGATACTGTCCTGGTTGAATCGAAAGCCGTGAGAGCGCTCAATGAGATTCACACAGCCCAGTGTCTGGATTACCTGCAGGCAACAGGGATGCCAATCTGCTTGCTTGTAAATTTTTTACAGGCCGAAAATGGAAATCCGGCGCATCCTTCCCTATATAAACTGGAAAGCAAATTCCAATCATTAATTTCCCGTCCGTGTTGATCACGGTCCCTCTATGGCTGGATTACGGGTCATCAACATGGTTTTGATGGAGGAAAGGCCAATGGTCGCAATTGCCCCGGCATTGAAGGCCAGGTAATCCTTTTCAACCCCATCGCTGAAGATTACCCCTTTCTCAGGCATTTCGGATTGGATCACCAGGGGCATTGTTTCAGAAACCATCCCGCACACAATTGAAGCGCCGGATGTCTTGCTGACAAAGGGTTCCCGTACAACATAGACCAGTTGATCCGTCTGCCAGGCCAACTGCGGGAGTTGTACCTGAGTCCCGGTAGAACCGAATGCCGCATGGATCCCATTCGCCATATTGAACAGGCTGCTCAACCAACCGGTGGCGCCTGCCCCGGTCGAGACGATGACCCCGCTGGAGGACTGGTGCTCTGCCAGGTCACCGCTGCGGATGTGGTAGCGCGCAGAGATATGCGACTGCACCCCGATGAACAGGTCATTGAAAGCCAGCAGGGTCTGACCATCATTCAACTGCACCTGCGCCATACTGATCGGGGTAAAACTGGCTTTCCCCAGCAAGGCATGCCTCACCGCCTGGACCGCACTGCGAACATCAAAGGGCAACAGGACACCATCGATGTGTTCCGGATCAGGGTTGACCGCGATCAAGGGCTGACCGGTCAGGTATTTGGCCGTATTGACAACCAATCCATCGATCCCGATTGTCACCACAAGATCCGATTCGTCGAACAGGAAATTCGGCAGGTAACTGCGTTCGATCACCTGCAGTTTGGCCAGCGATTCCAGGGAACGGCGCAGAGTTTCCAGGGCAGTGTGATAGATCTGGTGTTCAACTTCGTATAAATTAAAGCTGCCGCCCGCATGCTCGATATAGAAACGGGCCTGTTCGCGAGTATTGAAGCGCTCGACCAGCCCTTCCAGGCGAGTCTTGCGGGTGACAAGAATGACCTTTCGGGACATCGTTCTAGGCGCTTTCCTGGCTGCCGGCCATCAGTGTGTTCAGCAGATCAGGGGAGATATTCAGGTTGTTGATCTTTCCGGCATTGCGGGAAATCTCACGCAGCGCCATCGAGACCATCAAGCGCGGATCGGTCGACTGCACCGAAAGCATCTGCAGGGTCTCAGGGTTCAGGCCATCCAATGGTTTCAACGAGGCTTCGATGGCATAGGCCTGAGCATTGGCCTCCATGCGGGCATTTTCGGCCTTGGTAGAGACCAGCTTCGTACGCTCCTTTTCCAATTTGATCTCCCCATCCAGCATCTTCTCCCGCACCTGCTGCTGTCTGGCCTCCACCGCCAGGTCCGCATTAACCCTGGTCTCCCGGATCTGCCGCTGCTTATCTTCGATAGAGATTTCAGTGTTCAGTTCGTTTTCCCGGATGCGGCGCTCCTGCTCGACAGCCGCGTTCCGGCGGTCGTAAATAGCCAGGTCGGCCTGGCGCAGCAGTTCCTCACGGGCCTCGGCTTCCAGCGCCCGGGCAGTTTCCGGAACTGCCTTAATGGCTTCGATCGAGATCGACAGGATCTCGATCCCCAGGTCCCGGATCGCCTTGCTCTCGCCAAACTGTTCCATCACTCGTTCAGCGATTTCCTTTGACGAACGCATCGCTTCCTTCAATGTCATGTGCTGGATTTCAGCCCGGGCGGCCACCTGCAGCAAGTTAATCACCCGCATGTGCAGTTTCTGTGGATCGCCGGATACATACCGGGTGGGCGCGCGGTCAATGGTGTAATCCAGCAGGGCAGCGATCTTTTCGGGTTCAGTGATGCGGCAGGTCAACTGGCCCTGGATGGTGACCGGTTGGAAATCCTGGGTGATCTCATTGAAGATATAGGGGATATCGGTACTGCTGATCGGGATCGAAACGATCGATGAAATCGGCCGGAAATAGAAAAAGGCCAATCCACAGCCGGCCCGGCGCGGGCGGCCATTGGTATAGTGGATAACGTATTGGTTGGGGGTTACTTTCAGGTATTGAATTCCAAACATGCTGCACTCCTTGGGCTCATTAGTGTTTCGGTAACACTATAATTAGTGTATATTATACACGGTTTTGGTGATATATCAAGCCCCTTTTCCAACCAGGGCAATCGCCTTAAAAAATAATACCCATCATAACGCTGTCATTGCTTCGGGCTGACGCCTTTGCAATGACAATTCACTCTTGTTTTTGACTGTAAACAATCCAAATGCGATGACCCTGCTTTTCCAACAGATTCGTTAGGAGATTGCCCCTTTTTAAGTTACAATCTCCCGGAACTACTCTGACGATTTCGATGCCTCCAGCGTATGTCAATAATCTCTGCAACTTCCCTCTCTAAATCATACGGCCATGAAGATATCTTCAGCGGGCTGAGCTTCAGCGTTGCCCGGGGTTCCAGGCTGGCGCTGGTCGGTCCGAACGGGGTTGGCAAGACCACCCTGCTGCGCATCCTGGTTGGAGAAGAAGAAGCCAGTTCAGGGCAGGTCAGCCGCACAAAAAACATCCGCATCGGGTACCTGCCGCAGGAAGCCGAATTCGAATCGGACGGCACCGTCTGGGATGAATGCCTGGGCGTCTTCGCAGAACTGATCCGCCTGGAGCAGCAGTTAAACAACCTGGAAGCCGATATGTCCGACCCGGCAAAGGCCGACAAGATCCTGCCTCGTTACGGCAAGCTGCAAGAAAAATTCGAACTCCAGGGCGGCTATACCTACCAGCAGCGCATCCGCCAGGTGCTGTCGGGCCTGGGCTTTGCAGCTTCCGACTTCACGATCGACCTGTCGCATCTATCGGGCGGTCAGCGCACGCGCGCCTTCCTGGCCCGCCTGCTGCTCTCCAGCCCCGACCTGCTCCTGCTGGACGAACCCACCAACCACCTGGACATCGCGGCCGTAGAATGGCTGGAGGGGTACCTGTCCAGGTATGAAGGCGCGGTGGTGATCGTATCCCATGACCGCTACTTCCTGGACCGGGTTGCCAACGTTATCCTTGAAATGCACCCGGCTGCCTTCGAACTGTACAATGGCAACTATTCTGCTTACCTCCACCAACGCCAGGAGCGCGCTGAACGCAGGCAGCAGCTTTTCGAAGGCGAAAAAGAGAAACTTCTCAAGGATGTCTTCTATATTAAGAAGAACATTTCCGGGCAGAATACCCTGCAAGCCAAAGGGAAACTCAAAAGACTGACCCGTATTGTCCAGGCAATCGAGCAGGCAGGAATGGAAACCGTCCTGAACTCCCAGTGGTCGCAGCTGGAGGTAGAAACCACTACGTCCCCCTTCACTGTCGAAGAAGCCGAACGGCGTGTGCGGGCCCTTAAATCTCCCGTGCGGACCCTGCCGCGCCTGCACCTGCAGCTTGGTTCCCGCAAGCGTTCCGGGAACCTGGTAATCCGCAGCAAGGATTTACAGATCGGCTACCCGGGACGCCTGCTGTTCAGCAGCCCGGATATCGAACTGCGCCGCCGTGAATGCGCCGCCCTGATCGGTCCCAACGGCGCCGGGAAAACGACTTTCCTGAAAACCATCCTGGAACAGCACCAACCCTATTCGGGCGAAGTGATCCTGGGCGCCAGCCTGCAGATCGGTTATTTCGCCCAGGCACACGAGGGTCTTGACCCCGAAAAGACCCTGATGCAGGAGATCGACTCAGTCGCCCCCCATATGCTGCCAGGCCAGGTACGTGAGTACCTGGGCAAGTATATCTTTTCGGGCGACGATGCTTTCAAGAAGGTAGGGGTGCTTTCCGGCGGCGAACGCGGCCGCCTGGCGCTGGCCAAGCTGGCCCTGCAGGATACCAACCTGCTCCTGCTGGACGAACCGACCAACCACCTCGATATCCCCTCGCAGGAAGTCCTGCAGGCTGTACTGGATGACTACAAAGGAACGATCCTGCTGGTCACCCACGACCGCTACCTGATCGACGCCCTGGCCACCCAGATCTGGGAAATCCGTGAACCTGCAGGGGCGAAACCTGGTTCACCTGATGCTTCACCAGACCTGGAAATTTTCCAGGGCGCCTACAGCCAGTTGAAAGAAGAACGCGCCCGGCAGGCTGAAAAGTCCGCCGTTGAAGCCACCGCCCGCAGCGGGGACCAGCCCGGGAGGACCCACCGCGGCCGCTCTGCAAAGGACAAGACTGAACGCCGCCGTATCGCACAGGTGCAGGAGATCGAGAACCGGATCGTCGCTCTGGAGGTCCGGCTGAACGACCTGGGCAAGCAGCTCGAAAACCCGCCCGACGACCCGGCCAGGGTGGTCAAACTGGGGGAAGAATACATCGCCGTGCAGAAGGAAATGGACGAGATGCTGCTGGAATGGGAAGGGCTGCAGTAACAGCCGGTACAGCTTCCTGACGTAAGGAGCGGGCATGCGTGCTCCCTGCACATTGTTCGCCTTTCCTCTCTCAAGCTATTTTCAGCTTGCCCCCCAAAAAAACGAATCTTGAATCACAACAAATCACCCCTTCGGGTGATAGGGTATCACTTTGCTTCCGCTATAATATAGATAATAATTGTCTTATTTAGACCTACTCCCAACTGGAGGCAGTGATGAAGTATGTTAGAAACTATCTAGGGGCTGTATCCATCCTCCCGATCCTGCTGGCCGCCTGTAATGCCGCAGCCCCAACTGCGGCGCCAGAGCAAGCCCGGTCTCAGGAAGCACCGGCGGTGACAGAAGAGGCAATTCCGGTTACAGGCGGCTCCCTTCAAGCGCTTGACCTGCCGGAACCACAGGCAGGCGCCGAGATGAAATGGTATGATCAAAGCACCCTGGTATTCGTCCCCCCGGGAGATGCCATCATGGGTGGGCTGGAAAACGTTCCGGAATACACCGTCTCGCTGAGCGGGTACTGGATCTATAAGTACAACGTTACCAACGGCATGTACCGCCAGTGCTTGGAGAGCGGCGCCTGCGACTCCCCTGCCCAGGAACCCCCTTACCCCGCTGTCAATCGCCCCGATTTGAAAGACTTCCCCGTCATCGGTGTAACCTGGGGACAGGCCCAGGCCTACTGCCAGTGGATGGATGCCCGCCTGCCAACCGATGCCGAATGGGAAAAAGCCGCCCGGGGAGAGAACGGGAACCTGTATCCCTGGGGAGAGAGTGAACCTTCCTGTGACCTGGCAAACATCGCTGGCTGCCGGCAGGGCACAACCCGCGTGAACGAGTTTCCCGCGGGCGCCAGCCCGTACGGCGTCTTCGATATGGCCGGGAATGTCTTTGAATGGGTCGGCGACTGGTACAGCCCGGATTATATCCCTGACGTCGATAACCCGCGCGGCCCGGAAAGCGGCGACCAGCGCGTCGTACGTTCCAGCGCCTACAACAGCGGCGCAGATTTCCTGCCCGCAGCCAACCGCTTCAAACTACAGCCGGATGCCTACCGCGCAGACCTTGGTTTTCGCTGCGTGGTCCACGATCCACAGGGCTTTGCACCCTTCTGCCAGACCAATGCCTATGTCCCCCTGCCAACGGACAGTGACGAGGTCCCTGCCTGCGAACCGCCTGTGCCAACGATTGATGTTACCAGTTACTGTATAGACCGGTCTACCGGTACTGGCGGCGCAAACGTACGTTTGGGAGATGTGTATGCTGGATTTGGGTTTACTGTTGGTGATTGTGAACATGATTATGCTGTTGGAGGATTGGTCTGTTCCGGCCCTGAAAACTCGACTGTGCCGGTAACCGTCTCCACAAGTTGTGACCTGCCCGGGGATGATTTGATTTTCCCCACCTGCGATGCCGGCTATACCCTGGCCGGCGACGCCTGTGAATATACCGGCCCGCCCACGGGAACGGATGCCAGTTGTCCGAGCGGCGCCTATTATTCTGCCGAAGAAGAGGCCTGTATCAGTATTGCCTCCTCCCAGAGCTGTCCGGAAGGATATGCGTATGACGCCGCCCTGGGATGCTGTGGTGCGAACTACACTGAGCCGCAAGAACCGGCTGAATCGTATTCTTTCTGTCCGGTTGGCTACGTCTATAATTATTTTGCCCTTGCAGACAGTTCGTATTGTTCGCAGCCCTACCCGCAGCTCGATGTAGAATTCGCGGTCCAATTGGGCGACTGCCCTGATATTGGCCGTGACGGCGGCGGTACCTGCTCACTGACCTCCAATGACTGCCCGCAGGGCGTCGACAGCAAGAACTGCGTTTGCTGGTAATAAACCATCCGCAGGGACGCGGCAAGCCGCGTCCCTGCGGATAATTACCTGCATCACTCGTTTTTCCAGACAGGTCTTACGCCCCTGCGACTCCTGATCACAGCCCGGCATTTCTTACAGGTCACGGCCGCAGGGACTTCTGTGGCAATCCCCTCCATCTCCGCCCGGTGTGCGGCTTCCCGGTCACGCGGGTTACAGGCCAGCATACCATCTTCATCCAGGAAGTGCAGAGCCTGCCTGCCAGGTCGCCTCTGCTGTCTGGTTGGCATCCTCTACCCTGCCAGGACAAGGCGCGTGTGCCCGAATGGGCGCCCGTAGCCCACTACAACCCGCCGTACTTCTCCCAATGCAGCACCTCTTTCAGAGATTTCTTCTCCTTGTCCGGCCAGCCCACCGGGACCCCGACCGGGACCAGGGTCAGCAGCCGCTTCCCTTCCGGGATGCCCAGCAATTTCTTGAACTCGGCTTCCCTCGGCAGGGTATAGCCTTCCAGCCAGCAGGATCCGTATCCCAGGGCCGTGCTGGCGATCAGCATGTTCTCGACCGCCGCGGCGCCGTCCTCGACCCACCAGCGGGAAGAAGGGTCCATCACCAGGGCGATGATCGCCCCGGCCTGATCCATCCATTGGGCGGCCGCCTTGAGCTGCTGGATCATGGCCTGTTCGGTGATGACGATGAACTCCCAGGGCTGCTGGTTGCTGCCGGTGGCGGCCAGCCGTCCGGCATCCACGATCGTTTCCAGGTCTGCGCGGGGGATAGCCTCACCCGTATATTCCCGTACGCTCCTTCTCTTGCGGATCGCTTCCAATGCGTCCATTTTTATCTACCTCCAGTCTGTTACCGCTCATACCCATGAGACTATTATAGCCAATCATTCTTGAATCAAAACAGGGACGAGGCGCACCTCGTCCCTGCAAATTAGAAATTTCCCTTCCTTCCTGAAAATCCGGACCGCTACCGCACCCCCCAGATCGAGACTCCCCGGTCATTAATGGAACAGGACGCCAACAGGGTTCCAGTGGGGGAAAACGCTGCTGAGGCAAACCCCAACAGATGTCCATCCAGGATATGCAGCAGTGCTCCATCCTCAACACGCCACAGGATCACTGTGCGGTCTCCGGCTGCGGTTGCCAGTAACGTATCATCCGGGGAAAAAACAAAATCGCTGACCAGCCCCGTATGCCCTTCCAGCACTTTGTCACCCAACATTATTACAGTTTTATCACTTGTGACCTGGATTGATCCATCATGAGAAAAGATTCCATTGATTAAATACCGGGTACCATCCGGGCTGAAAACAAATATCGGCAGGGGAAGACCGGACACAACCAGATACTCACCCAAAGTCTCTTCCATCATTCGAGTATCTTCACTAATTTTCCATACCTGAAGTTCGAACAGGCGATCAACCATAACTGTTGATTCTATTTGACCTGAGTTGTGCCAGAGGAATGTCGTATTTTCTTCATCAGTCTTTCTTCTCATGGTATCAATTAATTTCCCCACGATTACCTTTCCATCCGGTGAAAAACCAAAAATCGCCTTCCCCATGAAACTCTCGACGGTTTCGATTTCACCAGTCCCTTTTTGAAGGGAAATAATTTTCATGCCATTTGAAGCCTGGCAGTCAAAATCATTACAGGCAACCATCAAGAATTTATCATCTTCATACCGGATATCCTTTATTCCAATCATCATGGAATACTCAGTAATCAAACTGCCTGCAAGGGTATCCCAGAGTTGAACAGTTCCATTACGTTTGACCACTGCCAGGGTCTCCCCATCCGGCAGGAACAACAGGTCATTTACACCCTGGCCGGTTTCCAGTTGGGTCAACCGTTCCAGGTTTTCTGCATTATCTACTGTGATTCCCTGCACGGCAACTTCCCGGCCATCCACCATGATCTGCACCGGGGTCGGGGTCGGGCTGGGGGTGATGGTGGGCGTCTGGGTCGCAGTGGGGGTCAGCGTCGGGGAGGGCGCCGCCGTCTGCGTGGGGGTCTCCGTCGGCGCGGCCAGACCGGGCAGCCCGCCGCTGCAGCCGCCGGCCATGAAAACAACTGCCAGCCCCGCCAGCAGCAGGGTTCTCCAGATACTGCTTTCCAGGTTCTTCCCA
Source organism: Anaerolineales bacterium (assembly GCA_016927315.1). Lineage (GTDB taxonomy): Bacteria > Chloroflexota > Anaerolineae > Anaerolineales > Villigracilaceae > JAFGMV01. Next base: position 650 of record JAFGMV010000063.1, on the reverse strand, counting down.
TCGTGGTTATCCATGTGTCTCTCCAGTTACAAATTGTAGCTTATCATCTGGAAAACTACTTTGCTTCAATCTGTTCAAATATACAGCAAAAACTGGGGGCCGGCAAGGAATCACTCGCCAGATATTTCCCATGGTGCTGGTAGAGAGGCTGCCAGCCCTGGCAACAGCCCGGTTGGACGATCCGGCTTTATGCTGTAATCGTATGCCTGCTTTGATCTTGCGCACCGGCAGTCGCTCCTGCGGCATCCTGACCTCCATGTTGATTTTAAGCAGGATACCCCGTTCAGTCTGAGTTCCAGCGCCTCTTGCCCCTCGCTTGGTGTGCGGCTTCAGCCGTTTAAGCTGTGCGGCATACTCCGCTTTATGCAGCAGCAAACAAATCAGGTGCGGTGTATATTTCTTTAAACAAGATAACCGGAGCGGGCCACTCAGACCTCACAGGTCTTAGCACGATTCTACTCGTCTCATGGCCTGTTTTGCATTGGTCTCAACTCGGGTTGTTCGTGTCCAAAGACCAGTGAGGCTTCCGAATGAGTGACGGTTTCCTTCAATCTACTCTACCGGTTATGATTCTTGTACCTCTTCTACCTCAATGACAGCCTGGGCAGGCGCTGCCGGAGCCTGGGCCAGGGGCAGATGCAGCGACACCT
>JAFGMV010000062.1 GCA_016927315.1 Anaerolineales bacterium | reverse complement strand
TTTATAATGTCAGCACATTTTCCAAGAACAGTTGAGGAACTTCGAATGAAAAAGAAATCGTTATCGGTTGTTGTGATGATCAGCGTCTGGCTGCCTGCCGCCTTGCTGGCAGCGCCCGGCGGTGCGGCTGCACAGGATTTCGACGGGCTGGCGCCGCCGGAAATACCCGGAGAGGTGGTATACATTCCCTTCCCGGTGGCGATCGAGCTGGATGGTGAATTATCCGACTGGGAAGGGGTTCCGGTTTCTGAGGTGGTCGATAACAACCCCAAGGATCCGGGAGAGAACGGTTCTTTCAGCTTTTCCGTGGCAGCGGATGAAAAGAATTTCTACATCACCATGCAGATGCCGGACAAGAATATCGTTGCCGGACAACATGGAGCCAATTTCTGGAATGAAGATTCCTTTGAATTCTACATTAATGCTTCGGGGAACCTGAATGCCAGGTCGTATGGTGAGAAGATCTTCCAGGTCAATATCAACGGCGCCGACATCGGCAATACCGACCCTGAAGCCCTGACGGTTACCGGTGTGAACAGCACCACACAGAAAGTACGTGGGTTTGTATTTGAGACTGAAACAGGGTGGGGATTTGAAGCCGCGACGCCCCTGGACGGGCTGATCGCGCCTGCCCATGGGACCGAAATCGGTTTCCAGGCCCAGATCAACGGCGCCACGGTAAAGGACCGGGATATTAAATTGATCTGGTCCAAGGCCGATAAGCTTGACCAATCCTGGGAGAAACCGTACCTGTTTGGCCGGGGCATCTTCTTTGAGGCCGGCCAAACGGAAATCCCCCAACCCGGCGACTTGGGTGAAATGCCGACGCCGGCGCCCACCCCGACCAGTGTTATTGCCCCTGAACAGATCAGCCTGAACCAGACTGGTTACTTCGTCGATGGCGAGAAAATCGCCTTCCTGGCGGTGGAGTCCCGGCAGCCTTTGACCTGGCGGCTGAAGGACAGCAGCGGGGAAGTCGTCCTTGAGGGGCAGGCAGTGTTCAAGGGGGAAGATCCTGTCTCCAGAGATACCCTTCACCGGATCGACTTTTCCACTTTCAACACACCGGGCAGCGGATATGTGATCGAAGCCGGGGGGCTTTCCAGTGCGCCGTTCGATGTTTCCAATGATATTTACAGCCGGCTGCGGTATGATGCCCTGGCTTACTTCTATCACAACCGCAGCGGTATCGAGATCGAGGCGGACTATGTTGGGGAAACCTGGGCTCGCCCGGCGGGGTATCTCTCTGATCATGCTGTCACCTGTTTCCAGGGTGAAGATGCCGCCGGGAACGAGTGGCCGGGATGTGAATACACCCTGGACGTTTCACACGGCTGGTTTGATGCCGGCGATTACGGAAAATATGTGGTCAATGGCGGTATTTCGGCCTGGACCCTGATGAACCTGTATGAGCGTTTCCCGGACGCGTACCCGGATGGATCGCTGAGCATCCCGGAAAACAGCAACGGCGTCCCCGACCTGCTGGATGAAGCCCGCTGGGAAATGGAATTCCTACTGGGTATGCAGGTACCGCAGGGATGGCCCATGGCGGGTATGGCCCACCATAAACTGCACGATCGGACCTGGGCAGGTATCCCCTCCCGCCCTCCGACCGAGATCAATAACGATAATGAACATAAGTATGAAGGCGCAGGTCGTTACGTTTATGCCCCCTCCACGGCTGCGACACTCAACCTGGCAGCGACAGCCGCCCAGTGTGCCCGCCTCTGGCAGGATAGCGACGCCGATTTCTCAACCCGCTGCCTGACGGCAGCCCGGAATGCCTGGCAGGCGGCGCTTGAACACCCGGCGCTCTATGCCGGGAACACTCCCGGGGACGGGGGCGGGAATTATGAAGACAACAACACTGCAGATGAATTCTATTGGGCTGCAGCGGAGCTCTACATCACGACCGGCGAAGAACAATACCTGGACTATCTGACCGAATCGGAGTTGTTTGGGACCTGCGAACAGTTCTACTGGGCCAACACTGCCCCGCTGGGCACCATTTCACTGGCTGTGACGGGCGCTGAACTTCCTGAAGAGCGGGCCGCCGAACTGCACAGCAGCCTGGTCGCGTTTGCAGAGGAGATGCTTGCCATCCAGGAGGCGGATGGGTACGAAGTGCTTCTGGATGGGGCCTATGAGTGGGGTTCCAATGGCCAGATCCTGAACAACCTGGTGCTGCTCAGTGTGGCGTACGACCAGACCAGTGAGACCAGGTACCTGGGAGCTGTGCGGTCGGGGATGGATTATATTCTGGGGCGCAATGCGGTCAACAAGAGTTTTGTGTCCGGGTATGGTGAATACCCGCTGGAGCACCCGCACCACCGCTTCTGGGCATTTGATCCTGCCAACGGATATCCACCGCCGCCGCCCGGGGCAGTATCGGGCGGGGTGAACGCCAATCCGACCGATCCGGATGCCTTCAATTCTGGCATGATGAGTGAGGGACAGTCCAAACGCTATATCGATGTGATCGGTTCCTACTCAACCAATGAGGTCGCCATCAACTGGAACGCTCCCCTGGCCTGGGTGGCGACCTACCTGGATGAGAAAAGCAACTGGACCCCACCGCTGCCTGCAGCTGAACCCGCGGTAGAAGAGCCGCCTGCCTTCAACGACTGGATGCGTGAACTGGCAGGTACCGGTCTGCTGGTGATTGCGGCTGTGGTGGTGTACCTGTTTATGCGTAAGAGAAAGTAATTACCTGCTGGGAGAGATATGACACTCGATCTTCAACGAATTCAAGCCCTGTGTTTTGACGTGGATGGCACCCTGAGCGATACCGATGACATCTACGTAGAGAAAGTCAGCCGTTTCCTGCGGCCAATCCGTTTCCTGCTGCCTGGGCAGAACCCTATCAGGGCTGCGCGCCGGTTGGTGATGTGGAGTGAGACGCCGGGGAATGTGCTGTTGGGCATGCCGGATATACTGGGCCTGGATGATGAATTGTTGGCTTTCATCGAATGGCTGAACCGCAACCGGGCGCGGCCGATGAAGCATTTTATGATGGTCCCCGAGGTGGATCGAATGCTGGGAAAACTGCACGGGTATTTTCCGATGGCTGTCGTCAGCGCGCGTGATGAGCAGGGCACCCGCCAGTTCCTGGATCTGTACAACCTGACCCGCTTTTTCGACCCGGTGGTGACTGCGATCACTACTGAACATACCAAACCGTACCCGGACCCGATCCTGTATGCCGCCCAAAAGATGGGTGTTAATCCGGAGAACTGTTTGATGATCGGTGATACAACCGTCGATATCCGCGCCGGACGGGCTGCAGGAGCGCAGACGGTTGGGGTGCTGTGCGGGTTTGGCGAAGAGCCGGAATTGAGACGCTGCGGCGCCGACCTGATCCTGGAAAATACCCCGGAACTGGCAGGCCTGCTGCTGGAAGGGCAGGAAAGGAAGCCGGTACGATAACTGGCACAGCAAACAGGAAAATCGG
>JAFGMV010000007.1 GCA_016927315.1 Anaerolineales bacterium | reverse complement strand
CGGATGAGGGAAAACCTCATGTCCGGTTCGAGGTGGCAGGGAATGGAAACCAGGCTCATGCCCAGGCGCCATTCCCTGACCCTACCAATACTAAACTCCAAGACATAATTGGTCATTGCGAGCCCGACAGGGCGAAGCAATCCCCGCTTTTATGAGGAGATTGCCGTACTTCGCTGTGCTTCGTTCGCAATGACAATAAATGATATTTTTGGTATTGATCACTCTCGAATTCCAGACTTTGTGTTCCAATGAGTCCTTTGTGGTGAATATTTTTCCTTTTTGATGTCTTACCACTGGCTTTAGAAAACCTGTGCCGGGTTTCTCCTGGCCGGGAGAACTTTCCTGTCCCATCGGATATATAATGAGTGTATCGGTTTTCGTCATCAGGGGGCCGGTCATAGATTGCAGCCCAACAGGCGGCTGCCGGGTGGGCCCGTCACAGCCGCAGGAGAAAAATGGCAAAACACAGGCAGTTCCAGATAGTCCTTTTTCTATTTGCATGTATCCTGTTCCTGGGGTGCAGTTCAGCCGGGATGAGCCTCTCTACCCCCACAGCCGCCAGTGCACCCACACGCACACCCCGGCCCAGTGCCACGCCCCGGCCAACGCTGCCGCCGACAGAGACGCTCCCGCCCCCCAGCCCAACCCCCATCCCGGCCGGGCTTGGCGAGACGGTCAGCTTCGGCGACCTGGATATGACCGTACTCTACGCCGTGACTCATGACCGGATCGTCCCCGGTGGTATGTATTATTACGTCCCCAACGAAGGCTATATGGTGGTCGACGTGATCGTCAGGCTTGAAACGACCTCATCCAACCCTGTCGAGGTCGCCTGGAACGATTTCTATATCATCAATGAACTCGAGGAGGTCTTTAATACCTCCTTTGCCGGGTCTGGCCGTTTCGGGAAAACCGAGAAGGTCGATGTGTTCACTCAGGTAGACTACGACGAAATTGCACCCGGCGATGTCCTGGAGATCATCGACCGTTACGCCTATTACTGCAAGGTGATCTTTGTGATCTCGGACGACTCTGAACAAACGATCCTGTTCGGGATCGATGCTTCTCCGCAGTTCAAGCTGCTGATCAAGAAATAACTTTTCCGTTCCGGCAGCCGGATACCAGGCAGAGCCGGGGCAAGAACACTACGGGACTCCCCCGGTTGGCCGGTGAATTTTTACTTTGCACGTAACTACTCAGGCATGGTCCGATAATCGTCAATATGGCAAAATTACTGAGAATCTGAAAATGTTTTCCGTAAGTACGTCCAGCACATATAACAGTTTGTCGAGGATTTAGTCTTTTTTGCCACATATAGCGGTTTTCACCAAAATAGGCTGAGTAGTTACCTTTGCAAAAGTAAAGTGAACCCATTTCTTGCACTTCGGGTTATAATAATAAATAATTTCAATCGTGTTTCCTGACCTCGTTTATTCACAAAAAAAAAGGAGTAAAACATGAAATTAACCCCCCCCAAGCAAGTGACCTTCTGGATTTCCATTGCGTTGGTAGTAGTTGGTGTGATTGCTCATATCATTGCCATACCAGTACTGGCAGTGTTCGATTTCTGGCTGGTCGTTATTGGAGCTGTAGTTCTCGTTCTGGGTCTGCTGCTCAAAGGTTTCTAGTTCTTCAAACGTTCATTTGAGTAAAGCCTGGCAATCTTTGCCGGGCTTTTTTGTTTAATGCTCCTTTTTGTAACTGCTCAGGCATAGCATATATGACAATATTTGCCCAAAACGGCAAGAATTCGCCACAGGTTATCCGCCGAATATGGGCAAAAAGTTCGAACGAAGACTTTTCCGCCGCAGATGGTGTTTTTTACCTAAAATAGGCTGAGCAGTTACTCCTTTTTTCTTGATCCGGACAGGTTTTTGCCTTGATGTTCCCGGTTTGATCCTGGCTGGATCCTTCTTACATCCTTGCTGGAAGCTGTTTGAGCGGCCGGTTGGCCCATCGGGAACCCTGACCTCATGGTATGATGAGGTCAGGTGGTATTTGCGATGAAATACGAATATTTCCTGATCCTGCTGCTGCTGACCGGCTGCACCCGCCCGGTGGCGCCGGTCACACAGCCTGTCTCGACCCGGCCCACGCCCATTCTTTTGCCGACCACAGCCAGCCTGCCAGCCCTGCCTCCCACGGCGGAGCCGCTCCCGACCGCCACGGTGATCAGCGACCCGTTCTGTGCCGACCAGACCCTCCCCGTCGTGTTGATGGAGTTTGCCTCTGCCCTGGAAGCCCGCAATGGTGAACTGTTGGCCAAGCTGGTCAGTGCTGAACACGGGCTGGATGTTTACTATTGGCGGCACGGTCGTATGGTCAATTACGACCGGGAGCATGCCGAATGGTTGTTTCACAGCACCTATCAAGTCAATTGGGGGCCTGAACCTGGCAGCGGGCTGGACACGATCGGTTCCTTCCAGGAAATCATTTTGCCCGCCCTGCTGGAAGTTTTTGATGGTCCTTATGAACTACTGTGCAAGGAACCGGGACTCGCCGCCAGTTACGCTTCCCGGCCCTGGCCGGAAGAATACGCCAGTGTCGGGTATTACACAGTCTATTTACCCGGGACGGAAGAGTACGGCGGCCTGGACTGGCAGGCCTGGCTGGTGGGGATCGATTTTGTGGAGGGGCAGCCCGGCCTGTATGCCCTGGTTCATTTCGAATGGGAGCCGTAGGCCCCGGACGGCCTCGTCGATAACGGAACGTGCTAACGACGGCCGGGAATATCAGGGAAGTAATCAGGCTGTGCCGCGGCCTGAAATCCACGCCCAAGTGGGCAAAAACGAAAGACATCTGGGATAGGCATCCATGTCCAGACCTTTGTGTCTTATGGGGTTTCGTTTTCCCCTTAAGGGTATGCCGCCCTGATCTTGGGGATATTCAGGGATCACCTCACGGCCTCACGGCTTGACTACTTTATTTCTGGTCCAAGCTGTTATAGAATTAGATAGCGCAGCTCCCTGTAGAAATGGAGCCTGACTGGAGGTAATTTTAATGAAGAAACTTACTGATACCGGACTGGCCTCCTTGTGGCTTGTCATGCTGGTCATCCTGCTCTTGGCGGGGTGTTCGATGCCTTTTCTCAGCCCGGGGCCGGCCGCAGAAACACCCCCCGGCGCTGCTGAAACACAGTCGCTCGATCTCTCCCCTACACCAGGTACACCGGCAGGGGATCTCCCCACGACCGTGGCTGCGGCGCCCACATCAGGTACCTCTGCCCCAGAAACAGAGACATCCACTGCAGGTATCCCGACAGCCGCGACCACGCCTTCACCGACGGCCACACCCGAGGTCACGACCACGGCCACACTTGAAGCCGTCGTCACATCGACGCCCACTTCAAATATTGTCTATGCCCTGGTCAATGTCCCCGATAAGGGAGTGCTGTCGATCAGGGGTGGCCCGGGGACCGATTATATCCGAGTAGGTGGCCTGGAACCCAACCAGATCGGCATCAAACTGACCGGCAGGATTGCAGGCGAGAAGCCCCGTAACTGGTACGAGATCCAGCGTTCAGAAACGGCTACAGGGTGGATCACCTCCTATTATGTGATTGAATATGTAGAGTCCGAAGCCTTTTGCAAGGATGAGCGTGTTGAAGAGTTGATCGAATCCCTGGAAAAGAGTATCACGGATGAAGACGGGCGGCTGCTTCGCAAGCTGGTCAGCCCCATGCACGGGGTGACCATTCGCTTGTGGCGGGATGGCGTTCCCATCAATATCCTGTGGTATGCCCCCGGGCTTTACCTGAGCGATTATCCCATCCAGTGGGGGTACGATCCTGGAAGTTACCATGGCAATTATGGTGCTTTCAGTGAGGAAGTGTACCCTGAGTTAAAGGATGTCTTCAGCAGCAAATACGACCTGTACTGCAACGATGCTTCCAAGATCGATAACACTGATGATGCCTGGCTGCCCCAATACGAGAATATTAACTACTATACGGTCTATCGTCCTGAGACCACCACCGGGGCAGGGGATTGGCGGGCCTGGATGGTGGGCGTCGATTACGTGGATGGCAAGCCTTCCCTGTTTGCGCTGATCCATTTTTCGGGTGACTGATTTGGGAAACAGGATCACACGAAAGTTCCCCCATAGCATTTATCGGCATCAACACGACCTGACTTGCGCACAGTCAGGTCGTGTTGATATAAAATAAAAAAACCACATGACACACAATAATGGATACCTTATAAATAAGGAAGTTACCGGGAATAATTCTTGAGGGTGATATCCTTGTATGCCAATACCTTGAAGGAGTGCCAGAATGAAAGCCAGCTCTTCAAATTTACCAACCCGGAAAAACAAAAACACTTATCCTATCATGCTCGGTATCCTCATCCTGATAGGGGCGGCCATATGTGTTTTTACTTGTCTTTGCATTGGGGTAATTTATTTCCAGTCGAAATCTCCATCCAATCCCTTTACCGATACTCACCGTCCAACACCGGATCCAGACAGCCAGACCTGGTTGGTAATGTTGTATCTGGATGCAGATGACATCGCCCTGGAAGAGGATATCCTGTTTGATTTGAATGAGGCCGAACTGGTGGGTTCGACTGATCGGGTCACGATTGTTGCTCAAGTTGACCGGTTTGATGGGGGGTTTACCGGTGATGGTGACTGGACAACAGCCAGACGGCTCTATATTACAAAAGATTCCGACCTGCAGCAGCTTTCATCAACAGTGGTGCAGGACCTCGGTGAAATCCCAATGGACGACCCCGATACCCTGGCGGATTTTGTCATCTGGGCGATCGGGGCTTATCCTGCAGATCGCTATATCCTGATTATGTCGGATCACGGGATGGGGTTCCCTGGCGGCTGGACCGATCCTGATCCAGAGAATAATGCCAATGATGTCATCGACCTGGATGAGTTAGAAGGAGCGCTGGAAAAAATAGTCTCCAAAACCGGAATTTCTCGTTTCGATCTGATCGGGATGGATGCCTGTCTGATGGGCATGCTGGAGGTGTACAACGCACTTTCTCCATATTCGGACTACGCAGTAGCATCACAGGAGGTCGAACCTTCACTTGGTTGGGCCTATTCGGCTTTCCTTGGCGGCTTGGTTGATACCCCTGCAATGGGTGTGGATGAACTCGCCAGGGATATTGTAGACAGCTACCTCTCCGAAGACGCGCGGCTGCTGGATGGAACTTCCCGCAGACAATTCCTAACCGGTTATGGGGTCCAGGAGGATATCAGCCCGGATGATCTGGCTGACCAGTTGGGCTCCAAATCAACGATCTCGGCGATCGACCTGGCAGTCTTGCCGCGTGTAAACAAGGATTTGGATGCATTCCTGCTGGCTCTTAAAAAGGTAGATCAGGAGAAAGTAGCCGAATCCCGTACATATACCCAATCGTATACAAATGTTTTCCCTGAACAGTATCCGTCTCCCTACATTGATCTGCTGAACTTTGCCAGCTGGACGGCCTTCAAGATCGACGATCCTGGTGTAAAGCAGGCTGCCCAAACCCTGGGTAACTCAATTAATGCGATGCTCCTGGCAGAGAAGCATGGTGATCAAAAACCGGGTGCGACCGGGATCTCAGTGTTCTTTCCTGTATCAGAGCTGTATTGGGATGAAGAAATCGGGTATTCGTTTTATGTGCAGAAGGCTAGCCGCATGGCTGGGTCGACCTTATGGGATGATTTCCTCGCCTATCACTATGCCGGGTTGGATTTTAACCAGGGCAATCCGACGCGTGAGATGAGGCTGCCTGCACCCGGATCAGCCGATATCAGGATTTTTTCACTGGAACTGACCCCGGATCATATCTCGGTTGTTGAACCGACCGTCCACGTTAAGGCGGAAGTAACCAGTAAGCGGCTGGCTTATATCTACGTGGCCACATTGATGAAATACCAGGACCGGTACCTGCTCTATGCGATGGATTATCTTCTGGGTGACAGTACCAACGTGCAAGACGGGATCGTCTATCCTGTCTGGGAGCAGGAGAACGGGAGCAAGCATATTGACCTTGATTATGAAATCATGCCTGCCGGTATCTGTGATGGTAAGACATGCGTATTTGCGTTACTCGAACCCGATACCTATGGCCTGACCAAAGCGGATGTGCTGTATTCAGTGAAAGGCTTTTACATTTATGCAGACACGGGGGAGCAAGTCAGTGCACGTATGTACTTTTATAATGACGGAGATAACCTTATTCGTTCTATTGAAGGATATTATGGCAGCCGGGAAACTGGTGTCGCCGCGGGCGATATCATACCGAGACCCGGAGATAAGTTCCAATTCCTGGATACATGGTGGGAGCAGGACGATGCCGGCCGAATTGTGGAAACCAACCGGGAAGGGAACCAGCTTGTTTTTGGGAACCGGCCTTTCTACTGGCGGGTTGTTCCCCAGCCGGATCCGGGGGAATACTATATTGGCATCATCGCGGAGGATATGGATGGAGTGCAAACCGGCCAGTGGGTCCCGCTGATGATTACAAAATGAGGAGTGGCATATGGAAAAGAATCTGAAAAGGTATCTTCCTCTCTGGATCGCTTTTATGGTTGGGGCTGGTATTTGTGGTATCCGCGGTCTGTTAGGCGGTTATGGGATTTTCCGGTTTTCCAAATCTGAGGGTGCTCCGGCGGTCCGGGTTCAAAACGATGGCTTGGTGGTAGTCAATGCGACTGCAGTCGCCCGGGAAGAATTCACCCAGATGACCCAGATCTCTGCCAGGCCGCACAGAAGTACCTGATCGATCAGCTTGCCCAGAGCGGGGCGAACTTTCCCGACACCGACAGGGTCAGGTATCGATACTTACCAGCCCCCCCCGCATCCGGGGTTACAACAATGAGCGTCAACCACAATATGAACTGCCGGTCTGGCCCTGGAAGGTACTATCACCGGGTGCATGTCAGTTTAGGGGCAAGATGAGTGAGAAAATGACGCGTTCGTGCATCACCAGGGAGACAACTGAAATGGAGAACAAAGCAGAAAAACGAGCCCGCTTGCCGGT
>JAFGMV010000061.1 GCA_016927315.1 Anaerolineales bacterium | reverse complement strand
CACATCGAGTAGCTTTGGACTCTCTGCTTGCCCTGAATTTTCAGCTTTTTCAAAAAACGCAATTCTCACCCGGGTAAGGTATAGCAGTCGTAACCTGCCTTTTGGCAGGAATTGGTTGGAGAAAGTATGTTTCTTTTCGTATTGGCGCTTGTCGTATTGTTTGCTATGGCAGGCAGCACATTACTCAAGCCGAAGAGTGTGATCGCCTGGCTGCTAGGCGTCTATCTACTTGCCACGGCAAACGTGGTTTTTGTTACAGAACTCGCCGGCATTTTGGGCTGGTTGTCAACGCCGCAGTTTTTTGTGATCGCCCACCTGGTTTTACTGGTGCTGGCGGCAGGCGTATGGAAAAAAGCCGGGAATCCAAAACCCTGGCAGTGGCTTGACTTCTCCGTTCTTCATCCGAAGAAATGGTTTGATGCAGGGCAGAAAGCGTTTGATATAAAGTTGTTGGCAGTTGGGGCGGTGATATTTTATTCCATCAATGCGATATTGATTTTAATAGTACCTCCAAATAACAATGACAGCCTGGCTGTACATCTGGCTCGGGTAGGATATTGGTTGCAGCATGGCTCATTTGAACCCTGGCCTACCAATACAATTATGCAGCTGGTCTATCCGATAAACGCTCAGGTTCAGATTCTGTGGACGGTCCTTTTTACGCAAAGTGATCGTCTAGCCGGGTTTGTCCAGTGGATGGCGGTTCCTTTTTCGATGCTGGCCATTTATGGCCTGGCCCGATTTTTGGGATGGAAAAAGCAAGCTTCGATTTTTGCAGCCCTGATCTGGGCAACGCTGCCGCAAATATTACTCCAATCAACCTCGACACAAAATGATCTGGTGGTAACGGGTTTCTTCGTTACTTCAATTTATTTCCTTTTTCAGGGGTTGGAATCGAATTCCAGCAGCGCGCTGGCCCTCTCCGGGGCAGGATTAGGGTTAGCGGTAGGGATCAAGCAGTCCGCTTTTTACCTCATCCCCGGGCTGGCTATATTCCTGGTTATTCTTTTGATCAAAAATCGTGAGATGTATACCTGGCCAATCCTTACCTGGATTGGCTGTTCCTTTTTCTCTTTCATCCTACTTGGGTCTTATATCTATATCGTGAATACAATTGAGTATCGAAATCCTTTTGGCCCGCAAGAATTTATCCGTCGGGCTGTTGTTAACGAGGATTTCTCTCTCTATAATCAAACTGTGCTGAAAATTTCGAGGTGGTCGTATCAAATGCTTGATCCAATTGGGTTACCAGCTCCGGTTAACGGATACTTTACACGTGGGAAAGCAAAAGCGGCAAATGTTATTTTCACTGCCCTGGATATTCCTGTCGAATCCGAGATCGGTGTGGACCAGTATCCGAGCAACCAGTTCGTATTGACAGAACACCCCCTGGTGCAGGAGGATGTGGCCTGGTTTGGCCCCTTGGGTTACTTACTGTTCCTGCCGGTTGTAATTCGTCAGGCGATTATTGGTATCAGGCAGAAACATATTTATAAAATTGGGTTAATGCTGCTCGGGTGCAGTCTGTTCCTGGGTGTATTACTTCTCAAAACCGGTTGGACGCACAATCAAGGGCGTTACTTTATCCTGTCTGTGACCTGTCTTGCACCTTTCCTGGCTGGATTTTATTCAAGGGAAAGGCAGCGAAGAATACTGCACTGGGCAGTTTCTTTGATGGCGATTGTAGTAATGCTGACAGTGACGTTAAATAACGCCGCCAAACCCCTTGCCGGTGTTAGTGCAATCTGGAAACTCGATCGGAGCAGTTTACAAACCATCCAGGCAAAATATCTGCATTCCTTGATCAGGTTGGTCGATAACAACGTGCCGGAAGATGCTACCCTGGGCATTTTGGGTGTAGCGACGCGAGAGTATCCTTTCTTTGGCGCACATTTTACACGCAAACTGGTACTGATTTATCCGCCGGAACGCCTGTTGGATGCGAATTGGCTGCTGGAAAATAATGTTGAGTATGTTCTGTTCGAAAATGCGAAATTCCAGTCTATGGGCATCCCTCCATACCTGGAAGAAATCGGGCATCGAACGAATTACATCTTGCTAAAGAACACTCTGATCGTGGATGATTAGTGCTTCAGGATACGTCGGATGACTGTAACCCTGACTCTCCCAATACAGGGCTGACCTTGAAAATCAACAGTAAGCATGTAGTCTGGCTCTTAGGCATACTCATATCGATTGCTACCATTGCCTACCTGGTTATAAATTTGGATTGGATCACCATTCTGGGGCTGGTGACCGGTCTGCAATGGGGATGGATCATCGTGGCCGTGGTGATGTATGCCTTCAGTCTCGTTTTTCGTGCATACAGATTCAAATACATCTATTATTCAAAACCTGCCTCGATTGTGGCGCTGCTGCCGGTTGTCGGGTTACACAACTTTTTCAATTACATCCTGCCGGCTCGAAGCGGTGAATTCTCTTACATCCTGCTGGCCAAACAAAAGCTCGATATACCTTATTCTGAGGGTACCGCTACTTTGCTGGCTGTACGGATTTATGACTTTGTGATGATCGCAGCCATTCTTCTGTGTGTGCTGCCTTTCTCCTGGATGAATATGCCAGATTGGGTGTTTATCGCCTCTCTCGTTTTTTCGGTAACGGTTCTTTTGGTTTTTGCTGGGATGCTTTACTTTGTGCGAAGGTGGACAGTTGGACCAGGGTACGTTGATAGGAATAATGCGCTGGTCTCCCGTTTTGGGTCTGTCATTCGACAGTTGTCGATCGGTTTAAAACAGATCTATGCCCACCGAGCACACCTGAATATCGGGGTATTTACCCTGGGGATCTGGTTATGCCTGTATACGAATTTTTATTTTACGATATTAGGTTTGGGGTATTCGATCAATTTCTTTCAGGTCGTGATGCTCTCCCTGGTTATGGTCCCATTGACTTTATTGCCATTACAGGGGGTTGCGAACCTGGGAACCCATGAATTGGCCTGGGTCAGTGTTTTGCTGTTGTTTGGGTATCCCGAAGAGACTGCTCTTGCGATCGCAGTTGGTTCCCACGGTTTTTTGTTTCTGCTGGTTGTACTCGTGGGAGGGCTGAGTTTTGCTTTTTCCTGGTTTTCTCAAAACAGGTATTCCGAAGACCAGTAGTCGGTTTCGTTTCGGTTGACGAAGTTAGGGGTTTCTTATATAGTTGCGCTAACTTTGTTGAAAGGATCTTCTTATGCCCTCCCGCCAGATTTACCTGCTTTCTCCCAAATGCCTGAGCCCGGAAACGATCGCGGTTGCCTTTGCCAAGACTTCCCGTGTCCCTGACTCATTCCGGGATATAGCTGCTGAATTAAGTGATGAATCCTCTTCGAAGTTTCATGAGAAATGGGTTGTGGGGTATGGGCATTCATCAGTAGCAGAGCACGCTGTACTGCACCTTGCATTGGAGAATATTTCCAGGTTGGCGATTGAGTGTATCGAATCGAACCGCCTGGCCTCCTATACAGAAAAGTCTACCCGCTATCAGAAATGGGGAAAGACGGATTTTGTTATTCCACCGGAATTGGAAGGACATCCACTGCGGGAAGAATATATTCAGGCAATCCAGGATCTTTTTAAGACCTATGAAGATTCCTTGATGCCCGTGCGCAGGTTGATCGAGCAGCAGGATCCGCGCCGGCCGAATGAAGATGATGAAGCCTGGGACAGAAGGCTGCGTTCTCGTTACGTCGATGCAACCCGATTTTTATTACCTGGCGCAGCATTGGCAAACGTTGGGATGACAGCCAATGCGCGGGTGCTTGAGAACGCTGTCCGTAAGATGCTCTCTCACCCCCTTGCGGAAGTTCGAGAAATTGGAGAGCAGGTCAGGGATGTATCACAAGGGGAAGCGCCTACGCTGGTCAAATATGCTGATAAGGTCCCGTATCTGGTCGAAACCAGCCAGGCATTGGAGAATTATGAGCCGGAAGCTGCAGAAACCCAACCTTCAGGTGACTGGTGCAGGTTGATCGATTATGATCAGGATGGGGAAGACAAAGTCCTGGCAGCCGGGCTATACCGTTTCAGTGAGATGACATTTTCTCAGGCGCTGGAAAAAGTTCGATCTCTCAGTCTGGATGAACGCCAGGAACTGGCAGATAGCATGTTGGGTAAATTGGGGCCACACGATATCCCTCTGAGGGAACTGGAATACTGTCATTACACCTTCGACCTGGTCATGGACCAGGGCGCCTACGCTGAATTCAAACGTCATCGCATGATGAGCCAGACACCGCAGAAATTAACCTGCAGATTGGGGTATGCAATCCCGCGTCTGATCACTGAAGCAGGTTTCAGTTTGGCATATCAGGCGGCGATGGATGCAGCTGCTGAAACCTATGAGAAGTTGGCGAACTGGAATCCCCAGGTTGCCGCCTATGTTGCGCCAAATGGTTTCAACCGCCGTGTATTGGCCCAGTTCAACTTGCGGGAGGCATATCATTTCTGCCAGCTGCGGGCTGCTTCAAACGCGCACTTTTCTATCCGGCGTGTGGCGCAGCAGGTGGCCGGGGAAATCCGCAGTGTTCACCCCCTGTTGAGTAAGTACATGAAAATCTATGCGGAAACCCGTGAACAGATCGATAAGGATCACTTCTCGGCTGTATCGTGAGCCTGCCCGGTATAATTCCCTTTATGCACAAGAGAGTCGCCCTCGCAGGGAGTTTGTTGGCAGTGGGTTGGATGCTTGTGGCCTGTGGGTTGGAACCGGATCCGCAGACGCCTGGCCCTGGCGACCTGCAGCCTTACAGTACACAGACTCCCGGCATGACCGCGACGGTGTATGTCAGGTATGCCGAAACGGCCTTACCCACACCAACACCATTCATACATGTTGTTGCTTCAGGCGAGACCATGGGAGGCATCGCGCTGAAATACGGTATCTCTCAGGAAGCGCTCCAACTGGCGAACCCGGATATCAATCCAACCATTCTTTCTATTGGCCAGGAACTGCGAATTCCATCCGGTCTGGATGTGGCTGCCGGTGAAGCGACGGTCACACCCGAGCCTGTGGCTGTCTTGCAAGCCAGCTGCTATCCGACAGTCGATGGCGGGTTATGGTGTTACACCCTGGTGCACAACGAATTCAATGACCCGGTTGAGAATCTCTCAGCCCAGATAACCCTGGTTGATGCAGATGGAAAGGTTATTGCATCCCGGGCTGCGTTTTCTCCACTCAGTATCCTGCCCGCGGGACAATCCATTCCCCTGACAGCGTATTTCCCGAATGTTTCTACAGGAGGGAAACCGCGCGTACAGCTGCTGACTTCTATTCGATTAACCTCAGACAATGAACGCTATCTGCCTGCCAGTTTACAAAAAGTCCTGGTTGAAGTAGATTGGGATGGTCGAAAGGCCCTGGTAAGCGGGCAGATTACCCTGCTTGGAGAGAATAAAACCGCTAACCATGTCTGGCTGGCAGCGGTTGCGTATGATGCAAAGGGGGAGGTTGTTGGAATGCGACGTTGGGAAGCGGAGAAAGAACTCCAGGTCGGCGAAATGTTACCCTTTGAGTTTGTAATATCCAGCCTGGCAGCGCCAATCGAGCGTGTAGAACTGGTTGTCGAAGCCAGACCATAACAAATTAACAGGACGGCTGGTGCAGACTTCCGGGATTGTCTTACCGGTCAATAATATAGAGAATATGGTTTGAAAAAAGGGGGGGGAGTGGGAGCGCCAGGCAAGTTGTGACTGGATCACAATTAACAAACTGGCAGCCAGATGACTGCCAGTTTGTTAATGAAACCCCGGTTTTTGAATACTTATTTCCCCTCCAGCCACATATAGCGTTCAAGAGATATGTCAATCGGTGTCAGGGTATACCCTTTTACGTACGGTTTCACCAGCACAAAGGATTGACTGTGCGTTGTGAACAGAACCGGGGCATCTTCAACCAAAATGCGTTCAGCCTGCTGGTAGAAATCAATGCGTTTGGCGATGTCAGGTTCGATGCGGGCTAGTTCGAGCAGTGTGTCCAGTTCGGGGTTCGAATAGTTGCCATTATTTTGTTGAGATTGGCTGTGAAACAGTACATCGGCAAAGTTCTCAGGGTCTGGGTAATCGGCGCACCAACCTCCATCGAAAATCTGGCCATGGTTGCCAGCGTAAATTTCGTCATAATAGAAATTAGGCTCAAGATTTTCAATGGTAATCTCTACGCCCAGATTCTGCTGCCACATCTGGGCGAGGGCAGCAACACTTGCACTGGTATCGTTTCCGATGCCCGCATCTGTGTAGAGGATAGTCGGCAATCCTTCTGGTCCTCCATAGCTGGATTCCGCCAGGAGTTGGCGTGCACGCTCAGGGTCATAGGGCAGGCCCTGGAGGTTGATATCGAAACCGGGCATCGCCGGTGGGAAGACTCCCTGTGCGGGCAGCGACTTCCCGCTCAACAGCACATCGATATACTTCTGCCGGTCAAAGGCCATGCTGAATGCCTGCCGGACTTTGACATCATCGAAAGGAGGTTTTGTTACATCAAAGACAACGTAGCTGGTGCAAAGATTGACGCCGCTGTAGAGTTCATTGTGCAGTGATCCAGAAGGATCTTTTACACGTTCGAGATCCCAATACGGGACGCCGGTAATGTCGATGTCCCCGACTTCATACAAGCGCATACCATAGCCGGCATACAATTCGGTGATGATGGTGGGGATTTCAGGAGGGCCCAGATAGAAGTGTTCATATCGTTCATACACCATCCGTTCGAAGCGGGTCCATTCCACCAATTTGTAGGGTCCGGTTCCATTGGGAGTGCGATACCATTCAGGACCGGATTCAACATTGGCCTGGTCAAGGATGAAGGCGGTAGGGTAGGTCAATTTCAGCAGGAAGTAAGGCTTTGGGGCATCGACGGTCACTTCCAAGGTGTACTCATCGATAATACGCAGTCCGGATATCTGAACAGCCTCTCCGGCAAGCACCTCTTTCACGCCGGCAATATCCCCCAGATAAGTCAGGGCGGTATCAGAGGCAAGCTCGGGATTGGCGGCCCGTTCCCAGGAGTAAACCACATCCTGGGCTGTGACCGGACGACCGTCATGGAAGGTGGCATTCTCCCGCAGGTAAAAGGTATAGACCGTACCATCTTCATTGATATCCCAATCCTGAGCCAGGTCTGGGATCAGGTTCAATTGAGGATCAAAGGCGACCAGGCCGCTGTAGACCAGTTTGTCTCCGGCGCTGTGGGTCGTGGCTGGGTCGTAATCACGTGGGTTGGTGCTTTCGCCTCCGGCGTAGACAAGCGCCTGGTTATTTTGCGGCTCGATACCATTGGCGGCCAGCCTGGCAACGGATTGCCCGATACTGGCGCAGCCGGAGAGTGAAAAGAGCAAAACGATGGTAATCAGGTAGATGGGTGAATGCGGTTTCATCGCTGGTCTCCTTTACGATTTTTCCTGAGAATGACCGCAAGTATGATCACCAGCAGCAGTACGACCAGTATGCAGCAGGTGGCCAGTATGAGAAGCATGAGGGTTAGCGGCTGGCTGCCAAAGGAACCCACTGGGAGTTTCTCCGGAGTGGGGATGCTGACCGGCGTGGGCGAGACCGCCGGGAGTATGCCGGAAAAAGGAACGATGGTTGGGACAAAAGTTGGCTGAGGTGTTGGCGTCGGATTAGGGACCTGTGAGCGTGGCTGGGCGCTGATGCCGGCTCGCCACGCGTCTTCCAGGCCTTCGATATTAAAGCCATAGATTTCCTGCAGTGCAGAGTCGATGGTTGTGCCATCACGCAGGCGGAGCAGCAGGGCGGTCATTTTGTCGCGCCCATATTCCTTGATCAGGAAATTGACGATACTGTATGACTCGCTGTAGGACAGGTCGGCCTTATCGGGAATTTCAGAGAAACTGCCGCTGAGAGAGCGGACTGAGAAGAGCGTATCATCACGAATAGCAGCCTCCAGGCGGTTTTGAGAGGCATGGTCAAGGCCGCCTTCGCTGTATACAGCCAAGCCTTCATTCAACCAGGTGGGTACATCCCCAAGACAGGAAAAAGTTTGATGTCCGACCAATACATGTGTGAGTTCGTGTACTTCGGTGTTTTTCCCCCATTCCATGTCTCGTGGAGAGATGCCAATAATGACGATATTGAAATCAGGGTAGGCCATGCCTCCTGTCCAGGAAGGTTCATACAGGATTGCATCCTGCATGTCGCTGGTATTGGCATAGATGTAAAGATCTATCGATTGATCTGTGACAAGGCCTGCATCGTGTTCGAGGAGTTCCAGGCTTGCTACTGCTGCCTGGTGTAACTCAGATGAGAATGTATTATCGCCGCTGTACCAGTGCAGGCGGATATTATCTTCATCGATGGTGCGCCAAGTATGGGTATCATCCAGCCAGGTGATGGTCTTTTGCTGACTGAGTTCTTCCTGCCCGGCGGCATTGATATATCGCCACTGCCACCAGATCGTTGCTCCCGGGGGTATTGAACCTGATTGCTTCATTTCCCATGTCCACTGAACCCTGATGGTTTTCCCAGGACTAAATTGGGGAAACGCTTTGGCAACGACATTGCCGCAGCTTTGTTGATAGGTACCATATTCCAGAGTGACATCCATAATTTCACTGTCACTTGAGATCTCAGCCTGGAATGTCGCCAAATCGGGAAATTGAAGCATAACCTGGTTTTCGGTGAAGCCGTAGTCTGACTGGGCAAAGACTACCACTTGTGGGAGAAAGGCTATTGGAAACAGCAGGCCGCATAGAAGGAAATAAAGGAAACGGTTTATTTGCATTGATACCTCCTGCCATGACTTATAACATGAAATTACAGATATAGAGATGTATTCTTAACAATTGTGATAAGAGTGGAAAGCTCCCTTATTTGACGCATAACTTGCTTGCAAGTATAATCTTTTCAACATCTCATATCCCTTTTCCAGGGCAAAATTGAGGCATTCTATGGCCTTACGCGGTAATCTGCGTGATTTCACGATAACTCAACTACTAAATCTTATCAATCTGGCTCGCAAAACAGGGACCCTGATTGTCGAAGGGCCTAATGAAACGGCAGAGATCGCTTTTCGCGAGGGAAAACTTGCCTATGCAAAAATCGGGCAGGAAGAAAACGGCCTGGCAATGATCTTGCATCGCTCCAAGCAGTTATCCGCGAATCAGTATGAGGTGGTTCTCCAGCGTGCTGAAAGTATGACCGATAAAGAGTTAGGGTTGACATTGATCAATGCCGGGTATATTTCGCAGGAAGATATCCTGGCAAATTTGCAGCAGTATTTTACAGATATTATCCGTCGTCTCTTTACGTGGGTCGAAGGTTTCTTTCGTTTCGAGAATGATATACTTCCTCAAGAAGACCGGATCAATATTCGTCTGGATCTGGAAAACTTGATCATTGAAGGCTCGCGACAGTTAAGAGAATTAGAGCAGCTTCAAGATGAAATCCCGACGCTCGAGATGGCCCTGAAATTTACGGAAAGGCCAGGCGCAAACTTACAGAGTGTAAATTTGAGCGTTGAGGAATGGCGGGTTGTGTCTTTTATTGATCCGAAAAATACCATGAAGCAAATTGCCAATGCTGCAAAATTGAATGAACTAGAAATACGGCGAATTGTTTTTGGTTTATTACAGGCCGGGTTGGTGGAATTGGTGCGTGCTGAAGGAGCTCCGGCGCCGAAACCTGTACGAATGTTCCCAACTGAAGATAGGGAAGAACAGAAAACTCTGGTCAATCGTCTGATTGGTCGTATCCGGTCGATGTGATCGTCACGAAAAGGAAAAGTCTTATGCAAACGGTCAAAATGGTGGTGACAGGTCCATTCAGTGCGGGCAAAACGGAACTGATTCGTTCTGTCAGCGAAATCGATGTTGTCTCAACCGAGCGTAAACTTACAGATAAAGCGGAGCGAACGGTAAAAGAAGCGACAACAGTTGCGATGGATTTTGGTCGTATTACTGTCGATGAAGATCTGGTGTTGTACCTGTTTGGCACACCAGGCCAAAAACGTTTTGACTTTATGTGGGAAATCCTGTCCGAAGGGATGTTGGGATTTATTGTCGTTGTTGACAGTACACGTCCTGAAACTTTTCGGGAAGCTCGCAGTATTTTGGAAACATTCCGGGCTTATGCGCCGACACCATATGTCGTAGCAGCCAACAAACAGGATTTGGAAGATGCCTGGGAAGTAGAAGATGTACGTAATGCCCTTCGACTGGATCCGAAGATCAAGATCTTACCTTGTGTTGCCAGTGACCGTGATACAGTAAAGACCATTCTTTTAGAATTGCTGTACAGCATCCTGGAAGAAATGGAGTCCGGGGGGTAGGGGTACTCCGGTTATTGAAGAAGCGTGTCATCAATCACCACTGATCAGGGTATTGTTCATTACGAAGTCTACGGGCGTGGACGGCCGGTCATTCTGCTGCATGGCTGGTTGGGATCATGGGGGTTATGGCAAGAGACCATGGCATTTTTAGGAAAGTATTACCGAACGTATGCGATGGATTTTTGGGGGTTTGGAGAATCCGGGAAGAAGCGTGATAGTTACGCCGTTCAGGATTTTGTTAGTCTGGTTGACCAGTTTATGGATCGATTGGGGATCGTCAGTGCACCCCTGGTCGGGCACAGTATGGGGGGGACGGTAAGTCTGTCGGTGGCTATCCAGTACCCGCAGCGGATTCAGAAGGTTGTGGTTGTCGGTTCTCCGATTGTTGGATCTTCACTGGCCTGGCCGCTTATGATGGCTGGGTATCGACCGGTTGCAGTTGTGCTTTTCAATTTCATGTGGGCTTTTCGCCTGGCAATGCGTATCGCTTCTCCTTTTATTTGCCGGGATCCAAGATTCTCTGATATGATGGATCGCGATCTTTCCCGAACGACTGTAGAATCTTTCCTGTTGAGCATTGCCTCATTACGCAGAACAGATTTGAGACCCATGCTGTCACAGATACGTGTTCCAACGATGGGGATGTTTGGAGATACTGATAATATTGTAAATCCAAGGCAATGGCAGCCTATGCAAGCTGGCATCGCGGATACACGTATAGAGCGTTTTGCTACTGCCGGGCATTTCATCATGTTGGATGAACCGGTAACGTTTATGCTGAAACTGAAAGATTTTCTAGATCAAGAGACCGTCGAAGGATGAATGAGTCTCGGGTGACCAAATTCTATCCTAATCGTATGGGACTCATCATACTACAGGCGATGGAAGAAGTGATCAATCGAAGCGGGGTGACAGCGGTACTGAATACGGCCGGGTTATCTGAACTTATCGACCAATATCCTTCCAATGATTTGAAATTGGAGTTTTCATTCGATACGGTCAGTCACATACAGGCTGCTCTTGATCAACTTTATGGCATCCCGGGAGGCCGGGGGGTGGCGTTGAGGATCGGAAGGGCGTGTTTTAAATACGGGATACGTGAATTTGGGTCGTTATTAGGCCTGACCGAAATGGCCTTCCGGCTCTTGCCACTCACTACCAAACTGAGGGTCGGCGGGAATGCTTTTGCCAGATTGTTCAATCGATATACCGATCAACGTGTGCGTTTTGACGAAGATGAAAGCGTGTTTCGATGGCAAATTGATGTGTGTCCCCTTTGCTGGAACCGACAGAGTGAACAACCTGCCTGTCAGCTTGCAGTGGGATTATTGCAGGAAGCACTGTATTGGGTAAGCGGTGGAAAGATCTTCAATGTTGAAGAAACGCACTGTATCGCTTGTGGTGATGAAGCCTGCACGATTATAATTAGTAAGAACCCGATATCTTAAAACCATGCTAAAGGTTATCTTACAGGAACCTCGCCCAATCTCTCCTTTTAATGAGCCCGCACGTGATCTACGTGTGATGAATCAGCCGCTCTGGTTGCTTCAGCGTAATGTATTTTCCCCCTATGTAACACGTGAGCTGGAACTTCCACCGGGCGCACGTATGCCCCAGACAGCTGAAGCAATGATTGTCCACAGGGATAATCTATTTTTTGATCAAGGCTATGTTAATTCTTTTATGTCGAAGGCGCTGCGCCTAGGCCATGCTTGCAGGGCAGCTTTTTCGGCAGATGACCCAGCCTTCCGGGAGCATATTTTGCCCCTGTCGGTTTCATATACTCCGGCTGGTAATTTGTACCTGGCCGACTTATGGTACTATCCGAAAGGGCCACAGGCTTCGGTGGATCCACTGGTCATTGATCTTAAGTCTCGTGAAGTTGGCTATTACCATGTGCCGACGTACATGGCTGATGAGCGCGGCGACCTGGTATACCAGGTTCCGATCCGTTCCATGATGGCAATCGACTCATGGGTTCACATTTTTATTGCGGATACCGTTTTTGGTGTGTTTGGTCGGGGTGTGCGTTTTGAAGACCGGCTGAATCGTGACCTGGGTTTTAAACTCAAGGTACTGGCAAGCGCCATTTATGAAGGGAAGCAGTTATTAGAGTGTTCTGAACTGGTCAATATAGGAAAAGACTGCACCATAGACCCATCGGCAACTATTCATGGGCCAACAACGATTGGTGACAATGTTACAATCAATGCCGGATCAGTGATTGAAAACTGCGTCATTGGAAGCAATGTGAATATTTCGCAGGATTGCCAGTTAATGCTTTCCGTTATAGGGGATGGTACTTTCCTACCTTTTCGGGCTTCATTATTTATGACGACAGTGATGGACAACAGCATGATTGCACAAAATACCTGTATGCAGATGTGTGTTGTCGGTCGGAATACATTTGTTGGGGCAGGATCAACTTTTACAGATTTCAATCTGATCCCGAGTCCGATCAAGGCTCGTTCTGGTGACGACCAACTGCGGCAATCGAATCGACCGGTGTTAGGAAGTTGTATCGGACACAACTGCAGGTTAGGATCGGGAATAATTGTTTATCCGGCCAGAACGATTGAGTCGGATGTGGTCCTGGTTGCATCCCAAGATCGCCGGGTAATCGATCGAGATATACGCTATGAAGATAGCGATCATGAAAAATTCACAAAAGTTTCGCACTTGCACCGGCGTTTGTACCCGCGCCGAGGCGAAACAGAATTGGAATCCTGGTAAACGAGTGGATACTTTTGCGTTCATTATTCACCCCATTGATCCAAAACGCGACGTAAGCCGTAAGTTTCCATTTTTAGGACGCGTGCTTACTGAAGAACAGATTGATTTTTTCTCTACCTTCTTCCCGCCGATTTATTTGTCGGAAATTGAAGGTATTAAATCAGAAGCCACGGGTAAAGAAGTTAAGGGATGGTTTATTGCCTGTCCATATACTCCTCGCCGGATGATGCAATTGCCGGAACGGACTGTTTACAATAAAGTAATACAAACCGGGCATATGGCTGAAAAATTGGGCGCCAAAATGCTTGGATTGGGCGCCTTTACCTCTGTTATTGGAGATGCAGGCCTAACCATCGCAAAGCAGTTGGACATACCGGTTACAACTGGTGATTCGTATACAATTGCTATTGCTGTCCAAGCTGTTCGCCGTGCTGCCGAAGAAATGGAAATCCCCCTGAACCAGGCGACTGCTGCTGTTGTTGGGGCGAGTGGTACGATTGGTAAGGTATGTGCTGAATTATTGGCCAATGATGTTGATCGCTTATTATTGATTGGTCGCCGGCGAGAACCGTTGGAACAACAACGAGAAAAGATGGCTCAGACAAGCCGGGCAGAACTAATTGTCAGTTCAGATATGCACATGTTGACCCAGGCACAGTTGATTTTGACGGTAACAAATTCTCTCGAAAATATAATCCATCCGGAATATTTACTACCGGGAAGTGTTGTTTGTGATGTTGCCAGACCTCGCGATGTTTCTGCAATGGTGGCAGCAGTAAGAAGTGATATATTAGTAATTGACGGCGGCATGGTTGATGTTCCAGGCCCCGTTGATTTCCATTTTAACTTTGGTTTTCCTCCCGGAAAAGCATATGCTTGTATGGCTGAGACGATGGCCCTGACATTGGAGGGGTGCTTTGAAGACTATACGCTGGGTAAATCGATCAAGCGTGACCGGGTAGAAGAAATTATGATGATTTCAGAAAAGCATGGTTTTCGATTAAGTGGCTTTCGATCTTTTGAACGCGAGGTCACACCCGAACAGATCGAAAGCGTACACTCGAATGCCCGCCGATCAATCAAAACTTGGCGGGTGCCACAACGTGTTGAATGAATTGGGAGGTTCATATGGCAAATGCCCGATTGTTGGTCGTTGAAGATGATCCTGATATTGGTAATATGCTCAAGATCTACTTTTCCGGTTTGGACTTCCAGGTCGATGTCGCTGTACGCGGATCAGAAGCCCTGGAGAAGACAAAGCAAGTACTTCCCCATTTGATCGTATTAGACATTATGTTACCTGATATCGATGGGTATGAAGTTTGTCGTATCCTGCGTACCAATACCCGTACCAGTCATATTCCGGTTATCTTCTTGACCCAGAAAGATGAGCGCAGTGATAAGCTTCAGGGCCTGGAGCTGGGTGCGGACGATTACATAACCAAACCATTTGATATTGAGGAACTCAAATTGAGGGTTCAGGGAGCGATTCGCCGCTCGGAACGAGAAAGCCTGACAGATCCGCGTTCAGGATTGCCAGCCGGGCGTTTGATAGAAGAACAACTACGACGAATTATCCGTGAACAGGATTGGGCGCTGCTAGATGTGCGCATTAACCATTTTGAGCCTTTCCGGGATGTATATGGGTTTGTTGCCAGTGATGATGTTTTGCGGTTTGCGGCGATGCTGATTGGCGAAGTAGTGGATGAGATAGGCTCTTCTGGAGATTTCATCGGTCACGCGGGTGGAGATAACTTTGTAATTATCACGAACGAAGTCTCCTCATCGGCGATCAGCCAACGACTTAAAGCACGTTTTGCTGATGAGGTCCAATCTCATTATAACTTTATGGATCGCCAGCAAGGGTATATTGAAGCGCCAGGTCCTCAGGATAATGGCTCAAATAAAGTTCCCTTTATGACATTGGCGATCGGTGTTGTGTCACCCAAGCAGCATGAATTTGCAGATATTCGTGAGATTACGGAGTTAGCTGCAGATGCAAGACGGCAGGATGCTGCAAACGTCGCTGCTTCTTGAGGTAAATTTCTGGCATGAGCTTTGGCTTGTTCGTCACATTCCTTATTGCAGGGCTGTTTCTTGTCTTGCTGCTTTTGGGGATTGTTCGATTATTGCCCAGGGTTCAGGTTACTTCCAATAAATCTTCCTATACTGTTCAAGCTGAAAGTGTTGGTACGGATTATTCGGTTGAAGCTGCCCTGACAGTTCAGGCTGGAGGACGGGTGGACTATGTTAACTCACTGGCCCGCCAGCTCTTTGGCTTAAAGTCGGACGAATATCCTGATTTGGAACGATTGGTCAGGCAGGTCCGGCCCCGGGATGAGTTTCTGGATATGTGTGTAACCCCGGGACACAAGCGGCTTTCAATTAATGGTCAATTGATCGACGCAACAGCTTTCCTGATCCCGGGGAATTACCCGCTAACAATGATTATTCTTCGGCGTCCGGAATTTACAGGAACATTATCTGCAACCCAGGCGATCTCCCCATCGATCTTAAAGCTTGTAACAGACTTTGGACAGGCTGTATCTGCAAACATTGATTTGGAAGCAGCCATCTCTGCTGTCCTGGAAAATGTAAGCAGGCTGGTTCTGGCCGATGTCATGGAAGTCAAGGTTTGGGATGAGACCAAGCAGAATATGGAAATATATTCTTATGGTGAACAGACTAAGATCGAGGCTGGCTTAAAACGCATCGAAAAATCTATTTTTGGTGCTCTGACAGACGCAGTTATTCGAGAGCGTAAACCCTTGTTTGTCCCTGAGGTAAGTTCGTTTGACGGTATTTCTCGGCAGGATAATTCAATTGGGCCTTCCCTGGTGCGGTCATATATTGGTTTGCCATTATTTGTTGGAAGCGAATTTGTTGGCTTGCTTGAATTAGGGCAAATGGCTTCTGATGCTTTCATGCAGGATGACCTGAACCTGTTGGAGTTGATTGCCGGGCAGGCAGCCGTTGTAATTCGTAACGCTGTTTTGTATAACGACCAGAAACGTAGAACAGCGGAACTTACCGGCCTTGCTAACTTGGCTCAGGCAGTTAGTTCATCCAAAGGCAACCGGGATCTCTTTGCTCGTCTGGTTGAAAGTGTGACTGTTCTCTTTGATGTTGAAATCCTGGGTTTTTTGCTGTATGACGAACAGAGTTATGTTCTGGAAGGCCAGATCCCATTTCAGGGATTGCCTCCACATGTTGTTGAAATCTATCGTACTGTACTCAAGCCAGAAGGCCCAGTAGAAAAGTTATTGAGTGATCCTAAGCCAATTCTGACTATCGATGCGGTTACAGATGAGAACTGGGGACTTCTGGGGTTGCAGGACTTTGCCAGGGCAGCCAGTTTGCACGAATCGGCATTGTTCCCGCTTCTTTCTGGGGGACGCTTTATCGGGTATTTGCAGTTGAGCAATCATCGTGATGATAAGGACTTCTTTACTGATCAGGAATTGCGTCTGGCAAGGATCGTATCAAACCAAGCGGCAGCTGTTATCGATAATGCAATGCTCTTGCAGGATTCAAGGTTACGAGCACAGCGTTCAGATTCATTACGCAGGATAGCCAGTCTCTCAGCCTCAACAGCGACCCTGGATGAAGTTTTGCGTTTCTCGATGCAGGAATTGGCGAACCAACTACGAGTAAATGCCGGGTTGGTCTATCTGCTGGATGAGCAGCAGAATGGATTGCATTTGCATTTTGATTCTGTTTGGGGGTGTGAACAAAAAGCAGTAGAACCATTTTCACGTTTGTTTGTTGATGAGACCTTTGTCAATGATACAGCAACAACAGTGCAGCAAACTGTTGTGTCGGGTCAGTTAATAAATGATGGAATACCACCAGTATACCTGCCGCTTATCAATGCGCTGCAGTTTCTCTCTGTCATAATCGTTCCCCTGGTTGTTCGTGAATCCAATGTTGGCGTGCTGGTTCTTGGTTGCAATAAAGCCAACTTTTTCACCAACTATGATTTGCAGGTTGTCGCAACCGCGGCCGGCCAGCTTGCATCATCTGTTGAGGGTGCAAGCTTGATGACCCAAACTGATGATACACTGCGATCCCGAGTGGAACAGCTTACGGCATTGTCTCGAATTAATCGCGAGTTAAGTGCTACGCTGGATTTACAGCATTTGCTTGAAGTTATCCATGTGGAAAGCCTTAAGATTACCCATGCTGATTGTGGCACAGTCATGCTGTTCGATCATGATCCAAAAGCAAGTGAGCAGAAAGTTGTATTTTTTGTCGGTTGTCCTGTACCTGGTTCCTTGACGGAATTTGAACGGAATGTGGTATTGCAGGGGAGCCCAGTCATACTCGATGATCTGGGCGAAGAAGTCGCCGCTCATGAGGATATACGTTCAGCCCTGCTAACTCCAATTTCCTATCAGGGAAAGACTGCTGGCCTGATCCACCTCCATTCAGGGCGGGTGAATGCTTTTAACGAAGAAACATTGAAGATTGCACAGGGTTTGGCTGTCCAAGCGGCTATTGCCATTGGCAATGCCCAGCGTTATCAAGAACAACTCGAACACAGCCAACTGCTCCACCGGCGCGCAGATACATTATCAACATTGACAGATACGACTTACGAGATTGGTATTGATAATGTTTTAGAATCATCCCTGTCACGCATTGCTCATGGGATTCGAAAATCAACACCTTATGAAGTCATTCAGATCAGTGTTTATGAGCGGGATAGCGATATGCTCGAACGGGTTGTTGGTTTGGGGGTGCCGGATAATGAAGACGAGTCGGTTGCACATAAGCAGTCATTGAAAAATCTTCAGGTGGCGTTGAAACCTGAATACATGGTCAGCCGCTCATATTTCATCCCTGCAGATGAAAAACCGTTCGAACCTTCCAGTGTGAACCTGGCTTTGG
The DNA here is from genome assembly GCA_016927315.1 of Anaerolineales bacterium. Lineage (GTDB taxonomy): Bacteria > Chloroflexota > Anaerolineae > Anaerolineales > Villigracilaceae > JAFGMV01. The sequence goes on along the minus strand of JAFGMV010000061.1, from coordinate 5,856 downwards.
GACCTGATAAGAATAAAGTTAATGGATCGCATGCCTGGAATGCTGGTGATTTTCTGGTGATACCACTTAATGATGCTAAGGGAAATCCTTTGGGAATCATTAGTGTTGAGAAGCCACAGGATGGTTTGCGCCCTGATCAAGCGACCATAGAAACGCTAGAGGCGTTTGCAGCGCAGGCTGCGATCACGATCAGCAGTACCAGCCGCTTTAAAGAAATGGGTGAACATATCCAAACGTTGACTGCAGGACTAGAGCGGCAGGAACGTTTGATCAGTGTCAGTCAGGGTGACCTGCCTTTGCTGCTGCACAAAGACCTTGAACAGACTATCTCGATTCACAACCTGGAACTTCGAGCCCAGCGTATTCGAGCGGGGTTGGTGATCACGGAAACGGTTGGAAGACAGCTAGACGCTTCATCTGCATTGCTGGCGCTTGGTCGTGAAATACTCACCCAACTCGGGATGACGGCTGCCCTGGTGGCTGAGGACACTCCAGATGGACCGCGTCTGATGCATGTTCTGGGGAGTATTCCGCGTTCAACCAATCCGGAAGCACTGTTTGGACAGCGGAATCCGCTGCGCACTTGTTTACAAAGCGGCAAGCCAATCGTGGTTCCCAATTTGGATGTTAATGATGAATGGCGTGAAACTGCCCTGTTGAGCACACTGCGGTCCAAGGGGTTTATCTGTCTGCCGGTGAATGTTGAGGGAAAAACAATTGCAGCCGTGCTGGCTGTCAATGTTGAGCCGATGGCCCAATTAACGGATGAGGATGTACAGGTTTATCATCAAATTGCACGCCAATCCTCAGTCATCCTCCAGAATATCAGTTTATTGAACGAAACCCGTCGCAGGCTGCAGGAAGTTAATCTACTGCTCGACTTCAGCCGGCAGCTTGGTGGGTTGGACCCAACCGGGATTGTTGAAGCACTGCTTATCAGTGCGCTCAGGGTGATCCCATCGGCCCATGCCGGATCGGCCTTGCTTTGGGATGAAAGATCCGTTGAACTCAAGCCAAGGGCTGTTTCTGGTTATGCGGATGATGAAAGCCTGATGCGAATCAACTATCGCTCTGGAGAAGCACTTCCCGGGAAGGTGTTTGAAGAACAGCAGCCGCGCCGGGTTGATGAAGTTAACTTCGCGGCTGATTACATATTACCCGCTGAAAGCCTGCTGCGGTACCGGGAAGCAACCGGTGGACGGTTGCCAATCTCGAGTATGTTGATCCCGATTCACACTGGCAGGCGCGGCCTGGGTTTGTTGATCCTGGATAATTTCAACACACCTGCAGCCTTCACGGAAGATGACCAGGCGTTGTTGTTATCTCTTGCTCAGCAAGTGGCCCTCTCTTTGGAGAATGTCCGTCTGATGAATGCAACTCAGGAACGAGCAGGGCAGCTACAGGCTTTGAATGATGTGGCCACAAAACTCTCTGCCAGTTTGCAGAGTGATGAATTGGTTGGTTCATTATTGGAACAGCTGAGTTCGGTTGTGCCTTACGATACAGCCACCTTGTGGCTGCGAGAAGGGAACAAGCTGACAGTAGCTGCCGCCAGAGGCTTTGAAGATACTGATCAACGCATTGGGCTGACCGTTGCGGTTGAGGACAGCGCACTGTTCAATCAGATGATACGCACCAGGCAGGAGATCTCAGTCAATGATGTGCGCGAAGATGATCGTTTCCATGTTGTAGATACCACGCGCTTGTCCTGGTTGGGAATACCGTTGATCTCAAAAGGAGAAGTAAGCGGTGTTATCGCTCTGGAAAAATGGGAACCTTCATTTTATACACGTGAACATATCCAGGTGGCTACTACATTCACCAGCCAGGCTGCCGTTGCCATGGACAATGCCCATCTGTATGAAGATAGCTTGAATCGTGCTGCAGAGTTAGATCGGCGTTCCCAGCGTCTTGCGCTCCTCAATCATTTTTCATCCGAGTTGAGTGGAATGCTGGACTCTGAGAAAATCATGGCCTATACTGCAGATGAATTGAAACAGGCAACCAATGCAAGTCGTGTATCGCTGGTGGTTGTGGATGGTAATCATGTAAACCTGACCAGGGAAATGCCAAAATCAAAGCGAAAACTGCCGGTTGAACTGGCAAATGCTCCAATTTTCCACCATCTCAGAGAAACCCTGGGTATCTTTACTACTGAAAACCCACTGACTGAGCCATCTATTGAGCCGCTTGTGGAAGTGATTGGATTTACAGAAGAACCAGTGTTGGTATTGACATTGGTTGGCGGGGGTGACTTGCGCGCTTTGCTTTTCCTGCAGGCGAATAAAGGTAACCGTTTCAGCACCAATGAAATAGAACTTGCCCGGACCATTACCAATCAAGCCTCAATCGCGACAGAAAATGCCCGCCTGTATCAGTCAACGGTGTTTACCGCGGAACGGTTCTCTGTGCTCAGTGAAGTCAGTTATGAGATCAGCGCCAGTCTCGATCCGGAACAGATTTATCCGACTGTACATGAAGCAGCCAAACGCCTGATGCCGGTAGATGCTTTTGTGATCTCTTTGTTGGATGAGGAACAGAATGATATCGTAGGTGTTTATCTGGTTGATAAGGACAAACGTACCCCGGCACAGCGTATTCCGCTCGATTCTGGTCTTAGCGGCCAGGTAATATCATCTGGCGAGCCGCTCCTTATTTCTGGTTCGGAAAATGCCGAAAAGTTGGGAGACGTAACCTATGGAGATAAGAGAACACCTGATTCGATTTTGGCTGTTCCAATGCGGATCGGGGATAAGGTCTTGGGTATGCTTTCAGCCCAGAATTATCAGGATAATGTTTACACACAAGACGACCTGAAGATACTGAGCACGATCGCAAATCAGGCGATCGTTGCCATTCAAAACAGCCGCCTGTTCGAAGAGACACAGCGCCTGGCTGAAGAGCTTGAGCAGCGTGTGGTCGAACGTACGGCACAGCTACAACGCGAACAGCAGAATACCGAAACACTGCTGCGTATCCTGACCGAAGTCTCTGCAAGCCTTGATCTGGACCGAGCCTTGAACCGGACGCTTTCGCTGTTAAATGACGCCATCGGTGCTGAGCAGGGCACGATTATGCTGGTACACGCTGAAGATAACCTGCTTCATTATCGTGCTGGATATGGATACCTGGATGATCGGACTTCGAAACGGGAACCCAAGATCACTTTGAAGATTGGTGAAGGCCTGGCAGGCTGGGTTGTAAAGAATCGTAAGGCCGCACTGGTGGATGACCTGCTGGAAGATGAGCGCTGGCTGCAAACAACCAGGACTCGGGAGCACCGCAGTTCAATTACGTGTCCCTTGCTGGTTGGTGAAGATGTGATTGGTGTGTTGATGGTCTTCCACAGGGAACCATCCTACTTTAATCCGGAACAACTCTATCTTGTACAGGCAATTGCCAGCCAGGTTGCTGTAGCAATCAACAATGCACACCTGTATGAGCTCATCAGGGATCAGGCAGAACGCCTGGGTGGCATGCTGCGCCGAGAGCAGGAAGATGCCAGCCGGTCGCAGGCTATTCTTGAGGCGGTTGCCGATGGTGTGTTGGTTACCGGACCTGATAACCAGATCACATTCCTGAATTCTTCGGCAGAACGAATCCTGGATCTGGATACTTCCTCAGTCATTGGGCGTTCTCTGGATGTATTCGGAGGCCTGTTCGGCAAAGCTGCCAATACCTGGATGCAGACCGTTCGAAACTGGTCTGAAGATACCACTTCTTACGAGATGGGTGAAACATATGCAGAGCAGCTGGAACTGGAGGACAAGCGCATCGTTATGGTGCACCTGGCTCCTGTAATCTTGAGCAATGATTTTCTGGGGACAGTCTCGATTTTTCGGGATATTACTCATGAGGTTGAAGTTGACCGGTTGAAGTCCGAATTCGTGGCAACGGTCAGTCATGAGCTTCGCACACCCATGACCTCAATCCGAGGCTATGTGGACATTCTGCTCATGGGCGCTGCAGGAGCCTTAAATGAAAACCAGGTTCATTTCCTCGATATCGTCAAGGATAACACCGAACGCCTGGCGACATTGGTCAATGACCTCTTAGATATATCCCGTATTGAAGCCGGGCGTATTACACTTTCAATGCAGCCAATTGAGTTGAAGGAAGTTGCTGATGATGTAATTGCCGAGATATTGCGAGTTTCCAATGAAGAAGATAAGGAAGTTGCTGTTTCGCTAGATGTAGCCAAGGACCTGCCTCGGGTATACGGTGATATTGAACGAGTTCGGCAGATTTTAAATAACCTGGTGGATAATGCTTATCATTACACAGGTGAGAATGGGAAGATTACCTTAAGGCTGCAGTTGGACGGTGAATCTGATGTTCGGGTTGATGTAATCGATAACGGAGTCGGTATTTTGCCGGAAGAGCAGGATCGAATATTTGAACGTTTCTACCGGGGTGAAAACCCTTATGTATTAGCCACTCCTGGAACCGGGCTGGGCTTGTCCATTGTGAAACAGTTGATTGAGATGCACAATGGGCGTATCTGGATGAAGAGTACAGGGAAAGAAGGTGAAGGCAGCACGTTCTCATTTACACTTCCTGTTTATGAGACTGAATAGCAAAGGATTTGAATGGCAAAAATATTGATAGCTGAAGATGAACGCGATATCCGGGACCTGGTTGCTTTTACACTGCGATTTGCCGGGTTTGAAGTTGTGGTTGCCTCGAATGGACAGGAAGCCGTTGAGTTAGCAGGGCAGGAAGTCCCTGATCTAATTCTGATGGATGTACGTATGCCGCGTTTGACAGGGTATGACGCCTGCCGTACGATCAAAGCCGATCCTTCCTTGCGAGATATCCCAGTTGTGTTCCTGTCAGCGAAAGGACAAGAAGGTGAAGTGCAAACCGGTATGGAAGTCGGTGCAGAAGAATATCTTCTGAAACCATTTGCTCCAGACCAGTTGACAGAACGTGTGCGGACAATCCTTTCCAAATATGGGAAATAGTTAGAGCGAAACAGTGACTTTATGAGTGTCGTACTTCTTGATGGCGAGATGGTTCATTACGAGGTGTTGGGACGTGGTCGTCCCATTATCTTCTTGCACGGCTGGGTAGGCTCGTGGCGTTATTGGATTTCTTCTATGCAGGTAGCTTCGACTTCGTTCCGCTCTTATGCGATCGATCTATGGGGTTTTGGCGAAACATCCCGTAACCCGACCAAATATACCCTGGAGAACCAGGTCACGCTGTTGGATGATTTTCTCAAAAAAATGGGGATTGGGAAGATAGCCCTGGTCGGTCATGGACTGGGCGCTATGGTGGCTTTTTCATTCTCCAACCGTTGGCCACAGCTTGTAGATCGAGTCATGGCGATCAATTGCCCTCTGGAATTCTCTGATGTAAATGCCCGTTTGTATACCACTGCAATGACAGATCTGGAAGAATGGCTCTCCAGTAAAACACCCGAAGCTGATATCGCCCTGGTTGATGTTCCCAAGACTGATCCGCAGGTGGTGCAGGCTTCAATGAGTGGCTTACAGGCCAATAACTTGTTCAGCTATTTCAGACAGTCGAATATTCCCTGTCTGTTGGTCAATGGGTTGAATGATCCGGCCATCATCCATCCTCCCATGGAGATGATTGCTTCCTTGCCGATAAATGTCCATCAGATTATTCTGGAAAGTAGTGGGCACTTTCCTATGATCGATGAAACCGTCAAATTTAACCGCTTATTAACCGATTTCCTGGCGCTCGAATCAGGGATCAGCCCGCGGGAGTTACAGCTTAAGGAAGAATGGAAGCGCAGGGTTAGGTAGATACTGTCGGCCTCAGGAGAATTCCCTGGTGTGCAGTTCGGCAGCAGTTTTTTTCTGCACGTTTTTTCTGCACGTTTTTTCT
>JAFGMV010000060.1 GCA_016927315.1 Anaerolineales bacterium | reverse complement strand
GGCAGCCCGCCGAAACCAGCTTTGATCATCTCCAATCCCACTTCTGGACGCAGCAGGAATTTCATGAACGTGTACGCCGCTTCAGCCCGAGCAGGATCCTGTACTGCCTTTGTCGTTACGTTCATTGACCAATACTGCGTCTGGTTTGCCTTCGCCATATCTGGATCGGATGCGGTGCCGATGGGCAGTGGGAAGGAGCCAAAGTTCAGATCAGGATTTGTATTCCGGATCACGGGCAGATTGCCAGGGGACCCCAGGCGCATACAAGCCTCTCCTACAATAAACGACTGACCTGGACCCTGGCCAAAACCGATATCCATGACCTTGTCAACAGCAACCAGATCGGTCAGCCACTTGAAACTCTCCGCCCCGACTGGCGAATCATTCCAGGTTACTGTGCGCAAATCATCAGAGAAGATTTCCTGACCGTTCTTTCGTATTAATACTTTCCACAGGATGTGTTCTTGAGTACCAAATTCCACGTAGTAACCCGCAACAACCAGGTTTCCGTCTGCGTCCCGTTTGGTACAGTCTATTGCTGCCTGTCGCAGTTCTTCGAAGTTTTCAGGCAGCTTCGTGATTCCCGCTTCTGCAAACATGTCCTTGTTGTAAAGGATCGCCCAGTTGCTCTGATTAAAAGGCAAACCATAAAGCTGACCATCGATATACATGGCATCCACAGCAGGGAAGAATGTCTCCTCGATCACATCTTTAGGAAACATATCCTCTGGCAGCGGCGCCAAGAAACCTGACTTGACCCACAAGGGTACCCATCCATAAAAAGGGTTCACCAAATCAGGGCCTTCGCCAACCGGAACCATCACCGCAATTTTCTCATTGATTTCATCGTAGGAAATCGGCACATGGGTAATATTGATATTGGGATATTCAGCTTCGAACATGTCGATCGCAGCCGCAATCCCTTTATCCCAACCCTCGAAATCAACCTGCCAATATTCAAGCTCGATGACTTCTTCAGACGGTTCTTCTGCTACCGGCTCAGCAGCCGCAGGCTCTTCTGCTGAGGGTTCCTCAGCAGCAGGCGCTGCCGGACTACAGCTCACAAGCAGCGCGGCAACAATCAGAAAACTCAGCAGTGCAAACAATCGCTTTTCCATTTTCATCTCCTAGGTTAAGGTTTTTCGATAACGAACATGATGGATCTATTCAGGTCGCTGTATTTGATAATTCACCTCCTTTCAATATCCTCAATCGACCACTACTCCACCACTTGAGCGGCGAATTCGCAATTCAGGATTGAGCAACACCATCTTTGCTTCAGATTGATCTCCCCCAATTCGTTGAAACAGTATTTCAGTTGCTCTGCTGCCTAACTCCGAAACAGGTTGATAAACCGCCGTTATGGTGGGCTCCACCAGACCATACCATTCAAGATCATCAAATCCCGCAATGGCAATATCATCTGGTACTTTCATTCCCTGGGCATTAATCTCTCTCAATGTTCCGATAGTCAGCAAATTATTGCCACAAAAAACTGCGTTTGGAGGATTCGGTAAAGAGAGTAATTTCCGCGCTAACAGGCTGCCATCCTGTTCACGTGGTGCACCACGCTGAATATAATCCTCTTTCACGGAAATATTGTGATCCACCAAAGCATTGCGGTACCCATCCTCGCGTTGAAGTCCCGTAGTACAGTTCTCGCCAACAATTGCCCCAATACGTTGATGTCCAATATCGATTAGATGGCTGACTACCTGGTATGCGCCGTCCAGATTATTGACCATCACTGTATCCAGGATGACATTTTTTATCTTCCGATCCAGGCATACAACAGGAATACCGGCTTCAAGCAATCTGTTCACAACAACACTTTCCTCAAATACGGGTGTAAGTAACACACCTGCAACCCTTTCCCCAATCATAAAATCAATATAAGTTTCTTCTTTTTGTGGGTTCTCATCTGTATTGCATAGAAACACTGCATATCCATTTCTTGATGCAATATCTTCAACGGATCGAACAAGTGATGTATAGAAAGGGTTTAAAATATCCGAAACGATGAGCCCAATAATTTTTGAGCGGTTGGCTCGAAAGCTTCTTGCAACGCGGTTGGGTTGGTAATTCAATTCCTTGGCTGCCTGCAGCACCCGCATCCGTACTTCTTCCCGCACATAGGATTGATGTGACAAAACCCTGGAGACTGTGGCGCTGGAAACGCCGGCCTTCTTTGCGACGTCCTTGATTGTGACAGCCAAATCAACACCTCAAGTAATCGATTTCATAGTGAACAGGTAAAACCATACCCAGCAGCTATTATTCAATCATAATAGCCAAATAGTGACCTTTACACCCCGGATTTAGTTGCACCAATAAGGAATATGTAACCGTTTACATAAATTATATAGAAAAAAAAGCTCTTGTCAAGTCCCTTTTTTGAAATAATGAACAATAATCCTGCATTTAAGGTAAAATCATTGTAAACGGTTACTCAATAAATTTGAAACAACGAGACAAACAACAATCTACTTGACAGTCTCATCGGCTTTCAATAAAATCTTGACATTTATAAACCATTTTCAAGAGGAATCATGAGCGGCATCAAAGAAGTAGCGAAACTCGCAAAGGTATCCACTGCAACAGTATCACGGGTCTTGAACCATCAATCTAACGTTAACCCCGAACTTCGGGAGCGGGTACTTGCGGCTGTAAAGGATCTGGATTATCACCCAAGCAATATTGCGCGAAATATGCGCAGGCAAACTTCTAAAATCATTGGGATAGTCATCCCTGATATCAGCAACTCTTTTTTTACTGGAGTGGTAAGAGGCATCGAAGATATCGCCCACAACAAAGGGTATAAAGTCTTTCTTTGCAATTCTGATCGTAATCCCGAAAAAGAACAAATGTATATTGAAGTGCTGGCCATGGAAAGGATTAGTGGTGCCATCGTTGTTCCGTACAGAGAGGAGAACTTTCAACCCTTTGAAAAACTAAATATTCCCTACGTTTTTGTCAACCAAACCTTGCCAGGTATGCAAATCGCCTCAGTGGTGTTAGATAATTTCAAAGGTGCATATGGGGCTACAAAACATCTTATTGACAAGGGTCACACCCGCATTGGATTAATCAATGGGCCAAAGAATAGATCAGTTGAAACACAAAGATTTATTGGCTATCAAAAAGCGCTGCTTGATTCTGGTATTCAGATCGATGCGAATATTATCGTATCAGGTGAACTTTTCGCAGATCAGGCAGAAGAAGCTGCTGACCAAATTTTGAGTGTGCCAGATCGACCTACTGCCCTATTTGCGCTGAATAACACATTGACCATCGGAACCCTGAAAAGCATCTCAAAGCATGGATTGCTTATTCCAGGTGACATATCCATCGTTGGATTTGATGATATGCCCTGGCTGTCGTTCTTCACGCCCCCCATTACTGTGGTAAAACAGCCTACTTACAGAATTGGAACCACTGCAGCACAACTTCTTTTCGAAGGAATCGATAATGATGGAAATATCAAGGCAAACAACGTGATCCTGGAGCCTGAAATGATCATTCGTTCTTCAACAGCTCCGCCTCCTCATAAACGGTGAGGAACCGATTAATGATGGATACTCCGCCCTGAAGACTCTCGCACAATCAGTTTAGGTTCCAGCAGAATATCTTTAACCGGATACGTCTTACCCTTGATCCTCTCAAAGAGCAGTTCGGCTGCTGTTTTCCCTAATTCATAAACAGGCTGCCGGACCGCTGTAATGGTCGGTTTCGTGAGGGTGTACCAGTCCAGATCATCAAATGAAACCAGCGCACAATCCTCCGGGATACGGCATTCGGCTTCCTGCAGATAACCCCAAACCCCCATCGTCAACAGGTTGTTTCCACAAAATATGGCTGTAGGTCTGAATGGAAGCTGCATGATTTTCCTTGCAAGCTCTCTCCCAGCCTCCTTCTTCGGTGCGCCGGTAAAAATCAAATCCTCATCCAGTGGAAGATGGCTGCTTTTCAGCGCCTTTCGATAGCCCTCCAGTCGTTCCCGTCCGGTCGTTCTGTCCTCAGAAGCGGTCACGGCTGCAATGCGCTCATGCCCAACCGCAATCAGATGATTGACGGCTTGATAAGCTCCCATCACATTGTCCACCATCACCGTATCCACTTCAGCATTTGCAATACGGCGGTCAAAGGTCACCACCGGGATACCTTCTTCGATCAAGGCTTTACAGGAGCAGCACTGCTCTTTAGCAGGTGTGATCAACAGGCCAGCAATATTTTCTCCCGCAAGGACCGAGATATATTGCTCTTCCTTCTCCACATTCTCATCTGAGTTGCAGAGAAAGACTGTATATCCTTCTTGTGAAGCAAAATCTTCAACAGCCCGCACGAGCGAAGTAAAGAATGGGTTCATGATGTCAGAAATGATCAACCCGATGATGTGTGATTTTTGCTCCCTTAAACTTCGTGCCACCCTGCTGGGTCGATAGTGCAACTCTTCTACAGCCTTCATCACCCTGTCGATCAGCGTATTACGCACATGCGGCTTGCCGGTTAATACACGCGATACAGTTGCGCTCGATACCCCCGCTTTACGGGCAACATCCTTAATCGTCACTGTCATTTCTGCCTCTATCAATGGAAAGTTCGATTCTCAAATCAAGCGAACAGCTCATGAAATCGATTTCAATACCATTATAGATGAGAAACACTGTCTGTCAAATGCAAATCCGCAGGGCAGCGAGTAACCACCCTGCGGATTGAATGCTCTTGCTTCACTTGAATGTTTTGTTAGATCGTTTCAGTGTGTGCCGGCAATCTGATCTCAGATTCTCCTACTCGGCAGATCCTTCTGTTTCGCCTGCTTCTTCTGTGACCAAAAAGGCCTCTTTTGATCTCTCCACAAAATCCTGCATGCTGTATTTCGGGATTTTTACATAGTACTCGGAACTGGATGCGTGGATGTGATAGTTGTTATCTACTGGATCCAGCGCACCGATGCGCAAAACGAGGGTTTGAGGATTGCCCTCTTCATCCGTGTGCTCCAGTGTCACCACAGCCGTGGGTTCAGCTAACCCGTATTCAGGCAGCTCCTGCGTCCCAAGCGGCTTATTCATCTGTAAATTGGTCAACCTTGTCAGCATAGATACCAGGTTGTTGGAGTTGAATTCTTCACCCTCTCCCAGGCTGAGCATGACCCAATTATCCTCTTCTGCTGTTCCTTCGTTGACAAACTCAAAGAATCCATTCGGATTTTCAAGCGTCATACTCTGCATCTGCTCGCGCGGAATGGAAACATAAACCACATCCGCCCAACTGTTGGTTGCGGTAGAAATCTGCCAGCTGCTCACTTTATCCGTCAGGAAGACTTCATCCATCCCGGCTTTACGAACATGGGTTGCAGCTGCGCCAGCAGAAGATCCGATGTATAAGATATTTTCATTGCCACTGCTGTCTTTGAACCAAAAACGACGCGCAAAATCATCATCTCCCACCTGGAGCCTTGTATAGCTTTCGGCTTTTGAAGCAACCAGGCGTCCAGTCTTAATTTCAACGATTCCTTCCAGCAAGGGATCAATCTTTTGCGCATTTGCAGGGTAACCATCGGTTCCACTGATCACCCAGCCATCCTCCACACGTTCAAAACCGATCGTCTTGCCAGAATCATCCTCCACTGCGAAAGCCACAATTTGGTCGGCATTTAACTCACTGAATAGAGGTTCTCCGCTTTCCGCAGCGGGCTGCGGCCAGAACAAAATCACCGAGATGATGATCTGAACGATCAATAAGCCGCCTAAAATTTGTTGTGTCCGGTTCATCGTGTTTCTCCTTCTTTCTTCGCCTGCGCCTTAAGCGCCAAAGGTTTTTCATGACGCTTGTCATACTGCCAGGCCACGTAAATCCCAAGCAGGACAAACAAGGCAATGCCATAGTTCAATAGCTCCCAGAAGTTTTTCTGGCTGTCGTCGAGCTCTTCCAAGACACGGGTATGTGTGCCGCGCGCCCGAATGGAAAGCAGATCGGTATCCTCAACAGCCCAATCCACAGCATTCTGGAATAACTGCAGGCTGTTCAGATAACGGTCCTGGCTGAGCATGGAGGATAGATCTATCACAAAATCATCAACAAACGTTGCGCTGCCAAATACGACAATCCGGGCATCCACTGGCGATTGTTCGATACGCGTGTAGTAACTCTCCACTAATGCAGCCGGCGCTTCTGTTTCAATCCCCGACTCTGTTCCTTCCTCTGCTTCCTCCTCAAAAGGAGACGGTTTGTCATTGAAAAAACTTTCGAAGGAGCCTTTTACTGCAACTGCAAGCGGTGATGCCTGCATTTCCTCACCTACTGGGAAACCGAGTTCTGGAAAAGTTTCGAAATTGGGTTGAACATAAGGATCGGAAACCAGCCAGGAGCTTTCGCTCGAATACAGCAAAGTCTCCGTTTCCCGATCAACATTCTTTTCAGGATCCAGAGTCACTGGCGATGCCCAGTTCATTGTCACAGCAATCAGATTGGACGTGATCAGGCTGTCCGTTTTCATACCGTTCGGTCGAATATCCACAAAGAAGGGATAATCGATCGCCTGGATTTCTTGAATTTGGTAACCAGAAACATCGCGCATGACAGTAACAGGGAAAGGTTCATTTTGCGAATCCAGGACAACCTGGTCCGAAATCGTAATGCCGTAATGGGCAAGCATTTCCTGGATTCCGCCCTCAACGGGGATCAATCCAAGACCACCGATATAAGGGTCGATATCAGCCCGATAATTGCTGGCTGCCATCACAATTGACCCTCCCCGCATCAAGAACTGGTCGATGGCAAATAATTCGACATTGCCCAACCCCTGCGGCGCAACCAATACCAGTACATCCACTTCAGGGGGTACAACGCCCTGCGATAAATCCACCATCTGAACTGTGTACTCAGATCGCAGTTGGTTCTGGATCGTCTGATAAGAAGAGATCGCCTGGATCGTCTGCCCGAACATATCCTGGGTGGGGCTGAGATCGCGGTGCCAAAAACCAACCACTTTGAGAAACCCGGTTGAAAGCCGCTTCAACGAGGATTCAACCATTTCGTGCACGTCCGTGGTAGTCAGTTTCTCTTCGATAGGGTAAAGAATCTGTGTTTGATCTTCGCTCTGCAGCAGCAAGTGCATGTAAAATGAATCTTGCGTGAAAACAGAAACTGCAAACGGCTGCAAGGAATACTGCTCGGTTAGCTGTTCGCGGGTCAACGCGCTTGCCGGGTCATCCGGATTAACGACTTCAAACACCAGCTTCCCATTGGAGTTTTCTGCAATGTTGTTGCTGGCTAGTTCCACCACCTCAATATTTGGCAGCAGTTCCTCGGGCATACTGTCTGGTGTAACGAAAAAGGTCAGGGTCACGGGCTCATTCATGGCTGCAAGGACGGCATCGACGCTCTGGAAGCCATATAGCACCTTTTTGATTGCCTTTGTGAGATCATATTCCAGGTTTCGCAGGCGAACCTCAGTGCTTTCCTGGCCCTGCACGATTTCGATCAAATCCTGGTAACCCAACGTTACAGATTGATCGCCGTAACGGACCAGTATATCAAAGTAAGAGTTGAGCACTGAGGTTTCATGCTGCCCGGTAACCTGGAACGGGCTGGGCGAGATGCCATATGTCTGGTTGGCCTCTGCCTCAATTTCAGGATCCGTCAGCGGATCCAGAACCTCACCCTGCACCATGCCCTCTGAAGCAATTTCATACTCGCGGATCATGTCCTCTACTTGCGGGCCAAGCGGTGCAAGCAGCGGATGTGTTCTCTCGCTGATGTAAGCCCGGATAAGCAAAGGCTCCTGTAGATTTGCCAACAGGTCTTTCGTTACCTGAGAGATCGTGTACTCTTGTGATTCAGTCAAGTCAAGACGCAAACCTTGCAAGGGGTACATCCAGACATTGACTGCAATCAGATTGAAAGCAATCAGGAGCGAAGTAACAGCCTTTTTTGTCCGGTAAGCAGTTTGTTTCCGGCTCCAGCGCTGGATATCCAGTGAAAGGGTGTTAAGCAGCAAAAAGAATCCGGTCAGGGTTAGGTAGTACACCAGGTCACGCAGGTCGATGACGCCGCGCTCGATTGACTCGAACCTGCTTCCTGTGCCGATGGCCCATAACACCTCACTGATCGTGCCCCCAAAGAAATCGGTAACTGCCCGGGTGCCGACCAGGTAGAATATCCCGCCAACGATTACAGTTGAGATCAATGCGACAATCTGGTTGTCCGTTCTCGAGGAAATGAACAAACCAATTGCGGCGTAAGC
>JAFGMV010000059.1 GCA_016927315.1 Anaerolineales bacterium | reverse complement strand
GGCATTTCTCGTTTCTTTCGGGGCGATTTGTGGCCGGAAGACAAAGGACTTAGTCCGGGAGTTGGGAGATTGGCGGCGGGATGGAAGGATATGGCTGCAGACGGCTCAAGGCTCGGTATACCCAGACGGGTATTTGCTTGAATAGGGCGGCCTTAAACGCCTGTCACCTGTACGGGCGGCTCAGATGAGCGGCAGGTTTGATGACCGCTGGAAGCTTGCCTACAACTCGCCCCCGAATTGACATACACCTGCGCTAACAGCACACACGCTAACAGCAAACACACGCTAACAGCAAACTAGACAAACATCATGGTTTCAGGTATGATTATTGCGTTCTGATACTATAGCGTTCTTACATCTACAAATGATCTGATGAATCCTCGCCTGGAAAGTTGAATCAACACCAGGTGTACCCGGATATGGTGCGCCTTATCCGGGTTCTTTTTCTAGCTCCAGTTTTTTGTAAGTGATTGATATATCTTTGGAGGTGCGATGTCTGATCTGATTAAGCAAATCGCAGGTGATCTGCAAAAGCAGATCGATTCCTTCGAACCTGAAATCAGCATCAGTGATCTTGGTACAGTCATTGAAGCCGGTGATGGGATTGCGCGTGTTGAAGGGCTTGCAAGAGTACGCTCACAGGAATTGGTACAGTTTTCGAATGGCGTGATCGGGATCGCATTTAACCTGGAAGAGAAGAGCGTAGGTGTGATTGTCATGGGGGACTATGATGAGATTGTTGAAGGAATGATCGTTCGCACAACCGGCCGTATTGCTTCTGTCCCGGTTGGGGATGGCCTGGTTGGTCGGGTCGTGAATGCCCTCGGTGAACCTGTCGATGGGAAAGGGCCGATCCAGATGAGCGGCTACCGGCCGATTGAGCGGATTGCCCCCGGTGTGGTCGATCGCCAGGATGTGGACAGGCCGGTTCAGACCGGGATCAAAGCGATCGATTCCATGATCCCGATCGGGCGGGGCCAGCGAGAGTTGATCATCGGCGACCGCCAGACCGGGAAAACAGCCCTTGCCATCGATACGATCCTGAACCAGAAGGGCAAGGAACTGATCTGTATTTATGTGGCTATTGGCCAGAAGAAAGCCGCGGTCGCCCGTACGGTTGCGCTGCTTGAGCGTTTTGGGGCGATGGAGCATACTATCATAGTCATGGCTGCTGCCGATGAAGCGGCTGCCTTGCAGTATATTGCACCCTATACCGGCTGCGCCATCGGGGAAGAGTTCATGGAGACCGGCCGGGATGCGCTGGTGATCTATGATGACCTCTCCAAGCATGCCTGGGCTTACCGCCAGGTCTCGCTGCTGCTGCGCCGTCCTCCGGGGCGTGAAGCCTACCCGGGGGATGTTTTCTATCTGCATTCCCGCCTTCTGGAGCGTGCTGCCCAGTTGGCCAATACGTATGTGATCACCCGCAAAGACTTTACGGGTGACCTGGCTGAAGAAAAGGACAGCGTTGAAGGCAAGCTGTATACCGGCCCGATGGCGGAGAACAATGCCCGGGAGGCCTTAAAATCCCTTGGGGAAAAGGATCATAAACTCATGAAGGTGAAGGGGACCGGCGGTTCACTGACAGCCCTGCCGATCATCGAAACGTTGTTGGGAGATGTCTCGGCCTATATTCCTACCAATGTGATTTCCATTACAGACGGCCAGATCTACCTGCAGAATAACCTTTTCAATTCCGGTATTCGTCCGGCGGTGGATGTGGGCATCTCGGTTTCCCGGGTAGGTGGGGCGGCGCAAACCAGGGCTATGAAACAGGTGGCGGCCCGCCTGCGCCTGGATATGGCGGCTTATCGTGAACTGGCCGCTTTTGCCCAGTTCGGTTCAGACCTGGATACCGCCACGCAGGCCCAATTGAACCAGGGCCAGCGTATGCAGGAGATCCTTAAGCAGCCGCAGTACGAACCAATGACATTATCTCACCAGGTGATGGTGATCTTTGCCGGTACGAATGGGTATGCCAACCAGGTCCCTCTGGAGAAAGTCGGCAAATGGGAGACGGATCTGTTTAACTACCTTGACACTTCCTGCCCGGAGATCGGCCAGGCCATTGAGGCAGAGAAGGTGATCAGTGAAGAGAACCGTGATGCCCTGGTCAAGGCACTGGATGTGTTCAAAGTGTCTTGGACGGGTGAGTAGGTTGGAGTAACCGATGTCTTCTGCCAGAGAGATGCGGCTCCGAATCGGGAGCGTACAGAATATCGCCCAGGTCACACGCGCCCTGGAGGCCGTCAGCGCCAGCAAGGTGCGTAAGGCGATTGCCGCAGTGGAAAAGACCCGTCCTTATGCGACCAAAGCCTGGCAGGTGTTGACGCATGTTGCCGGCCAGCCGGGACGCAACAGCCTGCACCCGCTGCTGGCGACGCGCGGCGAGATCAGGAACGCGCTGGTGCTGATGATCAGTGGGGACCGCGGCCTGGCGGGTGCTTATAATACGAATATCCTGCGTTATACGGCCAGGAATTTCGATGAGTATCCTGTACCGGTTCAATATATCGCAGTCGGTCGTAAGGGACGGGATCTGCTCATCCGGCGCGGAAAACAGCTGATCGCCGATTTCAGTGATATACCGGCGGCGCCATCCTTTATGGATATTTCAGCCATTGGCCGACTGGCGGTCAGGGAATTCCTTGCAGGCAAGGCAGATGAAGTACACCTGGTGTACACAGATTTTGTTACGATGCTCCGGCAGGAGCCGGTTACCAAGAAGCTGCTGCCGCTTGAGCTGGGCGTAGAGCACAAGCATGTCATGCGTGACCAGCAGGGCGCGACTGCCCCGGCCTATATTTTTGAACCTGCAGAACAGGAACTGCTGGATGAGATCATCCCGCGCTTTACTGCCCTGCAGGTTTACCAGGCAGTGCTGGAGGCCATAGCCAGTGAACACGCTGCCCGGATGGTGGCCATGCGCAATGCAACGGAAAATGCCGTGGATTTGGTCGCCCACCTGAAATTGGAATACAATAAGGTTCGCCAGCAGGCAATTACAAACGATATCCTTGATATTGTCGGCGGCGCAGAAGCGCTGTCATAGGGATTTTGGAGGCTGAGTTATATGACGGAAGCACAAGGTCGGGTTACCCAGATCATGGGCGGTGTTGTAGATGTTGCTTTTCCCAAAGGCAGGGTACCGGCACTGTTCGAGGCCCTGGAGATCGAACGTCCTGAGCGCCAGCCGCTGGTTTTAGAGGTACAGAAGCATCTTGGAGGAAAATGGGTCCGGACGGTGGCGATGGACAGCACCGATGGACTGCAGCGCGGTGTGCCGGTGGCTGCCACCGGAGCGCCTATCCAGGTCCCGGTCGGGTCGGCGACGCTTGGCCGCATCTTCAATGTGATGGGCTGGCCGATTGATAAAGCTGGCCCGGTTGAAGCGGATTTGTATTATCCGATCCACCGGCCTGCGCCTCCTTTTTCTGAGCAGTCTACCCGCACCGAAGTCTTTGAAACCGGCATCAAGGTGATCGATCTGATCGCCCCGTTCACCAAAGGCGGCAAAACCGGTATCTTCGGCGGCGCCGGGGTTGGCAAGACGGTCGTTATCCAGGAATTGATCCGTTCGGTTGCGGCCGAGCACCAGGGCAATTCGGTCTTTGCCGGCGTGGGCGAGCGCACCCGTGAAGGGACCGCCTTGTACCGGGAAATGATCGAAGCCGGTGTGATGAAAGATACGGTCATGGTCTACGGGCAGATGAACGAACCCCCGGGCGTCCGGCTGCGGGTGGCGCTTTCTGCCCTGTCGATGGCGGAGTATTTCCGTGACCAGGGCCGGGATGTCTTGCTGTTCATCGACAATATTTTCCGTTTCACCATGTCGGGTTCCGAGGTCTCTGCACTGCTTGGGCGTATGCCCTCCGCGGTCGGATACCAGCCTACACTGGCGACGGAAATGGGCGAACTGCAGGAGCGTATTACCTCCACACGCACTGGTTCGATTACCTCGATGCAGGCTGTCTATGTGCCCGCAGATGACTATTCCGATCCGGCCCCGGTGGCGACCTTTACCCACCTGGATGCCACCATCGCGCTGGAGCGTTCGATCGTCGAGAAAGGTATTTACCCGGCCGTTGATCCGCTGGCTTCGACCAGCCGCATCCTGGACCCGAACATTGTCGGCAGCGACCACTACAAAACTGCACGTGAGTGCCAGCGGTTTCTGCAGCGCTATAAGGACCTGCAGGATATCATTGCCATCCTGGGTATCGATGAATTGAGTGAGGATGACAAGCTGACCGTTTCACGCGCCCGCAAGATCGAACGCTTCTTCTCACAGCCCTTTTATGTGGCCGAAGTATTCACCGGCATTCCGGGGAAATACGTGCCGCTGAAGGATACCGTACGCAGCTTCCGGGAAATCCTGGATGGGAAGTGCGATGATATGCCGGAGCAGGCGTTCATGATGGTCGGTACAATCGAAGAAGCCCGCGAAAAAGCTGCCATGCTGGCCGGTTCGTGAAAGGTTCCGAATGACCATTCACTGTGAGATTGTTTCTCAAGATCGGATCGTTTTCCAGGGCGATGTGGATATTGTCGTCCTGCCCGGGACGGATGGCGAAATGGGGATTTTGCCAAACCACACACCCTTGTTAACGACCTTGAATTTTGGCTTGATCCGGGTTCGCCAGAAGGGCCAGGAAGAAGTATTTACCGTTGCGGGTGGGGTAGCTGAAGTGCAGCCCACGATTGTAACGGTGCTGGCGGATGCGGCTGAAAATGTTGCTGAGATCGATGTAAAACGGGCAGAGGCGGCCAGGGAACGCGCAGTCAAGGCTATGGAAGAGAAGAGTCGTGATGAACAGGATTCGTACCTGGCCATCGAAGCCGCACTGCGCCGGTCCAATTTACGCCTGGACGCGGCCCGCCGTTATCGCCGGTCCGCTCAACGACCCTCCCGGTTGGGAGAGACTGACAAGGGAGACTAAACCACTGTGGCGCTCTTTTCAAAAGATTTAGGTATCGATTTGGGGACAATAAATACAAGGCTGGCGGACGGTTCGCAGATCCTGATAGATGAACCGACCATTGTGGCTATTGAAGTTGATGAACAGAAAATGGTAGCTGTTGGCAAGGAGGCGCGCGACATGTACGGCCGCGTACCAGACAGTATCGAGGTGGCGCGCCCGCTCAGGCATGGGGTGATCGCCGATTATGAGATCACCGAGGCGCTGCTGGCCTACCTGCTGCAGCGTGTCAGCGGGTCGCTGCGTTTCTTCCGGCCGCGGGTGATGATCTCGGTCCCCTACGGTGTGACCAGCGTCGAGCGGCGTGCGGTCTACGAGGCCATCCTGGAGGCGGGCAGCCGTGAGGCTTACCTGATCCAGCAGTCACTGGCTGCCGCATTGGGGATTGACCTGCCGATCGGGTCTCCGTCGGGGAACATGGTCATCTGCCTGGGCGGCGGTGCGACCGAAGCCGCAGTGATGGCCATGTACGGCATTGTTTCTGCAGAGACCCTGCGGGCAGGCGGCCTTGACCTGGATGAGGCCATCATCAATTATGTGCGCCGAAAATACGGGGTGGTGATCGGCCAGGTGACGGCCGAACAACTGAAGATCAAGATCGGTGCGGCTGTCCCCCAGGATACCGAGCAGAGCATGGAAGTCCAGGGGCAGGACCAGGTGACCGGCCTGCCGAGACCAGTCACCCTGACAACAGGTGAGATCGTGGAGGCGCTGCAAGACCCGCTCAAGGATGTGATCGAGAACTGCCGCCGGGTGTTGGAGAAGACCCCGCCCGAACTGGTGGCCGATATCATCGACCGTGGTGTAGCGCTGTGCGGCGGCGGGGCGCTGCTGCGCGGCGTCGATAAGCTGCTGACCAAGTCGCTGGGCATCCCGGCTTACCTGGTCGATAACCCATTGACCTGTGTGGTCGAAGGGGCTTATCGCGGCATTGGCATGTACAGCATCCTGCGCCGCAACCTGCCGATGGCTTGAACTGTTCCATTGCTGTTTGAGAAAACGATGCTCGCAAGAGCGTCGTTTTTTGTTTTATCGCTGGATCTTGTCGACTTCTTCCTGCAGGGACCGCTTGAGCCTGCCAAAGGATAGTCCCTGCTGCTGGCAGTACGCGCTGACTTGCAGGCTCCGCTCGGGCAGCGGGCTGCCAAGGATCGTTTCGATGTTTTCCAGGGGGACGCCCCACTCGAGCAGGTCCTGGAAGGTGGTCTTGCCCCGGATGCTGCCGTCGAAGGCTGCCTGCTCTTCACTGTGAGACTCTCCGGCAGCCGGATTGTCGATATTCTGTAACTGACCCTGGCCGCTGCCTCCTCTGCTGCCTCCCTGACCGCCGCTGGTGTTCCACCAGCCAAGGGTATTGCTGAGGACGATACCGCCTAATAGTACCACCGCGATGATCACGGCCAATGCTTTGGCTGATAGTTTCATTTAACATCTCCTGTCGCAAAAACAACCGTATCCTTAACCGGGCAGCAGGCCTCGGAGGTGCATTCCAGGCAGCTGATGCACTGGTGATCGCGAACCACCTCCAGGTTATCCACCGGGATGTTCATCGGGCACAGGATCCCACAGGCGCCGTCCGAACGGCAGTTCCGTACGATCCTGCGGATCGAGAAGACCCGGAACAGGTTGCTGATCCCCAGCAAAGCCCCATATGGGCAGGCATATTTACACCAGGGACGCTCGACCAGCAGGGAGAACCCCAGCGTCAGTCCCAGGATGAGCAGTGCGGTGGGAGCGACTTCGCTGGTCCAGAAATGGAACAGGGCGAAGTAAGGATCGTATGCCTGGAATACCAGGCGGCCGCTTTGGGCCGTGGCATATAGGACCCAGGCCAGCACCAGGTAACGTCCGAAACGCAGGACCAGGTCGAGGCGGTGCGGTACAAGATGGTTGAACTTGCGGCGGAGCCGCTTCCGCCCCATCCGGCTCACCCATTCCTGGACGGTACCCAGTGGACAGACCCACCCACAGAAAACTGGCCCGAACAGGACCGCCAGCAGGAAGACCAGGCCCATCAGGACGACCGACGAATCGTGAACCTTTTGCACCAGCTGCCCGGTAGTGACCAGTTGGTAGAGCGTCACTACCCCGCCGAAGGGGCACAGGGCATGGATGGAGGCTTTCCTGGGCCAGATCGAAAAACCGGTCTGGTTCTCGATCAGGGTGTTGTTGACCACGATCAGGGCGATCAATGCAAAGAAGAACAACTGCACAATGGAGCGAACCCAGATGCTGCGGGGTCGGAAGAAACGGATTTTTTTCACTGCTTACCTCAACTAATGACAGGCCTGTACCTGTATCTGAAACTCAGCTTATCCTGTTTCCTGAAGCATAACAATCATATTTGTGGAAGTTGTTTCGACAATGTAAAGACATTGTAAAGAAAAACAACACCTTGCCGGCGTTGTTTCGTTTTTGTGGTGGTGACCTGTCTCGTATCAGTCCAGGTAGTAGGTCATCCGCTGCAGGTGTACGACCGGATCGATGTGTTGGACGTGAACATCGGGGGGAGCGTTCAGACTGATGGGGGCATAATTGAGGATGGCTTTTATGCCGGATTCGACCAGTTTATCGGCCACGGCCTGGGCTTCAGAAGCGGGTACCGTCAGCATGGCGACCTTGATGCCGGTGGTCTGGATGATTTCTACCATATTGGCCGCATCGAAGATCTCGAAATCCCCAATCTGCTCCCCGATCTTGGCCGGGTCGTTGTCGAAAACCATTGTGATCTTGAACCCGCAGTTGAAAAATCCCTGATAATGGGCCAGGGCGTGCCCGATATCACCAGCGCCGACCAGCGCAACATCCCAGACCCGGTCGACCTTCAATATTTCATTCAGCTTTTTGATCAGGAAGTGGATCGAATACCCCGTGCCTTGCTTGCCGAACTCGCCGAACTGCGAGATGTCTTTGCGGATCTGGGCGGCAGAGATGCCGACGCTTTCCCCCAGCTCTTTTGAGGAGGTAGTTGAAATTCCCTTTTCTGCCATATGCTGCAATGAACGTAGATAGACTGGAAGCCTGCCGATAATAATGTCAGGAATTTTCTGGGGATTCATCCTAGCTGCCTCATTTCTATAAAGTGCATAGACTTTACCATAAAACACCTATTTTGTACAATTATACATAAAGTCAACTGTTTTCATTGTCCTGAATGGAGAACGGGGGAATAAAACGTCCCGAAGGTCGGGTCGCCGGGCATAAGGCCTGGCTGAAAGCCTTCGGGAGGCTGCCATTTGTGTGCCCTGGCGGCAGTTTGGAGCTATCTGGGCCAGGTCCACATGGTGTTCAGGCGTTCGGAGGGGGAAGCGTCTTTCCTTCCCAAGACCTTATAAATTTTCACTGCCTCGCTTTTACCGCGCATCACGACGGATTCGATGAATTCGGCGTCGAATTTTTCTTTAACCTGCTGGTAGGTGCCCTCAGTTATCAAGACCGGCCAGGCGTATTTCTTGGTCAGGTCCTGCAGGCGGGCGGTCAGGTTGACATTATCCCCGATGATGGTGTAATTGACGCGTTGAGCTGAACCAAGCAGGCCGACAAAGACTTCACCACTGTTGATGCCGATTCCGATGTCAAAGTGCTCGGGCAGGCGGCCTTCTTTTTCCCAGCGCTTTTTCAGGTCTGTCAGTACATACCGCATATCGATGGCTGCATTGACCGCACGCTGTGCGTGGTCCGGGTATGCAACAGGTTCACCGAAGAAGGCCAGGATTGCATCCCCTTCATATTTATCGACCGTACCGCCGTGTTTGTAGATCACTTCGGTCATGACTTCCAGGTAGGGGTTCAACAAGCCAACCACTTCTTCCGGCGATAGTTTCTCAGACAGGGTGGTAAAGCCGCGGATATCTGAGAATAGAATGCTCAGATCGGCGCGTTTGTTCAGGGAGTTGATGTCCTGGGTGGAGACCAACTGGTCGACCATTTCAGGAGAGATAAAGCGGCTGAAGAGGTTGTGCACCCGGCGTTTCTCGACTTCCTGTGAGACAGCCTGTTCGAGTGTTGGCAGCACCACCCCGAGGAAGAGCATTGCTTCCGGGCCGATAAAAGGTAAGTACAGTCCATTGTTGAGGAATACCAGGTAGTAGACTACCGCGTAGGCCAGCAATAAGATCATCATTGATGCAATTGTCAACCCGGGCCGGGAGAAGCGGGTGATCAGGCTGGCCAGGAGGGCAGCCAGCAGGATGGAGATCAGACCTGCCCAGGGAGGCGCAATTCGGATGTAGTTCTCATTGAGGATGGTATCCAGCGCGTTGGCAACGACTTCCACGCCAGGTGTGCGGGTGGTCGCTGAAAACGGTGTGGCATAGACGTCCTGGAGCGTCAGCGAGGTGGCCCCGATCAGGACGATCTTATCCTTGAACAGCTCCGGGGCATGATCGCCCTCAAAGACCTCAGCAGCTGAATAGGTCGGGAAATTGCCCGCAGGACCGGTATAGTTGATCATGAGTTTGTCATGGTTGAGAGGGACCCACCGGCTGTTCACATACAGGCCGTTGGGCGTCGGGTTGTAGGGCGGGCCACCGCCAACATAGACATGGGCCAGCTGCAGGGCCCAGTTATAAAAGGTTTCCTGTTTGTTATTAGTAATTTGATAGGCCTGCAGGCTCCTGGCAACCGCATCTTCATCGAGGAGGATCGCTGTCGTCCCAACGGTTGTGAACGCGTCTGCATAGATCGACTCCAGGGGCTTTTTGATGGTTTCACTCCTGAGCACGTGATCGCTCAAGATTTCGGTTGAAGTATAGTACTGCATAACAGAGACAGATCCCTGTGCGTTGCGGAGCGCTTCTGCCAGGGCCTGGTCACCAGCCGGATCATGGTCGGGGTCGAAGAGGACCACGTCGATGCCGATTACACGTGCCCCGGCCTGGTTGAGCCAATTGACGATCTCGGCGAAGTAGCTGCGCGGCCAGGGCCACTGGACCCCCACCCAGTTGAGGGAGAAATCATCGATTGCAATGATAACGATTTCACCAGACGGTTCCTGCCTGCCGCGCAGGCGCATGGCCCAGTCGCGGGTATTGGCATCAATCTGCTCGATCGGAGTGGTAGAGTTCGGTAGATAGGATGCAAATGTAACCAGCATCAGGAGCAGCATTGTGCCCCACAAGAGTAACCGGTGCAGCCTGCGGGCGCCTGCCGGCTTTGAAAGCAATTCTTTTTGTGTCGGTTGCTTATTCATTTTTACCGGATCTTTGTATTTAATACGGCTCGTTATATTCTGTCCCTGTCTCCTGTGGTTCGGGGTCTGGTTTATCCTTCTTGGGATCAGGCGCCGGCTTGGAGAAGGTGATCGGCGCCGCGGTGCAGATCTCGGCGCCGTTTTCGTCCAGTGCAGTCACTGTCCAGCTGTATGAACCGCTGGCAGCAAAGGCTTCCATGTAGCGGGTCTCGCTGGTTTCGGTTGTGATGAGCGAGAGTCTGGAGCCGTCTGGGAAGGTAAAGGTTATCTTGTAGCTGGCGGCTTCCGGTATACCAGTCCATTTGAAATCGGTAGTACCGTTGTTCAGCAGGCTGGCATTATGGCCGGGTTCCTGCAGTTCGACGCAGGCGGTCGATCCGCCTCCGGAGCCGGAGGACCCGGAAGAAGTTCCAGGATCTTCTGGCGCAGGTTCCTCGGTTTGGGCTGCGGCTGTCAGGGCAGCATACGCCTGGTTGACGAGCTGCTGCGCTTCGGGATTGTTGTTGTACCAATCCAGGAAATCTTCGGGCGTCATCAATCCCAGCAGCGGGGCCGTTAACTCACCGGTTTCTGGGTCAAAGTTGAATAGGGTGCATTTCTCACCGTCGGAGAATTTTATAATTGACCCGTCCGGGGCGGTGATCTGACAGTCGCCCTCCAGGCAGGTTACCGAAACATTTTGAGTATTCTCGTCCACTTCAACCGACAGGTAAGAACCGCGTACAGAGGCCAGCCCGGAAGGGGTTTCGACATCCAGGGATCCGCCATTCAGGATCACAAACACCTTGCCGATTTCGATGTTCAGTTTTGTGAACAGGTTGTTATCTACCGGTTCGTTTGCAATCAGGGTAAACAGGGTCGAAGGGGCAACCCGGATGATCGTCCCGGTGGAAAGATCCAGGCGGGCGCGGCCATCACCGCCGGTTTGCACCTGCCCGCCGACCCGGATGGATAGGTCTTTGTTTGCTGCCTGGAATTCGTCCAGGTCAGTAGGTTTTGCCTGGACGGTCCCCTGCAGTTCACTCAGCGCGGCGCTGAGTGAATCATCCAGAGCAGGTGCTTCTGTGACGGCCTGCGGCTGGCAGGCGCTGGTTGCCAGCAGCAGGAAAATCAAAATGGGGAAAATTCTCTTCAGAATCATGTTCGAACTCCTTTTCAAAAGGAAACTATCGACGTGGGAGAATAGGGGTATCAAGGTCTGGAAGGATCGGATCATCCGGACGTGGTAGCATCGGGTCATCCGGACGTGGTAGCATCGGGTCGTCCGGATGTGGAAGGATCGGGTCGTCCTGTTCGGACAGCAGATCCAGCAGGCGCGAGTCGGGGGTGGGGAATGGCGGCAGTGCGGTCAGGGTTGCAGAAATATCTGGCAGCAAGTTGAATAGATCCGGGTTGAGTTCCAGCCAGAATTGGAGTTCTTCTTCTGTCAGGAGTGTAATGATTGGCAGGAGACCGTATTCGTTGGGAACGATCAGGGCTTTTTGTCCTGCCAGCAGATCGACGCTCCCGTCCGAGGAGACGGCCCGGCAGGAGCCTTCGAAGCAGCCTACCGTTGTGGTTGATGTTTCCGGGTCGAATTCGACCATCATATAAGAGCCGCGCACCGAGGCCAGTCCACTGGGGGTATTGACATCCAGGCTGCCGCCTGCCAGCAGGATAAAGACTTGCCCGAAGAGCAGGTCCAGCGTGGAGAACAGACCCTGGGGCGTCTCTTCGTTCTTTTCCAGGGTCAGGTGTGAATTGCGCGCCACCCGGACAACCGTGCCGTTCGAAAAATCAAGCCTGGCGCTGCCGTCATCCCCGGTCTGCAGTTCTCCGTTTAAAGAGAGGCTCTCACCATTAAAAGCCGGTGAGAACGCTGCTGCCCCAGCTGTTTTTGTGGCGACTTCGCCGTTAAGCTCATTGAGCAGCGCATACAAAGGGATTTCGTCGGCGGTGGGCGTGGGCGTTGCGGTAACTGTCGGGGGTGGAAGGGTCGCATTGGGAGAGGCGGTAACAAGGGGCTTCGCGGCGGCCGGGTTCCCGGCGCAGGCGGTCAGGAGTATGGCAGCCAGCAGTAAGGGGAGCGGTGAACGGGTTGAAATTTCCATACCTCATATTATGGCATATTGAAGCGAATAGTGTAATAAATATATTGCAAGTTGCTGCCGGGGCTGGCAATTTCCAACTGCAGCAGGTACGAACTCCCTGATAAGACGTTCAGCGGGCGCTTTTCGGTACTGCATCGGATGGAAGACCAGTTTTCCAGCAGTTGGCCGTCAAGCCGCAGTTCTGTCGCCAGGCTGCCGTCCCAGCCGCATTCCAGGCTGACCAGGAGGGTAACCGGTTCCCCTTTGGGAAATTGATCCACTTTGAATTCTAGCCAGTCTTTCCTATCCCCGTTGGGGCTGGAGAGATCATTTGAGAAGCTGAAAGCCCTGGAAGCGGCAGAGGAGAGCGTAATGCGAACCGCCGGAGATTGGGCTGTGTCTTCGTCTGCAGCGGCCGTGATCACAGGTGGGACCGGCGTCGGGGGAACACCGGTTGGGGTCTGGGTACCGAGCAGCTGTCCTGAATTGTCTGTGATGGCCAGGCTGTTGACCGGACCGGTATCTACATACCCGGCAGCCAGCCAGCCTTTTCCATCCGGCCCGCCCGGATACTCAATCTGGAACCAGGAACCGCTTTCCGTTCTACCGGTCAGGATCACCACATCCTGGCTGGTCAGCATTCCCAGGGAGCCATATTCTGTACCGGGGCCGCTGCGGACATGGACTGTCTCCAGCAGGACGGCGGTCTGGCTGCCGGAAGGCAGTGAGGTGCCTTCCAGCATAATCCCGCTTGCCCCGATGACCGGGACATCCAGCTGGCTCTCGACCTGTGTAAATTCCCTGGTGATCCAGCCTTTACCGCCGGGCGCCGGATTGTGGATGATCTGCAGCCAGGTCTCACTGGGGTCTTTCCCGGTGATTTCAACCGTCTGCCCGCTTTCAAGCACCCCGATGATATCGCCTGCGGTATTGGGGGTGCTGCGAATGTTAATGCGCGTGGTCGTGGCGCCCAACAGCGGTTGGGCAGTAGGGGCAGCCGGCAGGGTCTGTGGAGTATCAATCACGAATGGCGTCGCACTGGCAGGCAGGGCGGCCGTAATGATTGGCGCCGGGGTTCCGGTTGGGAGACCCTCTGCAGAGATGCCCATGCGGCAGGCCGAGAGCAGCAGGACAGGCATGCACAGGATGGTTGTGATCTTTGCTTTCATGTTTCCCAATTGTACCCAATTCCATGAAATCAAGACCCACAGGAATTTACGGGTCGGGGTGATGCTTCCCTGCCTCCTTCAACACTCCGCTTTGCGCCGGGAATCGAGCAGCGGGCGCTTTAAATCCGCCCGCCGCTCGATTAAATCGACTCACCGGCGGATTTTGTCTGCCGGCTCAAGATATGCGAAATTTATATAGCTATCCGGAATGCTGTCAAGGGCGCCAAAGCACCTTGAGCTTGGAGTCTCTATTTTGCGCGATCTGTTGCTTTTGTATCATCCAGACCCTGGTCAGTCGATTCAGGACCCTTGATCGACTTTTGGAACTCGCGGATGCCGGAACCTAATTCACCGGCTATTTTGCCGATGCGTCCCGCACCAAACAATAAAATTACGATTACCAGGATGATCGTCAATTCAGCTGGGCCTAAGCGAATGGGCATTGTATGCCTCCTTCTTTCTTTTGAATGGCTGGGGGATGGTCGCCAATGATCAGCAATCAGTGCGAGGTATCCATACACGCATGCTGTTCAGGCCCCGGTTACCCCAGGCAAAATATGGAATAGCAGTCAGGGTTACTTTCTTCCCTGATAAGGGTTTCTTGTTGTCTCGTTTTACCGGTCGAAAGAGAGTCTCTTCCTGCTGCCAGTCCAGCCGTTCTGGCAGGTATCCATCTAATTCCAGTGTTGTGATGCCTTCCAATAACTCCTCGCGCCAGTGAGAAGTAATTTTGCTTGATGGATCCACCTTAACATCCAATAAATTGATTGAAGGCTGATCGGAGCCTTCCAGACAATAGAGGACAGGGCCGTGCTGCAGTGCGATGCAGCCCCGGATTGCATCAATCCTCGGATCAGGTTCCAAAGTAACCGGGTGCATTATGAATTTGATCTCCACTGTATCGCCAGCTTTCCAGGATCGTTGGATGCTTGCATACCCGTTGTTTAATTTAGGTTCTTCAAGACGGCCATCGACTTTGACCGTATAGTTTCGACACCAACCCGGTATACGCAGGGAAAGCTTCCATGGTTGCTCATCACTATTCAAGATGCGGATGTTGACAGACCCGTGCCATGGATACTCGCTCTGTGCGGTCAAGGCGATGCTTCCAAAGTCTTCCGTAGTAGTCGAGATATTGAAATTGCCGTATTGATGAATCTGGATCCCACGCGTATCCTGGGTCACAAAATACGCTTGTAAAGAAGATAACAGGCGCATTACATTTGGCGGACAACAAGCCACACTATGCCATTCAGGGCGACCCGAAATTGGAGCATCGCTTTCTTCAGAAGGGTTTGTCGATAGCCGTACGTATTGTCCGCTGCGCAACATTAAAGGATTTACATAGAAATAGCTTGTTCCATTCAGTCCCGGACTGCTTAGAATGCCGTTGTAAATCAGTTTTTCCATTAAGTCGGCATAACGGCTTTCCCCGCTGATCAACAGCATGCGCCAATTCCAAAAAAAGTTTCCAATTGCGGCGCAAGTTTCACAATAGCATTGATCTGTTGGCAGTTCATAATCCTCGCCAAACGATTCCCCATCGTAACGCGCCCCGATCCCTCCGGTGATGTACATTTTTCCATGGACCATATCATTCCATAAGCGTTGCGCGGTTTCCAGCATTGCTGTTTCGCCTGTCTCCATGTAAGCATCTGCGATGGCTGTTGCCAGATATGCCTGGCGGACTGCGTGGCCGGCAACTTCTTTGGCTCCCCGGACGGGGACATGATCCTGGTGATATTCTGGCCCATTCGCCCCCATGCCTTTCATTTTCTTTTTTCCGCGCTGGTCCAAAAAGAATTGCGCCAATGTCAAATATCGTTTGTGACCGGTGGTACGGAATAATTCCAGTAAAGCCATTTCAATGCATGGGTGGCCGCTGGTCCCTTCTTTTTTCCCGGGACCGAAGACCGACTCGATATGATCTGCCAACCGGACTGCAACTTGCAACAGACGCCCGTCATCCACGGCGCGTTTGAATGCTACCGCGGCCTGAATAAAATGTCCGGCGCAGTATAATTCATGCCCGAAATCCAGATCTTTCCACCGGTTCTCAGGTTCCATTACCTGGTAATAACTGTTCAGATATCCATCGGGGAATTGGGCTTTGGCTATGATCGTGATGACTTCATCTGCCATCTGCTGCAACTCACGATCTGGTTCCCGTCCAATTTCCCAGGCAACTCCTTCCAGCCATTTGTATACAGTTTCATCAGAGAAATTCCGGCCGAGATGTTCCCCGGAGCCCATTCTGGCAGCCGCCTTAAGGTTGTGCAGGTTGCCTGCCTTGTTCAGCATGGCATAGCCATGTTTTAAGCTGATGCACCGGTTGATCTCCTGGCGATGCGCCCAAAAGCCGTCTTTGATATGGATTGAACCATTGGAAAGTACTTTTAATTTACTGACAATACTTTGAGTATTATCGACAGGCCCGGATATGTTTTGAGTGATGATTGACACAATGATCTCCTACTGTATTCTTTGTGAAGGCACAACCTGAAAAATGGTCTGCAATAAGCAAAGGTACAGGTAAGCGGCTTGCAGACTATTTTATGGCTCCACCCGTCAGACCGCGAACAATTGACCTTTGCGTGATCAGTACCAACCCAATAATCGGGATCGTCATCACAACGCCTACTGCCATGATCAATTCCCATGGTTTTCCCCAGGGGGAGAACCCGGCATATACTTCTGTGATCGCAACACTTAAAGTCTTTGCAGATGGTGAGGTCGTGAAGGAAAGTGGATACAATAAATTGTTCCAGGCGTTCACAAAATTGATCAGACCCATTGTGACCAGGCCCGGTATTGTGACAGGTAAGAGAATGTACCAAAATATTTGTGGTAAATTCGCACCATCAAGAATAGCCGCTTCCTCAATTTCGTAGGGTACCTGTTTAATGAAGGTGACAAGGACCCATACTGTAAATGGCGTCAGTGTACTTGTCATTACAAATGTCAGGCCGGCAATGCTGTCCAGGAGTTTCAGCGTTTTCAGGATTCGGTACAGGGGGACAATCGTACCAATTTCAGGCAAAGCCATGGAGAGTATCAGAGCCCACATCAAAATATTGCTGCCGGGAAACCGGATCCGGGCAAACGCGTAAGCGGCCAGGAAACTTACCAACAGGGTGAGCAGCGTGGTGAACAACGAAAACTTCACCGAGTTTAGCAGATATTGGTCAAAAGGAATTTGTTCGTATAAAGTGTTTACATTTTTTAATGTTGGTGGGGGGAAATATACCAGCGGCAGTTTAATTAAGTCTGAGCCTGATGAAAATGCTGAACGGGTCATCCAATAAACGGGCAGCAAAACCAGAAAAGTAAATACAAGAAATGAAAGATAAGTTCCGCTTGAGCGAAGGGAACGACGGAATGTCTGTGTTGATACAAATCTTTTTAACATGAGCTGTCTCCAACTAATAACTTACTTCAGATTTTCTGAACATATACAGACCCAGTACACCGACAATAGCAACGATGACCAGCAACATAACACTGATTGCTGAAGCGAACCCGAATTTGAAGAATAAGATTCCTTCCCGAAACACCTGCAATGCCAGTACCGAAGTGGCGACGCCGGGTCCTCCAAAGGTGAGGCCATAGACCAGATCGAAACTCCCCAGGGACCAAACCAATCTGAACAATCCCATCGTAATGGTCAGGGGCATAACCAGGGGGATGGTCAGTTTCCAAAATCGCTGGACGGCATTGGCGCCATCTACCCTGGCCGCATCGTAGAGTTCGCCTGGAATGCCCTGCATCCCTGCCAACAGGATGATGGCCATAAAGGGGGCGTCTTTCCAGGCATGCACCAGGATGACAGTGATTTGTGAAGCCAGGGGATTAATAAATATGACGGGATGAATTCCGGAAATCTGTCCAATCCAGAATGGAATAATGCCAAATTGGTCATCAAGTAACCAGCGAAAGACGTAACCGGCCACAATTGTAGGAATAGCCCAGGGTATCAGGTTAATGGTGCGTGCAAACAGACGCCCGCGGAAATTGGAATTTAACAACAGTGCAATGACCATACCAATCAACAGGTCCAGGAGCGTCGTTGCAACCACAAACGTAATGGTGAACAGGAAGGCGTTCCGTACGCCAAAATCCGTCGTCATTTTTATATAGTTACCAAAACCGATAAATTCATCCGTCCCTTTCAGGACGGAAAGGTTCTTAAAACTCAAATAAATCGTCTGTAGAATTGGATAAGCAGCGGTACTGAGCCTTAGTAAGAATGCCGGGGCGACCAGGAGCGTAAATATGAGATAGCGTTTATATGAAGCCCTGGATGATTTTTGGTAAGGCTTTGATGAGGGAAGGGAACCGGATTTGCTAGAAGTAAAATCGATTTTGTCCATCGGTTACATACCTTTTCGTTTTATAATGGTACTGAATCGGAATTCAAAGCCGATTCTGTGTTGAGGAAGATACGGTGGTGATCTGGGTGGGGGGCGTCCCCACCCAGATCGAGAAGAAGTGTTACCACGAAACACTAACCAAGAGTATCTAGCTGATCCTTGGCCTGTTTCATCGATTCTTCAAGGCTGATCTGATTTGTCAGGTAGGCTGCTGCCGTATCTTCCAGAACCGTAAGTGCTTCTACGAACTGTGGGTGATGGGGGCGAACGCCGAGGGCGCCTGCATCAGTGTATTGCTGCATGGCTTTTACCAGCCAGCTGTCCTGTGGGGCGGCAGCCAGTACAGATTTTCGAGCGCTCAGGAACCAGAAGCCAACTTCCACGGCTTTGGCCGCCACTTCATTGGAAACCAGGAATTGGAATAATTCTTTGGCTTCAGCC
The DNA here is from genome assembly GCA_016927315.1 of Anaerolineales bacterium. Lineage (GTDB taxonomy): Bacteria > Chloroflexota > Anaerolineae > Anaerolineales > Villigracilaceae > JAFGMV01. The sequence continues at coordinate 1,200 of JAFGMV010000059.1, read as the reverse complement.
AGGTTTGGAGAAGTCTTGATGATTCCCCAACCCCATCCGGCTGCATAGGTTGAACCACCGCGTCCACCAGGACCAACCGGTGGAAGTGCGATCGCAACTTTGTCTTCATTGAACCAACCCTTGTTGTCATCCCCGCGAGCCACATCGCCAAAGAATGGCCATTGGCGCATGAAGGCGACTTTGTCTGCAATGTAATCGCCGTTCTGCTGGTTGTAGTCTTTTTGCAGCGAGGCCGGATTGAGAGCCTTGCTGGTGTACATCAGGTCGTAAATGTACTCAAGGGATTCTTTGTACTCTGGACCAACATCGAATGGATTACCGCCGGCTTGCAGGGTGATCCAGGCCAGGTAAACATTCAGGAAGGCTCCCTTGATCAAGCCGTCTTCAGTAGCCCAGACGCCATTGGCTTCATCTGTGAAGACCTCCCCCATGGTCTTGACTTCATCCCATGTGGTTGGGATCGCGACGCCTTTTTCGTCAAACCAATCCTTGCGATAGAACCAGTAGGGCATTTCCCAGTTGTGGATCATTCGGAAGACTTCGCCGTCTTTGGCGCTCCAGACATCCGTATAATCTTTCATCGCCGGGGATAGATCATCCCAAACTTCCTGGGAGATCAGGTCGTTCAAAGGCACCATATACCCGGCTTGCGAGAAGGAAGTGGTCAATTCATCCTCAAAATCGATCACATCATAGGGGCTGTCATCAGACTGTACTGCACTGGCCAGGCGCGCCAGTTCTGTTTCTTTGGTGTCTGTCCGAAGTACAATCTCGACATCGATTCCCGTTTGTTTGGTGAAGCCGGTTCCTGCCAGGAGGTCTTTCATGTTTTGTTCGGCCCAGCCGCCAACCGCAACCCGAACCTTCCGAGGCTTAATGACTGCCGGGGCCTCGGCAGCAGCCGCTTCAGTAACTGCTTTCGTAGCTTCTTCAGCAACCTTGGGCGCACAGGCCGCCAGGGTCCCTCCTGCCACAGCTAACCCTGCTGCTTTTAGAAAATCTCGGCGTGATAAATTGGTTTTCTTTGACATCATTTTCTCCTTTTGAATTGGACATAATATAAAAATCAGACAGTGGGTAATAAATTAGTTCTGGGCACCTCCATAAACAAAATTCTATGAAACCGATGACCGCCTGTGTTTTTCCAGCGAGTATTATCAATTCTTATCTCAAAAAACAGCATGTTGACCATTCGTCAGC
>JAFGMV010000058.1 GCA_016927315.1 Anaerolineales bacterium | reverse complement strand
CTAGCACCGTCTCCCATAAAACCTTTGGCGGTCCGTAATAGTGAATGACTTTTTCTTCCAATGTATGTATCTCCCCCCACTGGCAAACAAAGGACGAAAAGCCTGCCGGTCGAAGAAGCGCCTCAGTTCACCATTCCGCAGACGGCAGTTCGGCTCGAATCGTTCTCCTGCGGCTGCCCCAAACTGGTGGTCATTGGCCCTGGCTGACCAGGAGTATATCGGACCAGGGCTCCAGCCGGGCCTGGTCATTGAGCCGGCCGGATTTGCCCCAGTGTTTGCTGCTCATTGAGGTTTACTGTCCGGTTTTACCCCCAGCTTCATCCATTTGTAGTACAGGTACATTCCTTGGGCGGCGGGCTGCCGGCAGTAACCCGTTTGATTTTTGCAGAATATCCCAGTTTGGTCTGTGCAGTTGTTACCATATGCGGGGTGATATCCATGCCGGATAACGTCAGGTCTTTGTTTTGCCTGAGCAGCAGTCCCAGGAGGATGCCCGTACCGCAGCCCCCATACAGGCTGGCAGACCCGTTCCCGGACAGTATTACCTGGAGAAGGGCCCGGTTGGAGAAGTAGAACGGCAGGAAGCGCTTCTGTTCGTAATCTTTCGACCAGGCATTGAACTGCTCGGTACTTTTTTCTTCCAGGTCATTCATACTTCGACAGGTAGAAGTACCTGGTGCTGGGGCGGTTGAAATACCAGAGATAGATAGCCGGGAAGAAGATCCCCTGCAGTATCCGGCCAACGACCTGGAATATTTCATCTTCAGGGATCAGTTGGGTAGAAAAGATCAGGAAATTATTGAACCCGATCAGGAGGTAATAAGCCGAAAGGACTGCCAGGAAGATTTTCCGATCCCTGTTTTTTCCCTGCCAGGCGCCAATCGCAAAGTAAACGATAGCGATGTTCAGCAGGATCGATAAGAGCAGACTGACCGGTTGATCAACATTCCCGGTTATCACCAGCAGGATGTTAAAGACCAGGGGGGAAATCCCCGCAAATATCCCGGCGTAGATAGTCAGGGCCCAGACTCCGCTTGGCCTCAGTGGGTCATTGGGTTCGGCAGGCGCTTCGCTTTTGTAACCCATTTGATTTTCTCCTTCTTTTTCTAGGTGACAATTAGGCAGGGTGTTTCTTGGTTTCATCCTTTACAGGCGCTGTTCAGGGTCAACTCTCGGGCGCCAGACGCCATTGTATACTATTTTACCTGCAGAGTAGGACTCCTTTCTCGTTCAGTGGGGAACCTGCCCCTTTGAGGGTTCGGATGTACCAACTGGTTTATCGTTACCGGCCCCTTGCGGATAGCAGGTGGGTGGGTTGCAAGAAGGTACGACACCGCAAGCGGAAAGCTTGCGATGTCGTTGTACCATTCTTATGTGGATTGTCGGGGAAGAAGCTGTTGTCGGTTACCGGATCTTTTTCGCGGGGGACCTGCGGAAGGCAGTCTCAGGGCTGAAATCAATACCTGTTTGCTGATACCCAGTTGGGCGGCTTCCGTTGCGAAGTCGAGGGATCCCTGGGCAAGGTCACCGAGTTCGGTTTTGAGAGCCTCTTCGGGAATCCCGGTTGGGCAGCCGCGGCGGTCAGGTCCGGTCGTCCAGTATTGCCCGGCAGTTGGCCTTGCGGCCCCTGCACATCCTGGCCATTGGGTACCTGGCCTGACATATCGGTAGCATTCTTGCTTGCTCCACCGGTTACGCAGCGTGCGTAATTATAGATGCGCACCGCATCGCCCTGAGGCCCGTGTCCGCTTGAGTAACGGGAAGGGTCGCCGCTCTTAAACTCGGAGCGTTGTGCGCCGGCCCCGTGCACATCCATCCAGGTGTTGTTCATATTGCCCATTGCTCTGCCGAATGTGACATAGTTAGCCGTACTGTCCATGCCATCTGAATTGGCGTGCGTGGTGCTGCTCCAGAAGGCAGGGTAATCGAGCTGTCCGGCTTCATTGATGATGGTTGAGGTGTTGAAGAGTGGGTCGATTGCAGCAGAGTTGGTAACGTCTGGTGAGCGGCTGTAATCGACGATGCTTTGCAGTTCCTTGGCATTGGGCAGGCGCCAGTCGCTGGCGCCGGCGTACTCCAGGGAGGCGCAGTAGTTCAGGGCGCTTTCCCAATCGAGCCCGGCGCCGCTGTCAGACTGCATCCAGGTCAGGCCGGTGGCGTTGTCGGTGATGGTTCCGATGCCGTTGTCGACGAAGTCATTGATCCCGTAGCCGGTATTGCCGCGCACGTAGATGACGAAGAAGGTCTTACTGCCAGTACGACCGGCATTGGTCGGGTAGCCCTTGATGCGCCCGTCGGCGAAGTTGACCCCGAACATGGCCCGCTGGCCGTTCATGACGCTTCCGGTGTAGATCGAGCTGGTAGCCCACTGCGAATCGATCATGCGCTCCCCTGAGGCGGTATTGCCGTATGCGAAGTTGAAGTAATTCGTATCGATGAAGGGGACCGAGGTACAAGCGCCTTCGTCGGCGCACCTGCTGGTATCTGTTCCATCAAACTGGATCAGGGAGTAGAGTTCCTTGATGCCGGGCAGTCGCCAGTCCGTGTATCCGCCCAATGTCAGGCTGTCTCCTCCGGCGGCTGCCCGGTCGTAGGTAACCTTTTCCCCGGGGTCCTGCTGCCAAATCAGACCGGTCACCAGGTCGGTAATGGTTCCGTCCCTGTTGTCCTGGTAACGGGGCTGGTTACCGGCATACTGGGCGTCCTGGCCGTAGTAGGCCCGGCCTTCATTTGGGCAGACTGTGGCAGACATATCGTCATAGCAGGTGACCTGGTCTGTATCCACGATCGGGTAGGTCAGGCTGGTCGATGCAGGAACAGGCACAACTGCCTCGGATGGTTGGGGGACAGCCGCCCCAGATTGGGCCAGACCGGTTGCCGGTTCGCTGTTCTGCTCAGTAACGGTTGGATGGTTTTCAACCACTGGCTGGGGGACAGCCAGCGGCAGGCAACCGCAGGCCGTTCCTGCCAGTGTGGTAACTACCAGAATTGTGAGGATATACTTTTTCTGTAACATTGTTCTCCTGACTTGTACCTGTAATTATTATTTGGTTTCGCTATTGACACTGGTACAGCACTGTCCCGCCGCCCTGCTGGTTGGCGCCGCCGGGCTTTCCCGGACCATCGGCGGTGTTATTGCGCTGCGGGGCGCCGGTCTGGCTGAATTCGGGGACGATAGTGCAAGCCTCAGCTGCCCAGCGGGACACTTCGGTGTTACCGCGGCGGTCGCCGCTGAACAGGATGTAACGCAGCTGGCCGTTCTCGACCAGTTCACTCAGGTCTTGTGCATCGATGACCGGATCACCACCGCTGAAGCCGCCCATGTAAAGAACCGGACGCCCGGTTTCCAGGATGTAAGGGGCGCCGCTGAAGGCGTTTGGAACGGCCAGCAGGTATTCAATCCCCTGGGTGTTGGTCTGCAGGTAGGCCAGTAATGCTTCGTCGACCGGGCTGCGCTGCCCAGTCGCGGGGTGTTGACCGCGGTCGCTTTGCTCACCGGCATAAGCCGCCGGCAGGTTGATATTGGGATCATCATCTGCAACCGTCAGCACTGTCCAGCTAAAGGGGATGACCAGCATGGCAGCCAGCACTGCTGCGTATCCGGTTCGGCGCCAGCAGGAATACCCGGGGACCTTGAGCACATGCAGTGCAACCAGGAATGCACCACCGACAAAGGACAGGCCTGCAATGAGCATCCACCAAGCCAGGACGTGATAAGTCGAGGCCAGGTAAACCTGGAAGCTGATGGTCAGGAGTGCACTACCGAGCAGGATCAGACCAGCCAGCCAGCGCTGTCGATCGGCTATCTTCCACAAGGAGGCAGCCCCGATGCCATTCACAGCGCCCAAGGCCGGAGCAAGCATGATCATGTAGTAGGCATGAAAGAATTCGGCCATGCTGAAGAAAACCAGGCAGGTCACCAGCCAGCCGCCCCAGAGTAACAGCGCCTTGTGGGCGCCATTTTCGACCGGGATGCGCAGCCGGGTAGTAAAGAACCCCAGGAGCAGGCTGACCAGTGCGAAAGGCAGCAGCCAGGACATTTCTTTCCCAAGTGGGTTTTCGAAGAAGCGCAGCAGTCCGGGCGAACCGGTTTCGTGGCTGGGGGTTTTCCCGCTGCCAGTGGGCTGCCTGTCCTGGCCATTATGATCATGGGGGCTATCCGGCCTGGGCTGCCCGGGCTGGATGGCCTGCCCACTGGCAGGGCCCGGCCCGGGATTTTGGGGTCGGGGTATGGTAGTTTGCCTGCCGGTGGGCGCCGCAGCAGCGGGCAGATTGACCTGCCCATCATCGGGTCCGGAATTTCCCTGCCGGTTCCAACCGCCGCCTAACAGGCGGTTCAGGCCGTTATGTCCAACGATCAGTTCCATTACCGTGTTGTTCTCGCTGCTGCCGACATAAGGACGCTGGTCGGCAGGCGTCAGATCAACAGCCACTGCCCAGGAAAGTGAAACCGCGATCAGAACGAGTGTGGTGACCCCAAGGGAAAGGAGTTTTCGAAGCCAGTCCGTTTTGGCTGCGAAGAAATACAGGGCGTAAAAGGCCGGGAGGGGCAGGAAGGCTTGCAGCATTTTGATGTTGAATCCCAGCCCAACGATGGCGCCGCCCAGCAGCAGCCATCCGAATTTACCGGTATCCGCCGCCATGATGAAAACCCAGGCAGCCAGGAGCAGTGTGAAGACCAGCATGCCATCCATGGTATTGTTTCGATTGGCGGCAACCACAACCGGGGTAACTGCCAGGACCAGGGCTGCAATCAGCCCGGATGTGCAGCCCAGATATCTTTTAACCAGGTAATAGAGCAGCGGTACACTGGCGATCCCGGCCAGGATATTTGGCAGGGAGACAACCCAACCCTCAACACCCAGTACAAAGGCGAAGGCCGCTTCGATCCATAACCCCAGTGGAGGCTTATCGACGGTTACTGAACCTCCTGGTTCAGCAGCCGCGAAGAAGAAATTATGCCAGGACTGCAGCATACTCTCGACCGCAGCGGTGTAATACGTGTTGGCATCTCCAATGGATGCAAGGTTATATAGATGCAGACCGGCAGATAACAGGATAAGGCCGCTGAGTAGAACAATGGCCGGGGTCACTTTCCAGATAATTTTCTTTTCCAGCCAGCTTGAATTGCGTGGGGGGGTCGAGGTTGTGTTGGTCATACGTACTCCTCTTTGGGTAGGTAGGTACAGCCGGTTGCAGGCGGTTTATCGCCTGCCGCCTGGGATCGAAATGTCCAGCAGCGATTGACAAAGTAATTCCAGAAGACAACCACGCCGGTAGCGACTACCCTGGCTGGCAGGCAGCCCCAATCGACCTGGCCAACCAGTTCGCCCAGGGGGCCTGGCAGGACGATGGCATTGTTGAGCGCCAGGCCAACCAGGCTGACCAGGATAAACTGCGGCAGTTTTCGTTTCCAGTTATTCGCCTGTTCAGAGAATGTCCAGCGGCTGTTGAGAAGATAGTTGTTGAACAGTCCGGCGGAAAACGAGAGCGAATTGGCCGGCAGGGTTGGCATTCCCAGCAGCTTAAAGGTGGTCAGTACATTGAAGTCGATAAGGGCGCCCAGCGCGCCTACTGCCAGGAAACGGCTGAAGCGCTGCAGTTCTTTGGGCTTGGCTGGGTTGGCCAGTGTGATCATCGAATTTCCCTTTCTTTATAGGCTGCCATCATTGTAGGGGTTAAATGTTCAGATTTGGTTCAGATGAAGTTAAGTTGTGGATAATTTTCTGAAGCTTCGAAGTCTTTGTATCAACGAGTTCTACGGTTTTTCTTAACCAATTCTGAACAAGTTTCGTGTATCATAAACATCATGAAGACAATTCTGGTTGTAGATGACAAGGCAAATGTCCGCCAATTGTTGCAGGAATACCTGACCGAACAGGGCTTTAAGGTAACCACGGTTACTAATGGACGTGAGGCTCTCTATGAAGCCAGGCGTTCCAAGCCAGACCTGATCTTGCTGGACATCATGATGCCTGAGATGGATGGCTATGAATTCTTGCGCCAGTACCGGCAGGAGAGGAATACCCCGGTGATCATCATTACTGCCCGGGAAGAAGAGACAGACGCGGTCCTGGGCCTGGAACTAGGGGCAGATGATTATGTGATCAAGCCGTTCCGTATGCGGGAACTGGTCTCGCGTGTAAAGGCAGTCATACGGCGAACTGAAGACGTTTCGGATGCCGCCCAAATCCTGAAGGTTGGAGGGGTAAGCCTGGATGAGGCGATGCACTCGGTTGAAGTGAACGGGAAACCGGTGCGCCTGACGCCGATGGAATTTGGCCTGCTGGCACTGTTGATGGGATCGCCGGGACGGGTTTTTTCGAGGGATCAGATTGTGGATCGCCTGGCCGGTAAGGGTTTTGCGGGGATGGGACGGACCCTGAACGTACATGTGCGCAACCTGCGCACTAAGATCGAGGCTGACCCTGAGAAACCTGAATACATTGAAACGGTCTTTGGGGTCGGGTATCGTTTTCGTAACCAAGTATGAACCGTTCACTGGCGTTTAAACTGACACTGGCTTTCTTACTGGTTGCCGCGGCGGCGATCGGTCTGTTTGCTTTGTTTGTGCGCCTGAGCGGGCCCGAGCGCCTGAACCAGCTGCTTATTGAACAGAACCGGGCTGAATTTGAATCAGCCCTGGTAACCTACTATGAACAAACCGGTGAGTGGCGCGGGGTGGAAGATTACCTGCGCGCCGGTGGTTTTTTACCGGGGCTTGCCCCGCCCCCCGGCGCCGGGAATACACCGCCTGCAGCGCTGCCTCCGGCGCCTAACCGGCGCCTGGAATTCGGCCTGGCAGGACCAGATGGAATGGTAATCCTGCCGCTCGATCAGAACATACGGCGCGGGACCCGGGCGCCGCGGGATGTACTCAAAATGGGTGAACCGATCGAGGTTGATGGCGTTGTAGTCGGTGTGATCCTCTCCCATCCTGATCCGGTTACCCTCAACCCGGAAGAACAGGCGTACCTGGAGCGTACCAACCAGGCCCTGTTGTTGGCAGCCGGGGGCGCCCTCTTGCTGGCGTTGGCGGCAGGTTTCCTGCTGGCTCACAGCCTGACTTCACCTTTGCGGGCGCTTACCCAGGCGGCCCACCGCATGACAGCCGGGGACCTGGAACAGCAGGTGCATGTGGTCTCTCATGATGAGATCGGTCATTTGGCCCAGGCATTCAACCGGATGAGTTCCCAGTTGGCTGAGAACAACCGCCTGCGGGAGCAGATGACAGCCGATATTGCCCATGAACTGCGCACCCCCCTGACAGTCATTGCTGGATACGTTGAGTCGATGCAAGACGGTGTGCTGCCCCCCTCACAAGAAAGGTTATCGATCATCCATTCGGAAGTCGAACGGTTGCAGCTGTTGGTCGAAGACCTGCGTACCCTCTCGCGGGCTGATGCCGGGAAATTGAACCTGAATTTCCAGCCGCTTTCACCCAATGGCCTGCTGGATCAGGCGGCCGCAACCTATCAACACCAAGCTGGGAAGAAGCACATCTTTGTAAATGTCGATGCCTGGCCGAACCTGCCTCGAATCATGGCCGATGAAACCCGGATGATACAGGTATTGGGCAACCTGGTCAGTAATGCTTTACAGCATACTCCCGAAGGCGGCAAGGTTACACTGCAAGGACGCAGTGAAGCCAGCCGTGTCATGCTGAGTGTTTCGGATACGGGTCCGGGGATATCGCCTGAAGATCTGCCTCATATCTTTGATCGCTTCTACCGGGCAGACAGGTCTCGCAATGAACTGGATGGCGGCTCCGGACTGGGATTGGCAATTGCCAAGGCCTATGTCGATGCGCACCAGGGCAGGATTAGTGTGGTTTCACAAGTGGGGGAGGGAACAACGATGGTTATCGAATTGCCGGTTTCTGCGGTGACTGACAGTGAGGAGAATTGACGGTAAAACTTCCCGGTTGGTTTCGTAACAACATTTGGAAATTGGGTAGAACTACAAATGGGGGACCGGATTGCTTGCCGGCAAAAACGATTATCGAAAGGCCCTTTTCTTAGAAAGAAAACGACTAACCTGCTCAGGACTCTTCTCAAGAAGATGAATCTCCCCAGGAAGAATGCCCTCAGGGGGAGTGCAGTAGTATTGATTTTGAAGTCCAGTAAACACTGTCGCAATTTTCAAAAAGGACATCCCAGTATTGGCCGGGATGTCCTTTTTGAGATACTTGATTCAACACAAAAATACTTTAGTGGTTCCCGCCCTGGCCGCCTTTGCCTCCGTCGCCGCCAAGTCCCGGACCAACTGGAGTGGGAGTGACGATACTATTGCCGCTGCCGGAACCCTGTCCCTGCTGTTGGTTTCCATTACCGGTTCCATTCCCGGAGCCCTGGCCATTACCATTCTGGTCTTCAGGCTTGCCCGATTCCCGGTCTTCGTTTCCAAACCCGTTTCCGTTGGCCGGGATTGCCTCCCCGTCAGCGCCGTTCCCATAGCCTGGTTCGGTTGAGTCGTCCAGACCGGGCTGCTTCTCGTTACGTACCGTATGGCGGAAACCCTCAGGGTCAGCGAGACCGTCTTCCACCAGGCGTAAACGATCCTGAAGTGAGCTGCGGGTTTGTTCCAGCAGTTGGACCGCTTCACTATTTGCACTGGACTGCAGCATGGTCATCAATTGTGTTTGTGTCCGGAGTTGGGTCTGCAGCTGCTGTAGTGCGGCATCCATTTCGGCGGGATCCATATTTGCCGCCAGTTGGAGCATTTGCTGGGTTTGCTGTTGCAGTCTCTGGGGAACATTCTCAGGGGGTGTGATGCCCGAGTTGACCAGCATGGCCATTTCTGTAGCCCGGGTTTGGGCCATTTCTGTTAACAGGTTGAATTCCTGCTGCGGGTCGGCGGCTAATCCCAGGCGGACATCCTCGCTCATGGTTTTTAGCGGGTATAGAGGCTCGTTGGGAAGATCATCCTGGGCTGCATAGACAGTGCCTGCTCCTCCGAAGACCAGGCCTGCCAGGACGACGATCGTGATGATTGCATTCATTGTAAAACTCTCCTTTTGGGTAAATGGTTTCCATCTACTCAGACGGGGAATTTCACGTTTGGATACGGCCTGCCATGTTCTGTCTGCTTCAGCCAGGAATCTGGATCGACCACGCACAGCTGCACCGGGGTCTCGGTCAGGAACCGTTTTTAGATCATCCAGCAATTTCTCAAGACAGGGGTCAATTCTATCGGTATCTTTCATATGAAACCTTCATCTTCCAATATCTTTTTCAGGCTTGCCAGGGCGCGGTGCTGAAGTGATTTGACAGCGCCGACCGGTTTTCCCAGCGCCAGGGCAACTGTCTTGTTGTCGAGTCCTTCAAGGTATTTCATGCCGATCACCATTTGCTGGTCTTGGGTAAGTGTGCGAACGACCTTTCGTAAGTGCTGCGCCTGCAGGTTCTGTATGGCGGCGTCTTCAGGGCGGGGCGCATCACCGGCGTGATCATCTTCCAGCGCAGCTTCTTCTTCCGGGTGTGAGCGATAGTAGTCGACGATCCAGTTGTGTGTGATCCGGTACAGATAGGCCTGAATATTCCTGTCTGGTCCTTTCCGGGCTTGCAGTGCCTGGAGCAACCGGCTGAAGGTGTCGGCCACACACTCTTCGGAAAGCTGCTGGTGGCCGAGCAGCCGCATTGCATAACGATACAGTCCCGGGCTGTACAGGTCGTATAGTTCTGCCAGGGCATGGTGGTCGAAGCTGCGGGCGCGCTGCAATAGGTCAGATTCAGATGCCACGTTCTACTTCTTTTGACGGAAATTCCTGAATTTGGATACGGTTTGTAAAGATATTTTACTCGAGGTATAGGGAAGTTGGAAATATCCTGAAGAGCCGTATCCCTTCCAACAATGAGATGCGGCTCTTTTTCAGGCGTTGTTTCTGGGATGTTTATTTGACCAGCTCTACTTTTGCCGGTATTGCGGGCAGGTAGTTCTCCCCGGCATTGTAGTTGATGATTGCGTCGCTGTCGCCGATCAGATCCAGCGTATATCCAATGACCTGGCCGTGTGAGACCGAACCCTGGGCGCCGTTGATCTGAATGTCGGAGGCCAACGCCAGGATGGTGCCATCAAAATAGGAGGCAGAGTTGCCATTGATGATGATGGTATTGTCATTCTCCATTGGTACGTATACCAACAAGTCTTCAAAAGGACCATAATCGGGTGCGTCCAGTTGGATGGTGGTCGGTCCATTGATATGCAGCCCGCCGTCGACAAAATACAGGGTCACGTCATGCCCGTACCAGAAGTCCGGACCGTTGATGATCACATCCCCGCTGATACAGTAGAGCCCAGACATCAGGGTTACATCGCCTTTTAAGTCCTTGCCTTCAATATTTCCGGGTGTAAAGATACCATTGAACTGGGTGCTGTCTGCTGTACACTGCGGGTTGGGCGGGATGATCTCAGGCGGGTAAGGGGTTGGATTGCAGGTCTCGGGTGGAGGGACGTTGCCCGGCTGCTGGAGATTGCTGCCGCCGACAACGCATAAGCCGGGGCTCTCCAGGTAGGCAGCAGCTCCCTGCTGTTCAAAGGCCTGGTCGCAGTCCGAGTTGACGAACAATCCACCGCCGATCAGGGTGGTGGTGGCATTACCGTGGATCCGGACCGCGCCGCAAACATCCGGACTCAGACTGACCAGGGCATGTCCCGGGTAGATAGATTCATGGGTAATCGGTTTTGCCCGGGCGATGGCCTGTACCTGGTTGGTTATTTGTTCCTGGCCGAGGAGGATGCCGAAATAAGTGTCGACGTGTGAAGTGATGACCACCTGGATATATTGATCGTCGCCGGCATAGTTGCCATCGCTTGGTGGGTTGTATACTTCGACCGTGTTGGTAACGCCATTATTGTCGTAGCCGTTGCTTGCGGCGCGTTGAAAAGCAGAAGTACCCCAATCTTCTTCCCTCACTTTCGCCAGGGCTGCGTCGAGTGCAGCCGCGTCGGCTGTGTTCTGGGCCTGGCGGCGATCAGTATAAGCGGCGCCGCCGTCCACTGCCAGGGCGGTCACTCCAAATAGAGCAAACATGCCAAACACAATGATAACCAGTGCCTGCCCACCTTCAGCTTTTTTCTGAGATAACATCCTGCCTCCAATCGTAGAGAGTATCTTTCCCGTACCTTTGCTGAGACGAAACGCATGCAGGCCGGATACGGGGAAGCGCTAACCTTACAGAATTGTTAAGTGGAGAGATATGAATGCCGGTTGGGCTGCTGAGCGGAGGCGAATGCCGCGCTGGCTGAAGTCGAATCGCAGCGGGATGTATCATGTTCAGGTGGTCGACCCGGAGTGGATGAAAGTTGCAGCCAGCAGGTCAGCACTGAGGAGGCGGGAGATCCGCCACAGATTTCATAGCGAACGGTCATAGTTTTGGTCGCGAACCGGATTTGGGAATCAGGTGTTGTTGGGCGTGTGTTTTCACGCACTGGATGACTTGAAAGGATTGGACAAGGAATGAGTGCCGGTCGCCACATACCTTAACGGGGATTTGTTCACCCCCGCGATCCAGCGCGCGTTTTGCTAAATTTCGTGCAATAATCATATAAACGTTATGATAAGCCAAACAGACCGCTTGGTAAGTTGTTAAGGGCTTCTCATGTGCGTGGACTTTCACCAAGTGATATCAATGATCGGATAAGGATCTGGATGCGTCAGAAGGCTCGAAGGAGGTAAGTACCTATGAAAGAGAAAGCCACCATACAGGAAACTTCAACTGTACCAGATTCTTTTGAAACCCGTACCCAGAAGTGGGACGCCGAAATCGGGTCTATCGACAAGTGGGTAGGTCGCTTACAGGGGGGCGGAGCGATCGCTATCCTGGTGGGTCTTTTCCCTTTGTGGTTTGGACTTTCCATGTATGAGATGGCGCCTGCCGTTGTCGGGATTTTGGTCATCATTGCTGCCGCGGCGCTGCTTATGCAGACTACCAGGGTCCGCAAGGAGAAAATCAAGAAACTCATAAGTGATATCCAGCAAACCTGCCAGGAGGATGGATTCGACAAGGCGGAGGTCGTCAAGGCCTTATTCCGGAAACCGCCCGATCAGGCCAGAAGTGAGATATTAAGAGCGGTCGATCTGAATGCCCTGGCGAGGCTTCTCAGCAGCGCAGCCGCCAGGGCGACCTCGATACCCGGGCAGATTCCGGCAGGCTACTTCGAATCCCAGCCGCCAGAAAGCGATGGACTTTGCTCGGATGATGAATGTCCATGCGCATCAACACTAATCTTGCGTGGTCAAGGTTACCTGTATATCCCGCCAGGTGTGGTGAAGATGCGCCGCGATGCCCGTACCCTGAATGACTTGCGTATCAAGCTGGCGCGTACAACGAGGCGCGATCCGCTGGCGAGTGATTTCAGATATGCTGCGTTGGTTCCAAGGCAAGGGGTTTATCATCCAATCTTGATGTGCCGTCAAGGTGCAGAACGGCGGGGCATTGACCTGGATGTGGCTGCGAAGGATGCTGCCTACTGGTGGGAGACCGGGTTCGTTCCGCTGCGGCCAACACCCATTGTGAAAGCTTAATGGGCCGATTGCATGCTCCTGACAAACAGCGCCAGAATGGTGTTTCTGTAAGAGACAGTTCCATGGTGCAGGAATGGGGGAGAGTCTCGTAAGGGCAGATGGTTTTGGATGCCTTCCTTATGCAATCTGTGGACTTTTCTATGCTGTAGGTGATGATACTTTAATAAACCAATGATTATCACTACAAGCCTCCGGACACTTTGATTCTTTGAAGGCTATAAGTCTACCTGCAACCCCTGGCGCTGTCCGCCATGACAAGTGTTCGGTGCGGTTGCGTGGGCAGAAGCCTGGCATTGGGGAAAGCATAGTATTCCTCAAAATTCGCTGTAGTCGAAGGGCACACTACCAAGAATCGTACTTTTCCCATTCGGGGATGATGTGATTACGATCATCTTGACGTTCGTCATTCCGATCAGGGACGATCATCGCTTGCTAAAATAAACTATCCGTCTGCCAGATATGCCGATCAGCTGATAGAGAACAGGTGCAAGTCGTCAGTACCTTTCACACTATATAAATCCGTAACAATTCCAGTCCATCCTGCTTCAAAATCGAATAGATCTCATCCCACCCCGCACAGGCGTTCAGAGAGGGCCCACAGGCGGGCGGCTTCGGCCTCCCGGCGGGCGTACTTGCTGGGAGGCAGCGGACGGCAGTCTTTCCAGTAGACCTCCTGCACGTTCGAAACTCCCTGGTCGCTCGCCACGTGGACCACCGTTTCGGCGCCCTTTTCTGGGCTGGCGCCGCCCCGGCGGCGCTGTTCCCAGATCCAGTGCACCAGTCCGCTGGTGCCTTTCAGGCCAATGCTGGTATTGACCAGACCCGGGTCGATGGCGTAGGCGCGCGGACCGCTGTCCTGCCCGTAGCGACGGTTGAATTCATACGAGAATAACACATTGGCCAGCTTTGACTGTTTATAGGCCAGCAGGGTGTTGTACTTCCGGCTGTACATGATGTCTTGCCAGTGCATCTGCATATTACGGTGCGATCCCGAACTGACAGTTAATACCCGGGCGCCAGGGGCGGCCTGCAGCAGAGGCAGCAATTCGAGGGTCAGCAGGAAAGGCGCCAGGTGGTTGACGGCGAACTGCAGTTCATAACCGTCTTCGGTAGTGGTGTACCAGTTTGACACTCCACCGGCGTTGTTGACCAGGACGTCGAGAGATTCCCCGCGGTGACCGGTTATGGCCTGTTTGATTTCCCCTGCCAACCCGCGTACCTGCTTCTGCGAAGACAGGTCCGCCAGCAGATAGGTGACATCTGCCTGCGGCGCCTGGCGCAGGATGCTCTCCCGGGCATGCCGGCACCTATCCCGGTCCCGGCCAACACAGACCAGGGTGTGTCCCATCCCGGCCAGGGCGCTGGCCGCCGCCAGCCCGATCCCGGATGTAGCCCCCGTGATAACAATTGTCTTTGCTTCCATCGGTTGCCTCTATTTACCTTGACATATTAACCATGTGGTTATATCATATAGTATAACCGCGTGGTTAATATGTCAAGGTTTTTTACCAGTACCCTGGTAAGGAGTACGGCAATGAAAAGTTACGTCTGTATCACCGGGGCAGCCGGTGGGTTGGGCAAAGCCTTTGCGACGGAATGCGCCTCACGCGGCTGGAATCTATACCTGACCGACCTCTCGGCTGACAGCCTGGCCGCGGTGGCTGGAGGCCTGGCCCGCATGTACGCGGTCGACATCCGGACCTATCCCTGCGACCTGACCGACCCCGAAGCACGGCAGGCATTTTGGGAGCAGGTCAGGGAGCAGCGCATCTGTTTCCATTTCCTGGTCAATGTGGCCGGGCTGGACTTCGAAGGCCCTTTCTTCGAGCGTTCCAATGATGAACTGCGCAAGATCATGCGCCTGAACATCGAAGCCACTGTCGAGATGACCCGCAGCAGCCTGGGTTTCAATGCCCCCGACCGGCATTACCAGATCGTCAATGTCTGCAGCCTGGCGGCCTTTTACCCGATGCCGGTCAAGGCAGTCTATGCGGCTTCCAAGCGTTTCCTGCTGGATTTCTCCCTGGCGCTGAACGAAGAGTTAAAACCCAGGGGAGTCTCGGTGCTGGCGCTTTGCCCGGCCGGGCTGCCGACCACCGTGGCGTGTATCGAGAAAATCAACGCACAGGGCTGGATGGGACGGGTGACGACCATGAACGTGGGCCAGGTAGCGACACGCACGATCGACCTGGCCTTGCAAAGAAGGGCGATCTATATCCCGGGTATACTGAACCAGGTCCTGCGCATCCTGGGTGGATTCTTTCCGGCCACGTTGATCGCCTCACTCGTCGGCAGGCGCTGGCAAGATACCCGGCGCCGCTCGATCCTTCCTGTGCAGCGGGCTGTCTGATACCGGGGTATGAAAGGAACCAGAGCATATGAATTCAAAGGCGACCAGGCAGTATATCCTTGAAGCCACAATTACCGCCATCGAAAAGCATGGGCTGCAGAACCTGACCACCCGGGCGATTGCCGAAGAAGCCGGGGTGAACAATGCAGCCTTACATTATTATTACGGTACCAAGGAACAGCTGCTTGAAACGGCACTGACTCAGACCCTGGAGCACATGCTGGCAGATACGGCCGAGATGCTGGCCGGCGAAGGCAGTATCCGGGAGCGTCTGTATGCCCTGTTTGAGTACCTGGTACTGGGAATCCTGCGCTATCCGAACCTGATCCGGGCTCACATTCAGGGACCTTTGATGGAGGGGGATCAGGACAGCCCGTTTTCCCGGATGATCGATAACTGGCTTTCCCGGGCTTATAAAGAACTGGTCGCAGACGACGCTTCCGGCCAGGATGTTCGTTTTGCCCTGTATGCAGCGATTTCTGCCTGCCTGCTGGCCGGACTGATGCCGGAAGCCGCCAGGAAGAAGGACCGCATCGATCTGCGTGACGAAAAGATGCGTAAACGCTTTATCGATTACCTGGTGGAGAGTATCCTGCGGGCTGCCTCAGGGTGAAGTGAATTAAGGGGATACAAATGAATTCGCGATTAGAGATTTTTAACCATTTTTTTGATCTCCCTGAGCGCCCAGCGGTAGTGACTGCCGGAAGCTGAGTTCAGGTACGCCAGCAGGGTGTTCTTGTTCATCCAGGGGTACAGGCCGGGGGTGGTCAGTGCTTCATCAGAGGCCTCCTCGATGAAGCTGACCATTGTGCTGTGTGAATCCCGGAAAAGCTCCAATATTTCCACCAGGGACCGGTCGCGATAGTGTTTGTAAATCCGTTGGTTCAGTTCCGGGATCTGTCCCCAGTTCAGGCCTGCTGCCGGGACGGCAGGGGCGCCTCCTTGCAGGCTGGTCTGGTACCAACAAAAGACCATTTGCTGCCATTCGTACAGGTGGGCCAGGATGTCTTTCACCGACCAGGAGTGTGCAGTGCTGGGAGTGTCCATCTGCCCCGGGGAGAGCGCTGCCAGGAATTCATCAAGTTTGCTGTATTCAGCCAGGCATACCTCCAGCAGTTGGCTTTTGTTCAAAGGGCGCGGCATTCTTTCCTTCTTTCTGATTTGATCTGTCTCGAATAACGGATGGGCTGAATGGTATTTGGTACAAACCCTTTGAAGGTTTGTGCTAAATATCCGTCCATTTGTTTTCTTCGTGGCTGGTCATTTTTGCTTAGCCTTGTTCGGCCTTGCGGATGACTTTTTCCACTCGTTTGACCTGAGCGCCCTGCAGGTCTTCCAGGCGCTGCTTCAGGACTGCAATGAAAGCCTGTTTGTTACCGGCGTTCACAGCGAGCACAGCTTTCTCAGAGTGCTGGGGGACATCCTTGGAGCGGCAGGTGCGCAGGTGTTCGAGCAGGTAAGGGAAGATATCCCGGTTATAGGCCGGATCGTGTGAGGCGATCCCGGCCAGGGTGATAACGCCGGCGTCTTTGGTGATGACGGAGCCGTCCTCCATGGCTGTTTTGATCTCATCCACCTGCGGGTAGAGTTCACCTGCAGCCATCCCGGCGACGGTCCCCAGGGCAATCATGGCGCCCCAGACCATACGGTTGTCCCGGCTGCGCAGCAGCTTGACGAAGTCGCCGGCGTAGCTGGCAATCAGGGACGGGTCCAGGTACCCGATCTCGTACAGGACTTTAATACAGTCGTTACGGATGCGGCGGTCCTTATTCCACAGGTTTTCTGCGATCTCACGGATGCCGTGTGTATCCTTTACCCCGGCCAGTTCCCGGGCAAGTTCCTGGTTAGGGACATCGTCGCGGCGGTCCAGGGCGTGGGCCAGGCGTTTCAGTACGGACATCATATCTCCTTGTTCAAGAATTATTCCAACATACAGCAGATTGCCAGTCACTGCTTCCTTGCCACCGGGTGACGCAGGATGGTCTTGAGCTTTTCAGGCGCTGCCCGGCGGGGGTCGCCCAGGTAGATCTCGTGGTGCTTGCCGCCTTGTCCGACGCGGTCCTGGTAGCCGTTCTTTTCCATGAAAGCCCACATGCGCTCAAGCGTTTCCAATTCATTGGCATACGGTCCGATATGCATGACCTGCACACAGGGACCCTCTTCAAAGGTCTCCAGCCGCAGGCGGGAAAAGCCGGGTTTGTCGCCTTTCTTCCTTTTCAATTCTTCGACGGCGGCGGTGAAGTCGTCCCGGGTGACCTGGTCTGGCGTCAGGATCATACTGGTGAAGTCCCAGTTGTCCTTGACCTTGAGATCGAATTTCCCGTCGCGTACGGTCCACAGCCCTTCCAGGGGCATAACCGGGTAATCGAAAGGATCTTTCTCACACAGTTTGAGCATGAACTTGAGAGTGTAGGCGGCTCCATAGATAGCTTCCATTGTTTGTTGGTACAAGGGAGAATTGCCCGGCTCCTTACCGGGTTCGATGGAATCCTCCACCATCAGGAATTGGAAACGGGGTACTTCGATGTAGCTGACTGTTTTGGCCGATGGATTGTAATACGCCTTCAGATCTTTTTTCAAATCAAGTGTTTTCATAGTTTTTTCCTGTCAGTCGACCTCGATATCCAGTTTTTGGCTGAAGCGTTTGCAGTATTCGATATCTTTCGTTCCAAGGTTTACCTGGGTAATGTTTTTCTCCTGGTTGAGCCGTTGGTATTGCGACAGGATGTCTGCGGTGCTCCTGGTTGAGAAGTCTGATACGCTTTTCACCCCGGTCTCTCTCAGCATCCTGGCATAGACCGGTCCGACGCCGGTGATGCGCAGCAGGTCGCTCAACTCGAGCGCCGCGGCCAATTGCGTTTCGGAGATACCCGCCTGTCTGGCTATCATTGCACGAGCAGGTCTTGTCAGACCCTGCTCGTACAGATCCCTGGTCGTTTTCAGACCGGCGCCTTCCAGGCGCTTTTGTTCTGCCTCAGAGAATACTCCCAGTTTCCCCAGTGGGAGCGGTTTGGATTGGTAACTGTTGATCTCGCGGTTGAGTATGATCAGGTAGTCTATGCTGACGGCATATTCCTCCGCCAGGGCAGGATATTGTTTCTTATCCTTCAACATTTCTTGCAAGTCTGCCAGATGCCGGAACCCCTTCTTTTTCAGGCGCTCTACGACACCGGAGAGGTCCTCCAGTAAGATCCTCCTGCCGGGCAGCAAGTCTACAGTTGTCAGGATTTCTTTGAATTCGTCGATGGTGATCTTTTCCAGGTTGATCGAATACATG
>JAFGMV010000057.1 GCA_016927315.1 Anaerolineales bacterium | reverse complement strand
TGTTCGATCGCATCTGCTGAAGAGATTCCACCCATAACAAGGCGGAGTAAGAATTTTTCCTTGAGAAGTAGCAGGTTGCCTTCATCCCGCTTTTTTAATTCATTATAGTTGTCCTGCTCTTTCTTCTCCTGGTCGAGCAAATCAGAAATTCTCTTCATCGCTTTCAGCAGTTCACCAGAGCTGATAGGTTTCAACAGGTATTCGGTCGCCCCAATGGTTACTGCCTTTTGGGCATATTCAAACTCATCGTGTCCGCTCAGGATGATAATCTTAACCCAGGGCATCTGTGTCCGGATGATTTTGCTCAGTTGGAGCCCATCCATAAAGGGCATTTTAATGTCAGTGATGAGGATATCGGGTTGGGCGGCTTCGATTAAGGGGACGGCTGTTTCACCGTCTGCAGCTTCCCCGCAGAACTCAAACCCCGCAGACTTCCAGTTGACGTTGTCCCGAATACCCTCTCGCGTAACGATTTCATCTTCAACCAGGAATACTTTATAAGTCATGGGATGATTATATCCCAAGTTTTTTTTTACGATCAATGGGAGAGGCCAGGAAAAGTACACATTAAAATCTGTGGATTATCAAGACCTGGATGTTCCGAAGGGTTTCTATCAGACCCACTACCGGGCAGGTCAACCTTCGGGAGGCTGTTCCGAGGATGCCATCCTTCCGATAAAGCCGACAACATATTAATGCACCCGATGCGGGGCAGTAGGTGAATTGGTCTCAAGTGTTTCATGTTTTGGGTTACAAAAAAAGGAGACGCAGGCAGTTCTGCGCCTCCTTGAGAACTTGATGGAAACGTGAAAAGCCTTACAGCTTCAATTCCGCTTCAATCAAATTCGTTTCTTTGTTGGTGTTGAGTTTGAAACCCAGATTCTTGCAAAGAACCTGCATGGCTTTATTTTCAGGGGACATCGCGGCGACCATAGTCTCCAGCTTTTCCTTGCGGGCCACGTCGATAAGAGTGGTGAGCATTTGCTTCCCAAGGCCAATCCCCTGATAGGCGTCATTGATCAGCATCCTGAACTGGCCGGTGTTGATTCCGTGTTTCTTGGAGAGACGGGCGACGCCCATGATGCTGGTTTCTCCATTCTTGGGATCGGTCCACTCGCTGACCAGGGCAATTTCGCGGTCATAGTCATTGAAGCACATACGTGCCAGGCGTTCGTGAGTAACACGCTGGCTGTAGACCATGGGGGAAAGATAGCGCAGGTAAACACTGCGGTCGGAGAGGGTTTCATGGAAGCGAACCATCAGAGGTTCATCCTCGGGACGGATTGGACGGATGGTTATCTCGCGTTTGTCTTTGGATGTCCAGTGGGTAATGTATTGAATGGGGTAGGGGCGGATAGCAAGTGTTGGCAGCTCTTCTTCCCTGGTATCTGGACCATGGACAACCACGCGGGCGTCTAACGCCAGCAAACCTTCCGGAGAGGCTATCATCGGGTTAATGTCCAGTTCCTTGATCCAGCGTTGTTCGACAACCAGCTGGCTGAAGCGTACCAGCATCTTTTCGAGCTCGTCGATATTAATGGATTTTCGTCCGCGAACGCCCTGCAGCGCCTTAAATATTTTGGTTTGTTCGATCATGCGGCGAGCCAGGGTAGTGTTCAATGGGGGTAATGCCAGTGCGCGGTCTTTGAACACCTCTACCAGGGTGCCGCCGGTGCCAAAGAGCAGCACCGGCCCGAACTGTATATCGATGCTCGAACCGAGGATCACCTCGTAGCCTTCCATTTTGATCATCGGCTGGACGGATACGCCGTTGAAGTTGCCTTTTCCGGTGATTTTATCCACGGAGGCGTTGATTTCTTTGAAGGCGGCTTTGACCTTTTCGGCGTTCTTGAGATTGAGTTTAACGCCGCCGACATCGCTTTTATGTGTGATGGTTTCTGAATGAAGCTTGAGTACAACGGGATATCCAACCTGTTCCGCCAGTTCGACAGCCTGTTCAGGGGTCTCTGCAATCAGATTGGGCGTAGTGGGGATCCCGTATGCGGAAAGCAGTTCTTTTGATTCAGCCTCCGTCAGGATTTCACGGCCCGCGGTCCTGGCTTTGTTGATGATGGCAGCTGCTTTATCCCGGTCTGGTCCGGTCCCATCCTGTCCTTCTGCTTCGGCAGTGGTCGGGGTTTCATAAATTCCCCTAAGGTTATAAGTATAGTGCCACATATAATCGAATGCCCGGGCGGCTTCATCCGGATATTCATAGGTTGGCAGGTTGGCTCGGTTCAGGATGGTTTCGCCTTCCCTGATAGCGTCCCCGCCCATCCAGGAAGCCAGCAGGGGTTTGTCGTAGGAAGTGGCGTGTTCTTTCAACGCTTCTGCAATCTCTGTGGGCGCTGTCATAGCCTGGGGCGTCAGGATGACCAGCAGGCCGTCGCTGTTAGGATCCTTGGCGGTAATCTCCAGGGATTTGGTGTACCTGTCTGGGCCGGCGTCTCCAAGGATATCCACCGGGTTGTTATGGGACCACTGCGGCGGCAGGATTTCATTGAGCGCCTTCATGGTTTTCGGGGAGAGGACAGCCAGTTCACCTCCGTTTGAAATCAAAGCATCGGTTGCCAGCACTCCGGGCCCGCCGGCATTGGTCAGGATGGTCAGGCGCGGTCCCTTGGGCTTGGGTTGTTTGGCAAGCACTTCGGCCATGGAGAAAAGTTCACCGATACTGTCAACGCGCAAGACACCGCACCGCCGGAAGGCTGCGTCCAGGACCTCATCCGAGCCAGTTAAGGAACCTGTATGGGAGGCTGCGGCCTTGGCAGCGCCTTCGGTACGGCCTGGTTTGATAACGATGATCGGTTTCGTCAAGGCCACTTCGCGGGCGGCAGACAGGAAGGATCGGGCATTCCCGATTGTTTCCATGTAAATTACGATTGAATGCGTATGGGGATCATCGCCAAGATAGTAAATCAGGTCGCCCCAGTCGACATCCAGCATCGAACCGATCGATACGAAGTTGGAAAAGCCGACATTCTCCCGAAAAGACCAGTCCAGAACAGCCGTGCATAAGGCGCCCGACTGGCTGATAAAGCCTACGTTTCCCTTGTTGGCCATTTTGGTGGCAAAGGTCGCGTTTATACCGGTAATCGGGTTCATCACACCCAGACAGTTCGGGCCAATGATGCGCATATTCCCGCGGCGGGCCTGCTCCATGATCTTGCGTTCCAGTTCTACCCCGTCGGGTCCGGTTTCCTTGAAACCAGCCGAGATGACAATGGCGCCTTTTACGCCTATGTCCACACAGTCTTTAATGATGCCGGGGACTGTCGGCGCCGGTGTGACGATGACTGCCAGGTCGATGGGATCTGGAATGTCGCGGACCGTCGAGTACGCTTTGATCCCCAGGATGCTGGCGCGCTTTAGGTTGACGGGGAAGACCGCTCCGCCAAAGGGGGTGCTGATCAGATTCCAGGTCAGGGTCCGGCCCACGCTGTCCTCTTTCTCAGTCGCGCCGATGACCGCAACATTTTTGGGTGCAAAGATGGCGTCCAGGGCGCGTGCTTGGTACCTGTAAAGGTCGTGCGTGGGATCGAACTGCGCCAAAACTGTTCCGGCGGCTGGCCGGGTTGTACCTGGCTGCTTGTCTTTTTGCGGCATAATAACCTCCTTAATCAGGAAAAAATAAATTCTGGGAGTCTGCCCATCCGATTGAGCAATTCTTCACAATCAGCAATTTTATCTTAAGCTGGTGATTATGGACCATGTAGATTGACACTTTATCAGGTGATAAGCGTCATAAGGATTGATATTCTACCCCTTTTTTTATCGATTGGGTTCAGATTGTGGCAATTTAGTTTTTCCTGCCTTACATTTGTTATTCCTTTGTAAAAAGGGCTCGCCGCCTAATTCAACCAGTTTGTACGGAAAACGATTCCGATTTAGCCATGGTATGGAAGCATTTGTTGTTGGAGCTTTCGGCAGGTGAGTTCAACATTTGTGCGTCTCTCCCCGGCGTACAGGAACGTCCGCGTAGACACGAAAGTCTCAATCCGGTTTTTACCGTTGAGGCTTCGTGTTCTTCGACCAGAGTCTTGTCGGGTACTGGATTATGCCAGGCAGGGGGCAGTACTGATTAACCGTACCTGGCTTTCAGCGCCAGCAGCATCCAAGTGGATAGGATCACCTGTTTCTTTTGCCGGCGGATCATTTTTTCTGCTGTCGCAGCAACTTTTTGAGGAGCGAGCATCAGGGCTTTCGGGATTTCAAGGCTGGTGTTCCCCCTGTTTTCCCGGAACGAAGTCCTGATCGGACCGGGCAGAAAAAGTCCTACACCAATACCGGAAGGTTTCAACTCCTGGCGCAATCCCTCAGAGAAACCGGCCAGGGCAAATTTGGCGGCGGCATATACGCTGTTTTCGGCCAGGGCGATCCGGCTGAACAAGGACCCGATGTTCAGGATATACCCCGAGTCGCTTTGCTTAAGGAATGGAAGCAGCGCTTTAATGCAGTAATACGCGCCAAAAAAATTGACTTCAAAATGTCTGCGCATTCCCTGGTTTGACAGGTTCTCTGACAATTGGTAGTCAGCAAAACCGGCATTGTTAACCAGTACATCAATATGCTGAAAATTCTTATTGATCTGCACTGCCATAGAACTCACGTCGTCTTCGGAAGATATGTCACAGGGGATGGTTAATGGGGTCTTGCCGGTCAGGTTTTCTATCTCTGCTTTTACCTGCTGCAGGAGTGCGGCTGTGCGCGCCGCTAAAATCATATTCGCTTTTTTTTGGCTGAGACGGATGGCGATTTCCCTGCCAAGGCCTTTTGAGGCGCCGGTGATCACGATGGTTTTATTTTCGAGGTGCATAGTAAATTTTCCTTCTTGTTATCATTATTGTTGTTATGCCTGCATGTATCTATTGCATACGATAACAAACATCAGGTGAAAGATCATTAACCCGGGTTAATTTTAAACTTGGAGATCGATGGGATTGGTCATATGCCTGAAAGGGGACCTGTGGCGAGCACAGCTTGTGGCCGCTAGGCAGGGTGCGGTAATTCGTTTAGGTTTTGATAAGTTTCAGTTTTCTTTTGAATAATTCTCTGCCGTTCAAATGACAGATGTACGGGATGGTTTGGAACCTGGACGGAAGCTGTCGTTCAATCGCTGCGCTGCCGGACGGCGGCTGGACTTGTGCCAGACCAGTTGTTGTGCCCAACTCGCAAGCCAGGCAGAAGACTTGAGAAGAAGACCGGTTTCCGGGTTGCAGATGGTTGTCAACCAGACTGTTTGGACGGGGAAGGGATCCTGTGGAAGCCCAAACCGTCCGCCAGGAGATTGCAAAGAAGCGCCGTCTTAACCTCAAAAAGATAGAACTTAATTACGAAAAGATGCGCATCTTTTGGCAATCGACCCGCTGGCGGATTGGAACGGGTTAGGATATTTTCTAAAAAGGGTCTGACCTTTAAAAGCTGTTGAGATGATTAATTTCGCTTCAGGTGCATGATCGGTTCCATTGGCCGCCCTGGATGAATGCGAAGAATATTAAGGGACCCGCTTATTTCGTAAACTGGCTTCTGCCCTGAGCGCCCGGAGGACCTGTTCCAGGTCAAGGCCGCGGTGACAGGCGTATCTTGCATTGCTGAGCACATAGTCTGACCACAAAGTCTGGCTGCTCAAGACCTCATCGTCGTCGAAAAGGACCATCCGTATCAGGCTGCTGAGCGGGATATCCTGCTCGCGCGTATCGGGCAGGTCGCAGTTCATACAGCCCTGGCAGCGATTGAGGTTAATGCCAGTGCTTTCTGCGACCATCCGGCGCAGTGAAGGTCTTTTAGAATTCGTCAATATGTTGCTGGAGGTTCAAGGTCAGCAGGACGATATCGGTGGTCTCACCATCGGGGAACATAAAATAATCGTCCAGCAAGCAGCTGCTTTTGAATCCGAGTTCCTTGAAGGCCTTGACCACTTTGGATTTTTCCGGGATGATTTTGGCCGTAAGGATACTGACGCCCTGTTTGCGAGCAACGTCGATCAGGGCTTTGAGCATTTTCATTCCCAGGCCGCGCTTACGGAAGTCTTTTGTCAGGAAGATCCGTACTTCGGCGATATGTCTTTCCGCGCCATCGCTGTAATGCAGTGAGGCATTTCCAACGATGCGGTCTTTGACCAGCGCCAGGATAGGAAGGACCTTTGTGTAATCAAGTTCATCACACCAGCGTTGGATCAGTTTATTGTCATTGACATTATGGCGCATATAACGCAGGTCGTCCTGATTTACCGCAGAGAACATATCGATGAGCCCGTCTTTATCAGGGGGCGTCATGGCGCGCAGAAGTATATAGGTACCGTCCTTCAATGTCACCATTTCACGATAGTTCTTAATCTGTTCTTGCAGCATATTTGTCTCCTTCTCCCAATATCTCTTGATAAATCAGCGTCCTCCCGGCAGTAAGTTTTCCAGTTTAGCGATCCAGGATACCTTTTTCATTTAACAGCGGTCGAGGATCTACCAGGTTTTTATTCAAGGCTGCCGCTTTGGTTGGCAGGTTGAGTGCAAGCGCCAAAAGTTGGGTGAAATACAGCACGGGCATAGGGGTTTCAAGGTCCATCTGGAACTGGCGGGCATCCAGGTTGGTATGGCACAGCGGGCAGGCGACAACAATCGCCTCTGCACCCGTCTGTTGGGCTGCTTTGATCAATTTACTGCTCAGGTCATGGACGATATCGGGGCGGCTGAGCGAGTGGGTGGCTCCACAGCAGCAGGTTTTATAAGACCAGTCTTTCACTTCGGCGCCCATTATTTTCATCATCTCATCCAGTTCAGTCGGATTTTCAGGATGCTTCGATTCGGTAACTTGCGGCGGGCGAGTCAGCAGGCAGCCGTAATAACAGACAACCTTCAGGTCTTTCAGTGGGCGGGTAATTTTTCCCTGGAGTGTTTCCGGGTCGATATGCTCAAGGATACTATCGTACAGTGTGGTGACTTTGACGGAATCCCGGTATGTGTACTCCATGGATTCGTCGATCGCGGCTTTGCGGTCTTCGTGATTCCGGATCTCATACAGGGCATTTTTGTGATGGTTGAAGCAGGCGGCGCAGGGCATTGTTACTTCCTCCAGGCCGCTTTGTTCGATCAGGCGCAGGTTTTCCATTGGCAGGCGCAGGGCATATTCGGGATCTGCGCGGTGGATTGGCGTACTGCCGCAGCAGACCCAGCCATCGGGCTCGACCAGATGGATGTCGAGTGCTTCGCAAACTGCCTTGGCGGAGATGTTGAATTCCACCCCGGTGGAGTGGAGCGAACAGCCGGGATAATAGCCCACCGCATTTTTATCAGTGACGGGTTTGACCTTTTTGGGTGGATGGCTGAAGCTGGGGAGGAACGGCATTTTGTTCTTGCTGATAACCTTAACCCCAAGGCTCAGGTCGTCTGTGATTTTCCCGGTTCGGAGCATGATCTCGGCCATCAAGCCCAGTTCGAAGGAGCGTCCCCACAGTTTCACTTCGCGTTCAAAAGCCTGGTTGGTAATGTTGACTTCAGGAACCGAGGGCTTGATGCCGCGCTGGAGCGCTTCCCTGGTCAGGAAGGCCATGATTGCGGTAATATCCAGGCCTTGCGGGCAGCGGGTGGTACAAGTCTGACACGATGCGCATAACCAGGGCGTTTTTGCATTCAGGGCGATCTCTTCCTGTCCGAGTTGGAGTGCACGCATAATCTGATTCGGCTGCCAATCAAAATACCCGGCCATTGGGCATCCGCCAGTACACCGGACGCATTGATAGCACAGGTAGACATTCTGGCCAAGCTCCTCCTGGATCCGGTTGGCCAAACCCGGATTGATAATCATTTTTTCGGTGGCGGTTTTCTGATTGGTGCTCATCGCCGGTCTCCTGTCAATAAGAGGTTTATACGTGTTATGCGGTTTGGGGTGCAGGCAGGGGGACTACCGGCCGTGGATAAAGACCGGCGCCTTCGACAATCGGTTTGATTGCTTCTTCCCATTCAATCGCCATAATATGAACCCCGGCCACTCCTTCTATCTGGCGTAGTTCCTTGACGAGTTCGATGCAGATCCGGATCCCCATTTCTTTCCAGGCTTCTGCCCTGGCCTTTTTATCATCCGGGGTCAATTCATCTTTGCTCTTCCCGGCCCAGGGCGCCCCCGCTTCTTTCATGCGCTCAATTATCTCATCGGGAATGAGGATGCCGGGCACGTTGGCTTTCATATAATTCGCCATACCCGGACTCTTCAATGGGCCAACGCCGGCCAGGATATAAGTATCTTTATGAATACCAAGTTCGCGGACCTTCTTCATGAAGTCGTTGAAGGCATTGATATCGTAGACCAGCTGTGTCTGGATGAAGTTGGCGCCGGCTTTGACCTTTTTGGCCAACCTGTATGGGCGAAAATCTATGGGATGAGCAAACGGCGATTCGGCTGCCCCAACAAACAGGCACGGCTGCTGGCCTTTCATTTCCTCGCCGCATTGGAAGATATGTTTATCGCGCATATCCGATACCATTTTTACCATTTGGATGGAGTCGATATCGTAAACATTCTTTGCGCCCGGATGGTTGCCAAATACCTGGTGATCACCAGACAGGCACAGCAGGTTGCGAATACCCATGGCATGCGCCCCGAGCAGGTCGCTTTGCATTGCAAGACGGTTGCGGTCCCTGCAAACCATCTGGATAACCGGTTCCAAGCCTTCCTGTACCAGGATCGTTCCGGCGCCAATGGAGGACATGCGTACAATCGCTGTCTGGTTGTCTGTCAGGTTGACTGCATCGCAGTATCCCTTCAACAGGCCGGCTTTATGTCGAATTACATTCCCATCAGCGCTTTGTGGGGGGCCAAGTTCTGCGGTCACCGCGAAGTGACCGGCTTTCAATATGCGCTCAAGGTTCGAACCGGAGAGATATCCGTTTCCGTTTATGGTCTCTGTCATGACCCACTCTCCTCTTTCTCATTGAGTCGTAAATCCTCGCGGACGATCTTGCGCGGGCCGCCATCCCTGGAGGTGCTCCAGTTCTTTGGCGGTTGGATGTCCATCAGCATATCCAGCTTTCCCTTGCTGTTCAGGCGGTCATAGATCAACTGCCAGCCACAGGGGATCTCATCATCGATTTCACAGTGACCATCGATAGACCCTCCGCAGGGACCATTGAGCAGTGATTTAGAGCAGCGGGCAATCGGACAGATGCCGCCTGTCAGCCCGAGCAGGCAATCTCCACAGGCAGCGCAGCGTTCTACCCAGGTACCCTGTTCGGTCGGTAAACCCAGGAAGGTAGTGTTCAATCCGGGGACCACCCATGTATTGGGGAAGTGTTCGGCGATGGCCTGGACGCCGATCCCGCATCCAAGCGAGAGCACAACATCGACAGCTTCTACCTGTGCGGCAATTTCATCCAGGTACTCCCACTCGCACTGGCGCTGGACGGTTACATCGGTGACCTCTTTGGGATTACCGTCCAGTTTCGAGGACATGCGCAGGGAGGCAGATACGATTGCAGCCTCTCGTGCGCCTCCTGCAAAGCAGACGGTAACACAGGTGCCGCAGCCGACGACCAGCACTTTCTCTGCATTACCGACCAGGGATTTGATTTCTTCTAAAGATTTTTGTTCTGCAACGATCATTCCTCACTCTCCTTTTGAGAGTTGCGTAAAGGGTTGGGGCCCAATACCTTTATTTGTTCGGTCATCTCATTTGCCATTTCGACAAATTGTCCGGCCATAGCCGCAGACAGGTTAAACATCCTTACTCTTTCTTTTTCAAGCCCGATCTTTTCAAGCAGATCTTGCAGGTGGTTCACTCGCCGTCTTGCGTTGGTATTACCTTCCAGGTAATGACAATCGCCGGGCATTCAACCGGCGACCATCACGCCGTCGGCGCCTTCTTCCAGGGCTTGCAGGGCAAGCAGTATGTCCATTTTGCCCGTGCAGGGCAGCATGACAATCCTGATTTCTGGTGGGTATTGCATTCGCAATCCACCGGCCAGGTCTGCTGCGGCATACGCGCAATATTCACAGCAGTAAGCGACGATTTGAAGTTTTTCTTCAGTCATCTCCACGCACCTCTATGGTTTCAGGCCTTATCAATGCGCCAACTTTTGCTGTCATCTGTACGTCGGTGTAATGCATCAGTTGGATCGCGCGGGCCGGGCATTCGGAAGAACAGGAACCGCAGCCCTGGCAAACTGCCGGCTCTATATAGGCTGCTCCCTGGATACCGCCAACACCGACCAGGTCCACTTTCATTTTAGGCACCCCAAATGGGCAGATGCGCACACAGGTAAGACAGCCTGTGCATTTTTCCGGATCCACGACGGCGACCTGCCCACCTGCAGTCAGGGATTCTTGGCTGAGCACCCGTGCACTGCGAGCAGCCGCAGCCTGGGCCTGTATCATGGTTTCATCAAGCAGTTTGGGATAGTGCGCCATCCCAGCCATGAAGAAACCATCGGAGGCAAAGTCTACCGGGCGAAGTTTCACATGAGCTTCCAGGAAGAAGCCATGGGAATCCGTGGGAACTTTGAACCTGGCAGATAATTCGCGCACATCCGGATTGGGCACGACTGGCATCGAGAGTACTAACAGGTCGGTGTTAATCTCGACCTCCCGACCCAAGGCATGTTCCCAGGCCTTGACCGTAAGGTGTCGGTTTTCAATGCAGACTTCCGGTTTGCGATCGAAATCATATTGAAAGAAAAGCACACCGCTTTCCCTTGCTTCAGTATACAGCCGTTCTTTGAATCCATAGGTCCGGATATCCTTGAAGAAAATTATTACATCTGCACCTGGTCTGATTTTTTTCAGGCGCAGGGCGTTCTTTAGCGCCACTGTACAGCATATCCTGCTGCAGTAATGCTCTGCAGGCCCTACGCATTGGATCATGGCGATCGAGTTTACTTCAAGGATCGACCCGTTTGGATCGTCCAGGATGCTTTCGAATTCCTGCTGGGTGACGATACGGGGATCGCTTCCATAACCATATTCGGGTCCCCGGTATTCCTGTCCACCGGTTGCCAGGATGACAACCCCGTGAGCAATGTCACTGCGCAGTCCATCGCTGTGTTCTATGGTGCTGGTGAAATTTCCCATGAACCCGGTCGTAGAGATGACCTTGCTTTCGGTGTGTACTGTGATCAGTGAGTTGTCGGAGATACGCTTCCGCAGATCTTGCAGGATGAGCTTTGGATCCTTACCGCTGCTGCCGGCTGTGATCTTCAACAGGTTGCCGCCCAGTTTCGAACTTTTCTCAACCAGGTGCACCGGAAAACCCTGTTCAGCCAGGGAACTGGCAGCAGTCATACCGGCGGCGCCGCCCC
Organism: Anaerolineales bacterium; assembly: GCA_016927315.1. Lineage (GTDB taxonomy): Bacteria > Chloroflexota > Anaerolineae > Anaerolineales > Villigracilaceae > JAFGMV01. The sequence continues at coordinate 24,093 of JAFGMV010000057.1, read as the reverse complement.
CGATGATCAGGGCGGCATGTTGTACCGGTACATCGAGGGTGGGCTGTGGTTCCAGCATAACAGCGCGGGCTACCGCGGCCCGGATAAGGTCGCGGGCTTTAGAGGTGGCAATCGATTTATCGTGAGAATGAACCCAGGAACACTGGTTGCGGATGTTTGCCATTTCAAAGAGATATGGGTTCAAGCCGGCCATCCGGATGCTATCGCGGAATAATGGCTGGTGGGTGAGAGGCGAGCAGCTGGCGACCACCACCCGGTTCAGACCATACTCTTTAACCTGCTCGGAGATATGTTTGATGCTGTCCTGAGAACAGGTGTAGAGATTGTATTCCGCATGAGTAACATACGGCAGCTTACCTGCATAATCGGTTACTTCAGGGACATCCAGAAAACCTCCGATATTGGAACCACAGGAGCAGACGAAAACGCCCACTTTTGGCGGTTCGCTGCTGACATCCCTCTCTGGTGGATATTCTTGCCGGGTGGTCAGAGAGAAGCGAGCCTGGCCCAGTTTTGTGGCTGCCGCCGCAGCTGCGCCGCTTCCTTCGACGACCGATTCGGGAATATCTTTTGGCTCACGAAATGGTCCGACGGCGTAGATGCCCGGTCGACTGGTTTCCAGAGGATTGAATTGAATGGTGTGACAGAATCCATATTCATCAAGTTCGACCCCGAGCCGTTTCCCGAGTTCTTTCACCGAATCGGAAATCTCCATCCCGACTGATAAAACCACCAGGTCGAATTGTTCCTCTTGAATTTCCCTGGCCTCGGTAAAGTAACGCAAAACAATATTATGGTTCTCGGGATTTTCATACAGCATGCTGATCCGGCTGCGATGGTAGTTGATGCCATAGCGTTCCCTGGCGCGTTCAAAGTAATCCCAATAGCCTTTCGAGAAGGCGCGCATATCCATCATAAAAACATGGATTTCCAGGTTGGGTTGGTGCTCTTTGGCGGTCACGGCTTCTTTTGTTGCATACATACAGCAGACGGCTGAACAGTAATCGTGATTCTGGTCCCGGCTGCCAATGCACTGCAGGAAAGCGATTTTCTTGGGATCTTTCCCATCCGATGGGCGTTGGACGTGTCCCATGGTTGGCCCGGATGCAGAAAGGAGGCGCTCAAACTGCAAGGCGTTGATGACGTTCGGATAACGCCCAAACCCGTATTCCTCTGAACGCTCAGCGTGATACGCCTGGTACCCGGGTGCAAGGATGACCGCACCTACGTTCAACTGCTGCTGGCCGCCGGCCATATGATGATTGATCGCATCGGCGCCGCAGGCGAAGGTACAGGACATACACTCCGAGCATATCCCGCAGGACAGGCACCTGGCCGCCTCAAGCTGGGCAGATTCGTCATCATACCCACCTTCTACCTCTGCAAAGTTATCCAGCCGTTGATCAACACTCAATGCGGGCATGGGGATGCGTGGCTGGAGTTGGATTTCCCCCCGGGCGACTCGCTCAGTTATTTCTGCCTGTGATATTTTGACGACCGGGAGTTTTGGTTTTGGTCCTGGTTCCAAGGGGATACCTTGCAGATAGCGGATGATCGATTCGGCAGATTGATGGCCGCTGGCAACAGCTTCGATCACAAAGGCTGTCCCGGAGATGGTATCTCCTGCGGCAAATACACCGGGCCGGGTGGCGGCAAAAGTATTGGGATTGATGGCAATTGTATTTTGGCTGGTAACCCCAACGCCGGCATCGTCAGGGATGAACGCCAAACCGGCTCGCTGACCTACAGAGAAGATCACCGTATCGCATGGAATAACGTGGTTTGATCCGGGTAACTTTTCAACGTTGAGGCGCCCGGCCTCATTGAAACTGAATGATTTGACGGCCATGCATTCGACGCCGTTTGCCAGCCCATGCTCGTTACTGGTTATGCTTTCGAAGGTGCGGTCGTTCAATAGCTCGATGCCTTCTGCAAGGGCGGCTTTAACTTCCCAGGGATGGGCGGGCATTGATTCCCGGCTTTCCAGGCAGGCCATGGTTACTCTGCATCCCAGCCGGATTGCGCTGCGGGCAACGTCTATGGCGACATTGCCGCCGCCGAGTACCAGAACATTCGGACCCAATATGGAGCCATCGGGATTCTTGACACGACCGCTTTTGTCCCGTTTGTATTTTCCAAGGCGTACGTCACGCAGGAACTCTGTGTTGATCAGTACACCGTCTGCATTTGCCCCTGGAATGGGAAGGCGGACCCCTTCGTGTGCGCCCACCGCGATCAAGACCGAGACATATCCCTGTTTGAACAGGTTGTCCAGGTTATCGATGCGGTGGTTGAGTTTCAGGTCGACCCCCAGATCTGTGATATCCTGGACTTCACGCTCGATGATATCCACGGGCAAGCGAAACTCTGGCACTCCTAACCGCAGCATACCGCCGGCTACTGGCATTGCTTCAAATATTGTTACGGGGTATCCGGCCCGGATAATGTCCTGGGCGGCAGTCAGGCCGCATGGTCCGGCGCCGATAATGGCAACGGGTTTATCCGGATGGGAAATTTCGACCTTTTCGATTTCTATTCGCGGCTGGCTGTAGATTTTGTCGGTTACAAAGCGTTTCAAGGCCCGGATATTGACCGGTTCATCCACCAAACCCCGGTTGCAGGCGGTTTCGCAGCGATGATTGCAGATGCGTCCGCATATACCTGGAAAGGGATTGTCCATTTTGATCACGCGCAGGGCGTCTTCCCAGCGTCCCTCGCGGATCAAGGCGATATACCCCTGGGCTCGCTGCCCGGCTGGGCAGGCGTCCCGGCAGGGAGCAATGCCTGCCTTGTCAATTGCAAACGCATTCGGTACGGCCTGTGGATATAACTTAAATGCTGCACGGCGTGGCGACAGGCCTTCATTGAAAGTGTCGGTGACGATCACCGGGCAGACTTCTGCGCAATCCCCGCAGGATACACATTTATCCGGATCGATATAGCGCGGTTCGGTTTGTACCGCGACCGTGAAGTTACCTGCCTGCCCGATAACATCGATGACACTGCTGTTGGTCAGGATTTCGATGTTGGGGTGACGGCCAGTCTCTACAAGTTTTGGCGAGATCGTGCACATGGCGCAATCATTGGTTGGGAAGGTTTTATCGAGCTTGGCCATATGCCCGCCAATAGCGGATTGCTTTTCAACCATATAAACCTTGAATCCCTGTTCGGCCAGGTCGAGGGAAGCCTGCATACCCGCGATACCGCCGCCGACAACCATGACGGCCCCTACCGGACTGTTACCACCTTGGGATTTTTGATTTTTTGGCATACTTGTTTTCAGTTTCTTATCCGGGCGGTTTTGCTTTCTTTGATATCTTCCTTCTGCCTCGGAAACCAGTATCTTCTTTATCATCTTCTTCGGCGATTGCGTCGATCAACTCTTTTCGTTCTTCAGTATTCATGTTCTTTAAAGGATTGGGACCCAGCTTTCTAATGCGCTCTGTCATGGTCTTGGCGGCATTGGCATAGGTCTGGGCCTGGCTGCCCGACATGAAGAACATATCGAGGCGGTCGCTGCCTAAACCGATTTCATCCAATATCTTTTTTGCGTGTTCAACCCGGGCATGACCGCGTTCATTGCCGCGCACGTGGTGGCAGTTCCCTATTGGGCAGGCAACCAGATACACACCATCTGCTCCTTGCTCGAAGGCTTCCAACAGGTAGCGGACATCAGTTTTCCCGGTACAAGGCATACGGATAAACTTTACGTTTGCCGGGTATTGTACTTCCAGCGCCCCGGCAGTGTCGGCAGCCATATAGCCACAGTAAACACAGTAAAAGGCTGTGATTTCGGGTTCAAAGATTTCAGAAGAGGTATGCTGTTTTGTCACTGTGTGACCTCATCGCTTTTCCAACTGCCAAGACCGCCAATCTCGCGCAGCATCATTTGGTCATCGGTGTAATTGAGAAGTTGTATCGCATTTGCCGGGCATTCTCCAGTACAGGTACCACAGCCCTGGCATTGGGCGGGGTCAATCCAGGCCGCACCGCCCAAACCGCCCACTCCGGTAACCAGTTCGTCATGGATCACCTGTGGGATGGCAAAAGGGCATGTTCGTGTACAAGTCAGACAGCCTACACATTTATTGGGATCTACCACTGCAATTACCCCGCCCAGATGCAGGCTTTCCTGGGAGAGAAGGGAAAGCGCCCTGCCGGCGGCAGCAAGTGCATGGCTGATACTTTCTTCAATGAATTTTGGATAATGCGCCATTCCCGCCAGGAAGATACCTTCCCGCATGAAATCCATCGGGCGCAGTTTCATTTGGGCTTCTTCGAAAAAGCCTTCGGTCGAGAGCGGTACGCGCAATTGACGGGATAGTTTTTCAATGCCTTCGGAAGGAGCGATCGACATACTTAATGGGACAATATCTGCCGGTAAGCTGAATACCTGATTCATGGAAAGGTCTCGAACCCGAACGGATAATTTCCCATTTGTTTTTATTACTTCAGGCGGTTCTTCGTCCGTGTACCTTATGAAGACGACGCCCAGTTTTCGGGCTTCCGTGTAATATTCTTCACGAAAACCATAGGTAACGATGTTCTTATATAATATTGTTACCCGGCAGTTGGGGTTGAAGAGCTTCAGTCGAATCGCATTTTTGATCGTGTTGGTACAGCATACCCTTGAGCAGTATTCTGGGGAGTCCTGATCCTGGACACACAGGATGCAAACGACATCTTTCAGGGCTGCGATCTCTTCCGGGTGATGGATGATTTTTTCTTCCAGTTCTCTTTGGGTGATTACATTTTGAATTTTAAGCAGTGGATGGTTATGTGTTTCCCGGCCTCCTGTAGCGACAATGGTTGCGCCGTGTTCAATTTCAAAGCGCGTGGTCTGGCCGTCTGGTCGAGTCGTCTGTAATTCTGCTTTGAATTGTCCAATATGCCCGGTGTGGTTGTCCAGTTCTGTGCGGCAGTATACAGTAATTCGTTCATGCGTTCGAACGCGATTCACTAAATCGCGTAATAGTCTTTGAGGGTTGTATCCTTCAGCGACATAATAGAGATCGATCAGGTTACCGCCCAGGCGCTCTGAGCGTTCGACCAGGTGTACGTTATAACCGCTGTCTGCAATCGCCAGCGCAGCAGACATACCGGCTACGCCTCCGCCGATCACCAGCGCACTCGCCGAGCATATGATCTCATCTTTGTGAATTGGTTGGGCTGCGATTACACGACCAACTGTTACCCGGACCAGTTCCCTGGCTTTACGATTGGAAAGTTCGGGTTGTTCTTTGTGAACCTGTGCGCATTGTTCCCGCAGGTTAATGACTTCCAGCAAATACGGGTTAAGTCCGGCCTGGCGAACGGTTTTCTGGAACAGGGCGTCGTGGGTACGATTGCTGCAGGCTGCAACGACGATCCGATTCAAGTTTTCACTTTGAATACGATCTTTGATCTTCTCTAGATCTTCCGGGAAGCAGGCATACTCGATAATTTCCGTGTGACCGACACCCGGTAAGCTGCCTGCGTATTTGATTAATTCCGGCAGGTCGATGAAATCGCTGATTGTCTGACCACAGGTACAGGCGAAAACGCCTGTGCGAGGCGCCTGCTGGCTTACATCCTTTTCTGGCGGCAGTTCATTTGTCGACAGGAAAGGCCAGGCGCGGGTGAACTGGTGGGTGTGCAGTTGATCGTTTAACAAGCGCATTACTTCGGCGGCTGCACCGCTGGCGTCGATGATCGTTTCAACGATCTCCTTGGGCGATGAGAAGGCGCCGCACACGAATACACCCGGGCGGGAGGTTTGCAGTGGTGTGAATTTGTCCGTTTCGCAAAAACCATGCTGGTTCAGTTCAATGTTCAACATGCTTGCTAGCTGCCCGGCAGATTCAGGAGGCTGCAAACCGGTGGCGAGAACCACCATCTCGAAGCGTTCTTCGTGCAGGGTCCCGCCAGCGTCAGCGTATTGCAGGATCAGGTCTTTCGATTGTGGATCTTCCCTGACTGCTGAAACCCGACTGCGGTTGTACTTGATGTTGTGGGCGTTGCGTGCTTTGGAGAAATAGGCGCTGTATTCTTTGTTAAAAGCTCTCTCATCCATGATGAAGACGCTGCACTCTATATCATTTCCCAGGCGCTGCTTGGCGAGGATTGCTTCCTTCGTGGCATACATACAGCAGATTGAAGAACAAAAAGAATTGTCCTGGTCGCGAGAGCCAATACACTGCAGCCAGGCGATCGACTTGGGATGCTGATTGTCGGATGGCCGCACGACCAGACCCTCCGTTGGTCCTGACCGGCTAGCCAATCGCTCATACTGCATGGCCTGCAGGACATTCTGAAACCGCCCGAAACCGAGCTCCTCCAGGATTTCGGCATTGTAAACCTGGAAGCCCAGGGCGAGAATGATTGCTCCAACTTCTACGGCATGCAGGCGGGGTTGTTCTTCAAGGTTTATGGCATCCGTCGGACAGGCCTCCACGCATTTTCCACAATCTTCGCAATAAGGACCAAGATCGATGCAATAGGCGTTTGGCGTCGCCCGGGCGGCTATCTTGAAGGCGGCCTTGCGTGTGGTCATTCCCAGTTGGTAACTGTCGGGGAGTTCAATCGGGCAGACTTCAGCGCACTTACCGCAACTGGTGCAGCGGTTAATATCGATATATCGAGGTTCCTGGCGCAAAGAGACTGTGAAATCGCCCGCATCTCCTTCCACATCCAGAATACGCGTGTTTGTCAGGATTTCTATATTTGGGTGCTGGTTGTGTTGTATATAGGCTGGAGAAATCGACGGGCGCGTACATCCATAGCCGTGATCCGGTGTGCCCCGGCATAGTACGCAGTCATGTTGGGGGAACATGTAACCCAATTGGGCTACACGTCCGCCCAGGCAGGGTGTTTGTTCAATCAGATGAACTTTGAGTCCGGCATCGGCCAGGTCAAGTGCTGCACGCATACCTCCAATGCCGCCGCCAACTACCAGGGCGGCGGCGGGTTTTCGTCGCGCCTCATTATGTTCTGCATTTTGCATCCTTGTTCCTCCGCAAAAAAGGAGACACCGATATAGCCTTTGCGAAAAGGATATTTCTTATCTACTTTACATTATATGAAATTGCCCGGCTTCTACCAACTGACATTTGTCGAGATTTTCGATGTCAATCGTCTGTATTTTTTTATAATGAACGGCGGTTCACTTTATTGTTCCAGGTAACCGTCAGCGTAAATTACCTTGTTGTACAGGATCTGGGTGGTTTTCCAGATAGCAACCTGGTCGGGATCTGCCATATCGAAATCTTCGCTTTGTACTTCTTCACTGGCTTCGGTCCGTTCCGCGATCTTGTTGTACAGTTGGGCGAGTGGGGTAGAGGTGTCCTTCTCTTCAATCCATTGGATAACTTGATTTTGTACTGTATCCAGCGGATCAGCGATCATCATATTAAGGCCGACGCCCATTAACAAGGCCAGGTAAACGCGATTGATGAGCGGGCGCTTTTCGTTTGGTACGGCGTTAGAAACATTGGACAAGCCTACAGAAATCAGCGGGGCAGGGTCCCAGGCATACTGCAAGGTGCGAACAGCCTCGATCAGGTGCGGGCAGTACTCCTGGCAGCCCGAAACTGTCAGTACCAATGGATCGATGATCAGGTTTTCCATTCCATAATCGATTTCCATCATGCGCGGGATAAGCGTTTCAAGGGCAATTGCAACCCGCTCGTCAGCTGCAATCGGAATGCCGGAGGAACCCATGGTAAGGGCGATCAGTTTGGCGCCATACTGCTTGGCCAGAAGCGGAATGGCTTCCAGCCGTTCGGGTTCGGCAGAGGTAGAGTTGAGAATTGGTTGGGCCTTGGTAATGTTTTTGAGTGCTGCCTCCATACCATTGACGTTGGTTGTGTCGATACACAGTGGTACGTCGACGGCGCTTTCTACATTTTTTACAATCCACGGAAATACTTCATCCCAATCCTTTTTTCGCGGCCCAAGGTTCAGGTCGACACATTTCGCACCCATTTCAACCTGTTTGATGGCTGAAGATTTGAAAAACTCGGCATTTCTTTCTTTAAGTGCTTCTTTTACTTTGTCAGAAAGAATATGGATGTTTTCACCGATTATGTACATGGATCCCTCCGGATTTAATTGTTTGCTTGGTTTGATACGACCGCCTCAACAGACGGGAATTTGCTCAAGTCTGTATGAGGCAAAAAAGATGCAGATGTGAAGGCCTCGAAAAAGGTGTTATCTGCAGAGAGCTCGATATAGGTCATGCGGCTGGCAATTTCCTTTATTTGTTGGCGGGAACGCCAATCCAGCAGGGCATAATAAGATCCACGCACGGATGTGTTTCCCAGAAATTCGAATTGTTCCCAGGGCATATCCGGCAAGAGGCCGATCTGGATTGCTTTCTCGACATTGATATATTTTCCAAATGAACCGCCAATCAGTACTTTGGCTGTATCCTCCAGCCTGACGCCGACCTGCTCTGCCAATACGGTAAAGCCAGCGTAAATGGCGGCTTTGGCTCGCAGCAGGTTGTCAACATCAACATGTGAGATCGCAATATCTTCTCCATGTTGTGTTTCCTCAGCCCAGGCAATCACATACTCGCCGCCGTGTTTTCCTTTCCGGACGCGTTTGGTATTCAGAGTCAGGTTGATGTTGCCGGCTTTGTCAAGGAGCCCCGCCAGGAACATTTCTGCCAGCAAAGAGATCAGTCCACTGCCGCATACGCCTTTTGGTTTTTCTCCACCGATCACCCGAATGCCCGGCTCGTAGGTATCGCCATTGATCCAGACTTCTTCGATAGCCCCGGTAGTTGCGCGCATTCCATTGACTACACCTGCCCCCTCAAAGGCCGGACCAGCAGAGCAGGCACAGGTGACCAGCCAGTCCTGATTGCCAAGGACAATTTCGCCATTCGTACCGACATCCAGGAAGAGAACAATTTGTTCCGACATACTCATGCCGCTGGAAAGTACGCCTGCGGTAATATCGGCGCCAACGTAGCTGGCGACGCCCGGCAGACAGTCTACAGGTGCATTGTCATGGATGTTTAATCCGACTTCCTTTGCACACAGAATGGGAGGCTGGTTGATGGCTGTGATAAAGGGGGAGAGGCGAATACTGGCTGCCGGTATATTCAGCAGCAGATGGATCATTGTGCTGTTGCCGGCAATTGTTGCTTTGACAACCTGGTGTGGTTTAATTTTTGCGCGCTTGCAAGCACGTTCAAGCAAGAGATTGATTGTATCCAGGACACGCTGACTCATCTCTTCACCACCCTGTTTGCTGGCATACATGATCCGTGAGATGACATCTTCCCCGCGAGCGATCTGTCCATTGTACTCAGCAACTTGAGACTGTACCTGGCCGGTGATTAGATTCACCAGCCACAGGGACACCGTAGTTGTTCCGATATCAACTGCGATTCCCCATAATGGAGAAAACTCATCGATATGTGTTGGGAGTAAGTCGATTAGTTGTGCTGGCGATCCGTTATCCGGGTCTGTGGCAATAATTGCGGTTGCACACCACTCGGCTTCTCTCAAAATTGTGCCTATCTTGCGCAGCAAGGCCAGTGGGGCGGATATATATTCGATCTTTGATTGAAGCCGCAGAACGGTTTGCAGGCGGCTCCAGTCGTCGGTCTGGTCGTCCATGCTTGGCGGCGTTAATTCAAGGTGGATTCTTCGAACTGTCTGGTAAAGCGGGTATTCGTAATCGGTTGGAACCGATATTTCGGCAGCAATGCGATCGGTGGTCAGGTTGCGCTCGATTTTATCCTGCGGGGGGACAAAAATCGTGGCGCTACTTTCAACCACAGATTGGCAGGCCAGTGCATAGCCCCTGGAAAGGGCGTTTTCAGAAAGACGCAGCGTACTGCGGCGGCGGACGTCGCCTTCTGTTACCTGTACGGCGCAGCGTCCGCACCGGCCCTGACCGCCGCAAGGTTGGCCAATCTCGACGCCAGCCTGCTGGGCTGCTTCCGCCAGCAGCGTGCCTGTTGGGACAGTAACTGTTATGTTGATATTTTCGCCAGTGAAAGTAATGGTGTGATTGGCCATATCCTGCTTCGTTTGTCCTTGCAAGCCGAATGTCTTCGGCTTGCAAGGACTTCGCATGGTTAGATCGCCTGTTTTAGATATGCTGGAATGTCGACCGCCTCGCGCGGGCCAACTTTCACATCCCAGTTGGGGAGTTCTTCTTCCAATTCACCGGAGAGAACAGCTACATGCCCGGGCAGGACGATCACCAATTTGCTGACTTTGTCTGTCAGGTTGAATTCCTTGGTGGCTTTCGCAATACGCTCGGCATCGAATTTACCGGCTGCCCAGGCGGTTAACACCGACATTCCATCTGCGTCTGTTACCAATAACCAGGCCGGTTTCCCAGAGCCTTCGACTTCATTGGCGACGCTGAAATAAGTAATGCTGAAATTGGTCGTTACCAGTACCGGGCTGTCGGGTTGTGGCGAGTTGATCTCGTAAATACCCGGTTGTACCTGGATCGGTTTTTGCGGGTCAGTGTAAATGTTCTCGCGTAACACCAGAAGCGGATATATCATGGCGGGATCGAAGGTCTCAAGGACAATAAAGCCTGAATATTTGGCTATGGCCTGGGCGGCAAGGATGGCTTCCTGAGCGGGTTTATCTGCCTTGCAGGGATAACTGATGACAGGGTAACCTAATTCGCGCACATTCTTGAGCGCCAGGCGTCGAAGCTGTACAGAATTGGCCAGGGTTTTTGACATCCCGGCGCCGCCGGGATCGAGAACTAGATTCTCAACGCCCTTTTCCTTGATCTTAACCGTCATTTCGGCCAGGGTATCCAGGTTATCGGCTTTGACAACGAGGGCGGCTTTATGCCTGACGGCAAGATCAGCCATGGTTTCCCAGTTGGACTCGGCAGCCGCAGCGATCAGCGCCGTTTCGCCCTCCAGGACTGCAAGGGCGGGATCGAGGACAGAAGCATCCTCTCCGATCAGGATGATCGGGCGCTTGGAAGCGCTGCGAACGGCTTTGACCGCGCTGGCAGCATCGCCGTCTGCAACGACAGCAAAACCATCCACGGTGAAATCCATTCCCACATAGTTGACCTTGTACGCATCGGCTTCGGTAACTTTCTTGCTGATTGCCTCTGCACCATCACTGGCTTTGACCCGGATGAAGAGACCGGGCTTGTTGTAAAATGTCTTTTCGTGTCGGAATAGGACCACTTCATTTCCGGCTTTGGCTTCATGCTCACCGGACTTGAGGGTTACCAGACGAATAGGCGGGGCGGATGATTCTGCCAGCTGCGCCTGTGACTCATCACTGACGTAAGGACAGGCAGCTAGTTCTACCTGCTTAGCGGCCAGTTTCATGGCGAACGCCAGACAGGTTGGGAAGCCGCATTCCTTACAGTTGGTTTGCGGCAGGAGTTTGTAAATTTGAATACCTGAGAGTGCCATTGTTCCTCCTTATACCATCATCAATTCGCTGATAGCGTCTTTGATACGGCTTACCGATTCGGGGTGCCTCAACACGACGATATCGGCCCCCGATTCAAGCAGCGATACGGCTGTCAGGGTTTCCCAGTGAATCGAACGGGATAGCCAATCCCCCCATTCTGCGGGAACACCTTCATTGACTTTGGCCTCTTTGGTCTTCCAGGTTTCGAAGCCAGGTGTTACGATCATCGGCAGTTGGGTCATCCCATCCCCCTGCAGGGCGGCCAGTCGCAGTCGCTCCATAACCGAGTAACCATATTCGATCCCATACCCCAGTGCACCGGTTGTCGGATCCATCAGGATACGCTCTGCCGGCAGCCCCATGTCGGTAATCAGGATATTGAGCTGCTTGGCCAGGTTGACGTCCATTGGTGTGCGTGCAATAACCAGATGATCATTTGCCATTGCTGTGGCAACGATGGTGCGATAGTTGCTGTCCTCGCATAGCCCCAGCACCAGACGTTCGCCCTTGGTGGCCTCGGCGACTGCTACCAGGAGTTCGTTGTCAATGTCGGACTGACCGGGCCCCCAAACGATCAGGGGCAGGCCGCTGGCTTCTAACACTGCCTTAGTCGCTGCAACAGCATCCGCTGGTTCGTCTTCGAGTGTGAGCGCCAGAACGATCAGGTCTGCCCCGGAATCCTCAGCCATTTTCGCCCACCTGGCTGGATCGTCCATGGCGTCGCCCCACACCTCAGCCAGCAAGGCTGACCAATCTTCTGGTTTGCGGGATTTGATTTCCAATGCGATGACCGGGGTGTTGGAGATCGGATTTTCGAAGTGCATAAAGGGCATGGTGTTCTGTCCGCCGATAGTGATGGTCTTTGCGCGCGTGCCGCCTTCTGCAGCAGTAGCACCGATGGTGACAGTTTTTATACTGCCTGGCCATTTGTCTTTTGGAATCTCAATAGGCATGGCGTCTCTCCTTCTTGGTTTTCTGTAGCATGTTTTTTATATGTAGCGTTTGATATCGAATGGTCTTTTCACTTTATTATAGGGTCAAAGGAACAATCCGTGATTGTTTCAAGGTCGCTTTGATTAATTGAAGTATACCTATCCTAATCCGGCTTTCCTCCTGGCCTCATCTCTGCGGCGCACAAAGGTTTGAACGGGTGCTTCGCGCCTGGCGGAAATTCCCAGGTCTTCAAGGTCTTTCTCGTCCCTGGCTGCCAGATAACGGACCAGGTGTTTATAGGAGATATATGCAGCTGGATAAACGGTCCCGGCTGAATTATGGTTCATGTAGGCCGCCCGAATTCCAAGGTCTTTCATTAAGTGTGCAGCTGCTTCCAGCGGGATTTCCGGTGGGAGTTCGGGAACACCTTCCCGCATCACTTCTTCGGCTGTCAGGGAACGATAGTCGTCTTTGGTATAGGCATCGATCAGTTCTTCATAGCCAACGATGCCTTGCCCTTCACCCTCTTCGCCCAGCACGACCATTTCATCGAGGTGGTTGTCCAGTAGAAATTGAGCGATATCGACAAGCGGCGTGGATATTTTGCACGTAGGCACACCAACAGTCATCAGGTCCCGAACAAGAATGGAATTCATATGATTATCCAAGGTTGAAGGTTGAAGTGATTAGATTTCAGACCTTCAACCTTAGCGATGTTACTCCCTAGAACATGGGGTCCATCGCCATAACCGGATGGTTTTTCCCTTCCAGCCAGGCGAGCAAATCATCGACGGTGGTTACCTGACGTTCGTCAGCAATCAAATCCAGCAGGTCTGGTAAGCCATCACGTTCGCAGGCTGCCCGCAGTTCAGCGTTCATGCTGTCCTTCAGGACAGATGACATCCAGACTACCCGTTTCAGGCCGCCCTCGGCGGATATGAATTTCGGGCTGATCAGGTAGAATTTGCCAACGCCCATTACGCCCGGTGTCTGCAAACCTCCACCGGCAATGCCTGCCAATGTCGAGAAGGTCATTCCTGCCGGGGTCATCGAGGTATCCTCTCGGCTGACAACCATAACACCGTTGGCCTCAGGGATCAACATAACGATGCACTCGAAACAACCGCAGGCGGTCATCGGATTTTCCATGATCGAGTACATGGTTACTTCCTGCACCACGCCATGGGAGCCGACTTTGGCGTACTCATTGATCCCTTCCCAATATCCTTTGACCGGGTCTATCTGCTTGCCTAGCTTGATGGGTTGGTTGGGGCCGGTTGGGTTGATATTATAGGAGGCTTTGCAGTCCAGCCAGTTATAGGCGCCGCACAGACCCAGGCGCTCGGGTGAAACCACACAAACGTGATCAGGCGCGAAGGACTGGCACAGCGTGCAGGAATAGAATTCATCGACCTTGTCGTCAGTCAGATCGGCCAGGCGCTTATTGCGGAAGTCATACGCTTCGCGCGCTTGCTCGAGCTGTTCCTGAACTTGATCGGGATCGGAGTAAACGGTTACTTCCACTTTGTCAACAATTGCGCCAAACTCTTCATGTAAGCGTGCATGGAGGATTGTACCCAGATGTTCCAGGTTGAATCCTTTTTCGGCGGCCGTATTTGAAATGCGGATCCAGGTGATATCCCTCTGACCAACATGCTGAATACCGGAGGCGCCATTGACGAAATAATGCATCTGGCGCTCCAGCACAGGTTCGAAGTCTTGCTGCATCTGCCGGCCGGCAACCTTGACCACAATCCCGACATCCATATGGCCTTTTTCTTCTGCTCCCGAAAAGTCTGGTCCGACTACTTCAATCTTCCCGTCGGTGACTTCCGCCAGGTCTGCCATGTGCAGGTATTCGAAACAGCGGCTGTACTTGCCGCCGAACTCAACCCGCAGGTCAGCTTTGCGGACCACTTCTCCTTCGAAGGCTGATCCATACGGTACAGGGATGTCGACTTCAGAAACCTTAACCTTTACCCCTCGTACTTCAATGCATTTTTGCACCAGGCGTTCTGCCTTTTCAAGGTCATCCTTGCCTTCGATGGTATCAAAGGGCATTGAGACGACATGTTCATAGGTTGTCACGCCGGTTGGCAGGATTTCTGGGATGATGGTGTCAGCAATCACCGGGAAACCAAAATTAATTGCACCGGCTGCTGCAGCGTATTTCAGATCGTCGACTTCACCCAGCGCAAGTACAAAGGCGAAGACACGTTCTTTGTTGTACATCAGGATTTCCTGCGACATGCCTGGTTTCAGACCGCCGAAGGTTAATGCTGACCGCGTTGCGAAGCCAAGCGCGTAGATGGCACTGATCGTGTCGGTTCCAAATGGAACTGTGTAGGTGTCATAACCCAGTTCAACACCCTCTTCCTGCAGTTGGTGGATGATGCTGCGTCCATTTACATTTCCCGAGAGGAAGGTCAGGATGTTGCGTCGTTGTAACTCGCGCACGATCTTCACTGCAATTTCATTTGACTTGGCGCAGCCAACGATCGCCGCAAAACCAGGCATACGGCCGTCTACCAATTGGATACCCCAGGAGCGCAGTTGGATATCATCGATAGGGCCATTCAGGCGCCCAGACCCATTGGCGTCTCCATAGTTAGTGCTGCCTGCCAGTTCGATATTCATCGGTTCTGGCTGGAGACCGTAAATGAATCGTATGGCTTCGATGGTTTCCGCCGCCAACAGGGTCGCCATGCCGCTGTCGAGGGTTTCTCCGAGATAAGGTGTCCAGTGATTTTCTGACGGGACCGGGTGTAATAATGAACGGGCCTGCTGTAAAGCGGGCTGCAGATCGTCCAGTTTTACTACTTCTTTCCCCGTCATGCCCAGAATAGTGGGCAGGTAGTAGGCTGTATTGGGGAAGGAGACGGGGGTCTCGGGTCCTTTCTCGGCCAGGGCCTGGCTCAACATAACTTCAGCCTCTGTTACCAGGGCGTTTGCGCCTCGGGTGGCACGGGTAGCAATGTATCTTGACATTTTATCTCTCCCTACTCTACAGCTGTTCCGTAGATAGCTTCACGGCGGTTTTCAAGCGGCAGTGCTTCCAATTCTCTTATGTGTGCATCTCCACTGCGGCCGAAACGATTTGGATCATATTCGGGCAAGCCAAGCGCGGCTCGTTTCTTGTCGATGTGCGCCAGGGTGGCTTTGACCATCTCGTCCGGGTCTGGGATAAATTCCAGTTTGCCGCCGAATTTATCCTCCCAACCCTGGCTGATAAGTCGCGATACGATGTCGCTGTCCGAAACCCGGTCGGGCATACCACTGACTGGCGACGAACCGCCGAAAATGACATAGGCTCCTGAAGCGACACAATAAGTTCCAATCGACAGCGCCTTTTCGCTCATCCATTCAGGCGCCAGGCCAACAGCTGGGATCTGGTCGATATCATCGCCCAGTCCGCCTTCCGCGACCATTTGGGATAATACGGTCAGGATACGTGTGTTGTCGACGCAGGAACCCATATGTAAGACCGGGGGGATGCCAACCGTTTCACAGATTTCGCGCAAGCCGGCTCCGACCTGTTCTAACCCGGCTTCCCCGAGCATTAATCCTTCTTTGGCGCATGCGATTGCACTGCAGCCAGTCTCGACGATCAACACATCCTGTTTGAGCAGTTCCCTGGTTACATAGGTGTGCAGATGGTCGTGTTGGCTGCGAGCGTTGTTGCAGCCAACAACCGCCGCGACGCCGCGAATGCGACCGGCCATGATTGCATCGTTAAGCGGCCGGAAGGAAGCCCGGTATGAACCACCCAGCATGTAGTTAATATACTCATGAGAGAACCCAGGGATTAAGTCGCTGCGATAGTCAGGGATTTGAACTTCACCGCGATTTTTATAGTTATCAATCGCATGTTTTAGGATATCTTTTGCGATCGTGAGGGCTTTATGTTCATCGAATTCTATATGTGTGGCTCCGGTGATTTTGACTTTTTTCGAGGTAGTGATAATTTCCGTGTGGAACTTGGTCGCCAGGTTGACCAGAGCCTGCATGATGCACTGCACATCTACCACCATGGCCTCAACCGCACCGGTCAGGATGGCCAGTTCTTGCTGCAGGAAGTTACCTGCCGCCGGGATTCCCTGGCGCATCAAAATTTCATTCGCTGTACAGCAAATCCCTGAAAGATTGACGCCCTTGGCTCCGGCCTTCTGAGCGTATTCAATAATGTCGGGGGCCTGGGAAGCTGCCACGATCATCTGGCTGAGGGTTGGCTCGTGTCCATGTACGACAACATTGACATAGTCCTTTTTAAGGACACCCAGGTTGGCCTGTCCTAATACCGGCGCCGGTGTGCCGAACAATATGTCAGAGATATCCGTGGCAATCAGGCTGCCTCCCCAACCGTCGGAAAGCGCCGTCCGGATCGCATGTTGAAGGATGTGTTCGGGTTCCTGGTCATCGCCGATATGTGTACGGTGCAGGGATTCTACGATTTCCCGGTCTACGCCTCTTGGCATGACGCCCTGTTCTTCCCAGATGAGTTGACGTTTTTTAGGAGCTCGTATGGTTGGCGCTACTACTCCTTTCTGTTGTCCAAATTGTGCAATGTAAAGATCAGCCAGGTCGTTTGCGATTTCTTCTGGGGGGCGTCCTTCTATATTAATATCGTAGTGTGAAGCAACTGTGCGCAGTTTGGCAATGTCTTTCAGGGTATACCCTTCAGCTTCACCGTTGGCAACCGCTTTGAGTGTGAAGGCCATATCGCGTCCGTGGTCTGAATGTGCAGCGGCGCCCGCTGCAATCGCACGGATCAGGTTGCGGGCTTGTATTGTGTCAATCGTTGCGCCGCATACACCTGTCTGGCCATCTTTCGTCAATCGACAGGGGCCCATGCTGCAGATTTTGCAGCACATGCCGGCGCCGCCAATATTACAGGGGACCATATCGTCCGCACGGGTAAACGCTGTACCAATACCCAATTCTTCAGCACGGATCAGCATTTCTTGGGCTGCCGGGTCCATGCTTTGTTGCTGTGGGGTTCGTTTTTTGTCTGCCATTATTATTCACTCCTGATTTTCATCATCCATACCTTTAATGGGTTCCAGACCTGGGCACGGCCAAAGAGGCCGGCTCTCGTAGTCCACTCTCTGAGCAAAACTGACAGTCTTTTTGGTGGTTTCATAGGTTGCTGTGTGGCGAAAATACGTACCATTGCTGTCACTGCCGGTAACAGCTACGCCGCTTTCCATGGTGATGGGTAGTTTACCCAGGTATCCGGCCTGATCAAGGCAGGCATTGATCTGGTCTTCTTTTATTTTCTGCGGATCAAAGGTGACTTCAATGACCTGGAAGCTACTGCTGGCGTAGACATCCTGTACGCCGTCCAATTCCAGCAGAATCCGCCTGACTTCAGTTACATGATGGTCCCCATATAAAGCAGGCGCGCCGATGTTTATCGTTTTCATACTACCAACCTCCTCCTGAGTATTTGGCGATTACTATGAGTTAGGATGCTCGCTGTGTTTTGCTGACAGGTTCTGTAATGTGAGCGATAACGACTATTATATTGTTAGTAATATTCTAGCATCAGGTTTGTAGAGTTGTTGCATATTATGAGATTTGTCATTTGAATGCAGGACAAAAGTACGTAATTGTGAAAATTGGTACAGACGTTTCAAGGTGCTTTGGGCTTTCGGCCTGTCCCAATTTCTTGAAACAGTTATAATTATCATGCTTATGAGAAATAGTAATCGTTTCTTGATCTCAACCCTGGCAGCATTCCTGATTTTGGGGATAGGCTTGCCATTGAGTTCGCATCAGGAAGGACGGCTGGTTTATGCAAAACCCAGTTTGTCTTCAGCCAGCGAATTGATTGCCGAGGTGAACACCCTGCGGGCTTCCAATGGGTTGTGGGCGTATACTGCAAACTCGATTTTGATGGGTACTGCTCAGTCGCAGGCCAACTACATGGCTTCGATAGGCGCCTGGACCCATGAGGGTCCGGGCGGTATCTCCACCACACAAAGGCTGCTTAACGCCGGTTACCCACTGGCGGGTGATCTGTCAATGGGTGGTTTCCGTTCTGAGAATGTCACCATGGGGACCAATAAAACAGCAGCAGACGCGGTTCAGGAATGGACCGGAGACGCTGCTCACCTCAATACGATGCTTTCGACAAACCTGACCGAAATCGGAGCCGGGGTGGCTGTGGTTGGGAATACCTATTATTATGTTATCGATTGTGCCCGTCCGACCGGCGATGGACAGCCGCAAGAGTCTGCTGGCGGCTACACCACGGACACGAACGAGGGAGCCTCAGCGTCAGATTTTATTATCCCGATCACACTCAGCACCCCGGACCAGAACGGGAATGTCTACCACGAAGTACAGTATGGACAATCACTGTGGAGCATTGCGATTGAATACGGTACAAAGATCGATATAATCCGCCAGTTGAATGGTTTATCTGGAGGTTCAGAGATTTATCAGGGACAAAAGCTTCTGGTTATGGTGGTAGATACTCCCACACCGGTACCGCCGACGGCCTCTCCAACCTTCACGGTTACCCCCATCACTCCAACAGCTACAGTTGCGAAAACAACCCTAACGGTTTCTACGGAAAGTGATCTTGTAGAGACTCAGGCGGCAGATGCCCTGGTGCAGAGCAAGAATTCTACCGGAGCTCTCGTATTGATCGTGATATTAACGGGTACCCTGTTGGCAGCCGGTTTTGGGGCATTTGCAGCGATGAAGAAGGAAGATGTCTGAATCCCTGGTCAGGCGGGTGGATGAACTGCGCAGCGGCCTTTGCCTGAAGGATCCGGTGGAAGTATCTGAGCGAGTGGGCCTGACTTGCACTGCGCTGGATACCGGAAGTTTCGACTTAAGCTGTCTGTTTGTGGGGGAGAGTGTCATACTGCGGTGGCCAGAAATGACCGTTGCCCGTGTTAAAGGTGGTAAATTACCCGTTCTGTATGAAGCGCTTATCTTTTATTATCTTTTTACCGGAGATGGAACTCCCATGTCTGGAAAAAGGATCTCCTTTGCCGGACTGCCGGACGGCCGTATTTACAATCAGGCGTTTCAGGAGTATACCGGTGTTCAATTGGTTAAAAAATTCAGAGAAGATGTTACCTCTTTCAAGGATGCCTGCCAGACGCTTGGAGGTCAGCCTGTTGAAGGGGGGCAGGCCAGTTTTTTGTTTCAGGCTTTGCCTCGTTTACCGGTGCAGGTTATTTATTGGCAGGGTGATGAAGATTTTGCGTCGAATGCCAGTTTGTTGTTCGATGAGACGGCATGCCATTACCTGCCGGTGGATGGGTGTGCAATCCTGGGGAATCTTCTTACACGTAAGCTGATCAACATTAAAGGAGGAGTGCGATGAAACTGGCAATCACTGGAAAAGGCGGCGTCGGGAAAACTACTTTGACAGCCCTGCTTGCTCAGGCGCTTGCTGACCAGGGCAGACAGGTTCTGGCTGTTGATGCGGATCCATCCCCGTGTCTGGCTGGCGCATTGGGATTTCCGGACGAACTCCGGAAAGAATTACGGCCAATATCAGAAATGGATGCCCTGATCGAGGAGCGTACTGGTGCAAAACCCGGCACAGTGGGAGGTTTCTTTACACTGAACCCGAGAGTGGATGATATCCCGGAGCGCTTCAGTGTTCTGCATCGCGGCGTGCGACTGCTTGAAATGGGTTCTGTCGACCTGGGCGGCTCGGGATGTATCTGCCCTGAATCTGCCATGCTCAAGACCCTCTTTACACACCTGCTCTTCAGGGAAGAGGATGTACTTTTACTGGATATGTATGCCGGCGTAGAGCATCTTGGCAGGGCGACTGTTGACTTTGTGGATGCCATGCTGATTGTAGTCGAGCCTACTCGCCGCAGTCTAGGGACGGCAGCGCAAATTAGGAAACTTGCTAATGATATTGGGCTTGAACGCCTGTGGTTGGTCGGGAACAAGGTCCGCAACCACGACGAAGAGACCTTCCTGGCTGCTGAAACTCCCGCAATACCGGTGCTGGGTTATCTACCGGCCGATTTGAAAGTTCAGGAAGCAGACCGGCTTGGTATCCCGGTATACGATCATGTTGAATCCTTGAAAGAGAATGGAGTACGAATATCCAGGGCTGTTTGTGAAAAAGTAGAGAAGTAGAGGCAGTAATGACAATAACAATTGCATTGGCAGGTAAGGGCGGGGTGGGGAAGACTACGGTCGCCGGAATGATCATAAAGTACCTGGCTTTGAACCAGACCGGAAGTATCCTGGCAATCGACGCCGACCCATCTGCCAATCTGAACATGGTATTAGGGCTTGAACTGGAGTGGACCGTGGGAGACATCCGGGAAGATATGCTCGAACAGGTAAAAACATCGCTGAATACAGGCGGGGCTGCAATGGGGACCATGCCAGGCGGGATAAGCAAACGAGATTATCTTGAATACCATATCCGTGCGTCTCTTTCTGAAGGACAGCGCTTCGATCTGATTGCGATGGGGCGTGGTGAAGGCCCCGGTTGTTATTGCGCGGTCAATCATAATCTGCGGGAGGTTGTTGACAGCCTGAGCAGGCATTATGCATATGTGGTCATTGACAATGAAGCTGGCCTGGAGCATTTATCCAGACGCACCACTCGTGATGTGCAGCATTTGATCATTGTCAGTGATCCAACCCGGCGTGGGTTGGTTGCGGCCCAACGGGTGGTTGCTCTCAGTAATTCACTGGATGTCAAGGTTGAGCAACTGCATCTGGTTGTCAACCGGGCGCCGCAAGGAGTCGTGCCGGAACCGCTGCAGGCTGAGGTGGATAAGGTTGGGGCTCCATTGTTGGGTGTGGTACCGGGGGACAACGATTTAATGAACTTTGAGTTTACCGGAAAGCCGCTGATCGATTTAGGGGATAAGTCCCCGGTTTACCAGGCTGTTGTTGGGATGATGGATAAAATACTCCACTCAAGCCCTGCGAGATAGAAATTGAGATATTTCAAGGTCAGGGAGGTAAGTATCCATAGAAAATGTGAAGCCAGTTCCTGTGGATTTTGCAAATGAAGGAGTTTGTAAATGGATGTATGGAGGGGGCGGACAACGGTTAACCTTACCCGGAGGGGGAATAATTCCAACAGCATGCCTTGATATGGATGAATAGGTTTAGAAGGTTCCCTTGTTTTGGCTATATGGCTTTTTCTAGAATAGAATAAAGTTCTTTCTCTGTAAGTTGGATCGGATTACCTTTCATGCTGCTGGCGTTTCCGGCGTATTTGATGATATCCGGGAAGGCTGTATCAGTAACGCCATAATCCGAAAGCGGTTTGATATTGATCTCTTGTTCCAGGCGCTGCAGCCAATGGATACCATCTTCTGCGCTGGCGTCGGGCCTTGTGGTTAACATTTGGCTTATTTCCGCAAACCGTTCGATAACCGGGTGTTCAGGTTGGCGGGAGAGTAGTGCTGTCAGGTTGGTTTCCATTACAACAGGAAGCAGGCGGGCGCAGATTGCGCCATGTGGAACTGGGAACATGCCTCCAATGGGACCCGCAAACCCATGCACTGCTCCAAGCTTCGCATTTGCCAAAGCGATCCCTCCGAAGAGACTGACCAGGCACATTTTTTCGCGGGCTTGTTTGTTCTTTCCATCTGCGTAAACAGTTTGCAAGGCGCTGGCGGCCAGGCGGATGCCCTCCCGGCAAACTGCATCTGTCATTGGGTTGGATTGGTTCGAGACAAATGGTTCGATTATCTGGCTGAGTGCGTCCATCCCGGTGTTGGCGGTTACGTCCGGGGGGACAGTGTAGGTCAGTTCAGGGTCAATTACAGCCGCTGTTGGCAGCATCCAGGGGCTGCGCAGGCTGATCTTAACTTCATGGTTCCTGGATGCCAGCACTGCGTTGCGTGTAACCTCTGAGCCCGTCCCCGCTGTGGTTGGGATAGCGATGAATGGCGCCGAAGGTTTTGTCAGCGGCGACCCCCTGCCGATCACCTCCAGATAGTCGTAGATATCCCCGGGATTGGTGAGCAAGGCGGCAATTGCTTTGCCGGTATCGATTGCGCTGCCGCCGCCAAAGCCGATCACCAGATCGCATTTGCATTCACGGGCAAGGTGGGCGCCTTCCAGTACTTTTTCAACCTGGGGTTCTCCACCGACTGCAATTGCTGCAGCCACCTCGGCGCTGCCTGTTTTTAATAAAGTCAGCAGCTTCTCGGCCTGTTCGGTTGAGTTGGGAGTGATGACAAGCACCCGCCTTCCAAGCTGGCTGGCCAGGTTGGGTGCTTCCATTCGTACTCCAGCGCCAAAAAGTATTCTATTCGCTGTCGCGAATTCGAAAGGCACGATTATCCCCAGCCGTTGTCTTCCGGAAATATATCTTTGTATATGATACGTGGGCGCGGTTCGGCCAGCATGGGTTCTACTGTTACCCGCCAGGTATTGTAATGAGCGGTCTCTTTGTGGCGCGCCGGGTCATCCGGTGTACGGTAGGCCTCTGCCAGGGCGAAACGGGTGGGGTCGTCTGTCTGCTGGATGACATCGAAGCGAGGCCGGGTTCCTGAAGGCTGTTTTTTGCATTCTGGAGGGTGGCGTTTTTAAACGCTTCTACCTGGTCGGGTTTAACACGGGCAAAGACGTGGACAATAAACATGGTCAGCCTTTCTGCAGAATGCGGCCGGTTTCCGAGAGTTTTTCGATTACTTCGTTCGCAATCTCGATGCTTGTCGAGCCAAGGCCGCAGGCAGGTGTGATCAGGCTGCAGTTGGCAAACTCTTCCGGTTTGATCGAGACGCCGCGGGTGATGGCCTTTTCGCAAACCAGATCAATGCCTTCTCTCAACCGATTGGCCAGGTCCTCGGGTGTGAATTGTCGGATTTCCTCATTGTTTGGGATAATGCCCCAGGCGACCGCTCCGCCGCGATCCAGGTAGTTTCTCAACTCCTGGGGATACAAGGCCAGGTTTTCGATGTAACCGTAAGCGTCCAGGTTGAGGATATCCACCCTGGTTGACAGCAGCAGCCCCCAATCGGTATTGGCACAGCAGTGGACGCCCGTCACCGCTCCTTCAGATTGAATGGCTTCAAAGACTTCATCCAGCATGGTGATTACCTGTTCCCGGCTCAGGCTGATGAAAGCGGACCCGAACGAGGCCATGTAGGGTTCATCAACAAACTGGATCACATTTGGGCGTACGGCTTTCAATTGTCGAACCTGCCAGCGCGCATTGAAGACCGTGTTTTTTATAATGGCGTCGGCAATCATCTCGTCGTACAGGCTGGCGCGCAGATTCTGGTCTGTCACTGTCAGGCCGAAGCTGACTGGCCCGGTAACCTGTCCTTTGGCCCACAGCCCCGGGCTCTTTTGTAGCGCTTCAAGCAGCGCAAAGAAGCCGGCGGCATAGTCTGGTTTCAGGGCGAAAGCGTCGACATCGTCTTCCAGTACCGGTGTGTAGAATCTTTCCAGTGCGGGTGTATAATCTTCACTGGTATCGAAATAGATCTTTTCTTTTTCAATGTCCTCGACCAGAGCCGGCAGCATGGGGGAGTATTGGGTGTACATGTTTTCATGAAAGCTGCGTTTTACCATTTGAGGCCAGGCAGGAATATCCAGCTTTTCAGCCAGTTGTACAGCCAGACCGTTGAGTTCAGGGTGGGGGATACTGCCGATATGTGTGCTGAGGTAATTAAATACAGGCGCCATATGATTTCTTCTCCAGGGGTATGATGTTTATTCTTTTGAAAACCGCTGCAGGGTATCCAGATATGCTTCGGGCAAGCCAATATCAAAGCGCATGCCGTTCATGACGACCCCCAGG
>JAFGMV010000056.1 GCA_016927315.1 Anaerolineales bacterium | reverse complement strand
CTCGTATTCAATGTTGCCTTCCATTACCTGCTTCCAATCCACCACACCTGTTGTCCCTTCCATATCGTCTACAATCAGTAGTTTCATGGCACCTCTCCTTAGATATGATCCTTGTTGCCTTGCTGATAAAAACCCGGATTGAGTATCTACCCCAATAAGAAACCAAACAATCCCGTTGAGAAAAATTCTTTTGTTTATTTACCTCTCAGTGTTGGATCAAAAGCATCGCGCAGACCGTCACCAATGAAGTTAAAACACAGCACGGTTAATGAGATCAACACCCCAGGTGGCACCCAGTACCACCAAGCGACGCTGATCCACTGCCGCGCTTCGTATAGGATGTTACCCCAGGAGGCCTGCGGCGGCATGACACCCAACCCCAGGAAGCTGAGGGCGGATTCTAGCAGGATCGCGTAAGGGATGCCGATCGTAGTTGCCACAATGACAGGGGCAAAGGCATTGGGCAGCATATGGGTCAATATGATTGACCCAGAAGAAGCCCCAAGTGCGGTGGAGGCATGAATATAATCCAGCGTTTTGATTTTTAGAATTTCCCCGCGCACCAAACGAGCAATATTCATCCAGCTGAATAAGCCGATCACCACCATCACATTGTAGATATTGGGCGGTAAATACGAGTTGACGATCATGATCAGGAACAGCCGCGGCAGCGAAAGAAAAATATCTGCAAGGCGGGTTATCAGAGTATCAAAGATTCCACCATAAAACCCGGCCAGACTTCCAAGGATCAGCCCAATGATCAAAGCGATCCCAACAGACACGAAACCGACAGAAAGAGAGATTTGAGCGCCGCTGATCAATCGAGAAACCATGTCACGTCCGTACAGATCTACCCCTAATAAATGTTTCCGCGAGGGGGGTTGCGGCATACCAATCACACCATCGGCAGCAACTGCATTGGGGTCGTACGGCATAATCCAGTTTCCAAATACTGCCACCAGAATGAAAATGGGCAGGACGCAGAGCCCGAAAACCGCCAGTTTGTGGCGCTTGAACTGGCGCCAGGCAAGACTAAGTTGAGTCTCCCTTTTCAGGTTATTGCTTGTTGCCGCTTGTTCTACTGTCGTCATGAAATGCCTTTCACCTGCAATAAACTCAATTTTGCTGTATGCGAGGGTCTACAAAAATGTAGAGAAAATCGGCCAGCAAGTTACCTACGACGACGAGCAATGCCGAAAGCATTGTAACGCCCATTACAACGGGATAGTCGCGAATCAGGATGGACTGAACTCCCATCCTGCCCAATCCAGGCCAGCCGAATACTGTTTCGATAATGTAGGATCCGTTAACTAGGTCAGGAAGAGTCAGTCCCACCAACGTGATCATTGGGATCAAAGAGTTGCGAAATGCGTGCTTCCAAACCACAATCCTTTCTTTTAAGCCCTTTGCTCGAGCGGTGCGGATGTAATCCTGTCCCAGTACTTCTAGCAGCGAGGAGCGTTGGTAGCGGGCCCAGTAGGCAATTTCTACAACAGCCATCGCCAGCATGGGCATAACGAGGTGCTTGCCGACATCGATAATTTCTTGTATAGAACCCAGGCTTTGGCCATAGCTCCTCATGCCCACTGGAGGAAGCCAACCTAATCGGGTGGAAAAAACAGTGATCAAAATAAACGCCAACCAGAAACCAGGCATGGAAATGCCGATAAAACTGAGGATCGTAAAGAAATAATCAACAAGTGAATAGCGCCGCAAAGCGGAAATGGCTCCGATAGGTATGCCTAAAAGTAAAGTTAGAAAAATCGCAGAGCCAGCCAGCAGCAGCGTGTTAGGCAGTCTTGCCAGAATTTCATCTAATACAGGTGCTTTGGTTTTATAGGAATATCCCAGATTCCCTTGCAGTGATGTGGCCAGCCACTTGAAGTACTGCACATAAACTGGTTGGTTGAGGCCTAATTTTTCGCGAATCAATTCTGCTTCTTCGGCCGTCAGTACTCTCTTCTGCGGGTCGGCATACATCGCAACCGGGTCTCCAGGTGCTAAACGCATGACACCGAATGAAATAACAGAAATAAAAAACAGGATAGGTATCGTTTGAAGGATTCGCCTGAGTATGTAAGTATTCAATTCAGATCACCTGTATCCTCTAACTGGATCATATTAAAAGGGTAAAACAATTATAGAGGTAAATCTCGATAAATTTGAAAAGCAGGGGATCCAAACCAAACTTTGGATCCCCTTCCATTTTATACAGTTTTGTCTACTTTTCTATCCAGATCGTTTCTGGCTTGGCAAACAGTGCGAACAGGTTGGGGTTTAGTTCTGTTTCTTCAACATGCACTTTTGGGTTAGCTGCGAAAACCCAGTTCTGCCACAGCAGCGGGGCCATGGGCAGTTCATCCCATAGAATTACTGCGATCTCGCGCAGGAGTTCACCTTTGACTTCTTTGTCATCTGTGGCGGTAACCTGCGCCCAAAGTCCCTCTACTTCGGGATTGTAGTAGCTCATCTGGCTGTTGGTTGCGCTGCCTGCATAGTATGCCCAAGAATAGCCGGCACCGTCAGAACCTAACCAGCCGCCGCCGCCGACAACCACATCGTATGGTTTGTCTTCCTTTCCAAGATTCTCGGCCAACCAGGTGGGGTAATCCTGAATGAGCATATTGGCTTTGACACCAATATCTGCCAGGTTTGCCTGGACAACAGTACCAATCGCCTGATATCTGGGCGGCGTATCCAGCGTGAACTCGAACGGGGTGCCAGCAGGAACGCCCTCAACATTTTCCGCAACCAGGGTGCCGTTTGGACCTTCAACCCATCCTACTTCCGCCAGGAGTTCAAGCGCTTTGTCAGGATCGTATTCATACTGGGGTAGGGGCTCATAGCCGTACACAACATGTGTGAATGGGTAGTCAGGGATCTCACCGTATCCCATCACATAGGCATTGATCACAGACTGGCGGTCGACAGCATGCATAAAGGCCTGGCGGACTCGTTTGTCTGCAAACATGGGTTTCTTCACATTGAACTCAAGCGCCCGGAATGAGTCCATCTTGAGGATGTGTAGTTCAATGTTCGGGTTTTGCAGTAGCTGCGGGACATACTGTGGTTCTACCTGAGCCCAGTCCACTTCACCGGACTGTACAGCGGCCAGCATTGCGGTGGGGTCAGGGATTACTCGCAGAACAACTGTGTCCAAATATGGTTTGCCGCGCCAATAGTCAGGGTTAGCCTCCAGCACTGCTGCCTCGCCGCGCCTGTATTCGACCATCTTGAATGGGCCTGTCCCGATGTTAATTTCAGTGTTGAAAGGATCGTTGGCCATATCGGCATTGCTGACGCCGTTTTCCTCAAAATAGTGCTTGGGGATGAGAGGGACACAGATCTGGTTAAGAAGGCTGGGAATGGGCTCGGCGGTGGTTACCTGGACGGTGTATTTGTCAACAGCCTCAAAAGTGTGGGGGACGCCGGCAGTCTCGAAGCGCGGCCGCCACCAGGCAGCGCCTTCTCCCGTTTCAGGGTCCTGGATGGCATTTGCCCAAAAAACTACATCATCAGCGGTAAATTCTACGCCGTCATGCCAAACCACGCCCTGCCTGAGGTGAATCGTCCACACCAGGCCGTCTTCACTCACTTCCCAGGATTCAGCCAGAATGGGCTTTAGTTCAGTAGGATAGTTCTCGCCACCCCAGGTGAGCGGCTCAGAGGTCAAGCCGAAGAGCCACAACTCAGTGTAGTTGTTGTTCAGAATTGGATTGAAGCCTGGAAACTCGTCCGGCATACCCCAGGTGAACACGCCTCCTTGCCTGTCGCTTTCTTCACCGACTTCTTCGGCAGGTTCTTCCGGAACAGCAGTGACGGCAACTGTGACCTGAACCTCCTTTTCAATAACCTGTGGCGTGCCTTCCACGATGACCGTTTCAATGATGGTAATGGTTTCGGGAGTAACTTCCGCGGGCTGGCAGGCTGTCAGCAGGCTGATCGTGCTGACGATCAGAAACAGAATCAGTATCAATCTCTTTTTTGACATCTTGTTCCTTCCTTTATCTATAGAACTTTCATTTTATACAATGCGATTTTTGTTTTTCTGTATTCTCTCAATCCCGGAAACCTCCTTTCACTCACGCTAAAAAAATTATCGAGAACATTCAGCCTTTTTTATCGATGAGGCCGGAAAACATGACCTCAAAGTAATCTCCCATCCATTTTTTCATGTTATCGGAAAGCTGTTTTACCTGTTCTTCGGGCACTTTTCGGTCGAACGGCCACACCTGCGCGCCTGCCGCATACCTTTGTAAAAATTGATCGATAAAACCGCCTGTCTTCTGGATCTGGTTTTTATTCATCAGATCCATTGTGTCGCCATCGGTATGGATAAAGAGAAAATCGGACCCCATTTTGCCAAACGAAACACCGGGTATACCCGCCAGCGCGAAGGGATCGTTATCTGAACCGTACATTCCTTCATTGACCTGTTGCGCGAAGCCGAGCTCTTTGCTCATCACCTTGATGGCTGCGGTCAGTTCCGGTGGTCCCTGGACATAACAGGTGTTGTACCCCAACGCCATCCCGAGAACATCCATGTTTAGGCAGAACAAATGCTTTTCCAACTCAGTTTTATCTCTTCCTGTTACAAAATTCTTGGACTCCTTCTGTGTTTTTTCTTCTTGCTTCAATTTCTTAAGGTAATGTGCGCTGCCCAGAAAGCCCGCTTCTTCGCCGTCGTAGGCGATGAACCGAAGGGTGCGTTTGGAGCCGCGCTGCGCATACAGCCGGGCTAACTCCAACAGCATAGCTGTGCCGGAGGCATTATCAGTCGCAGAGGGGGTATCCGGTGGGCTGTCGTAATGAGCGCAAACTACGATGATCTCGTCTGGGTAGACGGATCCTTTGAGTTCAGCGATGATATTGCGGCCCTGGGAAGGAAAGCGCTTTGTCTTTAATTTCAGACAAGCCTTGCGGGCTTCGGATTGAACCAGACGGTGACCCTGCTCCCAGGAGATGCGGAAGGAGGTAACCGGTGGATAGGGCTTGAAGAAATTATCGTGCTGAATGTCGTGCCGGGGCGGGATTCCGGGGATCTGGCTGATGATGATTACAGCCATGGGATCATACTTGGCGATTTCCCTGGGGGAGGACCCGCGCGCCTGCGGTGACCATAACACAATTTTTCCTTTGATCTCCGGACCCAAAAAGGTTTCCTCTCCTTCTTCAACGAAAAGGATTTCACCAATCAGCCCATCGTCGGATGTATCGGGTGTGAAAAGGAACGGCACGCTGGGGATCACGCCGAGGGGCGGGTCCAGTATCTCCAACGCATGATCGATCCTTTCAATAGTTTCGGTTTTAAAAACCTGTTCTGTGACATCCAAACCCAACTGCGCAAAAAAATTTGTGATGTATTCTCCGGCCCTTTTGCAGTTGTTGGTCCCAATCAGGCGCGGCCCGATCTCTTTTGAGAGATAATGGATATGACCGAAAACGGCCTGCGAATTAAATGAGAAGTTTTCCTGGTAAGGTCTATCGTATTTTTTTATGTTCATTGAACTCTGCTTTCAAACGATCTAAATGATTGGCAACTGCTTTGCGCGCACTATCTTTATCTCTATTTTCCAGGGATTCAAGGATTTTGGTGTGTTCTGCAAGGACTTTGATTGAGGCGTTTTTTTCAGTTTCTTTGTCTTCACTGCGGAGCTGATAAATCCAGAGCAGATCCCAGAGGTTTTTCACAATACGGGTCAGATGCGAATTATTGATGGCGCGAATGGGGATCATGTGGAATTCGTAATTATTCTCTCTAATTGTCTTTTCAGAGAGCTTGCCGTCCGGTGAATCAGTAAATGGCAAGATTTCCCGCATCCGGGCAAGGTCTTCATCAGATATTAGATCTACAGCCTTATCGATGGCATAAATTTCAAGCACGGTCCGCAGTTCGAAAAGATTGTCCTGTTCCTTGAAAGAAATCTCTGCAACTGTAAATCCGCGGTT
>JAFGMV010000055.1 GCA_016927315.1 Anaerolineales bacterium | reverse complement strand
CCCTGCGACTACGACGGCGACGGCGATGACGACATCGCGGTCTTCCGCCCCTCCAACGGCTACTGGTACGTGCTGGGGCAGTCCGCTACCTGGTGGGGAACCTCCAGCGATATCCCCCTGCCCGGGGACTACGACGGCGACGGCGCCTGTGACTTTGCCTTCTGGCGGCCCTCCAACGGCTACTGGTACGTGCGCGACGGCGCTTCTTATACCGCCACATGGTGGGGCGCCTCTACTGACATCCCGGTCCCGGGCGACTATGACGGCGACGGCGACACGGATTACGCCGTGGTGCGGCCTTCCAACAGCACCTGGTACGTGCGCGAGCCGGCCATCACCCAGGGCGGCTACTACGCCGCCGGCGACTTCCCCCTGCCGGCGCGCGATACCAATGGGGATGGGGACCCCTGGCAGTAAGCTTTAGCTCCTGATAGAAAGCGTCCCGAAGGTTTACAACCTTCGGGACGCTGCTTTTCAGCAGGGTAAAAATTGAGGCAAGGAGTCTGCTTCACCCTTTGGGCTCGCAAAGTCATAAACTTTGAGGCCTCATACCAATCTCCAAAAACTGCCTGGTCCAATCGATCATCATAAGGCTGAAAATCGATCAATCAGCCATACAAGCACCCT
The DNA here is from genome assembly GCA_016927315.1 of Anaerolineales bacterium. Taxonomy (GTDB): domain Bacteria; phylum Chloroflexota; class Anaerolineae; order Anaerolineales; family Villigracilaceae; genus JAFGMV01. The sequence continues at coordinate 10,276 of JAFGMV010000055.1, read as the reverse complement.
ATATTGGTAGCTGACCTGGTCTGGGTCTGGTGCTGTGCGCCAGGAGAAATGAACCATCAAACCTCAGCGGGTCAAGCGGAGCGCCCGGCTTGCTAAGCATACCGGCCGCAGCTGCAGCCCATTAGCGTTTCTGTTAACAGTGATTGGCGTCCCGCCGTGAATTGTGTTTGCCTGCTTAGAACGCGGATGCAGCCGGAAGCCGGGACAATATGCACAGATCATTCATGATATGGTCTGTGTTTTTCCTTTACGAGCGAACATTGCTGTGCGCTCAAAGCGAACCAGGCGGGCAACTCCTGAAGGACACCGGGACGATGTGATCAGCATTGGCGATGCAGAATCTCAGGTTTTATGGACCAGACAGCGATTCTTTGCTCCGTCCATCATTGGGACAAACACTACCGCAATGATCCACTTGACACACCTAATCCGTAAAGATATTATTAAAGCATGAATGCTATGAATAACGATAAAAAAGAGCTGTCACCACAACAACGCCAAGAACTACTCGGCGCATTGAAAGCCCGTTTTGAGAAAAACATGAACCGCCATGAAGGTCTTGGTTGGGCTGAAGTACAAGCAAAGCTGGATGCTGATACAGAGAAACTGTGGTCACTCAATGAAATGGAAAGAACCGGTGGTAAACCGGACGTTGTTGGGTATGACAAGAAAACGGGTGACTACATTTTTTTTGATTGCTCAGCGGAAAGTCCCAACGGCCGCAGAAGTCTTTGTTACGACCGCCAAGCGCTGGAAGCCAGGAAAAAACAAAAACCGGAAAATAACGCTATGGATATGGCCGCTGCCATGGGGATCGAGATTTTAACCGAAGAACAATATCGAGAGCTGCAAGAACTTGGCAATTTCGATATGAAGACTTCAAGCTGGGTGAAAACACCTTCCGATATCAGAAAACTTGGTGGCGCCCTCTTTTGTGATCGCCGCTACAACACTGTCTTTGTATATCACAACGGTGCAGAATCATACTATGCTGCCAGGGGGTTCCGCGGCTGCCTAAGGGTTTAAAAGATCGCACAGACGACCTGGTGGTTTCCAGTAATTCACAATAACCCCCGATGGAAGAAAATCGGGGGTTATCTTTCATTCTTTGCCAACCTTGCTCTAATCATTGTTATATTGATTGGTACGGCCATCTCATTAATATCAACCCTACCAGGACGAATAGCCGGTGACTAAGCTTGAACCGGACTGCCTCCGGAGGAGGGACTACCAGAAGTCTTGCAGCCCTGCACCGGGAGACTGCCCGGCAGCGACCGACTGGTCCATTCTGGTTCCTTTTTCATTACCGCAATTCAGGTAAAATAGACCCTGGAATAACCAAAGGAGACCTGCATGCAATGTGTACACTGCGGACACGAGAATAACCCCGATGCGCTTTTCTGCTCTGCCTGTGGGAAATCACTGAAAAACACCTGCCCGGCCTGCCAGCATGACAACCAGCCGCGGGCCCACTTTTGCGAGAAATGCGGGCAGCGGCTGTCACGCGGGAAGTCCGGCCTGTCCGGTACACACACCGGGGTGTTGGGAGCAATCGCCCTGTGCGGATTGATTGCCCTGGCAAGCCTGCTAATGATCAAACCGTTTTCCAATCAGGCTGCAGAAGTTGCCCCCACCAAATCCCAGGCAACTGCCGCGGTTGACGATCCAGGCAGACCGGTACAGGATGGGAATAATACCGTCTGCCCGGAAGTGGGTGCGGTAATCCTGTACTGGAACCCGGAGTTCGAATGCACTAACCAGACCGGTGACTCCGGCTACCGTCTGCACGAAGGTGAGGGAGCCCTGGATTACGCTCACGGCGCCTTCGATAACCAGGCCGCCTCGATCCGCATCCCCGACGGCTGGTCGGTGAAACTGTGGGAAGAGACCGGGCAGACAGGCGGCTCGGTCTGTCTCAACAATTCCCAGGCAGAGTTCTCCTCTCTTGGGAATTTCCCCGATACCGACGTGCCGGTAAGTGGTCGCGTCTCTTCCATCACGGTCTACCAGGATCCATACTGCGGGGACAGTCTGGCTTCCACCGATATGGACACAGCCTCCGGTTCCGAAACAACCCGGAAAGTCGAAATGAAAGGGCGCTGCGCCTATTTCACGGAGATGGAAATAAAAGTCACCTTCCTGGAATGGAAATGGAACCCGCTGCAGCTGTACTTCAAGATGCCGGGCGGCGTGCCGGGGCAAGAAATCGAAACCATCGACCCCCACGATACCTGGGAATACCGCCTGAGGATCGGGGAGTATGAAAGCAGCGAGTGTGAATTCATACCGGGTTATGAAGAGCGCCTGTACTGTTCGATCTCGCTGCCGGCCGAGTACTCACAGGCAGCCATACCACTCTCCCTGTATGTCAACCAGTGTGAGGCCCCCATTTATTACAAGTCGATGGCCTCCATCCCATATGCAAAGGAAAAAAGCAGCAGCGACAAATATAGCGCATGCAATGCGGAACTGAACCAGGGCGAATGCCTGGCCGCCAGGGGAATCTGGAAGGAGTCGAAGAACTACTGCTACTGCGTGGAGACATCCAGCTGCGGTGAGGCGCCCGATCCGACGACCGGCTGTGACGGCGCGTATGGGGAATACTGCGCCTGCAGGAGCAAGGCCTGCAAGACCGATTCGAAGGGTATGGCAGTCTGTTACTATCCCTGAAGCCTCCCAGATAGGTTTATCGATCAATCGCAAAAGCCTCCCAGCAAGCGGAGGCTTTTTATCACCCACGCGACCCTGCGGGCCCCTGTCAGACACACCATTGTCCGTCAAATGCAAAAGATCCATACCTGTACCCTCGCTGCCGCCCCCCAAGACAGCAGTCGAAGGGCGATACGACGATTCATAATACCCATGAAGATCCGATGGGATATCATTTCTTTCTTGAAAAGGGATCTGGATAAAGACCGGCATCCCCTTGACAGGGGAAAGAACTTGTCGTACCCTATATATGACTGACCAGTCAGTTTTACATATAAAGGAGAACTCCTATTTATGTCCCCTCGCCCAGATATGAGCGAAGAACGTACCAAACAAATTCTCGATGCAGCCACCAAAGTATTCTCCCAAAAAGGTCTGGATGAAGCTCGCATGGACGATATCGTTGAAGCCTCCGGCCTGAGTAAAGGCACCCTGTACCTGTATTTCAAGAGCAAGGACGACCTGATCATGGCCATTCTGGATCGCCTTTTTCAACGCGAGTTCGAAAAGTTGCGAGGGTCGCTCAGCCAGGAAGGATCAGCCACAGAACGCTTACTGTCCTTTACCGAAAAAATTGTCACCGACCTGAAGCTCTGGCTGAACTTGATCCCGGTAGCATATGAATTCCTGGGACTGGTCTTTCGCAACAAGACCGTCCAGAAAACCTTCAAAACATACCTGAGTGGCTACCTGGAACTGCTAACCCCCATCATCCAGCAGGGAATCGACAACGGTGAGTTCAAGCACGGGAACGCTCACGACATTGCGATTGCCACCGGCGCCATCTTCGAAGGCACCCTGCTGTTATGGGTGTACGACAAACAACTGATTGATCCAGAAAAGCATATCCGCACGGGTATCAATTATTTTCTGGAAGGCATAAAAGCCTGATCGAATTCGCTGTCTTAGGAAAGGAGTGAACGATGAAAGTAAATATATTTTTTGAAATCGCCATCCTGGTATTCGTAATGGTTCTTGTCGGTCTACTCATAGGCTGGGCCGCGGGCCTGGTATGGAAGAAAAACCGCCCCATCGGTGTACGCGGCGACTATATTGCCGCCGTCCTATCTGCGGTCATTCTGGGGTTGGTAGATTGGTTCCTCATCCCGGCGATGGGATTCAGCGATAACCTGCGCAACCTGGGTACAGCTACAGAACCGGCCCTGGGTGCGCTGCTGGTCCTGTGGATCATCCGCCAAGCCAAGAAATAAACAAGCATTACAGGGCACACCAGGATGGCTTCCAAAACCTGCAGGAAAACTACCTGCCAGGGATGTGAGATCCAGGGCAAATTGCTGTGCGTCCACACTGGTCCCAAATTGCTGGACTTCTGGGCCCTGTTCTTCAGTCATGGAATCCATCTCATCACAGGTATGGTGATCGGGGAACACTGGACCGGACCAGTGATTTGGTTAGTCCTGGCAGTGGTCTTCTTTGTTTATTTTGAGACCCTGATCCTGTGCCGGCACTACCCCCATTATATGGAAGACGGCTTCATGCTGAATCGCCATGCCAACGCCGGCCTGCCCAAAATCCCAGCCTTCGATCCCCAGCCGCTTACCCGTTTAGAGAAGGCCGCCTGGCTGGGGTAAGTCGCTATATTGTTCCAGTGGTATGTACCTTTCTTTGTCGTCAATAGACAGTGACGGCTGCTGGCCATCACCACCGCAGCCGGTTTTGCCTGAGACTGGACCCTGCAGGGCGCGCAGTGCAACCGCTGCTACAACCTTTCCGGCCCGATCAATCGGGTACCACAAGCGATACGCCGGACCTTCTTCGAAAATTCTCCGCTCTTTGCAGAAGCCTGGAAGCGAAACACCCATGAATAAGACTTCAGAATCCATCATCATGACCCAGGATCTGTGCCGTGATTTTAAACAGACCCGGGTGGTCGACAAGCTCAACCTGAACATCCAACCGGGCGAACTTTTTGGGCTGGTTGGCCCGGACGGCGCCGGTAAGACTACCACGCTGCGCCTGCTGGCTGGGCTGCTTAACCTGAGCAAAGGATCAGCCACCATTGCTGGGCTGGACCTGGGCGCCAAAGCCGAAGCCATCAAACCCCACGTTGGTTACATGGCACAGCAGTTCAGTATGTACGGTGAACTGTCGGTACTGGAAAACCTGCAGTTCTTCGCCGAACTCTTCAGCGTCGATCACACCATTCTGGCCGAACGCATGCAGCGCCTGCTGGCGTTTGCCGGGCTGACAGAATTCACTGACCGGCGCGCAGCCTACCTCTCGGGCGGTATGCAGAAAAAGCTGGCCCTGGCCTGCACCTTGATCCACCAACCTGAAATCCTTCTGCTGGACGAACCGACCACAGGCGTCGATCCGGTCTCTCGACGTGAGTTCTGGAACATCCTGACGGACCTGCACCTGCAGGGCGCCACCATCATTGTCAGCACCCCCTACATGGATGAGGCCGATCGCTGCTCGCAGGTCGGCCTGATGTACGCGGGGAAGATGATCATTACTGGCACCCCCAATCAGATCCGCAGCAACATCGAAGGACAAATGGTCGAAGTCCAGCCTGAAAACTGGAAAGCAGCCCTGGCACTGCTTTCTACCCTGAAGGGAGTCCAGGAAATACAGACCTACGGTGAAAGCCTGCACTTGCTGGTTGATTCCGGCCGGAAGCGTCTGCCAGAAATCGAACGAGCGCTGAAAAAAGAAAAGATCGCCTTCCGGGGCCTGCGGCTGGCGCCCGCACGGATGGAAGAAGCTTTTATCTCATTGATCCGGAAACTGGAGGCCTGAGATGAATGGCCGCCGTATTTGGGCTGTTACCCGCAAAGAAATTCATCACATTATCCGGGACCGAAGCACCTTGATCCTGGTGCTGTTCACCCCACTGCTGCTTCTACTGCTGTTTTCGTACTCTCTGACCGTGGACCTGCATCATGTCCCCATTGCAGTACTGGATCTGGATCGCAGTCCGGTCTCGCGGGCGCTAATCCAGCAGGTCACCGCCGGGGAAGATCTGGAACTGTATGCCTATGCTTCTACCATGGATGAGATCGAATCGATGCTGATGCACGGGGAGATCAAAGCCGCGGTCCTCATCAGCCCGGATTTCACCCGCCAGATGCAGGCGTTCAAAGGTATGCCCGTGCAGATCATCATTGACGGAACCGAACCGGAAAGCGGTAGTTTTGCGGTCGAGCACATCTCCAACCGGGCAGAGGAATTCATCAACCAGGCCCTGACCGGGCAGATGCAGGCCATGGGCATGCACCTCGAATCGCTGCAGCCTCTTGACCTGCGGGTTCGCACCTGGTACAACCCCGACCTGAAACCACGCAACGATATCATCCCCGGACTGATCTCGATGGTGCTGGGCCTGCCGGCGCTTTCGGTTGCCCTGGCATTGGCCTACGAACGCGAGCACGGTACCCTGGAACAGTTGATGGCCACCCCTATTGGACGAGCTGAACTGCTGCTGGGGAAAATGCTCCCTTATATCTTCGTTGGCCTGCTGAACGTTGTCATAATTCCCCTGCTGGCAATCGCCTGGTTCAGGATATCCTTCAATGGCAGCTTCCTGCTCTTCTTCGGTCTCTCAGCCCTGTTCATGTTTGCTGTGCTGAGCATGGGCATTGTGGTGGGCGTCTTTATGCGTACCCAGGCTGCCGCTCTGGCGCTCTCTTTCCTGGTGATTTTCTTCCCGGGGTTCTTTCTGACCGGTATTTTCTTTCCGCTGGCATCGATGCCCGAAGAAGCCCGTATGGAGGCCCTGTTCCTGCCGGGGACGCACTATGCCATCATCACCCGCGGCATCTTCCTTCCCGGGATTGGAATGGAAGTGTTGTGGCCTTATGCACTTATGTTGATCATATTGGGATTCATGTTCACTGGTCTGGCAGCGCTGTTCTTCAAGAAGAAGCTTGGATGATAACAGAACTGAACCGCCAGTGAACCTGCAAAGAGAAAAAATGACCCCCTTCTACACTTGTTTCCTATCTCGAAAAGACACCCTGTAAAGATGATCCGACGAATCTGGTCCATTGTCATTAAAGAATTTATCCATCTGCGCAGCGACTGGTGGATGCCGGCTTTCATGCTGATCGGCGGAGCAACAGAATTGCTGATGGTCGGTTGGGCAACCTCCCGGCCGATCAATAATCTGCCCTTCATGGTGCTTGATCACGACAGGAGTAAGGCCAGCCGCTCGCTGGTGGTCGCAATCGAGAACACCGGCACATTCGATGCTCCCCAATATGTCGATGAGATGGAAAACATTGAATTGGCGCTTGACCGGGGAGAGATCAATGCGGCCGTCATCATTCCTCCGGAATACGACGCAGAACTGACCTCCGCCAACGGGCGGCCAACCCTTTTCATCCTACTAAATGGCGCAGAAAGCATCCCGGCCACAGCAGCTCTGCGGGCTATTGAAGGGGTCACCCGTGATCTGGGTGAGCAGATCGTGATCGAACGGTTAAACCTCAGCCCGGAAGAATTCTCGGGATTCGTCCCCAGCATGGTGGTCTGGTTTAACGAATCCTTGAGCGAGGCGCTCTATACCACCCCGGCAGAATTGGGGCTGATGCTCGAATTTACAGTCCTGCTATTCGCAGCCATCTCATTCTCCCGTGAGCGAGAACTGGGTACGCTTGAACAACTGCTGGTGATGCCCTTTTCTTCACTGGAAATCATCATTGGCAAGTCCATCCCGGTCGTGATCGTCGGTTTTGCAGACTTCATCTTGATGCTGACCATGGTGCATTTTGCCTTCAGTGTCCCGATCAGGGGTTCGCTGCTGTTATTGATACTGTTGGCCTTTGGCTATCTGATGGTCGAACTGAGCAAGGGCATGGTTATCTCGGTCATATCACGCACCCAACACCAAGCTTTCCTGCTGGTTATGCTGATCGGTATGGGCGACTTCATGTTCACCGGTTATGCCGCCCCGGTCGAAGGAATGCCCCAGGCTATCCAGTGGTTTGCCAACTTTGTACCGGCATTCCACTGGTTGAGCATCCTGCGCGGCATCCTGCTCAAAGGCGCCGGCATGGAAGTGCTCTGGCCGCATGTGACCGCCCTGGCCGGTCTGGGTATCATCATCGGCGGATTCTCGTGGGCTTTTGTACGCCGGGCCCTGGATTAATAAAGGCAATCGTATGGATAAACGACCACCGGCAATCACTGCCAATCAACTGACCAAACGTTTTGGAAACTTCACCGCCGTCAATCAGGTAGGATTCACAGTCAAGACCGGCGAGATCTTTGGATTCCTGGGACCAAACGGCTCAGGCAAGACCACAACCATACGTATGACCCTGGGACTACTGAAACCATCTTCCGGTTCAGTCGAGGTGCTCGGTATACGCGTCGATGGCAACGCAGCCAGGATGCGGCCGCGCATTGGCTATATGTCCCAACGCTTCAGTCTATACAACGACCTGACCGTAATGCAGAATCTTCACTTTTATGGAGCTGCCTATGGACTCCGCAACACCCTACTCGAGGAACGTATCGAAGAAGCCCTGGTGATGGCCGGTCTTGAAGGCCGGGGAAAAAACAAGACCCGAGACCTATCCGGAGGATGGCGCCAGCGACTGGCGCTCAGTGCCGCCATCCTACACCGCCCTGAAATACTATTCCTGGATGAGCCCACATCCGGTGTAGACCCCATCTCGCGACGTGCTTTCTGGGACCTGCTCTACCACCTGGTCTCGACCCCAGTGATGAATGCTGACAAGAAACACACAGTTACCGTATTCGTCACCACCCACTATATGGATGAGGCCGAACACTGTCACCGTCTTGCATTTATCCAGCATGGGAACATCATTGCCCAGGGTTCCCCTGCCCAGATCAAGTCTGAGGTTATGCGCGGCCAGGTGCTTGAAATCGCCCCGTCGAACGCCGTTCAGGCGGTCAAAGTGCTGCGCGATGCCCGGGAATCCGGGAAACTCCCGGTTGATGAAATCGAACTTTACGGCTCCCTGGTCCACGTGGTTGCCCCGGAAATCAAATCACACGAAAAGACCATCCGGGAAAGCCTGAAAAATGCCGGGATTGATCCTGGTCAGCTCTCAATTATTGATCCTTCATTAGAAGATGTCTTTATTGCATGTATGAAAAACTAACCTTTTACAACTCGCATTGGAGGCTGCTATGAAACCCTATACAAAAAGCTTCTCTATTGTGCTTCTGCTGGCCGTTAGCCTGACAGCCACCGGCTGCGGCGCCTTAAGAAGGAACCATAACGTCCTGAAGGCATCAGGCCTGATCGAAACCACTGAGATCTCCGTCTCATCTGAAACGGGCGGTCTGGTACTTGACGTCACGGCTGATGAAGGCGACCTGGTAAAAGCAGATACCGTGCTGCTAAAGCTGGATGACAGCCTGCTGGCATCTCAGCGATCTGTGGCCGCAGCGCAGTTCGAACTGGCTGCTGCCGGAGCCCAGATCGCTGACAATGCACTGGCAACCGCTGACTCACAGTATCAGATGGTCCTGCAGGCTGCCCTGGAACAGGACAAAAATACTCGCTTACGGGATTGGTTCACACAAGACCCATATCAGTTCGATCAACCCGGATGGTACTTCACCCGCACAGAGTTAATTGAGGCAGCGCAGACCAAGGCCGATCTTGCCAAAGTGGACCTTGAAAATTCCCAGACAGACCTGGCCGAGATCAACGAATCGCTTGAAGCCGCAGATTTTATTGAAGCAGAACAGCGTCTGCTAAATGCCCGCCTGGAATATATCATTTCAAAGGAAGTCAACCAACGCGCAAAGAACTCTGTTACAGAAGATATTCCATCAGGCTTTTACAACCTGACCCACTGCGGAACCAACGCAGGGTATTTTGTTCAGAATGCCCGCCTGACAAACCAGTTATATGGATGTTCTGGCGATGCGTATCTCTCCAACGCGAGCCAAACCCTGTATGATCAGGCTCGACAGGAACTGGAAGCTGCCCAAAAAGCATACAACGATATCTTATCCACCGACAATGCGGAAATGGTCCTGCAGAAACGCGCAAAGGTTTCAGTAGCACAGGAACGTTATTACTCTGCACTTGATTTCATGCGTGAGCTGCAACTGGGAGAACAATCCTCAAGTGTCGCAGCCGCAGAAGGAATCCTGAAACAGGCCCAATCAGCCGCGGACCAGGCCCATAAAGCTGTCGATCAGGCGCAGGCGCAGTTGGATTTAATAGACACCCAGATCGCAAAACTCACGGTCACTGCCCCGATTGACGGCGTGGTATTGACCCACAGCATTGAACGAGGTGAAATCCTCCAGCCGGGGATGACAGCCATGACACTTGGAAAGACTGATGACCTGACAGTCACAGTTTACATTGCTGAAGATCGCTATGGACAGATTGGATTAGGAGACGCAGCCATGCTCACGGTGGACTCCTTCCCGGGTGAAACCTTTGAAGCAGTTGTCACCCGCATCGCCGACCAGGCCGAGTACACTCCGCGCAACGTCCAGACCAAGGAAGAGCGCCAGACAACAGTCTATGCGATTGAATTGAAAGTAACCGATTCTCAGGGCAGATTGAAGCCAGGTATGCCTGCAGATGTCGAATTCTTGATTAAATAAT
>JAFGMV010000054.1 GCA_016927315.1 Anaerolineales bacterium | reverse complement strand
TGATTTTCTTTATTAAGGGATTTTTTGAAGGCACGATCAATAATGGCAATAACAGCCTGTTGGTCTGGACTCATAAGGACAGGTCGGGCCCATTCATGAATGCTTTGCACTTCTGTTTTGGGGTAGGAGCTTTATTATCACCCTGGCTGTATTCATGGTATGTGGATGTTCCTGGCAGCTATCGCTGGGCTTACTGTTTTATTGCAGGTTTTGCTTTCCTGGCTGCTTTGTACATGTTGCTGATACCCAACAGCCCTGATCCGGTCCAGGGCGATGGGGACAAGGCTGAAAGTAATCTCAAGATAGGGGTCAATTACCCCCTGGCGGTGGTGGCAGCTTTATATTTATTTTTCTATGTTGGTGCAGAAATTGCCTTCGGAAACTGGATTTTTACCTATGCCCGAACGCTTGACCTGGCAAATCCTGTTCAGGCCACCTTATTAACCTCGGCCTTTTGGGCATCCTTCACCGTTGGGCGGTTGATCTCGATACCCGTAGCAGTTAAGGTTCAACCCAGGCGAATCATACTGGCTTCCCTGTTTGCCTGCCTGGTTGTTTTAGGATTGGTCATGGTGTTGCCCACTTCAGAGTACACTGTCTGGATTATGTCTATTGCCCTGGGGTTTTTTATGGCTCCGGTCTGGCCAATGGGGTTCACTCTTGTTGGTAAGGTTACCCGGCTTACCGCACGCACCAGTGGTATTGTTCTGTTGGGAGACAGCATTGGGGGGATGATGCTCCCCTGGCTGATGGGGGTGGCAATTGTAAGATTGGGTGCACCGATGTTGGTTTATCTGGTGTTTGCCAGCCTGATGTTTAACTTATTGGCTTTCTGGGGTGTATTGACCCTGGGGTCTGCTCAAAAACAATCGCAATCAGTACCAGCGTAGGAGAAACGATGTATCAGTTGACAGACACTTTCAAAAAAGCATATCCAGGAGCTGCTATCGGGATTCTTGCTGTGCGGCAGGTTTCAAATCCTTCCAGGCACAAGCAGCTCGAAGAACGCAAGTCTCAGCTTGAGAATGAATTGCGTTTGCGCTTTGTGGATTTCGATCGCCCCCGGCTCAAAACCCTGCCTGTGTTGGATGTCTATGCCCGGTATTATAAGAAGTTTAAAAAGACGTATCACATTCAACTGCAGTTAGAATCGATCGTTTTTAAGAATAAACCCATTCCAAGTGTCGCTGCCTTGGTTGAAGCCATGTTCATGGCAGAATTGGATAACCAGTTGCTGACTTCAGGTCACGATCTGGATCTGGTGCAGGGACCGGTTGCAATGGATGTTGCCACTGGTGAAGAAGTCTATACCCTGTTCAATGGCCAAGACCAGCAGCTGCAACCGAATGATATGATCATTTCTGATGAACAGGGCATCCTCTCCAGTATTATTTATGGCCCCGATAAACGTACTCGTATCCGGTCTGAGACGCAAAGCAGCCTGTTTACTGTATACGGACCTGCCGGTATTGAATCTCGTTTGATCGAGAAGCATTTGGATGATATTATCTCTTATGTGAAGCTCGTTTCACCTGATGTACAGGTTGAAACCCGAAAAGTTTTTTCAGCTTAACGTGAACTTCTAGCCACAGAACAAAAAGAAAAGGGTTCCGGATCAAACCGGAACCCTTTTCTTTTGGATGGCGTATTTATCAGTCTGCTGCGGTTGGTGTTTCTTCAATGTCATCGGTGTTTTCTGCTTCACCATCGATGTCAGCCACAGTCTCCTCTTCATCTTCTCCATCGTGCCATTCTGAAGCTTTAATTTCGGCTTCAGTTTCCTGAAAATGGCCTGGTTTAAAGCCGGTTCCGGCCGGAATCAATTTACCGATAATAACGTTCTCTTTCAGGCCAAAGAGCGGATCAGACTTGGCAGCAATGGCTGCTCCAGCCAGCACCTTGATCGTATGCTGGAATGAAGCCGCAGACAGGAAAGAGTCGGTGCTGAGTGATGCTTTGGTAACACCCAACAGGATCTCGCCAAAGCGGGCCGATTGTTTGCCTTCAGCCAGCAGCCGCTCATTCAGTCGCCGGATTTCCTGGCGATCTACGGCATCCCCAGGCAGGAAGTTTGTATCACCCGGTCGTGTAATCTGTACCTTTGAGAGCATTTTCCGAATGATGACCTCAAAGTGCTTATCATGAATGTTTTGACCCTGAGAGCGGTAGACTTTCTGGATTTCACTCATCAGGTACATCTGGCAGGCTTCGCGGCCCTGGATGCGCAGGATGCGGTGCGGATTCAGGGAACCTTCAGTCAGGGGCTGCCCGGCTTCTACCTTTTCACCATCCTTGATCAGTAAGCGAGCGGTGGTCGGGATGTCGTAGGTTGCTTCTTCGCGCTGTTCGTACGCGACGATCACATTGGAATTCTTCTTCTCAACCCGGACCTTGCCTCCATGCTGCGTTGTGATGGTGGCATCATCCTTACTGGCCAGGACGTCCCCGGCATTGATTTCGTTCTCAGTCTTTACTTCGATCTTCCAGTCTTCCGGGATCGAATAGGTGTCTTCAACCATTTCGCTGTGCTCGATGCGGATTTCCCGCAGGTCTGAGACCCGGTCTGATTGAATAATGCGGACAGTTCCGTTGATTTCTGCAACGACCGCTTCTCCTTTCGGTTGTTTGCGGGCTTCGAACAGCTCTTCTACACGGGGCAGACCGGTAGTAATGTCACCGCCGGCAGCAACACCACCAGTGTGGAAGGTACGCAGGGTCAGCTGGGTACCGGGTTCTCCAATCGATTGGGCGGCAACGGTCCCGACTGCAGAACCCAGCGCTACCATTTCACCGCGCCCCAGGTCAATGCCGTAACATTTGGCGCAGATTCCGTGTTGCAGTTCACAGGTCATGGCCGAGCGAACTTTCACTTCCTCTATTCCGGCCGCGGCGATTTTGCGTCCCAGTTCGTGGTCAATTATGTCATCATACTCACCCAGGATTTCTCCTGTTTTCGGGTCGATGACCTTTTCCGCCAGTAAGCGTCCAAACATGCGGCTGGGCATCGATTGTCCGGCGACATCATCTGCTTTACGGATAAATATGCCGTCCGTGGTGCCGCAGTTGTGTTCATTTATGATGATGTCCTGGGCGATATCAACCAGGCGTCGGGTCAGGTAACCGGCATCCGCGGTACGAAGCGCTGTGTCTGCCAGACCTTTGCGGGCGCCGTGGGTGGAAATGAAATATTCCAGGGCGGTCAGCCCTTCACGGAAGTTGGAACGGATTGGCAGGGGGATGATACGACCGGATGGGTCTGCCATCAGGCCGCGCATACCGGCCAGCTGCGAGATCGGGCCAAAACCGCCTTTGGTAGCGCCTGAAAGCGCCATGGTGGCCAGGTTTCCGTTGGGATCCATGTTACTGCGCACGGATTTAGCTACGTCATCAGTGGTTTGCTGCCAGATCTCGATGATGCGTTCGTTCTGTTCCTGTTCAGTCAACAGACCACGGCGGAAATCACGCTGGACCAGTTCAACATCCTTCAGAGATTGGTCAATAATGTCTTTCTTGGCCGCCGGGATTGAGATATCGGCCACAGCCAGGGTAGTGCCTGAGCGCATTGCAAACTGGAAGCCCAGGTCTTTGATGCTGTCCGCAATGGTAGTTGTGGTTTCCTGCCCACAGATTTCATAAACATCGGCAATCAGATCTTTGACCCCGCCTTTGTCCAATGGTTCATTGACATACTGGATTTCAGCCGGCAAGATACGATTCATGATTACACGGCCAACGGTTGTCTCCAGAAGTACAGTACGTGGTTCCAACAGGCGGTGACCTTCATCGTCGTACCAGGTCTGGGTTCTGAGTCTTATCTCGGTATGAATGTCGACCTGTTCCAGATTGTAGGCCAGTTCAACTTCATCGAAGTCGGCGAACACGCGGCCATCACCCGGATGGGCGTCCTTGTGGTCCATGGTCAGGTAGTAAATGCCTAATACCATGTCTTTGGAAGGCGAGATGATCGGTTCACCGTCTGCCGGTTTAAGCAGGTTCTTAGACGCCAGCATGAGTTCTCGGGCTTCCTGAACGGCTCGTTGTGAAAGCGGCACATGAACGGCCATCTGATCACCGTCGAAGTCTGCGTTGAAGGCGGTACATACCAGCGGGTGAAGCTGGATAGCAGAACCTTCGATAATGATCGGTTCAAAGGCTTGGATACCGAGACGGTGAAGGGTCGGCGCACGGTTCAGCAGTACCGGGCGTTCAGTTATCACTTCTTCGAGTACTTCCCAAACCTCAGGACGGTTGCGTTCGATCAGGCGGCGAGCGCCTTTCACATTGGCTGCATAGTTATGCAGGACCAGGCGGGAGATCACGAAAGGCCGGTACAGTTCAAGAGCCATGGTCTTGGGTAAACCACATTGATATAGTTTAAGCTGCGGCCCAACCACGATCACAGAGCGTCCGGAATAGTCAACCCGCTTCCCCAGCAGGTTGCGGCGGAAGCGACCTTTCTTACCCTTGAGCATGTCACTCAGGGATTTCAGTTCTCGACGTCCACGGCGTGAAAGCGCCTTGCCGCGTTGGCTGTTATCGATCAGGCTGTCAACCGATTCTTGCAGCATACGCTTTTCATTCCGGATGATGACATCCGGTGCGCCCAGTTCAAGCAGCCGTTTCAAACGGTTATTGCGGTTGATGACACGACGATAAAGGTCGTTCAGGTCTGATGTGGCAAAACGCCCACCATCGAGTTGGACCATCGGGCGCAAGTCGGGGGGAATGACAGGCAGGATGGTCATGATCATCCACTCGGGACGGTTTTGTGATCGTCGAAAAGCTTCAACAACTTTCAGACGGGTGGTGGCTTTTTTACGTTTCTGTTTCGATTTGGAAGTGCGTACATCGCGCCAGAGTTCTTCAGACAGGCGGTCCAGATCCAGGCGGCGCAGGATATCAAAGAAAGCTTCTGCACCCATATCGGCGCGGAATACCTGACCCCAACGGGACTTCAGTTCACGGTATCGTACTTCACTCAGGAAGGTGAAAGGACGCAGTTCCAAGATTTCATCGCGCAGTCGCATGTTCTGGCTTTTTGCGACCGAGGATTGATCTTCCAGTTGGCTCCGCAGTAATTCCATCTCTTCATCTGCCTGGGCCTTGATACGCTCCATTTCAGTCTGTACTTCGTCAAGGTCGCGCAGTTTTTGATCTTTAAGTTCGTTCTCCAGTTTTTCCAGGTTTAGCTTGACAATGCGCTGGACCTGGCCGAGGTGATCATTGGTTACCGTTTCGTTTGCCTGGACAACCAGGTCATTGGTAATGCCAAATACGATATCCTTTTTAACAACCTTGCCCATTTGATCCTGAAGGGTTTTCTCAAGTTTCTGCCCTTCTTTAATGACCGGATCCAATTGGGCCGCTATTCTTTCATCGTATTCCTGCTCTAAAGCAGCTTTTTGTTTTTTGATCTCAGACAGGGCATCATCACGGCTTTTCTTTAATTCAACAATCTTGGTGTTAATGTCGGCAGCCTGTTCGCGTTCAGAAACGCTGATCTCATCTTCCAGGCGTTTCAGGGCTTTTTGACGGGCTTCTTCATCAACGTAGGTAACAATGTACTGTGCAAAATAAAGTACACGGTCCAGGTTGCGCCGCGAGATATCAAGCAGTTGTCCCAGATAGGATGGAATTCGCCGCGTATACCAGATATGAGCAACGGGTGATGCCAACGAAATGTGCCCCATGCGCTCGCGGCGAACCGAAGCGCGGGTTACCTCAACGCCGCACTTGTCACAGGTAATGCCTTTATATCTGGGGTTTTTGTATTTACCGCAGTAACACTGCCAGTCTCGGGTTGGACCGAAAATGGCCTCACAGAATAGTCCGTCTTTTTCTGGTCGTAAACGGCGATAGTTGATCGTTTCTGGTTTCAATACTTCGCCATAAGACCAGCTCAAGATTGTCTCCGGCGATGCTAAACTAATACGAAGTGCAGTAAGCCCCTTTGTTTCCACAGCGTCTCTCCTCGTGTGCCAATCGAGTTTTTTGACTAACTCAGTTTGTACATGAGACAAACAAAGGCAAGCGCTCTGAGAACTTTTATCTCAAGCGCTCGCCGAAAGTAGTCAAGTTTTACCATCCAACCTGACTATTATACCGACCTCGAGTTATTCTCGTCAAGGGTGGGTTTGTTCGGGAATGCTGCTCGCCAACTGTCCGAGTTGCCAGCCGGTCACCGGTGTATTGTCATAAATCAAGAGCAAGATGCGCCTTTATTCGAATTTGGAAAGGGAATACACTTGGAAGGACGCCGGAATGTCTTCTCTGCTGCTCAAACCGGGTGCACTAAAATGTTGGAGATTTTATTACAGTGCTGGCATCCACAGCGCAGCATCCCGAAGGTTGATCTGCCCGGTAGAGGGTTTGATAGAAACCCTTCGGGACGTTCATATCTTGTGATTCTACAGATTTTTAGTGCACCCGGTTTGTTGCTCAAACCCGCGCGCGTCCATCTAAAGAGATTGCGTTTGTTATAATAGTAATGTTTTGGCAGCCTTTTTGGGTTCGAGAAAGGGAACCGGTGATGAAGAGAAAAGTATTTTCCCTTTTGATTTTGTTCTTTCTGCTGACTTCTGCTTGTACGCGTTCATTTCAATCTAAATCGAACCCAACCGAACAACCCGTTTCCACTGTCGTAATCACTATCAGCCAGCCCGATACACCTGTTCCAACCAATCTTCCGGGTTGTACCAGCCTGGCCTCTTTTGTCGCTGATGTGACGATCCCCGATAATTCGGTGATCGAAGCAGGAGCCCCGTTTACCAAAACCTGGCGTGTCAAAAACACAGGCGCCTGTCACTGGGATTCCGGGTACTCCCTCGTGTTTGTTTCCGGAGAGCAAATGGGGACCCCTGATTCAATCCCATTGGAAGTTGTTGAATCGGACACAACGGTAGATATCACACTTGAGATGACCGCACCTTCCAGTGTTGGCAATTATTCCAACAGCTTTGAACTTCAAGATCCGTCTGGAGAAATCATTCCCATTGATGACGGGCAATATCTGTGGACCATCATTACCGTTGTTTCGGGCGGCGACCAGGTGGAAACAGCGTCAGAAGGAGAGGTCACTGCAGCGCCAGCCTCTTCCGGAAGGGACAGCGGGGCAGCCTGTGCCTATCTCGAGGATCAGGTCAAGGTGACAGATGTTATCAGAGCCATCAATACATATCGCAGCCGGAATGGCCTCCCAGGTTACAGTGTGAATCCACTGTTGACGCAGGCGGCCAGGGCGCACAGCGCTGATATGGCCTGCAACCAGCTCTTTTTCCATAACGGATCGAATGGCTCTACGCCTGCTGCGCGGGTGGCTGCAGCCGGGTACGTGGCTTCATCTGTGACAGAGAATCTCTACAGCAGTTCCCCACCGCTTTCCGGGGTAAATGTTGTGGCCTGGTGGGCGACCGATCAGGGTGATGGATGGCATAATGAGAACCTGCTGAGCACGAAATTTACTGAAATCGGCGTAGCGTATACTTATTTCAATGATTACGGTTATTATGTAGTCGTTTTTGCTGTACCATAAATATTGACCAGTGCTGGATAGTTGTAAAACAGTCTGGCTCGTTTTTTTGGCGTTCTCCTGTATTTGAGATCATGATATAACAGGGGGATGAAAATCCCAGGAGGTCTCATGTTTCGAAGAGTTCTGATCCTGTTTGTGGGGGTATCCTTTTTCTTAGGCGCTTGTGAGTATTCTGCTCCAACACCAGTCCCAACCAATATGCCGGCGCTGCCGCAGCTTCCACCCACCAAAACTCCCTGGCCTGCTGCCCCAACGAGCGACCCTGACTCGGAGACCATCAGTACCGCCGCTCCCACGCCTCGCGGCGGCTGCCAGGATAGGGCTGTCTTTGTTGAGGATGTAACCATGCCCGATAACACCAGGCTTGACCCAGGGGATGCATTTGTTAAAACCTGGAAGGTACGCAATGACGGCAACTGCGCCTGGACGGATGAGTACAGTCTGGTTTTCTTCAGTGGGGATCAGATGGGAAGCCCATCATCAGTTCCATTGAGCAGTACGGCTCCTGGCGAAGAGATCGAGATTTCAGTCGACATGGTTGCCCCTGACAAGGACGGCGTTTATACCGGTAATTTCAAGCTTTATAACTCGCAGGAACAGGTGATCAAAATCGGCGTTGTCGATTTAATCTATGTCAAGATCCTTGTGGGTGAAGCCGAAGCCGTTGATGGAACACAGACGCCGTCAGCTGGAACGATAACCCCGGTTGTCTCATGTGATTATTCTGAGAACAATGCCTATCTCAGGGAAATCCTGAACCTGATCAACAGCGCCCGTACCAGCAATGGGTTGCCAACGTTAACGGTGAATGCTCAACTGGAAGATGCCGCCCAGGCACATGCGATTGATATGGCTTGCAACAATTTTCTCAGTCATACCGGTACGGATGGGTCTTCAGTTTCATCCCGGATCGCAGCCCAGGGCTATTCAGCCTCTTATGTGGTCGAGAATATCTTTGCCGGGGGTACGGCTGCCGAGGCTTTCAATTGGTGGATGAACGACCAGCCTCACCGTGAAGCCATACTGGATCGCAAAGTCACTGAAGTAGGGATCGGGTATGTATATTGTTCCGATAGTGAATACGGTGGGTATTTTACGGTTGACTTTGCCAGCCCGTAACTGAGTATCTAAATTATAAATACTTCCCCCCACTGCAGGGGGAAGTAACTTGTTCACTGAACTGTCGCTATGAAGAACAGGCGGGATGTAAATTCATATCTCTTGCAGGGAAATCCGCTATTCCTTCCACAAGGACAGAATCTCTGTCTCACTGTAAGGTTTCAGGCGCACATCAATACCGGAGCGCAGTAGATTGGTCATCCTGTCTACATCCAGAGCTGCGGTAATGACGATCGTTTTTCTGGACACACCGGATTGATGGATGGCCTCGATGGCAGCCTCAAACCCTGAATAAAATTCGTCAATCAATATCAGGTCGGCGTTAATATCCGGCTTGGAAGCCCGCCTGGCTGTCTTTACAGCCCCGGTGAAAAAATTTGCCCATATATCATCATCGTCAACTAGTGAAATTACGGGAGAGGCGCCCACTGCACCACGGGTCGGGAATGCCTGGGGCAGTAAAATCTCAATGGTTGTCCCTTTTCCTGACCGGCTGTCGATTTTTATCTGTCCCATAAGCTGCGAAATTACATGCAGGGCCGCCGGTAACCCCAGCCCGTTATGGCCCGCTTTTGTTGTGTAGAAAGGTGTCCAGGCGGTATCAAGGACTTCCTCAGTCATGCCGGCGCCATCATCATGAATGATAATGCGTACCATATTATTCTTGCCGGCTGGCCTGGCCTTGATGCTGATCGTTTTGGCGTTGGCCTCAGCTGAATTTTGCAGCAAGTTGCCAAATGCTCTGGCCAGCTGTGTGCTGTCTGCCAGTACATAGGCAGATTCTGACGAGACATCAATGTGGATATTATTTACCCCGCGATGTCTTGCGGCAGCATGGATCACATCACCCAGCAGGGTAGGCCGGGGCCTCTGTTCCCGGGCCTGGCCTATCAGCTGTTCTTTGACCTGCATGATCATATCTGCGCTTTCGACAATAAGTTCAAGGTCTTCTCTCAGCGATTCTGCTTTTGGTATGTCATCTGTCAGGTCCAGTTTCATGCGATCAACGGTCATGCTGATCGGCAGGGCTTTATTCCCGATCCAGTGGATGGCTTCGGTTGTGGCCACCGTGAGGGCTTCGTAAATCTTTGTGCGCAGTAGTTCTTCATGCGCCTCTTTCAACGCATTGAGCGTATAAGCATTATTGATCGCTACCGCCAGCAGGTCTGCCATGGTTTGCAGGGATGTAATGTCATCTTCAGAAAAGGCCGCTTCTTTTTCGCTTTGCACGGTCACGGCTCCCAGAACCTTTTCACCGAAGGGTAGGGGCAGCGCCATTTCAGAGCGTGTGCCCGGCAGGCAGGGGTTTTTAAAGTGCACCCGTTCTTCCCCTACATCCAGGGCAATCCGGGCCTTGTTTTGGTGGATGCAGGTCCCGATCATCGAATCGCCGCCGACTTGCAGTTTATGCCCCCGGTCTAGCATGGTTTTTCCAGCCTCTCCATAACCGGCTTTCAGTTCTGCCCAGATACCACTTTCGTCAACCAGGAAAATACCGGCATAGTAAAAACCATACGCATCCACGATGGTATCAACCATTTTCGGCAGCAGACGGTCCAGGTCGAGTTCGGATGTGACCTCCTTGCCAACGCGATTGGCGGTGTTCAACAGGACGGCACGGCGTTTGGTCTGCTCAAGCAGGGAACGATTTTCATTGTTCAGGCGGGCATTCTTGATGGCGACTGCCAGTTGGTCAGCCATGGTCTGCAGGACGATGATATCTTCGTCTTTGAATGCCGCTTCTTTTTCACTCTGGACAGTCAGGGCGCCGATGACTTCGTCTGCAACGATCAGGGGCAGGGCCATTTCAGAGCGGGTCTGCGGCAGGTGGGGGTTTTTGAAGTGAACTGCTTCTTTGCCAACATCCAGGGCGATGCAGCCAGATTTATTCGCAATCGCAGCGCCAATCATGGAATTGCCGCCGATATGCAGTTTGTGACCTTCGTCGAGCATGGCCTTACCCGCTTCACCATGTCCGGTTGTCAGGACTGCGTAATCACCAACCTCATCTACCAGGAAAACACCAGAATAATAAAAACCGAACTCGTCACAGATCAGGTCAACGGTTCGGTTCAGGAGCAGTTCCAGGTCGAGAATGGATGCGATGCTGCGTGAAACACGCGCAGAGGTATCTATGAGGGCTGCATACCGATCAACGCCTGTAGCTTGATGTGCTTTCATATACGAAGTCCTTTCTCACTGTCCATGATTGGTAGAGGTAATTTTCCCGGTATGCAGGCTTCAGGCTGTGAGCAGTCAGCCTCAGGTTTGCACTCCAGCATAGCTGCATTACCTTATTTTTTTAGAATATCCTCGATCAATTCAACCAGGCCTTGTTCTCGACCTTTGACGAAATAGGCGCGCGCTCCGAGATTAACAGCTTCTTTGGCTTTAGCAACCTCATCGTAAGCCGTCAGGATCACGGTAGGAATGCCGGGTTTGGTCTCAACTACCCTGTCGAGCAGGTCTAGGCCGGCGCCAGGCTTGGGCAGTCCATCAAACCCGGGCATGTTCAGGTCGAAGATGGCCAGGTCTACGCTTTCTGTATTATCCTTGAAAGTTTCCAGCCCACTCTGGCAATCATTGGCGGTAAGCACGTCGTACCCTGCCCGCAGCAGGGTCTTTTCCAGGCTTCTTAGTACCAGTTTTTCGTCATCGACGAGCAGGATTGTTGTCATTCGGGTCTTCCTCCGTAAAAATTATTTTGCGATCGGCAGCTGTACATAAAAAGCCGCGCCCTTACCCGGTGCACTTTCCAGCCAGATCTTGCCGTTGTTCTGGTTGATAATCTCCATGCAGGCCGAGAGTCCCAGCCCGGTGCCGCCGCGATTACCTTTGGTGGTAAAGAAGGAGACCCAGATTTTTTCCTGTATCTCTGCCGGGATACCCGGTCCATTATCACGCACACAGGCCAGCAGGTATTTCGGGTCGGGATCTTTCTTGATGCTGACCTTGATGCGCGGGTTTTTTTGGCCGGCCATGGCTTCCCAGGCATTCTTGATCAGGTTGTTGAAAACCTGGTCGATCTGGCGCGGGTCGCCATTTACTTTAGGCAGTCCCTCGGTCCATTCGGCTTCGATGACGCCCTTGGGAAGGGCCATATCGAGGGCGATGCGGGCAACTTCATCAGTCAGGCTGAAGGGCAGCGGGTTGCGTTTCCGGGCCGGACCAATCAGGTCTTCTTTGATGTCCAGGATTGTTCGGGTGCTGTTTTCAGCGATTTGCAGGTCTTCGAGCATCGATTCCAGGCTGACCAGGGCGTTTCGGCGGTTCTCGGGCATTTTTATCAGGGCTTTTGCCTTTGCAATGAGATCGATTTTCTCATTCTGTGCTTCTTCGAATATTTTTGCTGCCATGTCGTTGAGCGGATTCGGTGCTTTCTCTGTACTCTTTACGCTGATAATATAATTGAAAGCTGCAATCATATTCAGCAGGTCTTCGCGGACACGCTGGATGGAACCCGGGACGGGTGCGGCTTTATTCCCCACCCAGTGGATAGCCTCCCCGGTTGCAGAAGCGATGGCTTCGAATGTTTTGCTGCGGAGGAGTTCCTGGTTGGCGTGGTCGAGTTGGCCGATCAGACGTGCATTTTGAATGGCGTTGGCGATCTGGTCAGCCAGGGACTGTAAGGCAGTGCCGTCCTCTTCAGTAAACGCATTCAGGTCCGCACTCTGCACAGTCAGGGCGCCCAACGCGTTTCCCTTGAAGAGCAGCGGCAGGACCATCTCTGAACGGGTGTCTGGGAGCAGGGGATTCTTGAAATGACTGGGCCGGCCCTCTACTTCCAGGGCAAGTTGGGGTTTCTTTTGGATGACTGCCAAGCCGCTCATTGAATTTTTATCGACCGGCAGAGAGAATTGATCTTTCAAAAGTTGCGCCCCTGGTTTCCCGTGGCCGGCATGCAGCTCCAGGCGGGTATTGCCGTCATTCAGCAGGAAAATACCGGAATAATAAAATTTGTATTCTGTGCAGATGATATCCACTGCCCGGTTGAGCAGTTCATCCAGATCCAGGATCGAGGTGATCTCATGGCTGACACGCGCACCGGCTTCGAGCAGGTGCTGCCGGCGAACGAGCATCTCACGCAGGTGGTTGTTGCGGTACAGGGCGTCGCTCAACTCGCGTACGCGGCTCTCCATGCGTTCGACAAGTTCGACCTGGTATTCACGCAGGTGCTTTTCGGCATCGGGCAGTTCTTCACGGTGGCCGTTCAGGAAATCCCTGAGTTGGTCGTGAATGCGGTCGATATCGATCGGTTTCGTTAGCAAGCCAGAGAAGCCGGCTGCCAGGGCTTTTTCCCGCAGGCCGGGTGAGTAGTCTGCAGTCAGGGCAATGATCGGCGTATCAGCCGAGAGGATTGTTCTCAGGCGGGAGGCTACATCCAGGCCGCTCATATTGGGCAGGTTGACATCCAGCAGGACGATATCCGGCTCTGTCTCCTCAGCCAGTTCGATCCCGATAATTGGGTCTTTGGCCTCCAGTACGACGTATTGACCCGCAAGCACACGGCCGACCAACTTGCGCGTTTCAGCATCGTCTTCAATATATAAAACCTTGTGAAGCGTTTTAACATTCATCCGTAATCTTACCCTAACCTATTGTATCCACAAATTCAAGTTTTTTTCTGACGGTTTCATTACCATCACTGTAAGGTTTTCTCCCCGCGGTCATCACTTCAGCCCCGGCTGGTTTTTGAAGAAATCCGAAACAGCCAGGTCGAAAGGTCGTTTACCTGCCTGCTCGGCAGCCTGGCGGTACTCTTCGCTGAGTTGGGGATCAGCCATAGCTTTTTTTGCATAGGCCACTGCCTGCCGGAATCTTTGCCGGTGTGCAGTCTGCTTCTCACTCCAGACCACGTTTGACATATCCGGCTTGCGCATCAGGGTGATCTCGCCATTGTGGGAACGCCTGAAAACAGCGTCTCCCAATTGTCCGCGAACTTGCTCAAGAACCGGGTTCAGCTTTACTTTTGCCATTCTATTTTTTCCCTTCCTGGTATTGATTTCCTTTTGGTATCCTGTACTCATCCTGTACTTGAACTCCCCGATTATTCCACAAATTTTTCTTATTGGGAATGGGAGAACTGCCAGCAGTCGCTTTTCTGGGCTTATTTTTTCCTTAAGAAATGCGTTACTGCCGAATTTGGAAAAGAGAACCAGAAAATGATCCTTCGGTAGTTGTTTTTTATTTTATTTTGACATATTATAAAGCTGAAGGTTTCATTAGGCTGCCTGAGGAGGTGTGCTGTGTCCGGGAAGAATCTCATTTGTGTCTTCATACTTGTTTCCCTGCTTCTTACAATGTTAGGGACGCCTTCCAGCGCACACGCAGGAGGGTACTGTGGCAGCACTTACACGGTCCAGTGGGGCGATACGCTGAGCAGCATCGCCTATACCTGCGGTACCACCGTGTCGGCAATCTATGCTGCCAATCCCGGATTGGGTTACTATCTGTATGCCGGACAGGTGTTGGTGATGCCGGGTTACAATGACTGTTGTGCCTATACCGCCCCCTATACTTCGACTTCCGGTACGCATAGGGTCCAGTATGGAGAAACGTTCTCTCAAATTGCCAGCTGGTATGGTGTCAGTGTTTATGATCTGTGGCTGGCCAATCAGTATATTCTGGATATCAATTTGCTGTATGTAGGGCAGGTCATCTATTTGCCTGGCTATGCTTCCACGGCGCCTGTTTATTACACACCAGTGCCCTATTACCCAACAGCAGTACCGACTGCAACGGAACCCCCCAGCGCACTCTCCTGGGGAACGGTCCCAAGCGGAACGCCCTATGGAAGGGTAAAACTGACCAATAAATCTGGCGCAAGTGTGTATGTCTCCCTTCAGGGGACGACCAGTGACGGGGTCAAAGTTATCAATGAATACCCGGTCGGCGGCAGGATGAGCGTCAAGGTGCCGGCCGCCTTGTATTGGTATGTGGCCTGGGTCGGCGGCCAGTCGTTTACGGGCTCATTCAGACTGAGCGCCAGTCATGACCTGGAGCTCATTTTTTACAACAACAAAGTGGTTGTCAAATAAGGAAAATCCCTCGGAGGTTTTCAAAACCCCCGGGGGACTACTCTTTAATCCTCTATTTTCTGCTGTTTAAACCACCACACTGACCAGTTTCCCCTTGATGATGATCACCTTCTTGGGTTCTTTGCCGGCCAGGTTTTTCTGAACCCCTTCGGCGGCCAGGACGGCGCTTTTGATCTCATCATCACTGGCGCTGGCCGGAACGGTAACGTGGTCTCGCACTTTTCCATTGACCTGCACGGCCAGGGTGATTTCGTCCACCATTGTGGCGGCCTTGTCTGCTTCCGGCCAGCGCTGGGTGTGTATCGAATAGGGTTTGCCGTTCAGCGCCCACAGCTCTTCAGCGATATGCGGGCAAACGGGGGCCATCATCTTCAGGTAGATTTCCAGGGTTTCATTCCATTCGTCTGTACCGGCAGCGCCTGCTTCACGGGCCCGGTACATTTCGTTCAGCAGTTCCATCAGTGAGGAAATGATTGTGTTGAACTGAAACTGTTCGATATCCCGGGTGACCGATTCCAGGGTCTGGTGCAGCTTGCGGCGCAGCGATTTCAGGGTCTCTGCGTCGGCGCTGGCCGGGGCCGATTGGTCTGTAAACAGGCTCCAGACACGGCGCACCCAGCGGACCGTGCCTTCGATGCCCTGGCTGTCCCAGGGCCCGCCCTGGTCCCAGCGGGCAAAGAACATCAGGTAAGCCCGCAATGTGTCGGCGCCATAAGTCCTGACCAGTTCATCCGGAGCGACTACATTGCCGCGGCTCTTCGACATCTTTTCCCGGTCTTCGCCCAGGACCATACCCTGGTTGCGCAGCTGAATCATGGGTTCCGGACCTTTGACGATGCCCATGTCACGCAGCGCTTTATGGAAGAAGCGCACATAGATCAGGTGCATGGTGGCGTGTTCGATGCCGCCGGTATAGGTATCAACCGGCATCCAGTAGTTGTATTCATTCTCGTCAAACGGCCCCTGGTCATAACCTGGGCTCAGGTAGCGCAGTGGATACCAGGAGGAGCACATGAAAGTGTCCATCGTATCGGTTTCGCGGGTCGCCTCTCCGCCGCATTTCGGGCAAGTGGTCTTGGCCCAGGTCGGGTGCAGCTTGAGTGGGCTTTCACCGGTTGGTTTCCATTCGATGTCGTCGGGCAGCAGCACCGGCAGCTGGTCTTCCGGGATCGGGTTCCAACCGCATTTTTTGCAGTTGATCATCGGGATCGGTGAGCCCCAATAACGCTGGCGGCTGATTAACCAGTCGCGCAGCTTGTAGGTTACGGCTTCTTTGCCCAGGCCTTCTGCTTCCAGCCAGTCGACCACAGCCGACAGGCCCGGATTTTTGCGGCCCTTTTCTTCGTTTACCAGTGTACCGTTGAACTGGGCAGAATTGATCATCTTCCCGCCGCCGATGTACGCGATTTCCATGCTGCTGCCGTCCAGATCAGGCTCTCCTTCCGGCTGGATGACCGGGATGATCGGCAGTCCGAACTTGCGTGCGAACTCGAAGTCGCGTTCGTCATGTGCAGGGACGGCCATGATGGCGCCGGTTCCATAAGTCATCAGGACATAATCTGCGATCCAGATCGGGATTTTTTCTCCGTTGACCGGATTGATGGCAAACCCGCCGGTGAAGACGCCGGTTTTCTCCTTATCTGTCGCTTCGCGTTCGATATCCGACTGGCGGGCGGCTTCCTGTTTGTATGCCTCGACCTCATCTTTTTTATCGTCCGGGGTCAGTTTGTCTACTAGTGGATGCTCGGGCGACAAGACCATGAACGTTGCGCCCCAGAGCGTGTCTGGGCGGGTAGTGAATATCTCGATCGGATCGCCCTGTTCATCATCCCCGGAGGGGACGGTCTTGAAGATGACCGAAGCGCCTTCCGAACGTCCGATCCAATTGGTCTGAAGGGTTTGTACTCTCTCAGGCCAGTCTATGGGTGAGAAATCCAGCAGCTCATCCGCGTACCTGGTGGTTCTAAAAAACCACTGATCCAGGTCTTTCTTGATGACCGGGGTATTACAGCGTTCACAATGACGGTCTTCTCCCCAGACCTGTTCGCGGGCCAGGGTGGTGTTGCAATTCGGGCAGAAATCTACAGGAGACATCTTGCGATAGGCCAGCCCGTGTTTGAAGAGCTGGATAAAAAACCATTCGGTCCAATGGTAATATTCGGGGTCGCAGGAAACCACTTCGCGTTCCCAATCGAACATGGCGCCCATACTGCGCAGCTGCCTGCGCATGTTCTCAATGTTCTTGTAGGTCCATTTTTTGGGATGGACGCCGCGTTTTATAGCAGCATTTTCTGCTGGCAGGCCAAAGGCATCAAAGCCGATCGGGAAGAGCACGTTATACCCTTTCATGCGCATATAGCGGGCATGTGCATCGGATGGGGCCATAGCATACCAGTGCCCGTTGTGCAGGTCTCCACTTGGATACGGCAGCATGGTCAATGCATAGTGTTTGGGCTTGCTCTCATCGATCAGGGAACGGTACAGTTGGTCTTGATCCCATTTATCTTGCCATTTCTTTTCGATCTTGGTGTGATTGTAATCAGCCATTATTGCCTCTTTGGTAAGTAGATTCGTCGGTATACATAACAGGGTATCAACACCTGATGGATATTGTAGAAAGGGGGCGCACGCACAGGGAGGTTATGTAACTGGTAATGGTCCTTATTTTCCTTGGGTGCATAACAGTCTTTTCTCGGTTCTTGATAACATAAAAAAAGCCTTCATCCACTCTGGGACGAAGACTATCTCCGCGGTACCACCCGGATTGTGCAGGTTCCTGCACCTCTCGACTCGCAGTAACGGGCGCTCCCGGCGCCGGCTATTTGTTTCACCGGCACAGCTGGCCACAGGGGCCGGCAGGCGAGTTCGGTCTTTGGGTTGGCGTTCCCTGTTACGCCGTGATGGGCTTCCACCTCTCTTTCCCATCTCGCTGCCAGGATGACTTACTACTCCTGCCTTGGCTTTATATTTTTTTGGGGGGTGGGTACCAGACCCACCCACATTGTGTGGACCCAGAGGGATTCGAACCCTCGACCTCCTCAATGCCATTGAGGCGCGCTCCCAACTGCGCCATGGGCCCGTAAATCGAGCGGACGTGATTTTACACTTAAACGTACAATCCGTCAACCGGCGCCCAAACCCCGGTTTCGGTACAAGTGGACCTGAGGGGATTCGAACCCCTGACCTCCTCAGTGCGATTGAGGCGCGCTCCCAACTGCGCTACAGGCCCTTTTTGAATGCTGAGATTGTATCTGAGGCAGGGGGGAATGTCAAGCGGCAGGTGCCGGAGCAATCGCATTAGAAAAAATTACCCATCATAAAGATGTCATCGCTTCGGGCTAATGCCTTCGCAATGACAGTTCACTCTTGTTTTTGACTGTAAATAATCCAAATGCGATTACCCTAACGGCAGACTTGGTCGCTTGATTCGAGGATGATCCTGGCTTGACCAGTCGCCTGCTTCTCCTGGCAGGTAGTTGTGTGTTCAGTATGTAAATGGGATCTGGTTTATGTGTACCGATGATATATAGACAAATCTCGGGTACAATTAGGGAAACCAAGGAGGGTAAACCCTGTGACGATTTCCACCAAAACAGTTTACCGTATCACTGATCTGACCGAAACAGAACGCCCGCGTGAGCGCCTGGCAGCTCTGGGACCCCAGGCCTTGACCAACGCTGAACTGTTGGCGATCCTGCTGCGCGTTGGTGTTCGCGGCGAGAATGCCGTTCAGGTTGGGCAGCGCCTGTTGCAAACCTTCTGTGGGTTGACCGGCCTGCATCGGGCTGATTTCAAGGAGGTCTGTGCCCAGCATGGTCTGGGCGCAGCTAAGGCCGCCCAGATCAAGGCCGCCATCGAACTGGGACGTAGGCTGACGCTCGAATCGCCGGAAGAACGTCCCAGCATTAACAGCCCGGCTGACGCGGCAGCCTTGGTGCAGTACGAGATGGCTGTCCTGGAACAGGAGCACTTACGCGTGCTTTTACTTGATACGCGCAACCATGTATTGGATATCATTGAGGTCTACCATGGCTCGGTCAATTCTTCACAGGTGCGGGTGGGGGAAGTGTTCAAGGATGCCATAAGAAGAAATGCGGCTGCCCTGATTGTGGTTCATAACCATCCTAGCGGGGATCCCACACCCAGCCCTGATGATGTTGCCGTGACCAGGGCAATTGTCCAGGCTGGTAAACTACTGGATGTGGAAGTGCTCGACCACCTGGTTATCGGGCAGAGCAGGTATATTTCATTGAAGGAGCGCGGCCTGGGGTTCGGTATTTAACCTTGCTTTGTGAAAAAAAACTGGTTCCCTGGCAGAACATACTTTTGCCTGCTGCAAAATTCCCTGAAGAAAGATGGTAATGTCCCCCGGGGAGTTTTCTGGCTATCCCTGAATATTCGCGATCTCACCCAAGTGAGGCTGGCCAGCGGGGCTTATTCCCTGGCCGGGTCGCTGCCGTAGGATTGCAGCCAGGAACCACACTGCGAGCGGGTCTCCTCATACCAACTAAAACTTATCCCGCAGGAGCAGGCCCACCCGGCCAGGGACTGATACTTCAGCCACAGCCCACTCCCTTGATCTCGGTTATCATTAAAGTCAGCAAGATAAACCCGGAGACCCACTCAAATAATTGTGGTAAAGAAGATCGCAGCACTTCATACTGAAAGCAGGCGCCTCGGGCTGAACCAGTGCAGTCTGGCAGCATCCTTTTCAAAGGCTGGGTTAAATTCAATTCCGTCCTCGTAGTCGATATGCTGGCGTCTGTTGGTAAACTCCAGAGTACAGCATGGCGGCAGCAAGATCAACTACACTCAGGATCATCCATAGCAAGGTTGGTATCCAGGGATGTTGAAACAATCGGGGCAATCAATCTCTCCCTCCCGAAAGTGGTTCACTAGCGACTGCTGTTTACTATAAAGTGCGTGAATTCCCCACTGGCATCCCACCATTCTACTTTCGTATCTTCAACGTGTGACATTCGTGGACCTGTTCTAACAATTTCCAGGAATTTTTCCAATGTCGCACGTGGTCCTTCCGCCATGGTTTCAACCTGATCATAGCCGACATTTCTTACCCAACCCCTCAATCCCAAATAACTGGCTGATTGAGTTACATAAGCCCGAAATCCCACCCCCTGAACACGACCGCTTACAATAACATGCAGACGGGCCGGGGCTGCTTGGGAAATTGATTTTTCCTCACCCATTCTTAATTCTCCTCTGTAACAAAGCATTTACCGATCCCCAAACAGGTACTGCCAGGATAATGCTCAGAAGTATTATATACGGAATAAACTCTTGGAGGGAAATCATAGCGATGGAAGCCGGACTGCTATTCAGATTGGTCCTCAGCCATTGGTTGTTTAACTGCGTCAATGAAACCCCCAGTGCTTTCTGGGCCCCTTGCTGGCAATCCATCCCATCGGAATATGCTGCAATCATGGCATGTAGACCGGATTGGCCATAGTTATTCTTTATAAAGCCGACGAAGGAATACGATTCTGCGTAGGCCAGGTAGGCACTTGGGTTATCCGTTGGGAAACTCTCACAGAGGTCACTGATTGGCAGCAGTGTCCTGTCTTTGGCAGCCTTTTTGAGATGGTACTCAAAATCTGGGTTTGGGTAAAGTTCAGCCTGGGTGGCAATTCCCTCGCGCAGCCAGACAGGTAAGTTATCATACCCGGGGCCGGTAAACTGGTAAAGCAGGATATGGGCCAGTTCATGAGGGATATTTTTCTCAATGACAAGACTTTGTTCCGGTCCTGGTTCAATTGAGGCCAAAACGACGCCTAAGTCCGGGTCAGCATGTCCGGCCGCCCATTCCACGCCGCCAAGGTATAAGGCCCCTTGCAGTTCGACTGTGGACGGGTATACATATATATCTACCGGTTCTTCCAGTGTGATGGGAACAAGCTCCAGGATGGTACTTAGACTGGTTCGGGCAGTGTCCAGTAGTGCTTGGCCAAACGCTTCATCACCCGTATACCAGTAAATACTCAATAAGCCTTCTTTTTTCTCTTTCCATTCAAAACGATTATCGGTATAGCGAAAGCTGTACCGCTCGCTGGTAAAACTCTCATTATTTTCCAGTTCAACCTGGAACCAGAAAGGGATTTGGGCAAACGGTCTGATCACGCGCTCACTGGCATCGAACGTGTACGTTGCATTCCCCTCCGGGCTGAGAACCATTGGGAAGTTGCGAGTGTTTTGTTGAAACTCGTCCCGAAAAAAAACCTGAACAGAGGTTACCGGGATGCTGGACTCGATGCTGATCTGAAAGGTGATCTGTTCTCCGAAAAAATATGAGACCCCGATGGTATTAACAGTGACGCCAGCCTGTGCCTGGACCGGTTGGCTCAAGCCGAGAGCTATCGTCAGCAGAATGATTAATGTTGGCAGGCGGCGCATTTTACCTCCCCGGTAAAACGATCAGCATGGTCAGGTCAGCAGGAAGAAAAGGTTGCTGATAAACACGCTTGGTTTGGGTAGTCTGAATTCTATCCTGAAGTTGATGCTTGTCGCAATGGCTGATGTACCGATTGGCAGGGTATCTTGTAGGTCTCACGGGAGCGTTGGTCAATGCCAGATATAGGCAGCTTGATCGTTTCAGGCTGGTTTCCGGACTGGCTAACAAGCTTTACTCAATTGTGTGACCGGGAACCGGTCTTCAGAAGAAGTACCACTGGTTTTTACAGGAAATAACTAATCGTCCAGATCCTCATCTTCATCTGCATCATAAGCCAGAAGGTCAAAGCTATCCATGTCTTCGGTAAATGCCAGGTTATCGAGCGCCTCTTCGATGTAAGCTGCCTGTTCATCGGTGTCTGCCTGGTCGAACAGGTTCTCAAGATAAGTGCGAACATCTTCTCCACCTATTTGTGAGAGCGACCAGATCAAGGCGGCGTAGACCAGATCGTCATCTTCTTCATCCATCATACGCAGCAGCAGAGAGCGGGCGGCTTTCAAACCGAGTTCTCCGGCAGCCTGGACTGCCGCCGCACGTACCCGGTTGTTTTCGTTGATGATCATTCGGATAATGTTTTCCTGCCAGGTGTTATCGCAGGACCGTCCCATCGCAAACAGAGCACTTGCAATCCAATCAGGATCTTGACGGTTATAAGCAGATCTCAGTTGAGCAGGGACTTCCGGGCGTGAAGAGTATCCCAATGATTCCAGTGCACGCCGGCGGGTGGTGGGGTCTTCATGATCGAGGTTCAGCACCTTTAATAATGCTTCTTCAATCTTGTGCAGGTATTCCGTCGGAATTTCTTCGAGTTCACCCTTTTTGACAAAAGACCCAAGCAGGGTAGCCGCCTCAGCGCGAGTTTCAGCATCTTCATCGTCCAGCATCAGGTCAATACAGGTAGGTATAAGTTTGACATCCTCGCATTCAAATAACAACCTCAGGGCCTGGCGTCGAACTTTGGAATTGGGATCGTCCAGTAAATTCTTTCCCAGTACCTCAAATGATAATAAGGTATCCTGGTCTGCCAGTTCTTCCAAGCTTTTCAGGATCGACAGCTTTTGGGTCAGACGGATGTCTGGCCAGGCTTCCTTCAGGGCCCTGAGTTGCGCGGGCTCGATGTCAGAGAATTCGTAAAGATATTTTTTCGGAAAGACGCAGCCATCATCTTTTAATGTTTCGATCACGTCTTTGAAAGCTATTTTCTTTTCAGGCATAATATTGGTTACGGTAGTGTCATCTCAACAGGATCAAGGAAATCCATAAGGTTCACGAAAAGCATCAAGGTGATCAGCAAAAGGAACGCGACCATGTTGACTACATTTTCAAACCGGGTGGGAATTCGACGGCGCAATAGTATCTCCGGTAAAGTAAACAGGATGCGGCCGCCATCCAGGGCCGGTATGGGTAATAGGTTGAGTGTTCCCAGGGAGACACTTAAAATTGCGATCACATACAGGGTCCAGTTGGTTGGTCGGACGGGCGTTTCCTCTTCTGTCGCGGCAGCCATTTGTTGGCGTGTTTCAGTATCTCGTTCTACGGCAGAGCCAATTAAATCGTAAATGCCTCTGAACCCCGAAAGCCGCGCTTCTTCCGGCTGAATCACTCCCTTGAAGAGACCAACAGGGATATAAAGGAGTGTAACAGAGTGGACAACTGTAGTGTGTACGCTGCCCCGAATCATTTCTGACAGTGTTGCCGCACGTGTATCGGATCTGAGCAATACCCCCAATGCACCATCTTCCGGATTCCGTGTTGATAATGGAGTAACAGTAATCAGGATTCGCTCATTGTTGCGCTCCAGAAGTAAATCAACCGCTTGGTCCATGTTTTCTCGAATGATTTCCGAGGCCTGGAAGGTATTTTCAATTTCGATTCCATTGATCTCCAGAATAACATCCTTGGCCAGTATTCCGGCTTCCTCGGCAGGGGATGAAGGAGTAACCAGGTCGATGCGAACTGGTGGGATAGCGGTTCCCACAATTGAGATCATAATGGCGAAAATGACCATGGCTGTTAATAAGTTCATAAATGGCCCGGCAATATAGACCCCCAGGCGTTTCCATGGATTGGCTGCCATCAAACCGCCAGGAACGGTAGGATCACCTTCTCCTCGAGCACGTACAAAGCCGCCCAGCAGCAGCCAGTTCAGGCTCAAGAGTGTTCCCGGATGGGTTTCTCTCAAAGTGCCTTCCCATTTTATAGAACCAGCTTCTTTCCCAAGTTTGATAAGTGTTTCTTTGGTTTGCTTTGCTTCGATTGGCTGCCCATTCTCATCGGCCAGAATGTGGTTATTATGACGGGGAGTCGCAACCTCTTGTGTTTCTACCCCTTCCAGCGTACGCAGATAGTGTTTTCCATCCATCTGATCAACTGTAATCGTGATTGGCTTATTCAAAAGACGAAGCCAGTCAAACCCTCGTTCGAAGTTTTTGGGGATTTCGATACGGCGGTTGTCCAGGATCAGATACCCCTGCCCTCTCCAAAGCCCCAGAGCACGGGGGGGGATGCCAAAACCAAACTCCTCAATCTCTATACCAAATAAACGGGAGATCAAGAAATGACCCAACTCGTGTAAAAAAATCAAACTGCTCAATACGAGCAGGAATATCAAAAGCGTCATTTTATTTCCTTTCCCGCAGGAATACGGTTAAATTTGCGGTGTTTCGATTATATCCGATTTGAAAGTGGGGAGATCTAAGAATTTTGTTAGACCAGTTTCGCCGGTCCACCGGTTTTTGAAACGAGAACTTCCTGGACGCCATCTACAGTTCTTAGCCGGTTTGCAGTCGTCTCAACGTATTCCTGAGGACAGAGTACATGTACATTTGGACCGGCATCAATTGTATAGCAGACAGGCAGGCCTTCGGAACGCCAGTCCCGAACTGCTTGTATGACAGCCAGCGTAGCTGGGCGCCAGTAAAATAATGCCGGGGTTGAGGTCATCATGACTGCATGCATCATATCAGAGTCCAGTTCGACAATGGCCGCAAGTGCTTCAAAATCGCAATTCAGGATCGCCTGACGGCAGATGTCAATACGGCGAGGGGCGTCAGCAATACGGGCCGCCTGCAGTGGACTGGTAGACGCCAGTGTATGTCCCTGTGATGAAATGGTCGGTTTATGTTCGCTGCTGATTACTGCTATACAATCCGCCAGGTTCCAGTGTTCGGCGGGGGCGAACGAAAATGCGTACGAATCATCATTGTCGGCGCCAGCCTGCCATTCAACAAACCCACCCGGAATGGAGCGGCTGGCTGAGCCTGAACCGCGCCTGGCCAAAATGGATAGCTGTTGTTCATCCAGGTGCAGGCCAGCTGCTGTACTGGCAGCTAGTGCCAGTGCTGCAAATGCTGCGGCAGATGATGCGATTCCTGTTCCGGTTGGAAAATTGTTATCAGACCTGACTTCGGCGGAGGTATTCATTCCGGCCCGTTGCCGGACCAGGTCAAGAATCCCAGTAACACGGTCTAAGCCAGCACCAGTGATCGGTTTGTTATTGAGTGTCAGGCTGTCCTTTGGGAAGAATGTGTTGAATGTTACTGTTGTTTGAGTAAATAATCCATCCAGGTTCATGGATAACGACCCGTTTACCGGGATACGCAGTTCCTGATCTTTGTTTCCCCAATATTTGATAAATGCAATATTTGGATGCGCCTGGGCAGTTGCAGTACCGGTCGTCATTGATTGATCCTTTCGGGGTGAGTATACCATTCTGTCATGAAAGGAGCGTATTACTCTATCCGAGCGGAGCATTTTGGTAAGCGTCCATGCGAGGCGGTTTGGTCTGGTTTAGTTTGTTAGCCAGCCATCGCTTTTTACCAGCCTCATAAACCCTACGGCTACTTCGGGATCAAAATGTTTCCCGATCTGGCTTTTGATATAGGAAATGGTTTTTTTATGTGACCAGGCTGAGCGATATGGACGGTCTTCGGTCAGTGCATCGTATACATCCACAATAGAAAAAATCCGGGCCGTAAGAGGGATGGTTTCGCCTTTTAGACCGCGTGGGTAACCACTGCCATCCCATTTCTCATGGTGGCAATATGGGATATCCAACGCTGGCCGGAGATAACTGATAGGAGATAACATTTTATATGCCAGCGTAGGATGTTGCCGCATAAGCTCCCATTCATTTTCATTCAAGGCGCCTTTTTTGTTGAGAATATGATCGGGGATACCCATCTTCCCGATATCATGAAGTAATGCCCCCCGTCGGATATGCTGTATTTCTGAGTCAGGAATTTTTAACTCATAAACAAGTTGAATTGTACGTTCAGTCACACGTTTTGCGTGCCCCTGGGTATCATGGTCCCGTAATTCCAGGGCCTGGGACCAGCCTTCGATGGTTGCATCATAAGCCAGGGTCAAATCTACGTTCGCTTTTTCAAGATTATTGAATAGACGCGCATTATCGATGGCAATCGCTGCCTGTCCGGCAATGACATCCAGGAATGTTTCCCAATCCGAATTAATTTCGAGGGGTGAGCGATTATATATTTCCAGGACTGCCAACAACTGACCTTTGGCTATCAATGGAACGGCATAGTATGCGACGAATTTTTCCTTGGCAACCAGCTCTCTATATTTGAAGTCCTCATCCCTGGAAATATTCGGGATT
The DNA here is from genome assembly GCA_016927315.1 of Anaerolineales bacterium. Classification (GTDB taxonomy): domain Bacteria; phylum Chloroflexota; class Anaerolineae; order Anaerolineales; family Villigracilaceae; genus JAFGMV01. The sequence goes on along the minus strand of JAFGMV010000054.1, from coordinate 1,256 downwards.
GATACTGGCATTCGGTGCAGCGCGACCAGGCCCGGATGATGTTCTCCCATCCGCATATTGGTTTTGGTTATCTGGTTGCTGTGGAATCCGGTCCCAGCGATATACTCGAGCATCAGGGTAAGTGGGTTCAACAGTAAAATATTTGCAGCGTCTACCTTCAGGAGTTGTTTCGTTTTTTCCAGGACAACAGACAAACTGATCCTTAAGTCAGTGCTGGCCTTAATGGCTGTATCAATTGAGTGTAAAGCGATGAGTTGATCCACCCGTTGATTTAGTTTTTTAAACAAACTGGCATTCTTTAGTGTCAGTCCGATCTGGTTGGCAATCATGCTGAAGACCTCAACCGCGTGATTACTGTCTATGTCATGATTGTCAAATTGCACTTCCAGAAGCCCAATTACTTTATCATCAGCGAAAATGGGTGTACATAGCAGTGCTTCGGTTTTGTTTTTGCCAAAGTCTTTTTCTTTGATCAGGTTCTCACTCATCACCGGTTTGGCTGTTGTAATTGCTGTCTTATACCCCGGTGTCTTTATTTCAGGTTCAAGGAAGATAACCGGCAGGTTGGCTGTATCAATTTCACGATCGTTGCAGACCATAAATTCGGCTTGAATTTCATGATCTCCATTTTGAAGCCTGTAAATGGAAAATTTTTGACACTCTACCAGTTCTTTGACATATTGATAGGCCGTTTTGTAGATTATTTGCACATCTAATGTTGTGGCTAATGCACGTCCCATTGCATTGATACGGTTTAAATTTTCGGCGCGTTGTCTTGACTCATCCAGTAATCTTGAATTTTGTATTTCGACGGCGGCTGTATTTGCAACCAGTGACAGCAGTTCAATGTCTTCCTGCTGGAGTTTGTCAGATGTATTGTATATAACTTGAATGATGCCGATTACATTCCCCTGTGCAGTCATTGGAATAAACGCAGCTGTCAATGCGGATTTGTTCACGTTAATAACCGCCGTGATTTCAGGCGCCAGATGCTCTGCCATTTTTTGGCAATAGTCGCGAATGACAATATTGGAAGCCGATAGAATTACTTCGCTTTGGGGATTTTCCCCTTCCAGATCTACCTCAATAGGTGGGAAAAGATTATGGGTAATCGGTTTTTTATGGATATATACACTGGCATACGTGATTATCTGTTTTCTAACGTCATGCTGGTATACAATCACGCCCCAAATGTCTGGAATTAGTACACAAATAGATCGAGCAAGATGGGGAAACATCTTTTCTGTAGCTTGCAT